>JAFPZK010000053.1 GCA_017417315.1 Bacteroidales bacterium
AGAAGTTTCTCACGTTTCTAAAATCAAGAAAAGCATAACGCTTTCGTTTGTTAATAATTTTATATGTCGGATTTTGGGGGTAAAAAGCCAAATATCCGAAGGCAAAATTAAAAATTTTTTTCAGTAAAAAAACTAAAAAAACTGTTTTTTTTTTTTATTTTTGCGGAAAATACTTTTTATTATGGAGCAAACATTAACAAAAAAGAAAAAAAAGGCGGTTTCAAAAGAAAAACATCTTGAAACGTTGTCATTGACATATAACCCGAATGACAGAGCAACAATTGCAATTATAAAAATGATAGAGAATTGCGGATTGTTTAACGTGGTATATGATTTTGATGATGAAGATTATTCGGACTATGAAGGGTCTTTAGAGCCGTACACAATGGAAGAAATCAATGCAATGATTGATGAAGCGGAAAAAGAATCCGCTAATGGAGATTTTGTGAATAATGAAGATTTGTTTAAGGAACTTTTTGAAATGAAATTACATGGCAATGAAAATTGTGTGGCTTAAAAAATCTGAATCTCAAGTTATTCGGACAACAAATTATATTTTAACAAAATTTGGTGAAACTTCAAAACAAAAATTTGTTGAAAAAGTATACCATATTGTTGAATTATTACGCAAAAATCCAGAAATGGGACGTATTGAACCTCTTTTGGCTGATAGAGTAATTACGTATAGGAGTATTATTGTCAATAAAATAAACAAAATAGTTTACCGTATCAAAGATAATGAAACAATTGAAATAGTGGCTTTTTGGAATTTAAGACGTGAGCCGAAATTTCTTGCAAATCAAGTCAAAAAATAATTATGATAATTGACCAAGATACCGTACAAAAAATACTTGATTCTGCTCAAATCCTTGATGTCGTTCAGGATTTTATGTCCCTGAAACGTCGCGGAACTAACTATATTGGGTGTTGTCCGTTTCATAACGAAAAAACACCTTCGCTTTCTGTTTCCCCTGCTAAAAATATTTTCAAGTGCTTCGGTTGCGGCGCGTCAGGCTCGCCCGTAACTTTCGTCATGAAACACGAAAACATGACATATCCCGAAGCCCTAAAATATCTCGCTAAAAAATACAATATCACCGTTCAGGAAAAAGAATTTACGAACGAAGAAAAGCAGGAGTACGAAGAACGCGAAAGTATGAATATCGTAAACCAATTCGCACAAACTTTTTTCTCCGAACAATTAAAAAACACAGAAGAGGGCAGAAATATCGCTTTAACATATTTTCAAGAACGCGGATTCCGCCCCGACACAATAGAAAAATTTCAATTAGGATATTCTCCGACCAATAGGCAAGCACTTGTAAATGAAGCAACTAAAAAAGGCTATCAAACTAAATTTTTAGTCAAAACTGGTCTTATAATCGAAAAAGAAGACGGTTATAAATTTGACAGATTTACGGGGCGTGTAATGTTTCCGATTCACGGAATTTCGGGCAAAGTCGTGGCTTTCGGCGGTCGAATTATGACCAATGACAAAAAACAGGCAAAATACGTAAATTCTCCAGAATCAGAGGTTTATCACAAAAGTCAAGTCCTTTACGGAATTTATCAGGCAAAAGCAGAAATAGTTAGAAGAGACAAATGTTATCTTTGTGAAGGTTATTGCGACGTTATTTCCATGCATCAATCGGGCGTAACAAACACCGTCGCATCGTCAGGAACGTCCCTCACACCGGGGCAAATATCTGTTATTAAGCGTTTTACAAGTAATTTGACGGTGATTTATGACGGCGACCCGGCAGGAATAAAAGCCTCGCTAAGAGGTATAGATTTGATTCTTGAACAAGATATAAATGTAAAAGTTGTTTTACTTCCCGAACCCGAAGACCCCGATTCTTTCGCACGAACTCATACGCCGACAGAATTGCAGGAATATATTGACAGTCACGAAGAAGATTTTATAAAATTCAAGACGAGAATTTTGCTGAAAGATGCCGAAGACCCCTTGAAAAAATCAGAGGTCGTAAACAGCATAATCGGTTCAATATCAAAGATTTCCAACGCCGTAACGCGCTCGTTTTATATCAAAGAATGTTCAAAACTTCTTGACGTTAAAGAAGATGCACTTTATGCCGAAACGGGGAAAACGCTAAAAAAACATCACGACGATGAAATAAAACAACGTGTTCGTCAAGGCATGAATTTAGGCGAAAACACCACGCCTCCTTCGCCGGAAAACGATAGAGAAAACCCTGAAAATCAAAATATTACCGATAGGGCAGGGGAGGATGGAAAACTGCCCGGTTTTATCAATAACGTTTATGCGGAAATCGAAGAACGCGAAATCGTCAACTATCTAATAAATTACGGAAGCCTTGAATATGAGCGTATTACAGACCCCGCTTCGGGCGTTGAACAATCCGTCAATGTCGCAACGTATATAATCAGCGAAATGTTGAACGAGGAAATGGAGTTCAAAAACTTGATTTACAAGCAGATTTTTGAAGATTATAAAACCCATTTATTTGAAAATCAGCCTATTGACACGAACTATTTTCTTAACAATGCAGACGAAAAAATTCGCAATTTAGCCTCACAAATGGTTATTCCGAAAGATACCGTCAGCAAGATTTGGGAGCGCAGAGGGGCAGTTTGTGCCACGCCGGAAGAAACTTTCAAAGGGGACATTCCGAAATCTATTCTCACTTACAAACTGAAAATCATTCAATTAGCCTCGAAAGAAACTCTTGACAAACTCAAAGACAAAAGTCTTAGTTTTGAAGAACAAATGCAGATAATTCAAAACTGTAAACAATTGAAAGAGGTAGAGATGTTATTGTCAAAAAATTTAAAAAGGATAATAATTTAAACAAACTCATACAAATAATGAAAAAATTATTTATAAATTTGCGCTTAAATTATAATTTGACAAGTTTATGGATACAAAACCTCTAATAAATCTTTGCGATTACCTTTTGGCGACACTTTCACAAGAGGATTTGCTGTATGTAATCGGTGTTTTAGAAAAAAATACCCAAAAACGTTATACACTAAAAGAATATCAACAAATGGTTGAAAACGGAAGACTTCAAGCCGAAAGAGGAGAAGTGTATTCAACCGATGAAGTAATGCGTATGTGTATGGAAGACGAATTGGAATTGGAGGCTGTATGAAAATTGTTTGGGCAAAACAAGCAAGTAAATCTGCAAAAGAAATTGCATTGTACATAAATAAAAGTTTTGGCACAAAAGCAAAACATGAGTTTTTATCCGCTATCAATGATATGATAAAAAAACTCGAACAAAATCCTTTAATAGGAAAACTTGACCCTTATATGGAAGGATTTGCTGTTGAATATAGATGTGTATTCGTTCAAAGGCTAAGCAAAGTTGTGTATTATGTTGACGGTAATAAAGTTACAATCGTTGCTTTTACAGATGCACGTCGCGACCCTATCAATATCGCATCACAAATACTGCAAAATTGAAAAATGTCAAGCCAAAAACTCATACCTTGAATTTCTCTGCCTCGGTTCAAAACCTGCCTCTCTGATTGCGATGACCATTTCGTTTTCGTCTAACGAATAATTTGCGCCCGCAGCCGAAACAACGTGTTCCTCCATCATTATCGAGCCGAAATCGTTAGCACCGGAATGTAAACAAACTTGTCCGGCTGACTTTCCGACTGTCAGCCAAGAAGCCTGAATATTCTTTATGTTACAGAGCATCAAACGACTAACCGCAATCATTCGGATATATTCTTCTGACGAAATTTCAGGAAATTTTCCAAATTCTTTTTCCAATCTCGTGCCTTTGCTGTAAAACGGCCACGGAATAAAAGTTATGAAACCTTCACTTCCGGCTGGTCTTTTTGCCTGAACCTCACGAAGTTTCACCAAATGCTCCATACGCTCACGCAAAGTTTCAACATGTCCGAAAACCATCGTCGCAGAGGTCGGAAGATTAAGACAATGAGCCTCGTGCATAACGTCAAGCCATTCCTGAGCAGTACATTTTGCCGGTGAAATTATTTTTCTAACCCTGTCAACAAGAATTTCAGCACCCGCGCCGGGCAGGGAATCAAGACCGTATTTATGTAAAGTTTCAAGTACTTCTTTATAAGTTTTGCCGGATTTTTTGCTGATATACGCGATTTCTGCGGGACCCAAAGCATGAAGAATTACTCCCGGAAAAGTCTTTTTCAACTCAGAAAACAATTCACAATAAAAATCCAAACCAAAATCAGGATTCATGCCGCCTTGAAGCAAAACCTGACGTCCGCCTATTTTAAAAAGTTCCGAAATTTTTTGCTTATACTCCTCCATCGTTGTTACAAAAGCCTCAGGAGAGTTTTTTGAACGCGAAAAATTACAAAACTTACATCTCGTAACGCATATATTTGAAAGGTTGATGTTACGGTCGATTATCCAGCCGACTTTATTACGGTTTTCTGCCGGACGGAGTTTGTTTTTAACCTCGTTAGCGCAAAAACTAAGCAAGGCAAGAGGCGCGTTCAAAAACAAAAACTCACCTTCTTCGGCTGTAATCGGTTGTAATTCAAGGGCTTTATTTAAAATTTCTTCAACGTTCATAACAAAAAATTTTTTACAACTTCAATTTTAGAGAAACCTCCGTCGAAATATCATAGTTTTTATAATCCTCAGTCGGAAGTTTGCTGCGGTATTCGTAATTAAAACTTACTTCAAGAAAAAGTTTCGTCGTGATTTTACTCGATAATTTCGTCGAAGAATTAACTATATAGTCAGAAAAATCTTTCAGCGAAGGTTGATAAAACGTGCTGTGTCCGATAAAAAAATTATCACCGATTTTCTGCTTAATTTTCGGACGGACAGACAAACGAAAAACCTCTCTGTCAAGTTTGTTTTCTTCGGGCGTGTAGTCCACATTGTCATAAACCACCGCCAAACTTACTGAATAATCGCAGGTGTCCTTTTTAGTGAAAATTCTGTACTTAAAACCTGTTAACGCACTGATTTTAAAGTCATAACCCTTATATTCGTTTGTTAAAACCTCCGTAGATACAAACGGAGAAAACTTTCCGTACTGAAACAAATCAAAGTTAAGTCCGGCACTAAAACCTTTGTTCGTTTCTTTCTCGTCCTCCTTTTGATAAACGAACTTATAGTTCAAATTAGTAGAAATCAAACTGTCGTTACGTTCAAGTTCGGCATAGTTTTTCAGGGCAAAGTTGTCAACGTTTCCCGAATTTTGTGTCATACCCGCGCCGAGTTCAAAATTCCAACGCTTCTGCGCCGCACAATTCAATGTCAACGCAATAAAAACCAATGTAATAGATAGTTTCATCATCAGATAAACCGCAAAAAAATTTGCGCAAAATTAAAAAATAAATTATACTTTTGCAAAATTGTTATAAACAAATGGGAAAAATAAAACAACTCGCTTCTCAAACCTTTATTTACGGTTTGAGTTCTATCGTCGGACGGCTTTTGAATTACTTGTTAGTGCCGCTCTATACCCGCGTTTTTGTACCGGGCGAATATGGAATCATCACAGAATTATACACTTACGTTACTTTTTTGATGATTCTGTTAACATACGGAATGGAAACCGGATATTTCTATTTTACAAAAACTGAAAACAATCCCGATAAAGTATTTTCAACAGCCGCAACCTCTTTATTTATAACGAGTTCGCTATTTGTAGGGTTAGGGCTGATGTTTTCGGGCAGTATTGCTGAGGTTTTGGATTATCAAAACCACGTAAATTATATTTCACTTTTCGTGATAATTTTAGGTTTAGACGCTTTTACGTCGATTCCCTTTGCCCGACTCCGTCAACAGAACAAAGCCCTAAAATTCGGCATTTTTAAACTGATTAACATCTCAATTAATATCGGCCTGAATTTGTTTTTTATTCTCTATCTTCCTAAAACAGGCGGATACGATGAAAATTTCGGCGTAGGATATGTGTTTTTGTCTAATTTGATTGCAAGCGGAGTAACATTGCTACTTTTTGTGCCGGATTTTTTTAAAGTTAAATACGGTTTTGATTTTGCGCTTTTGAAAAAAATGCTCGTATATTCTCTGCCGCTTTTGGTTTCGGGCTTAGCGGGCATGATTAACGAGTTTTTTGACAGAGTTTCAATAAAATTCTTTTACACGATTCCTGACGGAATAACTGATGCAAACAATTATATTCTTAGCGAATTAGGTATTTACGGTGCAAACGCTAAAATTGCCGTTTTAATGACACTTTTTATACAGTGTTTCAGATATTCTGCCGACCCGTTTTTCTTTTCAAACAAAGGTGCAAAAGATTTTAACGAACTTTTTGCAAAAGTTAATAAATATCTGCTCGTGTTCGGGCTGTTTATTTTTTTAGGAATAATGTTTTATTTGGACATCATCAAGCACTTTATTAATTCTACATATTGGGACGGCTTGAAAGTTGTGCCTTATCTTTTGATAGGACATTTATTAGTAGGAATGGTTTATTTACAATCGTTTTGGTATAAACTTAACTCAAAAACGGTTTACGGAATTTATATTTTTGTAATCGGAGCGGTTGTAACGATTGTTTTGAATTATATTTTCGTTCCTAAGTTCGGTTACACGGCATGCGCGGTTGCAAATGTTGTTTGTTACCTTATAATGTTGATAATCACGTTTTTATGGGGACGGAAATATCTTCCTTGCACATACGATTTTAAGAACATTTTTTTGTATTTAGGTTTAACGGCAGGATTTTATGCTGTATCGCTTTTTGTAAACAATATAGTTGTTAACACGGTTTTGTTAGCGGTCTTTGCAGCGGTTGTTATAAAAAGAGAAAATCTTTGGGACTTACTCCGGAAAAAAGTTCTTCGGAAATAAGTTTTTCTGACCTCTTTTCACAAATCAGTTCTGCGAAAAATAATTATAATATATTTTTTTTTAAAATTTTATTATGATTATTATATGTTGTTGAAAGTGTTGATAACTTATTTAATTGGTTGATAATTAATATTTTAGTTATTGAATAATGTGTGTTGATGATTGTTGATAATTTTGTGATTGTTTGTAAAAAATGTTGATAATTTTTTCTCTTGAAAAACTTTTTCACAATTTTCAACAACTTATCCTCACTTATCAACACTTTTTAAACTATTGTTCAACACCTTATTCACACATATTGTTGATAACTTCTGTAACTTACTGATTAATTGTGCGTTAATATGTTAATTAATATGTGAAAAAATGTTTTTTTTGAAAAATAATTTTTTCTAATCCGTGTTTTATTTATAATTTTGTGAATTAATACATTGGGTTGTTATGCGGTAAGAAAAAATTATGAAATTTTTTTTAACTATATTGCTTTTACTTGGCTTTTCGGGGCTTTATGCGCAGAAGAATAATACGCCTAAGGTTCCTGACGAGGTTGAATTTAAGAACTTTTTTTCGCAGGCTGACATTTTCTTGCTTAAAGGTCAGCCCGAAAAGGCTTTGTCCGCATATAACTCTTGTCTGAGATTAAATCCTGAGTCTGCGGCGACAAATTTTCAACTCGCGAGAATTTATTATAATTACCATGACATGGACGCCGCTTTAAATTTTGCACTCACGGCAGTGAAACTTCAACCAGAGAATTATTGGTATAACGTTTTTTTGGCGACGGTTTACGAAACCATGGACAATTACCCCGAAGCCTTGAAACTTTATGAAAAACTCATCGAAAAAAATCCGAGTTATCAAGATTATCAACGGCTCGTAAATTTTTATACTCAGTTCAACAGATTTTCGAGTGCAATTTCTACACTTAATAAAATCGAAGAAATTTACGGTTATGATTTTGACCTTTCGATAAAAAAAATTGACCTTCTCCGTCGTCAAAACAAAATAAAAGAGGCGGAAAATGAATTTAGTAAACTAATCTTGACAGATTCTTCTAATTTGTCTTACCTCGGCATGTTGGGAGATTTTTATTTGTCTACTTCGCAACTATCTAAGGCTCAGCAAGTTGTAAAAAAAATGCAAAGTATTGATGACACAAATCCTTTGTCATATCTCGCCGAGGCTTATTTGTGCCGTGCAACGGGTAAGGAAGATTGTTTCTATCAAAATCTCAGGCAGTCTTTTTCGAGCAGAGAAATTTCGGTAAAGGAAAAAGTTTCGATAATCGAAGATATTGTCATTCATTCTGAAAAAATTGACGGCGAAAAAATTTCATCGCTTTATGACGAGATTTTGAAAACTGACGGAAAGAGTTTTGAAGTTTGTTCTTCGTATGCGGATTTTTTGATGGTTACGGAAAACTATAAGCGTGCTTCTGAGCAGTTGCAAATTTGTGCTGAAATTGAAAAATCTGATTTTTCGCTTTGGAGAAAACTTTTCAAACTTAATGTTTTGACCGAAGATTATAAAGCCTTGAAAACGGCTGTTGAAACCTCGGAAGATTATTTTCCTGAGCAGGTTGACGTTATGCTTTATTCTGCTGTTGCGAAAATGTATTTAGGTGATTTAGCCGGGGCGGGGGAGATGTTTTCTTCGGCGAGGGATTTCGGAGTAGAACTTACTGAAAGTGCAAATTTATATTATTTTTATTACGGAGTTTTCAATTATGAGAAGTCTAATAAAGAGGTTGCCTTCCAAAACTTTGAAAAATATTACAATATAAACCATTCTGATTATAATGTTTGCGCCAAATATGCTTGGTATTTGATAGATTCACAGCGTAATTTGCCGCTTGCTCAAAATATTTTGAAACAATGTCTTGGTTACGATAATTCAAATTTTTATTTTAATTATGTTCAGGCTTTTTATAGTTACCGCAGCGGCGACATAAAAACGGCGGAATATTTTATCGAAAAGGCGTTATCGTTGGATAAAGACGGTAAAAAATATGTAAAGGATTTGTCAGAAAAAATTATGAACGATAAAAAATAACAGTTATGAAATTAAGGAATATAGCGTTTTTGTTTGTTTTTTTGTTGCTGTTTTCTGCATGTAAGGGCAAGAAGAAAAAGCACGACAACGGCGGTAATGACAAGCCCAAAACCGAGGTTATCACTACTGAGGTTGATACAAAATCTCCTCTTTTTAAAGAGGCTGAAAATATGTATTTGAAGCAGGATACGTTTTCGACTGCGGAGATAAAGTTTGACTTAAAACTTCAACTTCCTGACCGTAATGTTTCGGGTTCGGGTACTTTACGTATTGCTAACGACTCTTTGATTTGGCTTTACATCAAAGCATTCGGGTTAGAAATTGCCCGTGCAAAACTTACGAAAGATTCTGTTTTTGCTGTTGTAAAATTAAAAAATCAATATTTCAAAAGTGATTATACGGCTTTAAAACAGTTTTTCCCGATTGATTTTGATTTTTCGATTTTGCAGTCTGTATTTTTAAATAAGTTTTTCTTATTCCCTAAAAACAAAATAGAAAATCTTGCGTATTTTTCTCCACAAGAAAAAGACGGAAAACTGCAATTAAATTCTGTAAAAAGTTATAATACAAAATACGGAATGTCTGACGAAATTATTGTTGCACGTGAAACCTCCCGCGTATTAAAAAACTCAGCGGTTGTTCTCTCGTCGCAAAAAGGCGTTTCGATAAACTATAAAGGCGAGAATAAATTTCCGATGCACACTTTACCGGAAGAGGTTCAGTTTGAAGGTATCGGGACGGATTTTACGGTTACGTTTTTTTACAATAAAGCGGTTTTTGGTAAGGCTTTGCAGTATCCGTTGACGATTCCGGCTAATTATACAGAGATGAAGTTTTAAAGAAAATGAAAAGAATATTTATATTATTTTTAGTTGTTTTTACGTTTAACGATGTGTTTTCACAAGTAGGGTTGGAGGAGCAGTCGGCTTATTTGGATTCGGTGTTGATAATTTTGGAAAACCCGGAAAAAATCGACAATCCGTCAATGGTTTTGAGTGTCATCGACGAACAGTTGAACTTAAAAAACCTTCTGACTTCTAAATTGAAATCACAAATTGTTCAACTTGATAAAGACGTTTATAATAACGAATTGTTTTATCAGCGTTTGAATTCACAGTTGGATTACGAGAAAAATATTTATGCCTCACTCATTGTTACGGCTTCGCGGCTAAGAACTTTGATGCATCAAAATTTTGACATTTTCTCGTTTGATAACTTATATAAAACATACCGTCAGTTTTTGTATATAAAGTGGCTGACTGATTATCGTCAGAAAAAAATTATACGAATAAAGGCTTTAAAAAAAGAAATAGCGGCGGTGGTTTCTACGCTTGATAGTATAAAATTAGCAAAAAATAACGTTGCAGAAAAACTCGGTGTTGAACAAACTTTTATAAAACGTTATAGTACTTCGCGAAATCTAATCGCAAAGTCTTATACAGAAAACAAAGAAGATGATGTTTCACGTGAAATCATTAAGAATAATATAGATTCTTTGAAAACTCCGGCTGTATCTTCTGCTGATGACGAAACAACATTGTTTCAGGTTCAGAAGGGATATTTGATGTGGCCTGTGCATAAAGCGGTGATAATCAGATACTTCGGTGAATCAAAACACCCTGTTTACGATAAAGTTACGATTAAAAACGACGGTTTGGACTTTTGTGTGCCAGAGGTTTCAAAAGTTCAATGCGTGTATAATGGTTCGGTGGCTAAAATCGTGAAACTGCCGCAAAATAAGTTTTCCGTAATCGTCCGACACGGCTCTTATTACACCGTTTATTCAGGACTTGACCATATAAACGTTTCTCAGGGCGATATGATTAATAAGAGCGACGTAGTTGGAGGTTTTGACGCTGAAAACGGTGATTGCATTTTGAATTTTCAGATATGGCTCGGCTCCGAAGTCTTGAATCCGTATCATTGGTTGGTTAAAAATACAAAAAATAATAGGAAATGAAGTCAAATTTTTCTGTCATAGAGGCTAAATTAAACGATTTTATCCGTAAATTTTATTCTAATAGGATAATTCTCGGCGTGCTGTTGTTTGTGCTGATATTTTCGGTATCGGTTTTTACGCTTTTTATGGTGGAGGGATTCTCGTTTTTGCAACCGTCTGTTAAGACGGTTTTGTTTTATTTTGCGGTATTTTTGTTTTTGTCGGTGTTTGTATTTTTTATTGCGATACCGATTTTAAAGATTTTCAAACTGATACCGTATCTTACTTTTGAAGAGGCTTCAAGGATTATAGCCGAATATTTCAAAGATGAGAACGGTGTTTTGACCAATATTTTACAGTTGAACGGCTTAGATGACGGCAAATCTGACTTTCTTGTTGCTGCGATTAATCAAAAAATCGAAAAAATTTCACCGTGGAACTTTACTACTGCGGTTGATTTTAAGCGGACGGGAAAATTTTTGGCTCATTCGGCGTGTATTTTGGTGGTTTTATTAGTTTTGACATGGTTGTTTTCTAACAGAATTTCTCAGGGCGCAACCCGTTTTATGAACTATTCTACGTATTATGAAAAAGAAAACCCGTATTCATTTTCTTTGTTAAATGACACATTGAATTGCGTTGCAGGAGAAGATTTTATCGTTAGTGTAAGAATTGACGGTCCTGAGTTGATAAAAGATGTTTTTATTTCAAACGAGGATTTTAAAGTAAGGATGAATGTTGATTCGTCTTGCTTTTATTCTTATGCGATGAAAAACGTTAATAAAGATTTTGATTTTCACGTTGAGTATTTAGGATATAAGACTTCGGATTTCGTGATAAAAGTTTTTGCAAAGCCTCAGGTTTTGAACTATTCCGTTCAAGTTATTCCTCCGTCGTATACAAAGATTTCTGCTGACGAATTTGAAAATACCGGCGATATGACCGTTCCGTCAGGCTCTAAAATTCTGTGGAATTATACGGTGTCTGATTGTAAAGATTTTTCGTTTTTTGTGGACTCTGTCAAGACCGATATAAAGCGTAACGGCGATAAAATTTCAGTAGAGAAACAAGTGCGAAAAACCTTTGATTATTATTTTTCTGTCGATGGAGAAAATTCTTATAATCAGTCATCTGAGTTGTTTCACGTGAATCTAATTCCTGATTATTATCCGACGATACAAGTTGTCTCGGCTGTTGATTCTACGGTAGCAAATGCATTGTATTTTTCGGGTAGAATTTCTGATGATTACGGCTTTCATTCTTTGAATTTTGTGTATTTTGATGCTGACAAACCAAAAAATTTGCACTTTGAAAAAATTGAAATTAATGATAATTTGACCCAAGATTTCTTTTTTTATTATGACTTTTCTGATTTTAAGAAGTCGGTTTCTTATTATTTTGAGGTTAGAGATAACGATAATCTTGCCGGATTTAAGTCTTCAAAAACTGCTTTAAATTCTTATACGGCTGTTTCAGACCAAGAAAAACGAGAAAGAATTGATAATTTGCAGTCGTCAATGGCTGAAAAAGTGGATAAAGCACAGTCTCTTTTGAGGGATTTGAATAATGATTTGAATGATTTTCAGAAGTCTGTTGCTGCGAATAAAGACTTGTCGGAATGGGAGAAAAAGTTGAAACTCGATAATTTGATGGAGAAACAGAATAAACTGAAAAACTTGTTACAGCAAATTTCTGAGGAAAATCAGTTTAAAGATGCGTTTGAAAACCAGTTATCGCAAGAGCAAAACGAAGAATTATTGGAACAGCAAAAACAATTACAGCAACTTTGGGACGAATTGATGACTGACGATATTAAGAAATTGATGGACGAGATTTCTGAATTGGCGAAAAATCTTTCAGAAAAGGATATGCGCGAAAGTATTCAGAATATGAAATTTGATTACACTCAGATTTCAGAGCAGTTAGAAAGAAATAACACGCTGATGAAGATGTTTAATATAGAGAATAAACTCCATAATATTTCAAACGAAATGCGTGAACTCTCCAAAGAGTTAAAAGAAACTGCGGAAAAATTATCCGAAAAGAAACTTTCTGAAAGCGAAAAACAAGAACTCTCAGAGAAAATGAAAGATATTCAGGAGAAATTTCAACAGGAAAAAGAAAATTATAAGAATCTTCAAAAGCAAAATGAAGAATTAGGAGAGAATAAACTTGATGTCCCTGAGATGGGGGATAAGATGAGTGAGATAGAAAACGAACTTAAAAACGAGCAAGAAAAGTTGTCTTCTACTGATTCACGTGAAACAAAGTCTGATAATAGGCAACTTCAAGAACAAATGGAAGATACTGCTGATGATTTGGAGCAAATGTCTAACGAAATGCAGGGTATTCAGCAGCAAAATCAGCAGCAAAAAAATGAGGAGAATATTAATGATATTCGTCAGATTTTGGATAATTTGCTGACACTTTCGTTTAGTCAGGAGGAAGTAATGAATCAGGTTAAGACGGGTTCTAATTATTTAGGCGGTTCTGTACCGAAGCAAATTGCGATAAAAAAGGATTTTTCTTTGGTTCAGGATTCTATTTACGCGCTTGCGAAGCGTGAACCGAGTCTCGGACATTCGGTTTATGAAAAGATAAAGGATATAAATTCGTTTTTAAATAAGATTGAAAGCGAGATGAATGAAAACCATAAGAGTAATTCGGCAAGATTTCAGCAAATGGTTTTGACGGATTTTAATGATTTGTCGCTTTTATTTAGTGAAATTCAAGACCAAATGCAGCAACAACAGCAGCAACAGAGTTCGTCATCTTCGCAGCAGCAGTCTTCGAGAAACGAATCACGTAACAAGAAACAAATGGCGGAACGTCAACAAAATATGCAACAGATGAAAAATCAACAACAGTCCTTAAAAGAGACGTTGGAAAAGATGTTGCAACAACTTCAAAAAGGCGACAATCCGACAAATAAACAGTTGGCTGAATCATTGAAACAAATGGAAATGATGCAGCAACAGTTACGTCAAATGCAGAATCAAGGCGGTAATACGCCTCAGCAACAACAATTGTTGAATCAAATGAATCAACTTTTGGAAGATTCTAAACGGGATATTGTGAATCGTAATATTAATAAAACTCTTATTGACCGTCAAAATACTGTTTTTAATAAACTTTTAGAGTTGGAAAACGCCGAGAAAAAACAAGATTTTGATGAGAAACGAGAGAGTAAACAAGCAACAGATTTACAACAACAAAAAACTGATGATTTGAAGTTGAAGTTTAATAAATTCGGCACTAAGGAATTTCTTAATTCGCCGGTCTTAAACCTCAATCTTTTTTATCAAAATAAGTATAGTGAATATTTACAAAACATAGAATAAAACAATGTTTCACATGAAAACATCATTATCATTCGGTTCAGACCTCGAAGAAATTTCTTCGGTTGAGAAATTTATAGATTCGCTTTGTACGGATTATAGTATTTCGGAAGAAGTTTATGGTAATATTTTGATTGCGACGATAGAGGCGGTTAAAAATGCAATCGTATTCGGTAATAATAATGACAGAGAAAAACCTGTCGCAGTTTCGGCTTATACCGCTGATGATTGTCTTGTGATTTCGGTAAAAGACGGCGGTAATGGTTTTGATTACGAGAATTTACCAGACCCGACATTACCCGAAAATATCGAAAAAATATCGGGTAGGGGAGTGTTTTTGATTAAAAACCTCGCTGATAAAACCGAGTTTTTGGATAACGGCTCGCGTATTAAAATGACTTTTAAGTTGATTAAAAAATGATAGATTTTAATTTTGAGGACGTTCAATTTGATTTGCCCGATCAAACAAAACTTGTTGGTTGGATAAAATCTGCTATCGAAAGCGAAGGTAAACAGTTGGGCGATATTTCGTATATCTTTTGCTCTGACGAATACTTGTGGAATATGAACAAACAGTTCTTGAACCACGATTATTATACCGATATTATTACTTTTGATTACGTAAAAAAGGATGTGGTTTCGGGAGATTTGTTTATTAGTTACGATAGAATAAAAGATAATGCCGAAAAATTTAATGTTTTACGTGAAACAGAACTTTTGCGGGTAATGATTCATGGTGTTCTTCATCTTGTTGGTTATGATGATTTAACTGATGAAGATGAAAAAGAGATTCATTCTCGTGAAGATTTTTATTTGAATAAATGGGAAAAATGATAGAAGAATACGATATTATTGTGATAGGAGCGGGGCATGCAGGTTGTGAGGCTGCGCATGCTGCTGCGAAGTTGGGTGTTAAAACTTTGCTCATAACAATGGATATGACAAAGTTTGCTCAAATGTCGTGCAATCCTGCAATCGGCGGAATTGCAAAAGGGCAAATTGTTAGGGAAATAGATGCGTTAGGCGGTCTTACGGGTGTGGTTACGGATATGAGTTCGATACAGTTTCGTATGTTGAATCGCTCGAAAGGTCCGGCCATGTGGTCGCCGAGGTCGCAATGTGATAGAGTTAAATTCTCAATTTTTTGGCGAGACTTGTTAGAAAAAATACCGAATTTGTATTTTTGGCAGGATACGGTCAAAGATGTTATCGTTGAAAACGGCGAAGTAAAAGGCGTTGAAACGGTGTTCGGCGTGAAATTTAAGTGTAAAAAAGTTGTCATTACGGCGGGTACTTTTTTGAACGGATTAATGCACATCGGCGAAAGACAATTTAAAGGCGGTAGAATAGGGGAGATACCTGCTTGCGGTTTGACGGAAGCATTGCTAAAAGCGGGCGTTAAAACTGCAAGAATGAAGACGGGAACGCCTGCAAGAATTGACGGCAGAACGATTGATTTTACAAAAATGACACCGCAAGCCGGTGATGAAAATCCTGATTCGTTCTCCTATATGGCGCATAAAATTACGAAATTACCTCAAAAAAACTGCTATATTTCGTACACAAACTCTCATGTGCATGATGAATTGCGTAAAGGTTTTGACCGTTCTCCGCTCTTTAATGGTACGATAAAAAGCACGGGTCCGAGATATTGCCCGTCTGTGGAAACTAAAATCGTTACCTTTGCTGATAAACAATCGCACCCCGTTTTCTTAGAGCCGGAAGGTACGGATACTTGTGAATATTATCTTAACGGATTTTCGTCGTCGCTGCCATACGAGGTTCAATATGCGGCTATAAGATTGATTCCGGGGTTAGAAAATGCGAAAATTTTTCGTCCGGGTTATGCAATAGAATATGATTATTTCGACCCGACTCAACTTAATCATACGCTCGAATCGAAGATTATTAAGGGTGTTTATTTTGCCGGACAAGTCAACGGAACAACCGGCTACGAGGAAGCGGCGTGTCAAGGTTTGATTGCCGGAATGAATGCTGCGTTAAGTTTCACGGGAAACAAAGAAGTTATTTTGTCGAGAAAAGATGCTTATATCGGTGTTTTGATTGATGATTTGGTGACAAAAGGTGTGGACGAGCCGTATAGAATGTTTACTTCAAGGTCGGAATATCGTATACTTCTTCGTCAGGATAATGCTGATGAAAGGTTGACGGAGTTAGGGTATAAGGTCGGTTTGGCGGATAAAGAACGTCTTGATTATTATCATCAGAAAAAAGAAAATGTAGAAAAAATACTTGAATATTGCAAGGAAACGTCAGTATCTTGTGATAAAATTAATGATTATATCGAGAGCAAAGGCGGTAAACCGTTAACACAAGGAAATAAACTTAGCGCGATAATTTTGAGAACGGAGGTTAGTATGGCAGAATTAAAAGATAAATTTCCGTTTTTGAAACGCTTTAATCGTTACGAAATAGAAAGCGCGGAGATAAAAATTAAGTATCAAGGTTATATCGAAAGGGAAGAATTGACGGCTGAAAAACTGTTAAGATTGGATTATGTGGTGATTCCTGATAATATGGAATTTGAAAAAATATTCTCGCTTTCGACGGAATGTCGTCAAAAACTTTCACGTATTCGCCCGAAAACAATAGGGCAGGCTTCAAGGATTCCAGGTGTTAGCCCCTCGGATATTAATACGCTGCTGATTTATTTGGGAAGGTAGAAAATAACGGTACTGCATATTATGACTGAATTAGAATATAAAGTAAAAACGTTGCCGCTAAGTCCGGGAGTGTATAATTTCTTGGACGAAAACGGAACCGTTATTTATGTTGGTAAGGCTAAAAACCTAAGAAACCGTGTATCGTCGTATTTCAGAGAAAAAAATCAAGTCGGAAAAACGGGGATATTAGTCCGTCATATCCGCGACGTTCTGCATATTTGTGTCAGCACCGAAACTGATGCTCTTTTATTGGAGAATAAACTGATAAAAAAGTTTCAGCCGCGTTACAATATTCTTCTTAAAGATGACAAAACTTATCCTTGGATTTGTATTTCTAATGAAGATTATCCGAGGGTATTTTTTACGCGAAAAAAACTCCCCGACGGAAGTTTGTATTTCGGACCGTATCCTTCTGTGGTGTCAATGCGAAATATTTTGAATATGTTCAGACGACTTTTTCGTTTGAGAATATGCAGAACTTCGATGACGGAAGAGTTAGTCAAAAAAGGAAAATATGAAGTCTGTTTGGATTATCATATCAAGAATTGTTGCGCACCTTGTATCGGCGAAGTTTCAAAAGAAGAATACGCTAAATATATTTTAACCGTAAAGAAAATTCTTAACGGTAAAACCACTGATGTGCTTAATATGATGAAAGCACAAATGACGAAATTAGCCGAGAAAATGGAGTTTGAAAAGGCTCAGGAAATAAAAGAAAAATACGATGTTTTGGCAGATTATCATGCTAAAAATGTTATTTCAGTGGACATAAAAGGAACGGTTGAAGTGTTTTCGCTTTTGTATGACCGAACTGACGATTTTTATTACGTCAATTTTATGAAAGTTTCCGAAAGCGTTATTCTGAGGTCTTTTACCCGCGAAATCAAAGCAAAGGTTGATGAAGACGAAAAAGATGTACTTTTGACGGCAATGACGGATATTCATTTCTCGGATTTGAATCTCGGCGATAAGGCAGACGAAATTATTTTACCGATAGAAACGGATTTCGGTTTCAGCGATTTTAAAATCACCGTTCCGAAAACCGGCGATAAAAAACAACTTCTTGAATGGTCGGAGCGTAACTGCAAACTTTTTATGGCTGAGCAACAAAAACAACGCTCGCTCGTTGACCCCGATAAAAGTGTCAACAACCTTATGAAAACAATGCAAAAAGACTTGCAACTCGATATTGAACCTCGTCATATAGAATGTTTTGATAACTCAAACATTCAAGGTACAAATCCGGTTTCTTCGTGCGTAGTTTTTAGAAACGGAAAACCGTACAAAAGAGATTACAGATTGTTTAACGTAAAAACCGTTGAAGGTCCTGACGATTTTGCTACAATGCGCGAAGTAATTTACCGTCGTTATAAGCGGCTTTCGGAAGAAGGTAAACCTTTGCCGCAACTTGTTATCGTCGATGGAGGAAAAGGACAATTAAGATGCGCTTACGAAACTTTAAAAGCACTCGGTCTTTATCCTAAAATTGCATTAATAGGAATCGCAAAACGTTTGGAAGAAATCTTTTTTCCCGAAGATAATATTCCACTGTATTTGGATAAGACTTCGCCGACTTTGAAAGTAATTCAACATTTAAGAGACGAGGCTCACAGATTTTGTATAACGTTTCATAGAAACAAGCGGTCAAAAGGTATGATTCATTCTGTTTTGGAGGATATTGACGGAATAGGAGATAAGACAATTGCAAAACTTTTGACATTTTTCGGCTCTGTTAACGAGGTTTCAAAGGCAAGTCTGTTAGAATTGCAAAAAGTCGTAGATTTGTCAAAAGCCGTAAAAGTCTATGAATATTTTAAAAAGAACGAAAATATTTGAAATAAAAAATGAAAATAAAAATTATATGTGTTTTAGGTTTGATGTTTTGTTTGTCATGTTCGGGACCTCAGCCGGATATTCAGATTGACAAATTTGCTCAAATCGTTTATCAAGTTCATAGAGCGGATGCTATTATCGAAATCGCAAATCTCGAAGACAAAAATCTTAAAAACGATTCTTTGTCGTATTATAACGGACTGTTTGCGAATTTAGGAATTACCCGCCGTGAATTTATCGAAGAAATAGAGTGGTATACGCAGCACCCTGATAAGTATCTTGAACTTTGTGAAAAGGTTATGAAAATAATTGCCGAAGAAGAGCGTAAGGCAGAGGAAGAAGAACTTGCCGGAGCTAATGCCGAAAAAGATTCTTCTAATATTTGGACTATGAAAAAGGATTGGCATTTGCCGTTAGACGGTGCAACCAATCCGATTGCGTTTGAATATATGGTTACTCAGCAGGGAGTTTATACGCTTTCGGCAGAGGTTATTTATTATTCTGACGACAAGACCGTTAATCCGCGTATGACCATTATCGCTAATTATGAAGACGGCACTAACGAGCAAAATGCGTTTTGGGGAATTCAACGTGACGGACAGAAATATTCTATGGAGGTTAAAATAAAAACCGACCCGAATAAAACGCTTAAAACTATTTCAGGCTGGGTGTTAGACCATTCTGACGGTACTGAGTCTAAACATATTGACGTTTACGGTATAACTCTAAAATATTCTTTGGAATAAATGGTTCAGAAAACGCGTGCTATAATTTTGCAGTATTCTAAATACGGCGACAATAAATTAATTCTCAATACTTTTAGCGAGGATTTCGGCAGATTGTCATTTGCCTTAAAAGTTCCTGAGGGCAAAAACAAAGCGAATGTTTTACCGTATTGTCAGCCGCTTTTTCAAAACGAAATAGAATATAACGGCTCTAATTCGGCAGTGAAAAACATCAAAAGTATTTCTCCAGCCGTTAATTATGCGACGATTCCTAAAAGTACTGCTAAAATGTCGGTCGTAATGTTTCTTTCTGAGGTTTTGTTGAAGACTTTGACTTATTCTGAGGCTAACAAGGAACTTTATGATTTTATTTCGACAAGTTTGTTGCTTTTGGACGAAGAAGGGTATAAAGGCAGAAATTTCCATCTGAAATTTCTTATGCAATTGTCGAAGTATGTCGGTTTTTTTCCTTTTAACAGATATTCAAGGCAAACGCCGTGTTTTGATATTGCAAAATCAAAGTTTTGTCAGGATATTGCAGGCAGTCCGCATTTTATCCGCGAACCGTATTCTAAGATTTTTAGCGATATTCTTGATAACGATATTTTGACGTGCGAGGACATTCCGCTCAGCGGTGTTTCACGAAGTTTTTTGCTGGAAAAAATTTTAGATTATTACCGTTACAGATTCGACAATCTTCATCAAATAAGAAGTTTGGAAATCTTACAAGCAGTGTTTCACAATTCATAATTAAAAAAAAATAAAAAAATGAACAAAATTAGTAATTTAATAATCGGTCAGGGCATAGGTCCCGTAAAGTTTTTGATGAGTGAAGACGAAGTTACTTCGCTTATCGGTAAGCCTGATTCAAGGGATATTGAAGACGAAGACGGCGAAAAAGTTTTAACGCTTTCATACGATAGTATCGAAACAGATTTTGTCTTTGAAGAAACCGAAGAGGGAAGTTTCGCGCTCTCGTCTCTGCTTTGTACGTCAGAGGATATGACTCTTGACAATAAAATACGTTACGGAGTAAGCGAAGAGGATTTTTTGAAATATACTAAATCCTTAAAAGCCGCTGACCCTGATGTTGAAACTGACGAAACTTCCGACGAAAAATTCCTTTATTTTGAAGATTTAGGACTTTTGGCAGTTTTTTCTTCCGGCAAACTTTCGGGGCTTCAAATCGAGTATTGGGACGATGAAGATGATGAATAAAAACTTTAAATTAAACGTTATAAACAAATGAAAATAAAGAAAATAATTATATTTGGAATTATTGCCGTATCGCTCTTTTTCGTTTCTTTCACCAAAGACGACGGCGATGATTTCGAGTTGGTTAAGAATCTTGAAATCTTTCATTCGTTAATGAGGGATATAAGGATTTTGTATGTTGACGAGACTTCGAGCGGCGAACTTATTTCAACCGCTATGGACGAGATGTTGAAACATCTTGACCCTTATACCGTTTATTATCCGGAATCGTTGGTTGAGGACGTTATGTTTATTAACACTGGCGAATATGCCGGCATCGGTGTTGATTTGGAGAAATTGTCAGGTGTTTATAAAATCATTGAAGTAGGAGAGGGAAGTCCTGCTGATAAAGCGGGATTGTTAATCGGCGATGAAATTCTTAAAATCGGAGGCAATGACATCACTGACAAAACTAATGACGAAATTTCTCTTTTGATAAAGGGTGAACCCGGCACGCAAGTTTCAATAACTTATAGGAGAGATTCACAGGAGAAAAACATCAATATCAAGCGCGCTATGATAAGGGAAAAAAACATTCCTTATTTCGGGAAAATAGATTCTAAGACGGGTTATATAAATTTGTCGGGGTTTACGGAGAATTGTTCAAAGGAGTTTAAAGCGGCTTTTTTGAAACTTAAAAACGAAGACAAAATCGAAAATCTCGTTGTTGATTTGCGTTATAATCCGGGCGGACTTTTGATTGAGGCTGTTAACATCGTAAACCTTTTTGTTGATAAGGGTGAAAAAATCGTTGAAATGAAAGGCAGGGTTGAGCAGTGGAACAAAGTTTTTAAGGCAGAAAACAATCCTGTTGATACTAAGATGCCTATTGTTGTTTTGGTTAACGGACGTTCGGCATCGGCTTCTGAAATCGTTTCGGGTGCGCTTCAAGATTTGGATAGGGCTGTTATTCTCGGAGAAAAAACTTTCGGAAAAGGTTTGGTGCAAACAACAAAGGATTTGGTTTATAATTCAAAACTTAAAATTACTACCGCGAAATACTACATACCTTCGGGCAGATGTATTCAAAAACTTGATTATTCGCATAAAGATTCAAGGGGCAACGCTACTCAGATTGCAGAATCGCAAATCATGACCTTTACGACAAAAAACGGACGTAAAGTTAAAGATGCGGGCGGAATCATGCCGGATATTACCGTAAAACGCGATACTTTGTCAGAAATCGTAGAAAACTTAATCTCCGGCAATATAATTTTCGATTACGCAACAAAATATAGGAGAGAACATTCGTCTATCGCTAAGCCGGAAGAGTTTGTACTTTCTGATGGAGATTTGGAAGATTTTAAAAAATTTGCCGGTAATAAATTGTTTGATTATCAGAGCGAATCTGATAGGTTAATTGAACTGTTAGATGAAGATTTGAAAAGTAAATCTAACTCTGCTTTGATAAAAGAAAACTTAACTTCTTTAAAGTCTGAAATCAAAAAAATAAAGCAGCGAGAATTTGATAAATGCTCAGAGCAGATAAAGAAGACTCTTTCTGCTGAAATTATAACGAGATATTACTATCACGAGGGAGTTATTCGTTATAATTTGAAGCATGACGACTTTTTAGAGCAGGCAAAAGCGGTTTTAAATGATGCAAATCTCTATAAAAAAGTCTTTGTAAACTAATGGAATAAAAATAGTTGGCATAAAAATTGCACTTAATTTGCTATAAAATTTCAATTAATTTTAATCAATAAGTTGATAATCAATGTTTTATTTATAAGGCTTTATTTTTAGGCTAAAAAAAATATATTGAAATTTTTTTCTTAAAGTATTGCTTTATATAAAAAATAATTTATACATTTGAGCCGTGAAATTTTTGGTTTCATGTTTTAGGCTCATAAACATTATGAAAGCAAATTTGTTGATTATAATAACGATTGTAATTTTAACGGGTGCTTATTGTGTTAATGAATTGCTAACGTTTGATTCTCCGACTATTAGGATACGTCAGGCAAACGTTATCAACTCATCTAACGGCAAAATGATATGCTACACGATAAACTTGTATTCGCCGTCTCAAATCAGTGAGTTTGTTGCTATGCCGAACACCGCAGAGGGCGATAAGGATTCGTCGGTCTTGAAGGTAGAATTTAACAATCATACCCGTAGGGCTACGGTAGTATATTATTATGCTGTGCCGCAGATAAAACCCGAAAAGGAGATTGAAATAAATTTTTGTCTCAACAACCGTACGGTTATGGCCGCTAATGTTGCGGATGCTAATATTTTTTGAAAAAAAAAGTTGTAATTTTGCAAAGTTTGGCATAATTTTTATTACATTATTTTATGTGTATAAAAATTGTAAAACGTAAAGAATTTTTATATTTTTGCAACAAAATTTGTAAAAATTCGTTTTAAGCAAAAAAACTCTAAGAACCATGATAGAACATATACAGTTAGAACCAAGTGTAGATACCCCGGGTATTGATATGGATCCTTCGACCGGTGTTTGTGAATTTACCGGCAAATCCTTTCCTTCGGACGTAACGGCTTTTTACGCGCCCGTTGTAGAATGGATTCAGGAATACGAAAAGAATCCGTGTCCTAAGACAGTGTTGAATTTAAAACTTGATTATTTCAATACTGCCTCAAGTAAGATTTTGTTGGAAATTTTCACAATGTTTGAGACCCTATATAAAAACGGCAATGATGTTGTTTTGAATTGGTATTATCCGGACGATGATGAAGATATGCAACAAACGGGACAAGAATATTCTGAGTTGTTGATGTTGCCTTTCAACAAAATCGGGTATTCGGTTGTATTTACTTAGAATGTTGATTTATTAAAAAAAATATTTTTTTTGTTTTTCCTTGTACGTTTGATTTTTGAGTAGTAAGAGGTTGTCTAAAAAATAGGCAACCTCTTTTTTGGGTTGTATGAGACAAGAAAGAAATAAACGTCGGGCGACGGCACATATAAGGCTGGCGGTGTAAAACCGTAAAGTTAAAAAAAAAACCGCTTTGAAAATGACGATCGAATTGAAAGCGAACAAAGTCTTAAAACATTTTGGCGGTGATTTCGGCGGCGAATGGGCGATTGTTAACTAATGCTATGTAACTAATTTTCAAGATAATAAAAATTATTTTCAAAAAAAGTTGCAAAATTATTTGGTGAAACCAAAAACTTGTCATAATTTTGCAACACTAGACTCCGCCGCGCTTCCCGCAGAACAGCGTACCATGGCGGACCTTTTTTTTATATACACTACTATGAACTATACCAAAAACGCCCTCAGCATATCTGACTAAGTAACCGCCTTGCAACAGCGCGGTCTAATTGTCAACGATTTGACAGCCATTGAACAATTTCTCAACAATGTTTGTTATTTCCGCTTTGATGCCTATCTGCATATTTTTGAACAACCTGACGGTTCATTCCGTAGAGGAACTACATTTGAGCAAGTGTCTGCATTGTATGACTTTGACGCAGAACTGCGCAAATTAATTTTTGGTGCTGTTCAGAAGATTGAAATTGCCTTGCGTTCAAGGGTTATCCATCAGTTTTCGTTGGCACACGGACCGTTTTGGTTCATTGATGCAGCGTTGGCAACCGACAAAATAAAATTTGCCGAGAATCTTGCAACCCTGCAACGCGAATTGGAACGCACAAAAGAGGATTTCATCAAAGAGCATACGGCTAAATACGGTAATGATAGTTTTCCGCCAGCATGGAAGATATTGGAGATAGTTTCATTCGGCTGTCTGACAAAACTCTATTTCAATTTCTCAGATACACCTGTCCGCAAACGTATAGCCCGTAGTTTTGGTGTTGCCAAAACGGAGGCTTTGGAAAGTTGGATGAAGGCTGTAAACGCTTTACGAAACGCTTGCGCACATCACGCACGTGTTTGGAATCGTAATATGCCTATGCGCCCACAGTTGCCGCCCGTAATGCGCAATGCGTGGGTCAACGTCAGCGGAGTAGCACCCACGAGCCTTTACGCAATTCTCTGTTGCATAGTCTATTGGCTCAACAACATTGACCCTCAAAACACATTTGTCTCCGAACTTAAAACATTATTATCCAAGTTTCCAACCGTCAATCCAAGTGCTATGGGCTTTTCAAATAATTGGTACAACGAACCGCTGTGGAAGTAATTAATAATCAAAACTATGCAGAATATTCTCAATTTTTTTCAAAAAAAGTTGCAAAATTATTTGGTGGATTCAAAATCTAATTGCATATTTACGGCGTTAAATATATAAAATTGAAAGAGCGTTTGTTTGAACTGACTCCCAAAGACGACCAATCTATAAAGTAATTGTCAGTTCAAAGCAAATGCTCGCACTGCATACGGTGCGGGCTTACTTTGTAGTAATTACAGGCTTTGGTCGGTCTTTGGGAACTATGAAGTAGTCTGCACCTTTCTTTTTTTATGTTATACAAGTAATCAAGTACTAAAACCCTATTGTTAAACTTTACAAAAAGGAGAAATTATGAGAAAAATTTTAATGACAATGCTGATGGCATTGATTGTATTAGTATCATATTCACAAAACAGTCGTCAATACATCAAAAATGTGATAATATCAAAGGACGAGTGTAAAAATGTTGCTATAACAAAGACCAATGGTGATTTAATGCTGTATGGCAGAAATGGTTATGCTGCACAAGGTTGTCCAAGAGGTTTGACTGATGCTCTTGACGAATTAAATGATGATAATGAACTCATTGATGATGTGGTTCTTACAGAGAATGGTAAGTGGCTTATTTTATATGGTAATAATGGTATACAATGGAATAATATACCTTATAGTTTAGAATCCAAATTGAGGTATTATAATCGTGAAAATGAAATAATTACCTCTGTAACTTTCAATGATTATGGAGATTGGATTGTAATAACTACTGATTATTTTAGTGCTTCTCAAGATTGGATAACTAACTGGCTTAAAGAAGATAATAATAAGCACGGACAATTATGGGCTGCATGTATTACTGACGATGCAATGGTTGCGGTATATGAAACTGGTTATAGATTCTATGGTAATGTGCCTGAAAGTTTAAAGACTAAATTAAGAAATTCTGATATTGATGTCTATAGACTGAAAATTGCTGGTACATCGTGGTTTTTTGCTGATAAACGAGGATACTATCATTACAATATGTAAGAGACTACATTGTTTGTTTTCAAGCGGGCGGTGTAAAACCGTAAGGTTTTAAAACCCCCGCTTTGAAAACAACAACCAGAATATATTTTACTTTTCTTTCAAAACATTTGTAAACTTCCTTCAAAACATATACTTTTGTAATCGGTGAAATTATTTTTGTTATGAATCAGGAAAAGTTTATAAACCTCACAAAATCAGGCGAGTCTTATACTGTTGAATATAAGACTTGTACGGAAAATGTTTCGGAATCAGTTTACGAAAGTATATGCTCGTTTCTGAATCATAGCGGCGGCTATATATTGTTAGGGGTAAAAGATAACGGCGAAATCAAAGGCATAAACTCGGACAAGGCGGAAAGTTCAAAAAGAATAATACAAAAAATCCGTTACTTGTACGCATTTTTCGGGAATTGGCGTGGGTTGAAGATATGGGATCTGGTACGCGCAATATTACGAAGTACGCACCTCTGTATTTTCCTGAATACAAAGTTGACATTAATAGCGGGTCGCAGTTTATTTTTTCTGTAACGTACAACGAAATGTCCGAAACAAATGTCCATAACTCACCCGAAAATGTCCATGACAACTCAAAAATGTCCATGACAAACACTGAAAATGTCCGAAACAACGATAAAATGTCCGAAACAAATGTCCGAAACAATGATGAAATGTCCGAAACAGATTTAGAAAATGTCCGAAACAAAAAAGATATTAAGAAGAATAAACGACAACAAGCAATAATCGGATTGATAAAAAAGATACCTGATATAACGGTTGAATATTTGTCCGAAAAATTAGACGTTAACGAAAAAACAATTCGCCGCGACATTTCCGAATTGAAAGAAAACGGCGTGTTAGAGCGTATCGGAGGCAGTAGATTTGGCGGCGAATGGGCGATTATTAACTAATGCTTTGTAAATGACAACCTAAATATTTTTCTCTCCAAATCTTTTTCCCTAAAACATTTGTAAACTTCCCCTAAAACATATACTTTTGTAATCGTTTTTTTTATTGAATATGAAACTATTGAAACGCACAACAGTTTTTGCAGGTGCGGCGGCGGTTTTTGCTGCAACCGTCTTTACAACGGGCGCACAAAATTTCCAACCCTCGGAATACAAACTTCAAGATTCCGATACGGGTATTTTATCCGATAAGGAACGTCAAAAATCCCCTATACAGTTAAAAGAACCCGCCGTCATAAACCAAGAAACTGAATACGATTACAAATCCGGCGGTTATACTACTAAAACCAAAGTCGGTGATATGGAAATTTCACGCCCCGAATTTCAGAGCGCAAAAGACCACGACAGTCTCGAAAACAAAAAAGAACTGCGCGAATACTGGCAACGTCAAATGAAAGACAATTACAGTCTCGACAACAAAAACCAACGCTCAGGGCTTGAACGCTACCTCAATCCGCGTATCAATGTCAATATGCGCGGCTTCGACAGAATTTTCGGAACTAATGTCATCGACATAAAACCGCAAGGAAACGTCAGCGTAACTTTCGGTGCTGACATCTCTAAAATCGACAACTATACGCTGCCGAAAAAACAACGCAATGACGTTTCTTTCGATTTCGACCTCGCAATGCAAGTCGGCGTAACGGGAACTATCGGCGACAAAATGAAAGTCGGTGTCAACTACAATACCGAATCTACTTTCGAGTTTGAAAACCGTCAAAAAGTCGAATACATCGGTCATCAGGACGAAATTATTCAGAGAATCGAGTTCGGTAACGTGTCAATGCCCCTCGAAGGTAACCTCATAAACGGAAGCACAACCCTCTTCGGCGTTAAAACCGACCTGAAATTCGGAAAACTAACCGCTACCGCCGTACTTTCACAACAAAAAGGCGAAACCAAAACCATTGAAGTCAATGCCGGAAGCGTCAGCAGCGAATTTTCGATTCAATCCTCCGATTATGAGGCTGACAGACACTTTTTCCTCAACCATTTTTTCAGGGACAATTACGAAAAGGCTTTAAAAAACTTGCCTGTAATAAATTCGGGTGTCGTGGTAACAAACATCGAAGTCTGGGTTACTAATAACAAACTCGCAACCGAAGACGCAAGAAACGTTGCCGCGTTCTTAGACCTGGCCGAACCCGAACATATTTATAACACAAAATCGGTAAGGTATTCGTCGTCAAAAGTTCCGTGCAACACTTCAAATACCCTTTATAACAACTTGATAACCACGTATCAAGGTCTGCGCGATATTAATTCGTTGACAAGCACGTTGAGCGGAAATTTTTCGTCAGGCTCTGATTACGAAAAAATCGGAAACGCAAGAAAACTTTCTTCCTCGGAATATAGTTTCAATGCGCAGTTAGGATATATTTCTTTGAACACTTCGCTTCGTGATGACGAAGTTTTGGCTGTCGCTTACGAATACACTTACAAAGGCAAAACGTACAAAGTCGGTGAATTTTCGTCAGAATTAAATCCGTCGCAAACGCTGATTTTGAAACTCCTACGCGGAACATCGTTTTCGCCCGCTTTGCCAAACTGGGACTTGATGATGAAAAACGTTTATAACCTCAACGCTTATCAAGTCTCTAACGAGGATTTTCTTTTGCAGGTAAAATATCAGTCCGACAAATCGGGGTCGCTTGTTAACTATTTGAATGCCGGAAATATAGACGGTGAAATGTTAATCAAAGTTTTAAACCTCGATAACATAAATTTTCAAGCGCAAAACTCTCCTGACGGTAATTTCGACTTTATTCCCGGCGTAACCGTCAACGCAGAAAAAGGCAGAATAATTTTCCCCGTACTCGAACCTTTCGGCGATTATCTCAGAGGTAAAATCGGCGACGAGGCGGCAGCGGATAAATACTGTTATTCACAACTTTACGATTCCACAAAAACAATCGCAAAACAAAACGCCGAAAAAGATAAATTTTACATAACCGGTAGTTATAAATCGAGTTCGGGCAGCGAAATTTCCCTTGACGCTATGAACATCGAAGAAGGCTCGGTGAAAGTTACCGCCGGCGGTCTCACCCTTACCGAAGGAACGGACTATGTCGTTGATTATCTGCTCGGAACGGTAAAAATCGTCAACGAAAGTATTCTACAATCGGGCAACAAAATTTCGGTTTCGGTAGAAAGTAACACGACCTTCAACTCCACCACCAAAACGATGATGGGTACTCATTTGAATTATCAGTTCAGTGATAATTTTAACGTCGGCGGAACGATTATGAGATTGTCAGAAAAAACGATGACAAACAAAGTTTCAGTCGGTTACGAACCCGTTAAAAATACGATTTGGGGCTTGGACGTCAGGTATTCAACGCCGCTGCCGTATTTAACAAGGCTTATTGACCGTCTGCCGCTTATTTCAACAACCTCAGAATCAAGACTTTCGGTAGAAGGTGAATTTGCACAGTTGCTGCCCGGACACAGCCGCAGCGTTGACAAAGCCGGAACATGTTACATCGACGATTTTGAAGCCTCTCAAACAAAAATCGACGTTAAATCCGTTTCGCGCTGGGTGCTTTCGTCCGCGCCGTCGGGAACTAAAAAATTTCCCGAAGCAAGTCTTAACAACGATTTGCGTTATGGTTATAACCGCGCACTCTTGGCTTGGTACAACGTCCTTTCTGACTTGCAGGGAACAAGCGTTTCGGGTTCGGGCATAACGCCGTCTTACATCACCAAAGACGATCAGTCAAACCATTATATCAGAGCGGTTTACGAGAAAGAAATTTTTCCGAATGCACAATCGGTCAGCGGAATTTCTACGCAGTTAACCGTCCTGAACCTCGCTTATTATCCCTCGGAGAGAGGTCCTTATAACTTTGACGTTCAAGGACTTGACGAAAACGGTTATTTAAAAAATCCCGAAAAACGCTGGGGCGGTATCATGAGGGAAATGACAACTACCGACTTTGAAACTTCAAATATCGAATATCTTGAATTTTGGATGTTAGACCCGTTTATCTACGAGCAGGACGGTATGGGTGCTGACCTTTATTTCAACCTCGGACACGTTTCTGAGGACGTTCTCAAAGACGGTAGAAAAAGTTTTGAAAACGGTATTCCGTACCCGATGGACGAAAATTTTATTGATTCAACCGCTTGGGGACGGGTCTCGAACAAGACTTTTTTGGTCAACGCTTTTGACAACACAAATGGCGCAAAAGAGGCTCAGGATTTGGGTTTTGACGGTTTGGACGACGTTCAGGAGCGGAGTTTTTTTACGAAATATTTGGACGATATTGCTAACAAATACGGTACGTCGTCCGCCGCTTATCAAAACGCTTACAACGACCCTGCTGCCGACAACTATCATTATTTCAGAGGCGGCGATTATGACGAGCAACGCCTTTCGATTGCCGAGCGTTACAAGCATTACAACGGTACTCAGGGCAACTCGTCTGACATAGGCGGCTCGTCAGCATATTCTACGATAAAAGACCGTTATCCCGATGTCGAGGATATAAATCTTGACAACACTTTGAGCGAAACCGAATCGTATTATCAATACAAAGTTCATATCGCTCCAAACAGTATGCAGGTCGGTCAAAACTACATTACGGACATCGTTGAAAGCCACGTCAAGACGGTAAACGGCGAAAGCGAAACGGTGAAATGGTATCAGTTTAAGATTCCGATTTACCAGCCTGACTCGGTTGTCGGCACGATTTCGGACTTTAAATCAATCCGCTTTATGCGCATGTACTTGACGAATGCACAAAAAGACATTATTCTGCGTTTTGCGGAGATGAATCTTCTTCGCGGCGACTGGCGGAAATATACGGCTTCGATGACCTCGGCTGGCGAAATCTTAACCGACAGACAAATCAACGACGGCGTGCTTGACATCACAAACGTCGGCTTGGAAGAAAACGGTTCTAAAACGCCGGTCAACTATCTTTTGCCGCCCACAATCAGCCGTGAACGCGATTACGAAACCAATCAGGTTATTGAGCAGGACGAAAAAGCAATGTGTTTACAAGTTAAAACTTTGCCTGACGGTCAGGCGGTTGCGGCGTACAAAACGGCAATTTTGGATTTACGTCAGTACAAAAAGTTAAAAATGTTTGTTCACTGCGAAGAAACCTCCGGCAATATTCTTAACGACAGAGATTTACGGATTTTTGTCCGTCTCGGTAGCGACTACAAAGAAAACTACTACGAGTATGAAATTCCGCTTTACGTTACTCCCGCAGGTTATTATCCCGATGACGACAACGGAAGGTTAGCCGTTTGGCCAGAAAGAAACAACGTTGAAATCATTTTTGAAAAGTTGCAACTTGTTAAACAACAACGTAACAATGATTTACGTGCTGCGGGTTCAACCTATTCGTTAACAATGCCCTACACTTCGCAACTTGACGACGGCAGCCGCATAACGGTTATGGGAAGTCCGAATATTTCTAACATCAAGACGATAATGATTGGTGTCAGAAACCCGTCAATGACCGAAAACGACGAAGAGGACGACGGAATGGACAAAAGCGCGGAAATTTGGGTTAACGAACTAAGGCTCACGGACTTCAACGAAGACGGCGGCTGGGCTGCCCGTGCTAAAATGGAATTGCAGTTAGCGGACTTAGCGACGGTAACATTATCGGGTTACACTCACACGCCCGGCTTCGGAAGCATTGAAAAACGTGTTTCGGAGCGTCATCAGGAAACGGTTTATCAGTACGATTTTTCGACTTTGTTTCAGGTCGGAAAGTTTTTTAACCCCGACTATAACGTTAGAATGCCGCTTTATTTCGGATATTCAGAAAATTATGAACTTCCGAAATATAACCCTCTTGACCCTGACATCGACCTTGACGTTACGCTAAAAGATCCGAAACTTTCAAAAGCCGAAAAAGACGACGTAAGAGACCGCAGTATCACTTACGAACAACGTAAAAGTCTGAATATGACCAATATTCATATTGAAGGTCGCAGCGAGGAGGCAAAAGAAACTGCCAGAATGGAAAAAGAATTAAAAAACTCTCCCGAGGGTAAAAAAGACGAAAAACAGCAGTCGAAAAAACAAAAGCAAAAACCGTTTTATCACGTTTCAAACTTTACGGCAGGCGTAGCGTATTCGGAATATTATATGCACAATCCGACGATTAAAGCGCAGTTAGAGAGAATGTTGCAATCTTCCGTCGAATACAATTACACGTATAATCCGAAGAATTACCGTCCGCTGTCGAAAGTCGGATTCTTGAAAAACAAAAATTTGGAATTAATCCGTGATTTCAACTTTTATCTCTTGCCGACAATGGTTTCTGTCAACGCTAACATAAACAGAAATTACTCGTCAGTGGAGTACAGAAACATTGACAATCAGGCGGTATTTTTAACGCCGTCTTATCGGAAGGAGTTTATGTGGCAGCGTAATTACGAGGTGCGTTACAAGTTGACACAGAATTTAAAATTTTCGCTTTCGGCACATACCGAGGCGCAGGTTGACCCTGACGGCAGGCTTGACAATACCGATTTAGAAGAAGTTAGCCGCAAACGCGACACGTTGTTTATGAAAATTTTTGACTGGGGCGAAAACACTTCATATACTCAAAATATGAAATTCGACTGGCAGGTGCCGCTGTCAAAAATTCCGGGTTTGAGATGGACGTCCGCAAATGCCGTTTACAACGCCGATTACAAATGGGACAGCGGCACAGACCCGCTTGAAGCCGAGACCGAAGACGGAGAAAAATACACGATTAACCGTGGTCATACGATAAACAATTTAGGCGTTTTGACCCTTAACGGCAACCTTAATTTTGAACGTGTTTACAAAAATGTACCGTATTTTAAGACGGTTATGGGACGTTTCGGTAAGGACGGCAGGAAAAACGCTTCAAAAGAAAAACGCGAAGTGGTTTATCAGAAAGGCAATTTACGTTTTTTCAAAAACAAGGAGCGCAACATTGTTCACTCTCTCGGGACAACGGAGGTTGAGATTGAGGTTTTGGATTCGGACGGTAAAAAAATTGACGGCGATATTCAGATTGTTGACAAAAATAAAGTGAAGTTTACAGCCTCGGACGATTATGCAAACTGCACCGTAAAAGTTGTCGGCAAAAAGCCCGTAAAAGATTCGCCGCTGTTGGTGGCTTCGGATTATGCTTTGATGTCTTTGTTTTCGATTCGTAACGCTTCGATTTCGTACAAAAATCAAAGGGCTAACACTACGACGGGATATTTGTCAGGCACGAAAATACTCGGAATGCAAAATTATGCGGGAGCGGTTGCGCCGGGTTTAGAGTACATTATGGCTTTGAACGGCGATGAATTTCATTACCGCGCTTCTGAAAAATCGTGGCTTGTTAAGGACTCGACGTTAATGGACCCGATTTTGTATACAAGAGGCAACAACATAGGCGTAAGGTTGACGGTTGAGCCGATAAACACTTTCAGAATTGACGTTAATTTTGACCGCACGATGCTTTTCAATACGGAAGATTATTTTTATTGGACGGGTGGTGAAACTTGGGAAACGACTTCAAAAGTAAAAACGGGAAATTACCGTACAACGTTCAATATGATAAAAACGGCGTTCAAGAAGGTTGGCGACGATTATTCTTTGGAAACTTACACCAAGTTTTTGGAATCGCGGCCGATAGTTGCAGACCGTCAGGCGGCTGAGCGTGCCTCGCGTACACCGCTTTATACTCCGGAAAAAAACGAAGACGGTATGCCGGACGGTTATTCTCTGACACATCAGGACGTTTTGTTACCGGCGTTTTTAGCGGCGTATTCGGGCATTAATCCCGAAAAGATTTCGCTGAATCCGTTCTTGAAAATGCCGCTTCCGAACTGGCGTGTTAATTACAAAGGTTTAGGCAATATTTCGTTTTTGAAAGATTACGTCAGGTCGGCATTATTGACACATTCATACATTTGTACGTATTCGGTTTCTAATTTTAAGAACAATGCGAACTATTCTTTTGAGCAGGAAGAAGAGTACGGACAGAGTTTTGTCCGTTATGAGGTCAACGACTTGTTTATTCCACAGTACGAAATCGGTTCGGTAACCTTAGAAGAAAGGTTTGCACCGCTTTTCGGAATGGACATTTCGTGGGTTAATATGTTGAGTACAAAATTTGAGTACCGCAGAACGAGGCTTATGACCTTATCGTTTGCAAATTCGCAGATAACGGAGGCTTACAAAAAAGAATGGGTGATAGGATTAGGATATAAATTTGCGCAGTTGCCGCTAAATATTCGCACGTCTTCGGGTTCAAAACGTTTGAAATCGGATTTGGATTTGCGGACGGATTTTGTCATCAACGACGACAAGACGATTTTGCGTGAAATAGAAGATATGTACAACGAGATTTCGGCTGGTCAGCGGAGTTATTCGATTAGGACGACGGCAGATTATCAACTCTCGCAACGGCTGAAACTTCAACTCTACTATAATCACAATATTGCAAACCCGCTTATTTCAACGAGTTACAGGACTTCTAACATAAAGTTCGGTTTCACGCTGACAATGGGGTTGGATTAATATTTAATTTATAACCGAGGGTGTAAACCCTCGGTTATAAATTATTTTACATTTCTCAGCGCGAATTTTATAATGTCTTCGGCTGACATTCCCGGATTTTGTTTTAACGCCATGTCTGCGCCTTTTTCGGCTTGTGTTTTCGGATAACCGAGCATAATGAGCGCTGAAACAGCTTCGTCTCTTTGTTCAGAATTTCCTATGGCTTGTATTCCTGATACTGAAATATCTGAAATGCCGATTTTTTGGATTTTGTCTTTTAAGTCTATGACAAGTCTTTGAGCGGTTTTTGCGCCGATACCTTTGACACGGGAAATCATTTTGGAGTCTTCTCTCGAAATCGCGCTTTGAAGTTCAGCAACCGACATCGACGAGAGTATGACACGTGCAGTATTAGGTCCTATTCCCGAAACGTCTAAAAGCATTTTGAAAACCTCTCTTTCGGTTTTGTCAAAAAAGCCGAAAAGCGTTTGAGAGTCTTCTCTTTGAATGTGGAATACAAAAAGTTTACATTCTTTTTTGCCTTCGATTTGCGAAAACGTCGAAAGCGATATGTTAATAAGCCAGCCGACACCGTCTTTTGTTTCGATAACGGCGTAAGACGGTGTCAAATCCGTCAAAAGTCCCGTAATGTATTCGTACATGATTTAAATTTTTATAATTCGTGTTACAAAAATATAAAAAGTACGACATTTAAGCAAACAAATCGTCAAGTGTTATGAGGTTTTGAACCGAAAAGCGGTACATACCCTCACTTATCCCGTATGGCGTAACCATCACAAGATGAGGACTTTTGTTCTTTTTAGAAACGGAAACAAAAGTTGTACTTTTGTGCCGTAAATTTTCATCATCTTGTTTTGTGATTTCGTATTTGCCGGCAGAAAACTTCATTTCGCAAAGATTTACAACGTTGTCTGCCCTTGCTTGAAATTCCTGGTTCTGAGACAAGTTCTTCGCGGGTCATTCCGGCTTTTTTAGTTCCCAAAACCGAAACGATTTTCATGTACGGTTCTGAGTTTTTGAAAAGCGAATTATAAAGTTCATTGTATTCGTAACGGAGTTTGCCTTTTGGGTTAAAAAACAGATTGTCAATATTTTGCGCAACACTGTATTCCCTGTTTAAAAGCGACCAATAAAAAGGTATTCCGCCCATAACCATATAGCAGAGTAGTATTTCGTAACGGCTTATTGACAAGTGTCTGCTTTGAGAATAAAGTTCACATTCTCTGAGACTAAACGGAAGTAGGTGAATCCTGTAAGTTACCCTGTTATGAAGTCCGCCGTGATTTTTGAAAACGTTGTTGATAATCCACGATGTTGCAGAGCCGCAGATAATCAGCAAAATATCTTTACGTGCCGAAGCATATCCGTTCCAAAAATGTTCCAATGCGGACACAAAATTGGATTTCGGAGCGTCCATCCAAGGTAGTTCGTCAATAAAAACTACTTTTTTGCCTTCGCCTAAACCGTCTAAGAATTCAGACAGCAAGAAAAAAGCGTCAAACCAATCTTCCGGCACTCTGCATTTTTTTATTCCGCATTTCAGAAGTGAGTTTTTAAATTCCTGCAACTGGACTTTGGTTTTTTGGTTTGCGATGCCCGAATGTTGAAACGCAAATTTGTAAGCGAAAGTTTCCCTTATCAGAAATGTTTTTCCGATACGTCTTCTGCCTGTAACTGCCACAAATTCAGAATATTCGGATTTGTAAGCCTCTAACAGTTCCTTTTGTTCGTTTTTACGGCCTATTATCATATTAAATTATTTTATGCCGCAAATATAATAAAAAATCCGTTCAACGGTTTCCGTGAACAGTATTTTTTTTGTTTCTTGGAACGCTATAAACGGATTTTTCTTCTTTATAATTGTCCGTTTTCTATTCTGACGATAATGTCTTCAATCATTTTATCTTCTTCGAGGGCGTCGTATTCGCTTTTTAAGTTGCTGCCGAAAAGCCGCGCAATTCCCTGAAAAATAAACGCACTGAAAGAGCCTTTCAATTCTTTCAAAACTTCATACGTCGTGCTGCCGGTTTCCCTGTCAACAAGTTTTATAAGGATTCGTCCCTGTGTTATTGAAAGTTTTACGAGTTGGTCTTCAAACTGTGCCCTTAAAAGTTTTTCCTGCGATTTAATGTATGCTTTTTGGTCTTCTTCGTTGTCGATTTTTGAAAGCGAATCGGTAAGTTGTGCGTAAACACGTTTTATGATTTTTGCGTAGGGCCAAACTTTTTTGACGTTATATGCAAGTTTGTCGTATTTTTCGCGTTGTCGTTGCGTTAGGAAAACGTATGGCGGCATTATAACAACAGGGTTGTGTCTGACAATGAGAATCGTATCCGGCGGTTGCACGATTCCGGGTACAATCTGCGCCCTTTTCAGCCTTGCAGTATCCTTCAATTCGTCGCCGTGAAGAATAATTTGGGCATTCAGGTTCAGTCCAGAAAAAAGGATTGATAATATCAGAAGTATTTGTTTCATAACAATAGCCTGCCTTTATAAAAATCGGCTACAAAATTAATAATTGAACGTGAAGTTTACAAATCTTTTTTTTAACTTTGCAGTCAAATCATTTTTTATTATGAAAAAGATTATTCCTCAGGCTTTGAAACACGGCGACAAAATCGGTATCGTTGCACCTGCCGGTTATGTCAGCGCAGAGCAAATAAAGTCTGCCGCAAAAAAAGTTGAAAAAGCGGGATTTGTGCCCGTTATAGCCGAAAATATTTTTTCTAAACACGGTTATCTGTCAGGAACTGATGAGGAAAGAGCCTTTCAGTTAAACTCTTTCTTTAAGCGTTCTGACATAAAAGCCGTCATAGCAGCAAGAGGCGGTTACGGCTGTTCAAGAATTTTGGATTTGATTGATTATGAAAGTATTATCCGAAATCCGAAAATCTTGGGCGGATATTCTGACATTACGGCTTTGGTTTTAGCGGTTTATAAAAAGACGGGACTTGTAACGTTTCATTCTTCGATGTTAATTCCCGAAGATACCGCTTACACGCGAAATTCCATGTGGGAAATTTTTCAAAACGGCAAAAAAGGCTTTTTGATTTGTCCGCAAAAAAATGATGAAACGGAAGTTTTACGTCACGGAAAAGCCTCAGGCATACTTTTAGGCGGAAATTTAACGCTTTTGGAAACCTTAATCGGTACAAAATACGATTTTTCGCTTTATAACAAAATTCTTTTTATTGAGGAAATCAACGAGCCGCCGTACAAAGTAGACAGAATGTTAACACATTTGAAAAACGCTAAGGATTTTTCGGGGCTTAAAGGCTTGATTTTCGGAAAGATGAAAGGCTGTGAGGCTCAGGGCGAAAATTCTTTACCTTTGGATTATGTTGTAAATGATTTTTGTAAAAATCTGAAAATTCCCGTTATCAAGAATTTTTCTTTCGGACACGTTAACGACCGCTGTACTTTGCCAATCGGTGTTAAAGTCGAGATTGATACCGAGAATTTTCAGATTAGACTTTTAGAAAACTGTGTGGAGTAGGGGAGAAGGGGCATTTATTTTGCCCATTCTGCGCCTTCCGCCGTCCTGCGCCATGCGAAATAACTGTCAAGAACTTTCATTGCTTCGAGACTTGGCGTTTTTCCTTCAAAAGGTTTCGGACCGGTTAAATACATAACTTTTTGATTTTCTGTATTGAACTCTGGCCAAACGGGAAGGTCTTTGCCGTTAGGGTCGCCGGTTTTAGCAAAGTTTGTCCAATAATCGCCCATTGCTTTTGAAAGAGCAACGTCGCTATCGCCGGTGTGAACGTGTTGGAAAACAAAGTTTACGTCCTGACCGTGGTAAGAGCCTTCCGAATTTGCGGGCGGCTGGTCAAAATAGTAAAGATAAACCTTCGATTTGCCTTTTTGAGACTGTAACGAAGCCCAAGCCCATGTCTGCCAACCGAATGCAGCATCGCGCATCAAATCGCGGGCAGTTTTGTTGAGTTTGTTTTCGCCGCTTAACGGGTAGGCTTTAAGAAGCGTGTCGGCAAATTTTCCGTAACGTCTTTCAACGTTTGCGGGGTGAGTTTCGTAAGTGTCGCCCCAAGAAAAACTTGCGCCTTCGTCAGAATTGTAGCCGACAAGAATGTCAACGTCGTTGAAATCGCCTTTCTCGTAAAGCGTGTATTGATTGTCTTTTATCACGTAACCGTCAACGATAGGCCATGCTCCGAATCCTGACATATCCCTGCCTGCAAATTGTTCGGCAGGCATTGCGCGGAGTTCTGCGAGGGTTTTTGCGCCGAGTTTTTCAGCGATTTTTTCGCCGTCGCTTTCAGCCATTTTTAGGGTTTTCATGTTTTCGCCCGGATAAGTGGTTTCTCTGACCGGTCCGAATGAGCCGCCGCTCTGAGAAATCGCTCTTTTGAACAGACCTTTCGCAAGTGGTGAAGCACAAAGCATACTGACGGAAATTCCGCCGGCACTCTCGCCGAAAATCGTAACGTTGTCGGGGTCGCCGCCGAATTTTTCGATATTATTCTTCACCCACGTAAGACCGGTGATTTGGTCAAGAAGTCCGTAATTACCGCTGACGTGCTGAGGATTTTCTTTCGTTAATTCTGGGTGCGACAAAAAGCCGAGATTGCCTACTCTGTACGCTATCGAAACCAATACAACGCCTTTTCTTGCTAACGGTTCGCCGTCATAACTTGCCTCTGCGGTTGAACCGAAAGAAAATCCGCCGCCGTAAATCCAAACCATTACGGGAAGTTTGTCATTCGGTGTCTTGGCCGTTGTCCAGACGTTAAGGTAAAGACAATCTTCGCTGAAAGCCGCCGTGTTTTGACCACCTTGTATAGGTCCTTTGGCATATTCAAAAGTCTTTTTTACTCCCTCCCAAGGTGTGAGCGGTTGGGGTGCTTTCCATCTTAAATCTCCGACAGGCGGTGCGGCAAAGGGTATGCCTTTGAAAATTTTTAGGCTGTCTTTTTCAAGACCTTCTATTCTTCCGCCCTCTACATCTACGACGTTGCTCACTTGTTTCTGACACGAAAAGCAAAGCAACGCCAAACAAAAAAGTAATACTGCTTTTTTCATAAAATTTGGTGTTAGTAAATATGCGGTAAAGATATAAAATATTTTTTTTGGGCGGTTCATTTTTTTTTATTAAAATTGCACATCAAAATGTACGGAAAAAAGTAAGATGAATATAAGTTTGTTTACACAGCATATTAAAGTTTTTGTTGCGGAGGTTTCGCCTGACATGAAGGAGGTCTGTGACAAATTGTGCGTAGTTTTGTTGAAGGCGGGAATTTCTGTCATAAGAGACAAAACTTTGATGAGCGAGGCTGATTGCAGCGTTCATATTTTGGGACAGGTTGATTTTTATAACGAAAATTCTCAAGGGTATTCTCTTGATATGGGCGTTCAGTATAGAGAAGCAGCAAAATTAAGAAATTCGGGATTGAAAATGTTTATTTGGAATCCTGCTTCCCGGACAGAGGATTACGTCAACAATATCCGTCGTGAAATTATCGAAAACACCGTTTATTCCACGAAACCTTCGCCGATAGTTTTTGTAGAGGAGTTGCGCGGCATTATGAGCGTTAAGACTTCCGCAAAGCAGGAAGTTTTAGAAAGGGACGTTTTCTTTATTTATAACGATTTGGACAAAGAGACGGCAAGCGGTATTTTAAATATGTTGCAGGACGTTCAGACCGTGATTCCGCTCGGTATCGCCATGAACTCCGATACTGATTACACCGAATACATAAAAAATCAGTTACAAGGCTGTAAAATTGGAGTTGTTTATTTTGACTATGCCGGTGATTGGGCTGTTTCTTTTGCGCGTCAGATTTGGAAGGATAACGGCGGACAGTCAGGCAAAACGCCGCTGTTTATTGTCGGAAATGCCGACCATGCAAATGATGAGGTTTTAAGAGTTTTTGACGGTGTTATCGAAACCGCTATCCGTGAAATCAGCATTATTCCCCTCGATATAAAAGTATTTTTTGATAAACATGTGAAATAAAAAAATGCAAGAGTTCGGGCTATAAGTCGATTTTTTTTTGAGTTATAGCCCGAACTCTTGTATTTTTTTAGTCCGAAAATAAGTCTTTAAGTGTTATAACATTTTGAAAAACCGAACTATATTGATTATTTTTTAATCCGTAGGTGGTAACAAGTACCGTATGAATCGTAAGACGGATAGAATTAATCTTTTTGAAAACTTTTATCCGTCTTTCAATGTCCTCATAATCATTTTTGTCTGTCAAGTATTCATCGTCATAAAATTTCATTTCGCATATATTTATAACCTTGTCTGCGCGGTCAATAATAAGGTCTATTTGAGCCTTTTCCGAAGCAGACGATGGCGAAATCCATGAATATAAGTTTGTTATAATTCCGGAAATACCCAAAGCCTTTTCTATTTGCGTTTGATGATTGAGGCATAATTGTTCAAACGCTAATCCTGCCCAAACACTATGTTTGTGTGTACCGTTTTGAAACTGCCAAAACGACTTACCTTGCGGACTATTGTTTTTTAGAAATTTATAGTAAAAAAGTGTGAACGGGTCAGTAAGTTGATAAAGACTATTGCGTGTTTTGTTTCCGAAACCGCGATAGCAACGGATAAAATCACAGTCTATAAGGTTTTGGAGAATTTCGCTGAAATGTCCGTTGTTTTCTAAACCTGAGGTTTTAAGAATTTCGTCGCGGGTAAGTCCTTTGTTTTTTGAGCTAAGGGCTTCAACGACTTTGATATAATTGGCGGAATTTTCAAATAGTGATGCGTATAGGGCATCAAATTCGCCGTCAAGACTACATTGCTGCTTGAAAAACATCTCGTCAATATTTTGGGCGAGACTTGCCCCTCGCCGCAAGTTTTTTAAGTAAAAAGGTATTCCGCCCATTATCATATAACATTCGGCAATTTCTTTATCCTCCATTATGATACCACGGCTTTGAATATATTCCTTACATTCGGCAAGTGTGAACGGACGGATATATATTTTTTGCGTTACGCGGTTGTGAAGTCCGCCGTGGTTTTTAAGAATTTTGCGCGTTATCCATGATGTAGCCGAGCCACAGACAATCAGTACAATATCATTTTGTGTTACCGCCCAATCGTTCCAAAAGTGCTCTATGGCAGACACTAAATTGCTGTTAGTAGTGTCAATCCACGGTAATTCGTCTATAAAGATTATGCGTTTGCCGATAGTTTCAGTATTTTCGAGCAATGTGCGAAGTTTTTCAAACGCTTCATACCAAGTGCGCGGCTTCGTGTATCTTTGTTTGCCGCCATAGCGATTAAGAGATGCCGTAAAATTAGTAAGTTGCTCGGTTTTGCTTCTTTTTGCCAATCCAGTCAGTTTGAATGTAAAGTTGTCTCCGAAAAAAGAGTTTATAAGGAAAGTTTTTCCGACTCTTCGTCGTCCGTACACAACAACAAACTCGGCTTCATTGGATTCCATGATGCTTTTTAGGCGGTTGATTTCGTTTTTTCGTCCAACCAAAATATCCGTTTTCTCTTTCATAGCGGTTAAGATTTAATTGGCAAAAATAATGTTTTTAACGATAAATTCCAAAAAAAATGCAAGAGTTCGGGCTATAAGTCGTTTTTTTTTGGAGTTATAGCCCTAACTCTTGTTAATACCAATAAAAAAAACGCCGGCATAGAGAAAGGAATAATTGCCGGCGTTTCTTTCAATTTAATTACTAATTAATTACTAAAACAATTTAACGTTAAGATCAAAAAAATTATACGGTTATTGAAAAATCTGTGCAAAGTAAGCAATTATTTTTCCCAATGTATATTCTTTTTGTTTCAAATTCTTGTATTTTTGTTACAATAACACTTTTTTTACCAAAAAAACGCATTTTTGTTACCAAAATATAAGAATTTGAAACTTTTTAACCGCATTTTTTAGAATAAATCCTTTAATATTGCATTAGATTTTTAACTTAAATTTTAATACAAGAACATGAAAAGGTTTTTTTTGACTGCTCTTGCTTTCGCCTTGTTTTCCGGGGCGTATGCACAGGGTTTGAAAGACGCTTACAAAGATTATTTTAAAGTAGGCGTTGCCGTTAATATGTCCAACATCACAAAAGAAAAGGACATCAACATTATTTTAAAGAATTACAACTCCGTAACTTGTGAAAACGACATGAAACCCGTTTCCGTTCATCCGCAAGAAAACGTTTGGAATTGGGGCAAAGCCGATTCAATCGCAGATTTTTGTCGCAAACACAACATTAAAATGCGCGGACATTGTCTTGTTTGGCACAATCAGTTTTCAGATTGGATGTTCAAAGACAAAAAAGGCAAAGATGTAACAAAAGAAGTATTCTACGAAAGATTAAAACAGCACATTTTTACCGTTGTAAACCGTTACAAAGACGTAGTTTATTGTTGGGACGTTGTTAACGAGGCAATGGCTGATGACCAAAGACGTACACCTTGGAATCCTAATCCGTCGCCTTACCGTGAATCAAGACTTTATAAACTTTGCGGCGACGAGTTTATCGCAAAGGCTTTTCAGTTTGCTCGCGAGGCTGACCCTAATGCACAACTTTTTTATAACGATTATAATGCAGCCGACCCGGGAAAACGCGACAGAATTTTCGATATGGTAAAGAAAATGAAAGATGCCGGCGTGCCTATTGACGGTATCGGTATGCAGGGACACTATAACATTTACGGACCTTCGATGGAAGACATCGAAGCGGCTATCGAAAAATATTCTACAATCGTAAAACACATTCACTTTACCGAACTTGACGTCCGCGCTAATGAGGAAATGGGCGGCGCATTGCAGTTTTCCCGAGGCGAAGATATTGTTATAAAACCTTATATCAGGACTTTGCACGAGAATATGTACCACAATCTTTTCCGTGTTTTCCGTAAACACAAAGACGTTATTGACGTTGTAACTTTCTGGAATGTCAGCGACAGAGACTCTTGGGTGGGAACTAACAATTATCCGTTGCTTTTTGACAAGGACGGCAACGAGAAACATTCTTACAAAATCGTCCGTGATTTCAATGCCTCGCTTGACAATCCCGTTATAAAAGAAGATTTCAAACCGTCGGAAATGAATCAGCCCGGTCAGCAGTATCCTATGGTTAATTCTCAGGGTTACGCACGTTTCCGCGTAGAAGCACCTCAGGCACGTTCGGTTATCGTCAGCCTCGGCTTGGGCGGCAATATGGGCGGTGTAGGCGCAACCGTTCTCAAAAAAAATAAAGACGGCGTTTGGGAAGGTACAACCGAAGGCCCTATGGACGAAGGTTTTCATTATTATCACTTGACGATAGACGGCGGTGTTGTTAACGACCCGGGTGCAAAAAATTATTACGGCTCTGTACGTTGGGAAAGCGGTATCGAAATTCCCGCTCACGACAAGGATTTTTATGCAGAGAAAAACGTTCCTCACGGCAATGTTCAGCAGATTTTGTTTTGGAGCAAGAGTACGAATCAGTTTCAGCGTGCATTTGTTTACACTCCTCCGACATACGGTGTTAACGCCAAAGAAACTTTCCCCGTACTTTATTTACAGCACGGTTGGGGCGAAGACGAAACCGCTTGGTCTAATCAGGGACATGCAAATCTTATTATGGACAACCTTATCGCAGAAGGTAAAGCAAAACCGTTTATTATCGTAATGGCTTACGGCTTGACTAACAACGTAAAATTCGGAACTATCGGAAGTTTTACTGCGAAAGAGTTCGAGACTATGCTTTGCGACGAACTTATCCCTTACGTTGATTCTCATTTCAAAACCAAAACCGACAGAAACAACCGTGCGCTTGCAGGCTTGTCGATGGGCGGCATAGAGACGAAATTGATTTCAGGAAGAAGGTCTGACTTATTTGCATCGTTCGGTTTGCTCAGCGGCGGACAATATGCTCCTTCTGATTTCAAGGATAATAAATCCGTAAAATATATTTTTATGAGTTGCGGAAGCAAAGAGAATCCCGACGGAATCAAAAAATCTACCGACGATATGAAAGCGGCAGGTTATAACGTTACGGGCTATATTTCAGAAGGTACGGCGCATGAATTTTTGACATGGCGCAGAAGCCTTCATTTAATGGCTCAGGGATTATTCAAATAAAAACTTTTTGTAAAAAAATGCGCTAATTCATTTGCATATTTGATAACAAAACTCTATTTTTGCGGCTAAAAGGTGGTAGTACTACCACTTTTTAGCCCATTTTTTTAAATAAAAAACATATAAAAAATATGAAATATGCTACATTAGAAAAAGCGTTGGCGGCATGGAACAAACTTTTGCCGCTTTCAGAAGATGACAACAATAAGTTGAGCCGCCGGTTTACTATTGACTTCAATTACAACAGCAATAATATTGAAGGCAACACTTTAACATACGGTCAAACGGAACTTTTGCTTATGTTCGGCAAAATAATCGGCGAGGCGCAAGTAAAGGATATTCAGGAAATGACTGCAAGCAATGTCGGATTAAAAATGATGAAAGAAGAGGCTGAAATGAAAGAAATGCCTCTGTCGCAACATTTTATCCGCACTTTACATAAAACTCTGTTCAGAGAAGATTATACCGTTTACAGAAATCTTCCGGGCGGGGTTACAACGTCGTTTATTATTCATGCCGGACAATACAAAACACGTCCGAACAGCGTTATAACACGTTACGGCGACCGTTTTGAATACGCTTCGCCAGAAGAAACGCCCGCTTTGATGACTTCGCTCGTTGATTGGTACAATGAGGAAGAAAAACGCGGCAAACTTTCGCCCGTAGAATTAGCGGCTCTGTTTCATTACCGTTATATCAGGATACACCCGTTTGAAGACGGCAACGGCAGAATTGCGCGTTTGATGGTGAATTTTATTTTTGCGCGGCACAACTATCCGATGATTGTTGTCAGAAGCCGTAAAAAACAGGAATATCTTGAAGCCCTGCATCAAGCGGATTTGAAAGTCGGCTCTGTACCGTCTGAAGGTGCAAATGCGGATTTGAAGGACATACAACCGTTTATGAAATATTTTGTCGGTTTGGTAACAGAGGAGATTAACAACGATGTGCGTTTTGTCAGCGAACATGATGAAAACGTTTGGTGGTATGACGGCGAAAGAATTGTTTTTCGTTCGGAGAATTATTCAAAAATACTTAACGCTATGCTTTCGCTGCCGACTGTTACGTTGAACGACATTCAAAAAGAAATCGGGATTAATATGTCGGCTGTTCAAAGGCTTGTTAATCAGTTGATTGAGAAAAAATACGTTGAGCGTATTGACAACAAAGGTTCTTGGCGGGTGTTTATAACTCCGTCGCTGTAATAATTAAACGTGTTTTTCCGTTATTTATAAAAGTAAAGAAAAAAATGTCAGTCAGAGTAGAGAATCTTACAAAACTTTATGGCGAAAACAAAGCCGTTGACAATATAAGTTTTAATATAAATTCGGGTGAGGTCGTAGGCTTTTTAGGTCCTAACGGTGCAGGCAAAAGCACCACGATGAAAATCATAACCGGCTGTATTGCAAGCGATTCGGGTGAAGTTTTTATCAACGGCGTTAACATAAAGGACGATATGACGGCTTTGAAAAAGTCAATCGGCTATCTTCCTGAAAATAACCCGCTTTACTTAAATATGTACGTTAAGGAATATCTTGAATATTCCGCCGGAATGTATTTACAAAAAAATGAAATTAAAAACGCGGTGGAAAAAGCCGTTGAAGCGGTCGGTTTGGGAGAACATCAGTTCAAGAAAATCGGCGAACTTTCAAAAGGTTATAAGCAAAGGACGGGAATTGCAAGGGCTATGGTTCACAATCCTTCAATTTTGATTCTTGACGAGCCTACAACAGGTCTTGACCCTAATCAAATCGTTGAAATCCGAAACCTCATAAAAGACCTCGGAAAAGAAAAAACGGTGATACTTTCAACGCATATTATGCAGGAGGCGGAGGCGGTTTGCGATAGAGCGATTATTATCAACAAAGGAAAAATAGTTGCTGACGACACGCTCAAAAACCTTAAAGCACCGAAATCGTCAAATTCCATCACCGTAGAATTTGGTTTTGACGGTAGTTTTAACGGCAATTTTGAAGAAATTGTGAAAAAATTTGCCGAGGAAAAAGGTCTCTCAGTTCTGTCAATAACACAAAGCAAAGGAAATCTTGAAAATATTTTCAGGGAATTGACTTTGGAATAAGATTTATTTGTAAATTTGCGCATTGCTAAAATTAATAAAAAAACCATAATCAAAATGGATAACAACACAAACGAATTAGCCCCGCTTGATTGGGCGAATATGGGTTTCGGTTACATAAAAACCGATTACAACGTAAGATGCTATTATCGCAACGGTAAATGGGGCGAAATAGAAGTTCATTCTGACGAAAACATTTCAATGCACATGGCAGCCACCTGTTTGCATTACGGTCAGGAGAGTTTTGAAGGCTTAAAAGCATATCGCGGTAAAGACGGTAAAGTAAGACTTTTCCGTCCCGAAGAAAACGCTATGCGTATGCAAAGTACTTCGCGCGGTATTTTAATGCCGGAAATGCCGACCGAAATGTTTATCGAAATGGTGGAAAAAGTCGTTAAACTTAACGCACGTTTTATTCCGCCTTACGGTCATGGTGCAACACTTTATATCCGTCCGCTGATGATTGGTGTTGGCGCAACGGTAGGCGTAAAACCCTCGCCTGAATATTTGTTTATGATTTTCGTAACGCCGGTAGGAGCGTATTTCAAAGGCGGTTTTGCAACCGGCAATTATATGATTGTCAGGGATTATGACCGCTCGGCTCCGCTCGGCACGGGTATTTACAAAGTAGGCGGAAACTATGCGGCTTCGTTAAAAGCCAACAAACTGGCTCACGATATGGGTTATATGTCAGAGTTTTATCTCGATGCCAAAGAGAAAAAATATATGGACGAGTGCGGTGCGGCAAACTTTTTCGGAATCAAAAACAATACGTATATCACTCCGAAATCTTCGTCGATTCTGCCCTCAATCACCAACAAGAGCCTTATGCAACTTGCCGAATGGATGGGAATGAAAGTAGAACGCCGTCCTATTCCAGAGGAAGAATTGGAAACTTTTGAAGAGGCTGGCGCATGTGGAACGGCTGCCGTTATAGCACCGATTCACGAAATCGACGACCCGAAAACCGGTAAAAAATACGTTATTTCAAAAGACGGCAAACCCGGTGAAATGAGCAAAAAACTTTACGAAAAATACACCGCAATTCAGTTCGGCGAATGTGAAGACCCGTTCGGTTGGACAAGAGTTGTTGAAGGAATATAAAAAAAATCGGGCTAAAAACCCGATTTTTTTATATACAATAATAACCGCCGCTGCGTAAAGGACCTCTAAATTCTACGAGTCCTTGTTTTCTTAACGTTCCTATTGTCCGTTGAAGTTTTATAAAACTTACTTGTTGTACAAATTCTTTTATTTGCATTATTTTGATGCCGGGATTCTCTTGTATTGCTTTAAGTACCGTTTCGCTGCAATCAATGTTTCTCAAATGACGTTTTTTGTGTGCGCTGTAAGTATCTTTTTCGCTTTTAAAAAGTATATTTTGACTTGATAAGGCGCATTTTGCAATAAAATTTGTAAAATCTTCGGTCAATAAATTTTTGCTTTCTTTTATCAGTCGGTCATATTCAGACTGTGTTTCGGCAGGGATAATTATGGGTGTAAATTTTTGCCGCAAAATGCCCAAATTCATTATAAGCCGTGCCATTTTGCCATTGCCGCCTTTAAAAGGGTGTATGTAGATGTATTCGTGATATGCTTTTGCCGCAAATCTCAGAATATCTTCTTCGGTGGTTTCGCCGTTGAACCATTCCAAAAATTTCTTCATTTTTAAGGCTACGACTTTGTTTTTTTCTGACGGATATTTCCCCGCTATGAAATCCGGCGTGCGCGAATGTAAGGTTTTGTGAAGATTTTTGATATTATCTTCCGTTATTTCCTTTTTGTCTATAAGTTGAAATATTTTTTGATATGCGTCATATTGTTCCAAAATTTCGTTTCCTACGGCGGTTTCGGCATCGGACTCTGCAAAACCGTTGTCAATTACGTTTTTGACGGTTTGTTTCGTTATCGTCGTCCCGCTTAACAAAAGACTGCCGTAAACAAACGGAACGGCGTATTTCTCTTTAAGAGCATCGAAGAATTTTTTTTCGTCGCCGCATTTAAAAGAAAAACTGTCCCTATTTTGAGTAAATTCTTTGGTTGCCGTTTCAATATTGATTGTCGTGTCCATAATCCGAATACTTTTAAAATTTTGCTAAATTATATACAAAAAATCAATTTTCCAAATCTTTTTTCAAAAAATTTTTTACAAATGCGGCAAAAAAAACAGCAAGAAGACAATACTGCCTTCCTGCTTTTAAAAAAAGTTTTTTATACGAAATCTTCTCCAAATTGTATTTTAACGTTGTTGACGAGTTGTCTTATGTTTTGCTCGTTTGATTTCGGGACAATTAACAGCAAATTGTCGCTTTGTGCGATGATATAGTCTTTAAGTCCTTCTACTACAACGAGTTTTGTGTCGGTGTTGATAATACAGCCCGTGGTGTTTTCGGCTATGACTTTTGTACCGGCAATGGCGTTGAGATTTTCATCTTTGACGGAGTTTTCGTACAGCGAACCCCATGTGCCGAGGTCAGACCATTGAAAAAGTGCCGGTATGACGTAAGTCTCCGAATAGTTTTCCATAATGCCGAAATCTATCGAAATGCTTCTGCACTGCGCATAAATCTTGTTGATAAACGATTTTTCTTCCGGAGTGTTATAGAACTTCTTGCCGGAGGAGAAAAGTTCCGCTATTTCGCTTAAATGTAATTCAAAGGCATCAATAATGGCTTTTACGTTCCAAAAGAAAATTCCGGCGTTCCAAAAAAACTCCATGCTTTCAACAAACATTTTTGCCATTTCGTAAACGGGTTTTTCAGTAAAGAGTTTTACTTTTGTAACTTCGTTTACGGCGAGCGGGTTTTCACCGATTTTGGAGTCTATTTGTATATAACCGTAACCCGTTTCAGGTCTTGTCGGGATAATACCGATTGTAAGAAGTGCTTCCGGATTAAATTTTACGAACTGTAAGCCTCTGTTTATCGTTTCTTCAAAACCTCTGTCGTCGCCGATAAAATGGTCGGCGGGCGAAACTACGATGTTTGCCTCGGGATTTTTTGCTAAAATTTTGTACGATGCGTATGCTATACAGGGCGCAGTGTTGCGGCGCAAAGGCTCCGTCAAAATGTTTTCTTTCGGCAATTCAGGCAGTTGGTTTTCTACCATTTCTGCATAGTTTTCGCCCGTTACGATAAGAATGTTTTCTATAAGGCAAATGCGACGGAATCTGTCGAAAGTCTGTTGAAGCAGTGTTCGTCCCGAACCTAAAATATCTAAAAACTGTTTCGGACATTGAGTTCTGCTTTTAGGCCAAAAACGGCTTCCTATGCCGCCCGCCATGATAACGCAATAATTGTTGTTGTCTAACGGTCTCATCATAAAAAATTATATTTTTTGCAAAGGTAAGTATATTTTTTTTAAAAGGCGGAGAAAAATCGTAAAAAAAAAATCGGGACGGTCTAATTTTTTGAAGTCCGTCCCGAGGATAATAAAAAAACAAAAATTATGGTTTGCAGTTATTACTTAAAATCTGTAACTTCCTCCATAGGTTTGTCGATAACGTAGACCGTAAAACAGCCTTTTACGACTTCCGGTCCGCCGCCTTCTCTTTCAACGGGAACCTGTTTTTCTACGTAGTTGCCTTCCGCATCCCAATCTCCTTGCGTTACCATAACTACGTTGGAGTGTTCTTTGATTTCAATAATAATCTTCAACGAAGTCGGCTGTGCGGGAGCAAAGTCGAAATACGGGTGTGTCATTGTAGTTGAAGTTTCTTTTTCGCGGTAATCTTGAAGACAAGTCTGACCTTTCTTGGCTTCGGGACTGCCCTCCGGTAATGCTCCGGGCAAATCTATTACAACTTGATTCGAGTTTAAATCAACAATTTTTACCTGAACCTCGTTGTTGAAAACGGGCGAAGCAAAAAACTGTATTCTGTACTCGTTGCCTTTTGCCAAGGGGAGAACAAATTCGTATTTTTTACCTGAAAGACATGTCGCACTTTTTGAGGCGGTGTTATATCTCCAAGGCTTTTCCGCTTTCCTGAAATTAAGGAAATCTGCGCAGTTTTGAGCCTGAACCGCCGCCGGCAATATCGCTGACATTGCCAGACCGAGTATTATATTTCTTAAAGTTTTCATATTAAATAACATTTTATTTATAAAACGCTGATGAGGCTTTAATTATTTTCCTACTGCGTATTTTTTTAAGTTTTTTTATTTATTGCTTGTTAAAGCCTGCCTGATGTCGGTGATAGTCTTTTTCAGCGTGTTGAAATTTTCTTCGCTGATTTCGATTTTCTTGTTACCGCCGATAATCATTGCGCCGTTTTCAGTAGTTTGGTTGCCAGCGTTTTCAACAACTACTACCGAGAGTTGATTGTAAGCCGTGCCTAACGGTTTTAGTTGTTCGATAGTCTCTTCGATTCCGGGTTTTGACTTAAATTGTTCGAGATATGCCATAAGGCTTTCAAAAACGTTTTTCTCGTCAGCAATTTGCTGAATGTTGATGTCAGTGTTGGAGAAACTGTCTATTGAATTGATAATGATGTACATACATTCAATCCAGCCGCCTGCCGAAATCTGTGCAATTGTGGAGTTTTTGCCTTGAACTTCCAATGCTTTTTTAATGTCTAAGTAAGTTTCGTTAGCAATAACTTTCAAAGAATCTTTGTTTTGGATTTGTTCGTCGATTCTGGCGTTGAGTTTTGTGCTGAAAACCGATTCAAGACCCAGTTTTGAGGAAAGTTCCCTTAATACTGCGAGGTATTTTACTGCGTCCTGATTTTGACCGTTGACAGCGCAGTAAGCCATGTCAGCGCAATAAACACCGAAATTTGTCTCTTTACTCTTACTGTCTTCGTAAGTGTTTGCACGGTCGGTCGGGTTAAGAAGTGCCGAAGAAAATTTAAGTTTTTCGCTCGAAAAAGCAAAAATGTCTTCCGGAGAGGGCAATAAATAGTACGTTGTTAACTCGTCATTACTTTCAGCAAAACCGTCGCTTTCGGTTTCCTGTTTATTGCCGGAGTTTCCTTGATTGTTGTTGCCGCCGTTGCAGGCTTGTAAACCGAGCAGAGCCGTTGCGCTTACCATTGCGCTCAGCCCTAATGTCTTATAGTTCAATTTCATAATTTTTTTTAATATTTAAATTTTTTACATCTTGTTAATTCTGTTCCATGTAAGTTTTTTACCGAGACCGAACCGGTTGTCGGTAAGTTTGTAAAAGTTTGGTTCAAGGGTCAGATATTCGCCTTTTACCGCTAATGCGTAAGGATATTTTTTCAGATAAACGCCTTTTACGTAATCCAATTCTTTTGCCGTATAGTAGACGGCCTTCCCCGTTATTTGCAGACCTTGAATTTTTCCTACTTCATCGGTCTCCAAAAAAATGGAGGCGGCTATCGACGAATTTTGACTTATTTCTCTGCCGTGTCGTGTGTTTTCGTTTATTTTTACGACAAAAATATTTTCCGTTTCATCATAAACGTAATAACAATTACAGCAATACGGCTTGTTGCCGGCTGAGGTGGCAAGAGTCAAAACGTGGTGTTCGTTTATAAAGTTTATAATTTTTTCGTTAATGTTATTATCCATACGGTTTTTCCTTGTTTTTCCAAATTACAAACGTAAATCTAATTGTTAAATTATCCTTTAAAATATCTTTAATTTTAAATTAACGATATGTTTATTCTCCGCCGAAAGGAATACCGTTTTCCTTGTAATCCGTTCTTAACACTACAAATTCCGTGCGGCGGTTAAGTTGGTGACAGATTTCTTTTTCCTGATTGTTTTCAAGGCGGTTGATGAAAGCCTCTGTCAAAACGTCGCCTTCTTTTAAGAACGGATATTTTCCGGCGGTTTTTTTGCTGACTTTAATCGGGTTGCTTTCGCCCATACCTTTTGATTGAAGTCTGTCGGCGGGAATATCTTTTGAAATAAGATAATCCACAACTGCCTGCGCTCTTGCCTGCGAGAGTTCTAAGTTAGCCTCGTCAGAGCCTCGGAAGTCCGTGTTAGCGCGGAGTTCTATCGTAATCGTGTTGTTGACGTTAAGAATGTCAACAAGCAAATCGAGCGAAACTTTTGACTCTTCTCGCAATGTTGCTTTGTTGAAGTCGTATTCGATGTTTTCGAGTTCGATAACGTTGAGCAGCGGGGTCATAAGAATTTCGATGTGGAGTGTCGTGTTGTCGGTGAGTCCGCGAGTAGTCTCCTTGCCGATACCTTTTAGATAACCTGCTTTTTCGGTTATGAACATATAATCGTTATTTTCTGCGAGTTGAAACGTAAATTTACCCGCTCCGTTACTCTTAGTATCAAGTTGTGTGCCGTCAGTTGAAGTCAAGGAAACTTTTGCCCCGTCAATAGCAATCATGTTTTCCTCGTTTTTAACGATGCCCTCTATGCTGACCTGAATCGGCGGCAAATAAAAGCCCCAAATATCGTCGCTTCTCGACCCCTCTCTGTTAGAGGAAAAAAATCCGCGTTTGTAGGTTTTGAAAAAATGAATACCGTAATCGTCAGCAGCAGAGTTAATCGGGTATTTCATATTTTCGAGGTTTGTTTTGCCGTCTTTGGTGTAGAGACGGAAAATGTCAAGACCGCCCATACCGCCGCGACCGTCAGAGGAGAAATAAAAACTTCCGTCAGAGGCTGCAAACGGAAAAACTTCGTTGCCTTTGGAGTTTACCTGACCGCCCATATTAACGGGAGAACTCCAAGAGTTTTTACCTTCGAGGGTTGACTTCCAAATGTCCTTACCGCCTTGTCCGCCCGGTGCGTCGGAAGCAAAATAAAGCGTTTTGCCGTCAGGTGACAGGCACGGGTGTCCTACCGAAATACTGCTGTCGCGGAAAAGAACTACTTCTTCTGGATTGCCCCATTTGCCGTCTTCGAGGTTAGTTACAAAAATTCTGCAACCCAAAGACTGTCCTTTGAAGTTTTTACAAGAAGTAAAATACATCGTATTTCCGTCTTCGGTTACAAAAGGCGAACCTTCGTCAAACGGAGTGTTTATTGCGCCTTCTACGGGTACGGGAACCGACCATTTGCCTTTTTTGTCTTTTGACGAAAAGAAAATATCGGTGTAGTTGGTCCCTGAATTTGCATTTTTAGTACTTCCGATAGAGGCCTCGCGTGCCGAAGTGTAATAAAGGTCGGTACTATCAACGCCGAAACAAGGCGCGTAGTCTGATTCTTTATCGTTTAACCAACGCGCATTCCAAACCACGTAACGGGTCGGCGAGGCAATCCATTTGAGAGCCGTCTCGCAATCCTTTACGCCCTGAGCACCACGCGGGTCGTCAGGGACAAGGTCTTGATAGTTGCTGTACTGAACCGATGCATCTTCGTAATTGCCTTTCATTTTAAGGGCGTCTGCCAGATATAAAGTTGCAAGCGGATTAGAATATTTCGCTTGAACCGCTTTTCTGAACCATTTTTCCGCATTGCGGGCATCGCTCATATTACGGCTACATTCACCGAGATAAAATGCAGCCTGACCTTTGGTCGGCTTATCTTTTATTTTCGGAAAATATTTGACCAAAAGTTCCTGACATTTCGTATATTCTCCGCTGTTATAATAAGTTAGAGCCTTGTCTACTTTTTTATTTTGTGCCGATAAAGGCAGTGCTGCTATCGTCGCTGCGGAGAGTGCGACCGCTAAAATTATTGAACGCATTTCATAAACTTTTTTTGTAAACGTTGTCTAAGATTTCAATTAGCAAATATTGTGTTTTTTTTTGTCTTTTGAAAATATTTTTAACTTTTTTTTGCGTAAAAAAAACTTTTGACAAAAAAAATGCTTATTTTCGCACCGTAACATATATTTTTTTCGATTATGCTGAGACGGATTTTTTTGCTTTTAACGGTTATTGTTGTTAATACGTGTTATGTTTTCCCGCAAATAGAAATCGATTATTCCGATTTTGCGAATGTGGGCGACGGATATGTTTACGCCGTTAAAACTTTTAAGGAAGGACAAATGACTATTTCTAAACTCGATTCTCTGAAATGGGATATATCTTCTTTTAAACCAGATACTTACGATACAGTGAGATTTTATCCCAAACATCGCAGCCGTTATGGAAACTTGTTTCCTAATGCCGAGGTTTTGAAATTTCAGACAAAAAAGAATATGGAGTTTTTGACAATCGACTCCTCAAAAGTAAAAATGCACGGAATTATCAACGATTATTTAGGACTGAAAGCCGCCGTCGTTTTGGTTTTTCCGACCGAGTTGGCGGTTTATAAATTTCCGCTAAAAAAAGGTAAAGTCTTGAATGACAGTATTTCAAAGAATTTTGTTTCGAGTTACGGTTTAAAACAATTTGCCGATTCTATCCGCATAGACCTGGATATGAGCAATTATTCTGTTTTTGACACTTCGGGTTTTGTTAAAACACCGACCGACGGTTACGAAACGTTGAGGGAAAAAAATACGGTTTACAAAAAAATGATTGCTTATAAAAATTCTCATCTTACCGGCTGGGTTCCTGCGCGGGAATTTTCGAGTACGACAAAAACAGTTTATTACCGTTGGTTTGCCAAGAAAAACGGTATTGCGGTCATGGAAGCCGAAGGCGACGAAAAAGGCAACATCACGGCAATCCGTTATCAGCACCGTCAGCCTATGCAGGTATCAATCGAAAAAACGGACGTTAATTGCAAAGGAAAAAATACGGGTTCGCTTTTTGTAAACGTCAGCGGCGGCACTCCTGACTATAAATTTGTTTGGTCTCATGGCAAAAAAGGCAGAAAACTCGATTCTCTGAAAGCCGGTGTTTACACAGTTGAAGTAACCGATTGTAAAGGCGAAAGACGAACCCAAAGCGTCGAAATAAAAGAACCCGATGAGGAATTGATTTTGAAAATAAACTTCAAAGACATAACTTGTTACGGTGCTAACGATGCCGTCTTGAAAGCGGACGTCAAAGGCGGAACAAAGCCTTATTATATAGTGTGGTCTGACGATACGGAGGCTGACGAAATCACTAAAAAAGGTTCAGGAATTTACGGCTGTATTGTCAGAGATGCTCGGAGGTGTTTTTCTTGGGATTCGGTTGAAATTACTCAGCCGGAGACTTCGCTTACTTTTTCACCGAGGGTAGAACATTCTCAATGCAGTGGTCAGGCAAAAGGGAAAATATTTTTTGAAGTCTCGGGCGGCGAAAAGCCTTATAAATATTTCTTGAACGATGAGGAAACCACAGATACGGTAGGAGAGTTGTTTGCCGGCGTTTATCAGACAAAGGTTGTTGACAAACGCGGTTGCGAACTTGTACGTAAGGCGGAAGTCCGTCAGCCTGACAAACCTTTGGAAGCCGACGGTGATGTAAAAAACGTAACTTGTTCGGGCGGTAGCAACGGCAGCATTTCTTTGAAAGTTTCGGGCGGAACTTCCGGGTATAAGTATTTTTGGAGCAACGATGCTCAGAGCCGTGATGTCAGCAATCTTTCGCCCGGAGTTTACAAAGTAAAAATAACGGATTCAAAGGATTGTTCGATAGAAAAAAGTTTTATCGTCAACGCGCCGTCATCGGTTCTGAAAATTGAATGTACGGTAAGCGACGTAACGGTTAAAGGCGGCAGCGACGGTTCAATAAAAGTAAAAGGCTTGGGCGGCGTAGGACCTTATACGGTAACCTGCAACAACAAAAACGATTTCAAAAACCTCAAAGCCGGAAACTACGACATCAGGCTTTCTGACAAAAACAACTGTACCGTTATCGAAACCGTAATCGTCAGCGAGCCGGAAGAATAAAAAAAAACGGTAATTAAAAATTACCGTTTTTCAAAAGATTCGCATTTACAATCGTAATTTATAAAGTATGTTCCGTTAGGATGTTTTGAAACATCAATGACGGTTGCAAAACCGTTTTCTATGCGGTTGCCTGAAAAGTCGAAAATTTCGTAATTCGTAGCCCGCGAAAACGTAATCTTGCCGGAAGTCTGTCCGTTGTTGCCCGGAGTAAACGTTACTTCGGGAGCAAGATTCGTGAAAGTCATCTCGGTAGAATAACGCGGCTTTTTCGTACAGTCCACTTGTTTTACTCTAAACTTGTTGATTCCGCTGTGAAGCGGAACTTTCACCGTGTACGAATTTACCCCGGAAGTGCCTTTGCCTTCTATTTGAGCCACTCTTACCCATTTTTTCCATTTGAACTGCTCTACTGAAAATGTCAGACTGCCCGCCTCGCCTTCGGTTGTGAAGGTGAATGTTCCCGTTTTGTCGAATTTTGAGGAAGTAAGCGTGAAAGTGCTTTTGGGTTTTAACGCATCACTGTTCAAGACCTTAGGCGTGCAGCCGTCTTTATGCGTTATGATTATCGTAATTTGGTCGCCTTTTACAAGGTGGTACGCCGAAAGGTTGAGTTCTATTGAAGAACGGTTTGTGTCGTCTAATGCCGCTTTGCCGTTGACGGTAATTTTGGTAATGCAAAAACCTACCCCGCTTGTAGAAAACGGGTTCATTATATAAAGGTTGATGCCTTGAAACACACCGTCTATTCTCATTTCCTTTTCAGCAAACGAGTTTGAGCAGGTCAGCACCATTATCAAAAGCAAAAAAAGCGAATGTTTAAACTTTTTCATATTTCCTCAAAATTTATATCGGGCTATTTAGTTTTACGCCGATAAAATTATGCCAAATTTATTAATTTAATGTAAACTATCTATTAATTTTAATAATTCACCTACGGCTTCTTCTTCGGGAATTGATTTTTTTATGATTTTGCCGTCTTTGTAGAGCGAAATTTTATTTTTGCCGTCGCCGACATAACCGTAATCTGCGTCTGCCATTTCGCCCGGACCGTTAACAATACAACCCATAACGGCAATTTTCAAATTCTTGTAATTCTTTGTCGCCTCCTTGATTTTCTTTACCGTAGACTGCAAATCGTAAAGCGTTCTGCCACAGCCCGGACAAGACACATATTCGTTGCCGGTTATGCGAAGACGGCTTATTTGAAGAATTTTGAATGCTAATCGCACCGTTTTTGTAAAATTTCCGTTACTTTCAAGACAAATTCCGTCACCGAAACCGTCTATGAAAACGCCTGCGCAGTCAGAGGCAATCTTAAAGTCTTCTTTACTTTGAGGACACAAAAGTACGGGATTTTTCATTCCGTTTTTCTCTAATTGATAAAAAATGTAACGGAAGGCTCCGACTTGATTTTTGTTTTTCGGTTTTGCGACGAGTGTCTTTGTTTTGTTAATTTTTGAAAAATCCGTATCCTCGTCAACAAAAACAAAGTCATTTTTTTTGTCGTCGTCAATCACAAAATCGGGTTTTAAATCAAGATTTTCCTGTTCTGCTTCCTTTTTGTCGCTGACAATTACTGCGACGGCAGCAATTCCGTTGTTGAACGGTAGTACTTCGCGCTTTTTATAATTGTACGGGTCGTAAAAAAACGGAATTTCAGGAAGTTTTTCTGCACCTTTTATATAGTCGGCGTATGAAACAATTTCCTCAGCCGGAAGTATTTCGTTTTCGGGATTTTCGGTAAGAGAAACACGGATTGTGTCGCCGATACCGTCGTTTAAGAGCGGACAAATGCCGGCGGCGGATTTTAGTCTGCCGTCTTCGCCTTCGCCCGCCTCCGTAACGCCGAGATGAAGCGGAAAATTCATATTCTCGTCTTTCATCTTTTTTACCATAAGACGAGCCGCACGGATTGCAACCGTCGGGTTAGAAGATTTCAGCGAAATTACGATGTCAGAAAAATTTTCTCTGACGGCAACCCGCAAAAACTCCATAACGCTTTCAACCATTCCCTCAGGTGTGTCGCCGAAGCGGTTAAGAATGCGCGAAGACAAGGAGCCGTGATTAGTCCCGATTCTGACTGCGGTCTTATGCTGTTTGCATACCGCTAAAAAGTCCGAAAACGTTTTGTCCAAAAGTCTGCCTTCTTCTTCAAACTCCTCCTGACTAAGACACGGCAAAGAGTGATGACCAAAATTGCCCGGATTAACCCTCACTTTTTCAACGACTTTGGCACATTCAAAAGCGATTGCCGCGTTGAAATGAACGTCAGCAACCAAAGTACAAAGTCCGTCAATACGGGAATGAATTTCTTTCAAGGCTTCAACGTCTTTTAACGACGGAACGGTTACGCGGACTATTTTACAACCGGTTTTGTTAACTATCCTAACTATTTGTGCGACAGTTTTTTCGATGTCGTTAGTTGAAGTGTTACACATAGTCTGAACGACTATCGGGTTTTCGCTTCCGATTTTTATACCGCCAGCATTGACCTCACAAGTGAAGTTTCTGTTATAATTAGTCAGTGATTTTGTGTATTCCATTTTCTTTTTTTATTCTACGTAAAGAACCAAACCTTTAAGATATTCACCCTCAGGGTGATACATAGAAACAGGGTGATCGTCGGGCTGGGTTAACTGACGGAGAATTTTCACCTTTCTGCCGGCTTGCAGCGAAGCCTCCATGACTGCCATTCTGAATGTCTGTTTGTCGATAGCCTGAGAACAAGAAAACGTAAAGAGCAGCGACCCCGGAGCAATTTTTTCCATTGCAGCGCGGTTGATTCTCTGATAACCTTTTACCGCCTGATTAGTAACGTTTGCGTGTTTTGCAAATGCCGGCGGGTCAAGAATTATTAAATCATATTTGTCTTTTTCCATTTTGTCAAGAAAGTCGAAACCATCGGTTGCAATAGCCTCGTGGTTGTCTTTGAAACCGTTTATTTCGCCGTTCTTAACGGTAAGATTAATAGCAGTTTGTGAAGCGTCAACGGAAGTAACGCTTTTAGCACCGCCTTTCAACGCCGCAACCGAAAAACCTCCCGTATAACAAAACATATTCAAGACCGTTTTGCCTTTTGAATATTGTCTTAACAAATTGCGGTTTTCTCTTTGGTCGATAAAATAGCCGGTTTTTTGACCTTCTATCACGTTGACAAGAAATTTCATGCCGTATTCGCTGACGGTTTTTTCGCTCAAAGAGCCGTAAAGAAATTTGTTTTCAACCGTTACTCCGTCGCTTTTGGGCAGAGTTTTGTCGGATTTGTCATAAATGGCAGTGATTTTTTCAGAAAAATGCTCCAAGAAAATCTCTTTGAACATTTCTTCTAATTTCCACATACCGAGACTGTGAGCCTGAAAAACCAAAATTCCGTCATAATAATCACAGATAAAGCCCGGAAAACCGTCGCCTTCGCCGTGAATTACTCTGAAAACATTAGTTTCAGGGTTGTTGGTGTAACCTAAAACGCCGCGCATTTTTACGGCGTTCAAAATTTTTTTCGTCCAAAATTCTTTGTCGGGATTTTCTTCTTCAAAGGTAAAAATCCTGACACTTATACTGCCGTTTTTTTGGTAATGACCAAAACCTAAGAACTTTTCGTTGTTGTCGTAGACTGCAACATTTTCGCCGTCGATGGCGTTACCGATTGTTTTTTTTACCGCGCCGGAAAAAATCCACGGGTGAAGCCTCAGGACAGACCTATCTTTGCCCGATTTTAATATTATTTTCGGAAAATTGTATTTATTCATCGTTTCATATTTTTTAACGCCCAAAATTACTGATTTTTTTTCATTTTTTTATACCTTTGCGGCAAAAATTATTTAAAATGGAAAAAGAAAATTCAAATTCAAAATCACCGGTTAATAAAATTTTGTTGGCATTGGTTCTTGTTATGACCGTTGCCGTTATTTGGTTGCTCATCGACCGCAGCGCACAAAAGCAACAAGCAGAAGACTTAGTTGCAAAAATCGAAATCGGAAATCTTCAAAAAGATTCTTTGAACCGCGAAATGACTATGATTATGGACAGTTATAATCAACTGCAAACCACTAACGATACCATTAACGCGCAACTCGAAGAACAGAAAGCAAAAGTTGCCGAACTTATGACGGCTCTCAAACGCACAAAAGCCTCAAACCTTGATTCGTTGAAAAAGTACCGCGCCGAGGTTGAAACTTTGCGTTCTATTATGCGTAGTTTTGTTGTTCAGATTGACAGTCTCAACACCAAAAACATTATGCTGACCGAAGAAAACAACCGTCTTACCGGTCAACTTTCTAACGCAAGACACGAAAACCGTCAACTCTCAAACGTAAAGGATTCTTTGCAGGGACGGGTTAAAGAGGCTGAGGCTCTCAAAGCGCAAAGCATGAGGCTTGTTGCTTTAAACGACCGCGACAACGAAACAACGAGAATCCTTAAAGCGAAAAAATTCCGTGTAACCTTTACCCTCAACGAAAACGACATGACCAAAAAGGGCGAAAAAGATTTGATGGTAAGGCTCGTAAAACCTGACGGAAGTATTTTGATGAACGAGAGTTCAGGCTTTTTTAATTTCCAGGGCAAAGAAATCGCTTATTCGTCAAAGAAAAATATTAACTATGACGGAAAGGCTCAAAACGCTGTTGTTTATATAATTTCGCGCGAAGTGCTTTCAGCAGGTAATTATCAGGCTGACGTTTTCTGCGAAGGAAGAAATATCGGCTCGGTTGCAATCAACGTTAATTAATAAAAGATATGTGGAACAAAATTGCAAATTTTATCCTCAATCACAAAAAAATCATACTTATTATAATAGGTGTGATTACCGTTTTTATGGGGTATAATATGAAGAATCTCCGTATGAAGTACACTACGGCTCTTATGATGAACGAAAGTGATACGGCATATCAAAGATTCTTGGATTTTAGAAAAACTTTCGGCGAAGACGCAAGCCTTATCGTCTGCGCTTTCGAGGACAAAGATTTTTTAACTCTGGACAAGTATAAAAACTTGTTAAAACTTCATGACAGCCTAAAAACCGTTGTCGGCGTAACGAATATTCTTTCGTACACTAACGCGATTGACCTTTCAAAGGACACAACAGAGAAAAAATTTAAGGCTAACAAAATCTTTGACCCGCAACCAGTTACGCAAAGTCAATTAGATTCATGCTTTGAGTTGGTAAAGAAGTTTAAGTTTTATGACAAAATGCTTTATACCGACAATAACTGCTACGTTTTGGCGATAACCTGCGATCCGGAGGTTATTTATTGTAAAAAGCGCGACGTTATGGTTTCGGAAATAGAAAGATTGGTCGGACAATTTTCGGTAGAGAATAATTCGCCGTATCATATTTCGGGTTTGCCGTACACGAGGTCAAGGCTGATGATTATGGTAAGAGACGAGTTGGTTATCTTCGCAATTATCTCATTGATAGTAGTTTCGCTAATCTTTATGATATTTTTTAGAAGCGTTAAGACTACGGCTCTTGCGGTTTTGATTGTCTTTACGGGCGTTATCTGGACGATGGCTCTAATGGCGATTTTTGAGTACGAGATGACGATGATGAGCGGAATGTTAGCACCGCTGCTTATTGTTATCGGTATTCCGAACACCATTTATCTTCTTAACAAATATCATCACGTTTACAGAGAAATCCGCGATAGAGAAAAGTCTCTGTTTGAGACAATTACGCAAGTCGGTAAGGCAACGTTTTTAACGAATCTCACTACGGCGGCAGGTTTTGCAACGTTCCTTATCACGGGCAACGAAATGTTGATGGAGTTCGGTTTGATTGCAACGTTAGGCATTGTTACGATGTTTTTCCTTTCGGTTTTGATGGTGCCGTCGCTTTTCAGCCTCGTTAATCCGCCGACTGATAAAGAATTAAAACATCTTGATACGCAATTTGTTAACAAAATCGTTGAAAAATTCGTCTATTTGGTTGAAAACCACAGAAAAGCGATTTATATCGGTACGGTTGTTTTGGTTGCGGTTTCTATTTTCGGTATGACACTTTTGAGAAACGAGAGTTTTCAGGTGGACGACCTTCCCGAACACAATCAGACGTACATCGATTTGAAATATTTTGAAAAAGAGATGAACGGTATCTTGCCGCTCGAAATCTCTATCGACACGAAAAAGAAAAAAGGACTTCTTAACATCAACACGATTAAAAAAATTGAAGCAATAGAAGATTCTTTAAAATATTTCAACTGTTTGTCGAGCGGAACGTCGATTGCCGACGGTCTTAAAATTATCCGCAGAGCATATTATAACGGAAATCCTGACTATTATTCGCTGCCGATGCAGTCGGAATTGCCTTTCATTATGCCTTATCTGAAAGGTAATCAGGAGGCGGCTCAAAGCAATCCGATGGCGGGCAATTTGTTGAAGTCAATGGTTGATTCCACGTATGCGCGTGCAAGGATTCAGATGAGGGTTGCCGACATCGGAACGGTGAGAATGGTTGCCGTTACGGATAGTATTCAAAAAATTATCGACCATTATTTCCCGCCGGAGAAAAACACCTGCGACATAACGGGTACGTCAGTGATTTTTGCTTTCGGCTCTTTGAAATTGATTGACAATTTGGTTCAATCGTTGGTTTTGGCGATAATTTTGATTTCGCTTTGTATGGTGGGATTGTTTTCGTCGTGGAGAATGGTGTTTATTTCGGTGATTCCGAACTTTATTCCGCTGATTGTTACGGCGGCAATAATGGGATTCTGCGGTATAAGGCTGAAATCGTCAACGATTCTTGTCTTTAATATTGCGTTCGGTATTTCCGTTGACAACGCTATTCACTTGTTTACGAAATTTCGCCATGAACTTGATTCAACGAACTACGACACGCCGAAATCCGTAATCGGGGCGTTAAGGGAAACGGGCGTAAGTATCATTTATTCAGCGATAATATTGCTGACGGGCTTTATGATTTTCTGTTTCTCGCAGTTCGGCGGAACGATAGCGTTAGGACTTTTAATTGACATAACGCTGTTTGTAGCAATGTTCACTAACCTGCTTTTCTTGCCGTCAATGTTGATGAGTTTCAATATTAATTTCAAGAAAAAAGCAAAAAAGGAATAAAAGACTTTTATAAAAAAAACGGGCAGATTTAATTTCAAAATCTGCCCGTTTTTTTTATTTTTTTCTTTTGAAAACTACTTTGAAAAGTTCTCCTTCGATGTCGTTAAACATCTGCATTTCAGGTTCTTCTTCTAATGCGCGGCGGATTCCGCTACCAAGTCCGCTGTATGGCATTAGTTTACTCGAAAAATAAACCATTTGATTATTCCTGATAACAGGATTGCCATATTTTATATCTTCAACGGTTAGAGAATTTGGTAGTTTTCCGGGGCTAATAATTTCGACCCTGTTACTGAAAATCATTATTCTCACCGGTGAATTTTTGTAATAATCCCTGTGAATCAATGCGTTAAGAATTATCTCGGTTAATGCAACTTCTGAAATTTCGAGTTTACCGATAGAATTAAATCCTTGTCCGTTTTGAAGACTGAAAAGATGCGATTTTACCCATGTTAAACTTTGGTCTAAAAGCATGGGAACTGTACCTTTTAAATCTCGCGGCTTGCTCATATATTGGTTAGAAGATATTTCTGTGCCGTAAATTCTGCTTTGTTGAAACAACCGCATTATCTCGCTATTGTCGGTCAGAAGCCTCTTGTTAGCACCTTGTTTTAAATATATTTCGCCTTTTGAGGTTTTGTACGGGCGGTTGATTCCCTCAGGAACGTGAATTAACAAAACTTCATTTGTTTGTGTCATATTCATAATCCGGCCTTAATAAATTCCACAAACAACGGGTGCGCCTTGGTGGGACGGCTTTTGAACTCGGGGTGAAACTGACATGCTACAAAGAACTTGCACTTGGGATTCTCTACCATTTCTGCAAGATCTAACTTGCCGTTGATGCCCGAAAATACCATTCCTAAGTCGGAAATCTGTTGACGGTAACTATTGTTGAACTCGTAGCGATGACGATGACGTTCTACAATATGCTCCGAACCGTATGCCTTGAACGCCAATGTGCCGGGAGTGATGTCGCAATCGTAGTTGCCGAGGCGAAGCGTTCCGCCCATATTTGTAACGTTTTTCTGTTCTTCCATAAGGCAGATGACGGGATTGGGTGTCTTGGGGTCAAACTCGGTGGAAGTGGCATTTTTCAGACCTGCCACGTGGCGTGCAAACTCGATGACGGCAATCTGCATTCCGAGGCAGAGACCAAGATAGGGAACGTTGTTTTCACGGGCGTAACGGCAGGCGCGAATCATTCCCTCGATACCACGCTCACCGAATCCTCCGGGAACAACTATTCCGTCAAAAGGTTTTAACAATTCATCTACTTGCTCATCGTTGAGGGTCTCGATTTGCTCCGAATCCACATAGTCTACGTGAACACGTGTTCCAAATTTGTAGCCTGCGTGTTTAAGTGCCTCTGTAACACTGATATAAGCGTCTTGAAGATGAGTATATTTGCCCACCAAAGCCACGTGCATATCCTTTTTGAGAGTCTCGACGGTATGCACCATATCTGTCCAAAACTTGATGTCGTATTTGCTGCGTTTCAATTGCAACTTCTTGATAATGATAGAGTCAGCCTTTTGCTTATGGTAGAGTAGGGGAATCTTGTAGATATTGTCCACGTCGGCACTTGAAATTACGCAATCGGCTGAAACTGAACAGAATAGACCAATTTTGCCACGAACATCGTCATCAAGCATTACGGGAGTGCGGCAGACGATGATGTCGGGTTGTATGCCCTTGCCGCGAAGTTCTATCACAGAGTGCTGTGTGGGCTTGGTTTTCAGTTCGTTAGACCCGAAAAGAGCCGGCACGAGGGTGGTATGAATAAACAGAGTGTCCTCGGGAGGATTGTCGAGTTTTACCTGACGGAGTGCTTCGAGAAACGCCTCAGACTCAATGTCGCCGATAGTTCCGCCAATTTCGGTAATTACCACGTCGGCACCCGAAGTACGGGCGGCCTCGTAAATCTTGTTTTTGATTTCGTCGGTAACGTGAGGCACTATCTGCACCGTTCCGCCGAGAAAATCGCCTCTGCGCTCCTTGTCGATAACGGTCTTAAAAACCTTGCCCATCGTGATATTGGAGGTGTAGTTCATCTCCTCGTCGATAAAACGCTCGTAATGACCGAGGTCGAGGTCGGTTTCGGTTCCGTCGGCAGTAACGAACACTTCGCCGTGCTGATAGGGACTCATTGTACCCGGGTCTACATTGATATAGGGGTCGAATTTCTGCATAAACACCTTGTGACCGTGAGCCTTCAACAAAAGGGCGATGCTTGACGCCGTAATACCTTTTCCCAAACCGGAAACCACACCTCCGGTAACAAATATATATTTTGCCATTTTTTTATTACTAATTACTTATTATGAATTTTCAACTGTCAATTGTCAATTATACAACTCCGTCGGATACTCACCCGTAAAGCACGCAGCGCACATATCGTTACGGTTGCCGGCTTTATAGAGGGCATCTTTGGAGAGAAAATGAAGCGAATCAGCACCGATAAATTCGCACATCTGTTCCTCGGTGTTGTGCGCTCCGAGAAGTTGCTCGTAAGTGCCGGTGTCAACGCCGTAAAAACACGGGTGCGCATACTTAGGACTTGCAATGCAGAGATGAACCTCCTTTGCGCCCGCATCTCTGAGCATCTGAACAATCTGTTTTGAGGTTGTTCCGCGCACTATCGAATCATCAATCAGCACAAGCCTTTTGCCGCTGACAACGCTACGCACGGGCGAAAGTTTCATTTTGACACCTCGGCTGCGGAGTTCCTGTGTGGGCTGAATAAATGTGCGGGCAACATATTTGCTCTTTACCAATCCCATTTCGTAAGGTATTCCGCTTGCCTCGGCGTAACCTATTGCCGCACTGAGGCTTGAATCAGGAACGCCTACCACGATGTCGCCGTCCACTTTACATTCCTCGTACAACAACCGACCCGAATTGCGGCGGAAAGTATGCACGTTGCACCCCTCGATGTCGCTGTCGGGACGGGCAAAATAGATGTATTCCATCACGCACATTTTGTGGCGTTTAAAGGTGGAATAATGGTTGGAACGCAGTCCGTGATGGTCGATTGTAACAATTTCGCCGGGTTCGATGTCGCGTATAAATTCTGCACCGACGGCATCAAAAGCGCAGGTTTCGCTCGCTACCATATAGCCGCTGCCGAGCCGTGCCACCGACAACGGGTGAAAACCGTATTTGTCGCGGCAGACATAAAGACGGTTGGCGGTCATAACTATCATTGAGAAAGCACCTTCCAACACGTTGAGAGCCTCGGCGATGTTGTGGATTCGGTGTTCGTCGGTGTGGTCTTTTTTGATGAGGTGGGCAAAAAGTTCGCTATCGGAAGTGGTTTGAAAAAGGCTTCCGCGACTTTCTAAATGTCGTCGCAACTCTTTGGAATTGACGATATTACCATTATGAACAAGGGCGAAGTCGCCTGTATGATGTCGAAATGTCAGCGGTTGAATATTTTCGATTCCGCCAACATCGGTGGTAGGATAGCGCACGTGTCCTATTGCCATTGTGCCTTCGAGAGCGGCGATGTTATTTTTTGAAAACACCTCGCTGACAAGTCCCGCGCCCTTGTGCGTGAACATCTTACCATTAAAAAAAGTAGAAATTCCGCAACCTTGTTGACCTCTATGTTGCAGACTGTGAAGGGCATAGTAAGCAAGGTTGGCGGCATTGTCAACACCGTAAAAACCCGTTACGCCACATTCGTGATGAATCTCTTTTAAATCAAATTTTTCCATTGTTTTAACCGAATTAATACCGTGTTGTAAGCCTCAATAATATCGCCCATATCGTGGCGGAAACGGTCTTTGTCTAAGTGCCGTCCCGTTTTAATGTCAACAAGCCGGCAAGTGTCGGGACTTATCTCGTCGGCAATAATCAACTCACCGCCGGGCAGCCGTCCGAACTCTAACTTAAAGTCAATCAATCTGATGTCGCAACTTTCAAACACTTGCGAAAGTGCGGTGTTGGCTTTATGTGCGATGTCGCTGATAGTTGTCATTTCGTTGTAAGTTACAAAGCCGAGAGCCACGGCGATATGCTCGTTCATAAAAGGATTGTCCAAATCCTCGCTCTTGTAAGTCATCTCGTAAATAGGTTCAACGAGCGGCGTTTCCTCCTTGATTCCGAACCGCGAGGAGAGCGATCCTGCGGCAAAATTTCTAACAATCACCCTCAGCGGCAGAACGTCGGTTTTAAGGCACTCCATACTTTGGTCGTCAGCCAATTTTATGAAATGGTTTCTGATTCCGGCATCGGTGAGATATTGAAACAGAATAGCGGATATTTGATTGACATACAGACCTTTACCAACGATTTTCGCGCGTTTGATATTATGAAAAGCCGTTGCCGTATCTTTGAAATAGACCAAGATTTTATCAGGGCTTTCCTTTGCGTAAATTATCTTTGAATGTCCTTCGGTGATTATTTCCATAATTCGTTGATATATTTTTTTGACGGGACAAAAATAAAAACTATGCGAGGTAAAGTCAATACGAGGGAAACTGATTTTAAGGACAAAGGAATACGTAAAACACTAAAATATTTTCATTGCGTAAGTTGTAAAAACAATCCAATGCCCTGAAAGTGAAGTCGCTCTGTGTGCAACAAGCTTTCGTGTAATTTTTCAGATGTCTGAAAAATGTCAGATGTCTGAAAAATTCATTTCAAAACTTTACGCTGTTTTTTCGTGGGCGTAATTCTGAAAAATTGAAGTTTTGCTGTGTTTACTTCAATATGTCAGCAACTAATTTTCTAAGTTCGTCTTTGTCAGGCAAATAGAGTTCATATTTTGACACAAAGAGATTGGAGTCCATTCCGTATGTTGCGTATTCCACAAGCAATTCGTCGCGATAGTGGCTCATAATGATTCCTATCGGCGGATTGTCGCCTTCCACATTTTCCTCTTTTGCGAAATAGCCCATATACATATTCATCTGTCCAATATCCTTGTGCGTTACAGCACCGCGTTTGAGGTCGATAAGCACAAAACATTTCAAAATCCTATGATAAAAAACTAAGTCAATATGATAATGTACATTGTTGATAGTCAGCGGATATTGACGCCTGACAAAGGCAAAGCCCTTACCCAATTCAAGAAGGAAAGTCTGCATATTGTCTATCAGTTTTTGCTCCAACTCGCTTTCCTTGTATCGTTTTTTAGCATCTATGCCAAGGAACTCCAATGTGTAAGTGTCCTTCACTACATCCTCCACTTTTTGAAGATTTTGACCTTGGTGCGCCAATTGCAACACGCCCTCTTTGTCTTTGCTCTGCGCCAAGCGCATAAACAATCCACTTTCTTTCTGTCTGTGAAGTTCGTTAACTGTCCAACTCTCGGCGATGCATTCTTTCTCGTAAAATTCACGCTCCAAATCGTTGTCAATGGTGATTAGTTCGCAGATGTGCGACCAAGTCAATTTTTCAGATGTCTGAAATATTTCAGATGTCTGAAAAATTGGGTACAGCAAATAAAACTTGCGCATATTGTTGAGATTCGGGTGGCTGTAACCACGACCAATCCTCGCCACAAGTATTTTGGCAAGGCTTGTAAGAAGTCTTGTGCCGTATTTTGCCCGGGCATTACCATTTTGCTCAAACTCTACAATATGTCTGCCGACATTCCAATATGTACGCTTAATTGTCTGATTGATGCTAACCGCTAATTGCTTACGCTCGGATTCAATTTCAGCAACAATTGTATCTGCAAGTTGCATTAAGTCAGCGTCATATATTGGAATAAGAGTCGCTTCCGTTTTTTTCTTTCCCATTGTTATCAATGTTTTAAATTCCGCAAATTTACGGATTGTTTTTGAAATTTCAAGGGGGAAGGGAAGATTTTTTTGCAATGAAAAAAACGGCTGCGACCTATGGGGGGCGCAGCCGAAAAAAGTATGTCGAAAGTTAAACGTCAAAGTAACTATCCATTGTATCCCGCACTTCGGCAATTAGACGTTTCTTTTCGTCTTTGAGAACGAATGCTTGTTTCATGTCGCCAAAACACGACCTTTTTGTAACAAAAACTTCCTGATATAACCAAGCAAATTGTTACCAAATATTCCGTCAGGCAACACAATCGCCATTCTTCCACCGAATTTCAACAACTGATAGCAACGCTCAATGAACAAGATTTGCGGTGCTTCCTTGTCGGCAAGTTTCATTTTCTCCCAATCATTAGTGCCTTTCTTGTTTTTCCATTTGTGGGCGAGGTCGAATTGTTTTAGTTTGTCTTCTCCCGTAACAGGAATTTTGGAACCAAAAGGCGGATTGGTCAACACTACGCTGAACTCGCCGAAATGGATTTTTTGACGTGTCCTTTCTCCCCAATTTTCGGGACGTTCCAAACTATCCTCGCAAAACACGCCGCCTTTGCCGTCGCCCATTATCGCCATATACGATTTAGCAATTTTTGAGAGAAAATAATCCTTATCTATGCCCCGGATACATTTGTTTGCGACATCGATTTTTTCCTCCAAAATGGCAGTATCAGACCAACCCATTTCACGGTATCGGGTTATAATCTTGTTCCAAATGTAACGAAGCGATTCTATGATAAAACCGCCGCTGCCACACGCAGGGTCAATTACCATATCGTTGTCGTCAGGATCAAGTATTTCAACCATCATCTTCACAACATTGCGCGGTGTAAAGAATTGACCCTGACCGCCCTTTAATGCGTGGTCGATAAATGTTTCGAAAGCATCGGCAAGCACATCGCGCTCGGCATCAATGAGACAATAATTTTGCATTTCACCTACAATGTAGGCGATGGAATTGTCGTCAAGATTGATTACATCTTCTTTGGTAAAAACTTCGTGATATTTTGCTTTTACATCCGAAAAAAGTTTCTCGATGCGGCCGCGCACATCGGCGTTGCTTTCGTTTAAGCCGACACGGAAACGGACGATTGATTCGGGCGCAGTGAAACGCTCGTCAAATATTTTGCAGAAAATCAGATTGATGAGTTGCTGTGCCAAAACTTCGTCGCGTGTCGCCCCAATAGCATTGGCAGCCAAATAGTTGCGTATCGCTTTGAATGTTGATTTCAGGTTGTGAGTTACAATCAGTTCCTTTCGTTTGATTGCTCCAATATCTTCCAACCTTTCGCCATATTTCGGAATATTTGGAATGTCTTTGAAAAGTACACGTCCGTCATCTGTATTCTGTTTCAACAGATAAAAACGCTCCTCACCATTGAACCACACTCCGAGATTGGCTTTTGATAATGTGAGATAGTTTTCAAGTTGGGTACGACCGTCTTTTCTGTTTTTCTTTTTGCACTCGACAATCAAAAAAACTGTGTCGTCCGTTTTTTCAGTGTCGCTAAAAACTGCAATATCAACAGGATACTCCTTTTTAGTATCACTTGGACGCACCTTTACGTGAAACTGAGGGCGTGTTTGTATTTGTGTCTTCGGATAGCCATAGTCCTCCACCAAAATTTTGGAAAAGACCTGCGTGGCTTCCACTTCTTCGGGCGACGCTTTTACTTGCTGCCCCGAAATAAAGTCTATGATATAGCCATCCTTTGGCTGAGTTTGTTCTTCTGCCATTGCACTATGCATTTTTAGGGCGATTGCTTATCTGTTTTCGGTTTGACGTGCAATTCTGACAGGGCATAAAAAAGTGGACTTAACATTATCCACAATCTGAGGCCCTGAGAATTGCCCGCCTTCACAGATAAGCCAAGCCCACGCAAGCGCGTAGGCATTTACTTGACTTATTCGTGCGAAGACATTTCTAAAATTTCTCAGGTTTCAGATTATATCACCGAATAAATAGCAAACGCTAATGTTAATTAATAATATGTTAAAATTTTATTTCGCCAACGGTTTAACGTGGCTTTTAAAGTCATTTTCTTACAATTTTGTTAAACGCCGTAAATATAACGGATTTCTTTTTAACCATAAAAATTTTATTGCACTTTTTTATAAAAAAAAGTACAGTAACATAATTATCAACAAGTTGAATTTATGTTACTGTACTTTGCGTATGTGAAACGATAAAATATCCCTTTATCCTATCTTTTCAATCCTCTCCATCGCCTCGATGCAATTCTCTCTCGAACCAAACGCCGTAATCCTGATATAGCCTTCTCCTGATGTGCCGAAACCTGCGCCGGGAGTGGTAACAACTTGGGCGGAGTGGAGAAGCCGGTCAAAAAATTTCCATGAATCTTCGCCTTTGGGAGTTTTGAGCCAAATGTAGGGTGCGTTTTCACCGCCAAATGCCGTGAAACCCGATTTTTGAAGGCTGTCGCGGATTATCTTGGCGTTGGTGAGATAATAATTGATTACCTCCTTGGTCTGCCGCTGTCCTTCGGCGCTGAACACCGCCTCCGCACCGCGCTGCGAAATGTACGATGCACCGTTGAATTTTGAGCATTGACGGCGGTTCCAAATCGGATTCAAGGCAACGAGCGAACCGTCGGAAGATTTGATTTTCAACTCCTTGGGTATCACCGTGTAGCCGCAACGCACACCCGTGAATCCGGCAGTCTTTGAAAAACTGCGAAACTCTATCGCACACTCTTTTGCGCCGTTGATTTCGTAAATCGAATGTGGAATTTCAGGGTCGGTGATGAATGCCTCGTATGCCGAATCATACATTATCAACGTGTTGTGGCTCAGCGCGTAATCCACCCAACGCCTCAACCCTTCGCGAGTGATTACTGCCCCCGTGGGATTGTTGGGGAAACAGAGGTACATCACGTCGAGATTTTCGGCGGGGATGTCGCCCGTGAAGCCGTTTTGCTCGGTGCAGGGAATGTAGCGGATTTGCCGTCCCGCCATACTGTTGGTGTCAACATAAACGGGATACACCGGGTCGGTAACGCCGATTACGTTGTTGGCGGAAAGAATGTCGCCGATGTTGCCGAGGTCGCTCTTAGCACCGTCTGAGATGAAAACTTCATCGCTGTCGAGGTGGATGCCGCGCGGAGTGTAGTCGTGTGCTATAATCTTATCTATCAAGAAGTTGTAACCTTGCTCAGGACCGTAGCCGTGAAAAGTTTCTGCCTTGGCGCAGTCGTCAACGGCGCGGTGCATTGCCTCAATTACGGCAGGTACGAGGGGTTGGGTAACGTCGCCGATTCCGAGACGAATTATCTGAGCGTCAGGATTTTGCTCCTTGTATGCCGCCACACGTTTTGCAACCTCAGCAAAGAGGTAACGGTGGTGGATTTTGGTGAAATTATCGTTGATGTATGCCATTTTTTGTTATAATTTTATATGGCAAAATTACTCAGATAATTTCAATTGAGAATCTTGAAACGGTGATTTTACGTGAATTAGGTATTGTATGACGTGAGAATGATTAAAAAATGTTAATAATTACTTTTAAAGATAATTATTATTTCGACTATTTATTATATTTGCACAACAAAAATAAAAAGAAAAATGGCAAAGGCTACAATACAATCAGTAAAACAGACAGAAACTGCGGGATTGTTCACCATTGAAATATGAAACATTCAAACGCCACAGAATTGCTCTTTAATCAGGTAATTGATGAAACGCCGCCTGAAATAAAACAGGAGGTGGAATGGTCATACAGCATTGCTGACAAAATTTACGAAGCACTGCGTCGTAAAGGGTTGTCGCAAAAGGAGTTCGCACGCCTTGTCGGAACGTCCGAAGCCGCCGTTTCCAAGTGGATTGGCGGCGGTCATAATTTCACGCTTTCGACATTGGCTAAGATTTCGATGGTGTTGGGCGTGGATATGATTAAAGTGTAGTTCTTCTATCTGAATTTTCGTCAAAGATTTAATCACTTCCCCGACTTCTCCCGGTTGCACTTGCGGCAGAGCATTTGGCAGTTTTCCTTGACGGTGTGTCCGCCCTGACACCACGGCGTGATGTGGTCGGCTTCCATCTGTTCAATTTCGAAATGTTCGCCGCAAATTTTGCAGATACCGTTCTGATTTTCATAGACTTCGCGCTTGGTGTTGTCGTCGAAGGCGCGGATGCCGAGATGCTTTTCGTCGCCGTCGAGGACGTAGGGATAAATGCCGGATTTTTTCTGAACGTCGGAGTCTTTCATTAATTCTGACACTCGGGATTCAAGTTGCTGAACGTTAAGGTTTTGGTTGTGAAACTTATCGTAAAGCAAACCCCAATCCACGCCTTTCATTTCTTTGCGATATTTTGGGAAAATTGCTTTCACCCAAGAGATTACGCTTTGAAAATAATTCCAAAGTTCGATGGCATTGTTGTCGTGCTGATGCTTGCCCATATAAATCTCGATGCCAATGTTGCGGGCAATCCAACTGAGCGCAGTTTCGAGATAGTCCTGACGTATGGGCGAACCGTTGAGATACTTGCTCGCCAAGCCGTATGCCGCGCAATTGTTTTTGGAGAAATAACGCTTGGCGTCGCTCACCCAACTGCCTGAATATACGGCGTTTCGGAGTTCTTGTTCGGTGAGTTTTTCACCGGCAATGTTGATAGTGCGAAACCATTTGAGTTTTTCACTATCGGAACCGCTGCAAATGTAAATTTGCAGTTCGTAATCCAGAATTTTGTCCGCCTCGTCTTGCTTCAAGTTGTAGAAATATTTGAAGAAAAACGCAAAATCACCGTTTACATACTGACAAATTGAAATTGTACGTTGCTGACCGTCAATGATTTCGTAAGTGCCATCGTCGCGGGTAGCCCAATACATCACGTTTAACGGGAAACCGTTTGTAACAGTGTCGATAACAGCGTCGCGCTGTTTGTCATTGTAGACAAATTCGCGCTGATACGGCGGACGCACATCGAGTTTGCCGCCAAAAGCCTTTACACCACTTTCGGCGTTGTCTTCGTAACCGTTTGTCAGGTCACGAATTGTGATTTTGTGCAATTCAATTTCCATAAGTCGTTGTTATTTAATGGTTAAACGGAGTTGTGGGTTCGGCGGCAAGGGCAAGTTTGGATTGCTGTTTGCGGCGGATAAGGATGCGGGCGTAAATACTTTGATACAATTCACCTGTTTGTCTATCTTTGAACGCTGCCACCTTCTTATCCACTAACGGATTATGTTTTCGATACAATGTTCCTTTGGCATTGAAAGTATACTTTCCTGTTGGATTACCTTCTTTATCCAAAATTTCCATTTCTCTATTATTAAGAAAATCACAACTGCCAACAATGCCGAGTGCCTCTATTTCAAATTGGTCTGGATTGTATTTATCCAAAAACGTAATTGGAACACCAATAGTCTGATAATAATCAGATGGTATTTCATTTGTAATATCAACATTTATAGCATCATAGTTTTCGTACTTCGGATATTCTTTTGCATTAAACATTTTGTAGAGTATTAAATCCTCGTGACGTTCTTTGTAATCAAGATTTGTAAACCATCTAACACCCTTGACACGAATGTACTTGTTGCCATTTTCGTCTTGACGACATCCTGCCGCATTCAGTGGATAATCAGTAGGAACACCAAACTCCCTATCGCCACTATGAATACTTGCCCCAAGCCAAAGTTTATTATTCTTTATCAATTGAAATATTTCCTTATACGAAATTGCATTTACATTTCCTATTATGATAAACTTTTTGTTATATTCAATTAATTGCGCCACATACTCGCGAAACAGAGAAAACGGCGGATTAGTTACTACTATGTCGGCTTGTTTCAAAAGTTCAATACATTCGGGGCTACGGAAATCACCGTCCCCTTTTAGATAATTAATTCCAATTTCCTCTGGGTCTGGTATTCTGTTGCCATTTTTGTCTCCATTATATTCGAGCCAAATAGCGCGTTCTGAATCACTTTTTGAAAACAGATCACGACTTTGGTTTTTGTAGCAAGTGGTTATAAGTTTCTTCAAGCCCAAGTGCTCAAAACTATAACTAAAATAATGAAAGAAGTTGCTGATACGTGGGTCATCGCAATTACAAAGAACGGTCTTTCCTTTAAAGTGGTCTTTGTAATGTTTTAGTTCCAACTCAATATCAACAAGTTGAGTATAAAACTCATCTTTTTTGGCTTTTTTTGCGTTCTTCAAATCGTTGTTTGCCATTTTGATTGATAGTTTATCGCATTCGCTATCAATCACTTATCGGCATAAAATAAGGCGTGAGCCTTTCTATCACATTCACGAGGAGCGTCGCGAGAACCCCGTTGTACCCATAGAATTTGCCCACACCTTACGCGGTGCGAGCATTAACAAACTGGGTACAACGGAAGAGTCTAAGACACTCTGCGAGTGAATTTTATTACTTCCGATTCAAAATCAAGAGTTTGCGACGCTTTTGTTTTGAATGTGAATAATAGTCAATGCTTTATATGTTAATAAATTCTGTCTGTTTTTATCTCATAAATAATTATGATTGGTTAAACAATTTGCTTTAATTAAGCAACGTTGCAAATTTAGCAAAACTTTTCGATACTTTGTTTATGTTCTCAAAAAAAAAAATTAAAACAGAGGTTGAAAGACAAAGGAAATGAATCGGTGACAAATTGTCACCAAATCATTTCCTTCGAGAAATAACATCGTTGAATCACTTTCAATTCTCAACCACCACCTCTCCCTCAAACACCGTATTCGCCGTTCCTGACATCAACACTTGCTGTGTAGCGGGATTCCACGTGATATGTAGGCTTCCGCCGTCCATTTGGACGAGGCAGTTGTCGGGGGCGGTGAGGTTGGCCATTGCGCAGGCTACGGACGAGGCGCAAGCACCTGTGCCGCAGGCTTGTGTGATGCCGCTGCCACGTTCCCAAACTCGCATACGGATATGGTTGCGGTTGATTATTTGGACAAACTCTACATTGATGCGGTCGGGAAATTTAGGGTCGGTTTCGAGACGTGCGCCGATGTTGGCAACGTCCACTGTTTCGGCGTTGTTGACAAAAAGAACAAGATGCGGATTGCCCATATCTATCGCCGTGGCGGTGAATTTTTGACCGAGAACTTCTATTTCTTCGCCGTTGATTATGCCCGACGGAAGTGCCAACAATTTGCCTTCGCCCATCGACACCGTTACTGTTTCTACCTCGCCCGACGGAGAGAGGTTTAGTTTCAGGGTTTTGATGCCGGAGAGGGTTTCGAGGCGGATGATGGTCTTGTCGGTCAAGCCTTTGTCGTATAGGTATTTGCCTATGCAGCGCGAGGCATTACCGCACATTTTGGCTTCTGAACCGTCGGCGTTAAAAATGCGCATACTGAAATCGCCGGCAGAAGATTTTCCGATGAGGACTATGCCGTCGCCGCCGATACCTTTGTGACGGTCGCTGAGCGTTACCGACAAAGCATTTGGATTGGGCAATGGGTGGTCTATTACATTGAAATAGATGTAATCGTTGCCCAAACCGTGCATCTTTGTAAAATGTAATTTTTGCATACTTTTTATTTTAAACTACGAAAAACGCGAAAAGCACGAAAAATTTTAGCGTTTTTCGTGTTTTTCGTAGTTAGATTATTTCAAAAATTTATCCACTGCTTCGGCGGTTTTGCGGCCAGAGGCGATGGCGCGGACCACGAGAGATGCGCCCGATTGAGCGTCGCCAGCAAGGAAAACGTTGTCGGCAAACTGCGGATGTTCGGGTTTGAGAAATCCCATTGCAAGAAGCACCATCTCACATTCGATAACTTCTTTTTTGCCAGTGGGTTTCATTGTGGGGCGACCTCCGTCTTGTGCGGGAATCCATTCAACTTCCTCTACTTCAACGCCTTTGAGGTTGCCATCGTTGTCGCCGATAAACTTGTTGGATGTGAGGCACCAACGGCGGGTGCAGCCTTCTTCGTGGCTTGTGGTGGTTTTGAGGATGACAGGCCAATTGGGCCAAGGTGTGGCAGGGTTGTGTCCCTCGGGCGGTTTGGGCATAATCTCAATCTGGGTAACGCTCTTTGCGCCCTGACGGTGACAAGTGCCTATACAGTCGCTGCCGGTGTCGCCGCCGCCGATTACAAGCACGCGCTTGCCTTTGGCGTTTACAAGTTCCTCTTTCTTAAAGGTTTTGCCTGCGAGAATCTCGTTTTGCTGAGTGAGCATCTGCAATGCGAAATATATGCCTTTGAGTTCACGTCCCTCGATTTTGAGGTCGCGGGCGGTGGGAGTGCCTGTTGCAATTACGTATGCGTCAAAACCTTGCGGAAGTTTTTGCGGGTCGATGGTTTCGCCAAATTTAAATTCAATACCTTCTTCTCGCATAAGGTTGGTGCGGCGTGTTACCACGTATTTGTCTAATTTAAAGTTTGGTATGCCGTAGCGAACAAGTCCGCCTGCATCTTCCATTTTGTCGAAAATAGTTACCTTGTAGCCGCGTTTGTTGAGTTGCACAGCGGTGGACAAACCTGCCGGACCTGCGCCAATAACAGCCACTTTTTTGCCGTTTCTTTTATATGTTTTGGGCTGAATAAAGCCTTCGGCAAAAGCCTTTTCGATGATGGAACATTCGTTTTCGCGTATGGTTACGGGAGCGTCGATGCAGTGGTTGAGAACGCAACTTTTTTCGCAGAGGGCGGGACAGATACGACCTGTAAACTCCGGAAAATCATTGGTTTCGGAGAGAATTTTGTATGCCAATTCCCATTTACCTTTGTAAACGGCATCTTGCCATTCGGGTTGCCTATTGCCGAGCGGACAAGCCCAATGACAGAAAGGCACGCCGCAGTCCATACATCTCGAAGTCTGCAAAATTCTACCTCCCTCGTTGAGAGTTTGTTCCACCTCGCTGAAATCTTTGATTCGCTCGTGAACGGGGCGGTGTCCCGATTCTTGTCGGGGTATTGTGATGAATGCTTTTGGATTTCCCATTTCTTAATCCTCCCTCTTTTTACTCTTGTTGAACGTTTTTCATTTTTTTCTCAATTTCGCGCAGAGCCTCTTCGTGGAGCACGCGCTTGTATTCGATAGGCGTTACCTGAATGAACTCCTCGATGTATTTGTCCCAATCGTCGAGCATACGTTTTGCCAAGGGCGAATTTGTGTGCTTGTAGTGGTTTTCGATGAGGGCGCGAAGTTCGTTGCGACGGGCTTTTTCTTCAATAAGGCTGAGTTCAATCATATCCATATTGCAGTAGTAGTCGAAGTTGTGGTTTTTGTCCCACACGTAAGCCAAACCGCCCGACATACCGGCTGCAAAGTTTCGTCCCGTAGTGCCGAGCACCACCACGCGACCGCCTGTCATATATTCGCAGCAATGATCGCCCGTGCCCTCTACCACGGCTGTGGCACCTGAGTTGCGCACTGCAAAACGTTCGCCTACACGTCCGTTGATGTAAATTTCGCCTGATGTTGCGCCGTAAAGTATTGTGTTGCCGGCAATTATATTTTCTTCAGGGGCAAATATAGCGTTGTGAGCCGGGTAAATGCTTATTGAGCCGCCCGAAAGACCTTTGCCCACATAGTCGTTGGCCTCGCCTTCGAGTTTGAAGTTGACACCTTTGGCAAGGAACGCTCCGAAACTCTGTCCTGCCGAACCACGGAATTGGATGTTGATAGTGCCGTCGGGAAGTCCGTTGCAACCATATTTCTTGGCTATTGTGCCAGAGAGCATTGCGCCCACTGCACGGTCGGTGTTGATGATGTTGTAATATAGACTTACGGGACGTTTGGTGTCCATTGCCTCGGCTGTGCCTGTGATAATCTTGTTGTCGAGCACCTCGGGCAGAGTGTGGCAGTTGTCCTGAGTTTTGAAAACATCTGCGCCGTTGTTGATGCGTGTGAGCATCTTGGCAAAGTCGAGAGTGCGGGTCTTGTCGGTAAACTTGGTCTGATCAATTTCGATGAGGTCGGTGCGGCTGATGATGTCGCTGAACTTGCGGAATCCCATCTGAGCCAAATACTCTCTAACCTCTTGGGCAAGAAACATATAGTAGTTTACGAGATATTCGCTGCGGCCGAGGAAACGCTCGCGGAGTTTGGGGTCTTGTGTAGCCACGCCCACGGGACAAGCATTGGTATGACATTTACGCATTAATACACAGCCAAGCACTATCAACTGAGCCGTTCCGAAGCCGAACTCGCCTGCGCCGAGAAGTGCCATTGCGATGACGTCGCGACCTGTTTTTAACTGTCCGTCTACCTGAACCTCCACCTGCGAACGAAGGTTGTTTAAAACCAAAGTCTGCTGAGTTTCGGCAAGTCCTATTTCGGGCGAAATTCCCGCGTAACGTATTGACGATGCGGGAGATGCACCCGTGCCGCCTTCTGCGCCGGAGATGACAATCAGGTCGGCTTTGGCTTTTGCAACGCCTGCCGCAATTGTTCCCACGCCGGTTTCGGCAACGAGTTTTACGCTTATTTTGGCTTTGGGGTTAACGTTGCGGAGGTCGTAAATCAACTGTGCAAGGTCTTCGATAGAGTAAATATCGTGGTGAGGCGGGGGCGAAATGAGCGAGATTCCCGGAATAGAGTTACGAGTTTTGGCAATCACCTCGTTAACCTTAAATCCGGGCAACTGACCACCCTCGCCGGGTTTTGCGCCCTGAGCCACTTTAATTTGAATTTCAGAGGCGTTTACAAGGTATTCTGCCGTTACACCAAAACGTCCGCTTGCCACCTGCTTGATGGCACTGCTGAGCGAAACTCCGTCTTTCTTTTCGTAGAAACGGGCATTGTCTTCGCCGCCTTCGCCAGTGTTGCTGCGGCTCTGTAATTTATTGAGTGCAAGAGCGATAGCCTCGTGAGCCTCTTTGCTTATTGCTCCGAACGACATTGCCGCACCGATAAAGCGTTTAACAATGTTTTCGGCGGGTTCTACCTCGTCGATAGAAATTGGATTAGTCTTGAATTTGAAATAATCGCGCAAGAAAATGGGTTCGGGCTTGTTGTCGATGATTGAGGTAAACTCTTTGAATTTCTGATAGTTGCCGGTGCGCGTAGAAATTTGCAGTGCGGCGATTGCCTCGGGAGTCCAGGCGTGGCGTATGCCGTCCTTGCGGAAGGAAAACTGTCCGATGTAGGGCAGGAGTTTTTCGTCGTCAACCTCTGTGTCAAAGCCTTGCGCGTGCATGCGGATTGCGTCTTTGGCGATGTAGTCGAGACCGACGCCGCCAACGCTGCATTTCCTTGTGCCGAAGTATTTGGTGAGGAACTCGCCGCCGAGTCCGATGGATTCAAAGATTTTTGCGCCACGGAACGAGCGTATGGTGCTGATGCCCATCTTGCTCATTATTTTGAGCAGGCCCTTGTCGATGGCCTTGATGTAGTTCTTTTCGGCGGTGGCGTAGTCGAGTTGGAGTTCGTCGTTCTTTACGAGGTCGTCGATGACTGCAAAAGCCATGTAGGGGTTGATTGCGCTTGCGCCAAAACCGAGCAGCAACGCCGCGTGCATTACCTCGCGGATTTCGCCCGATTCTACAATCAGGGCTGTCTGAACACGTTTTTTGATGCTTACAAGGTAATGGTGAATGGCACTTACAGCCAAGAGCGACGGAATTGCGGCGTGGTCTTTGTCGATGCCACGGTCGCTGAGGATTATGTAGTTAATTCCTTTGTCAACAGAGAGTTCCGCCTCTTTGCAAAGCCGTTCGATTGCCTCTTCAAGACCTTGCGCACCTTTTGACTTTTCGAAAAGAATCGGCAGTTTTTCGGTGTTGAAACCCTTGTAACGGATATTGCAGAGGGTGTCGAGTTCGGTGTTGGTGAGCACGGGCTGCGGCAGACGAACCATCTTGCAGTTGCTCGGGTCGGGGTTGAGGATGCTCATACTTACCGCGCCGATATATTCGGTGAGCGACATCACAAGTTCCTCGCGGATGGGGTCGATAGGCGGGTTGGTAACCTGCGCAAACTGTTGGCGGAAATAGTTGAACAACAATTGCGGACGATCGGACAGCACAGCCAACTGAGTGTCGTTGCCCATAGAAGCGAGCGGCTCTTGCGCATTGGCACACATAGGAGTAATGGTGCGTTCGATATCCTCGCGGGTAAAGTCAAAACAGCGGAGTTTTTGTTTAAAATTGTCTACCGTGTTGGCAGCGTGACGGCCTGAGTGCAGTTTGGCAAGTTCGATACGGTTTTCTTGCAGCCATCCCGAATAATCGCACTCGTCGGCAAGTTGCTGTTTGATTTCGTCGTTGGAATGAATGATGCCTGTTTCGGTGTCGATAAGCACCATTTTGCCGGGTTTGAGGCGACCGTTAACCTTGATTTTGTCGGCGTCGATATGCAGACAGCCAACCTCAGACGAAAGGATAAGTTTTCCGTCGGTGGTGATTGCGTAACGGGCAGGACGAAGACCATTTCTGTCGAGCATTCCACCTGCATAGCGACCGTCGGTAAAGATGAGGGCTGCAGGACCGTCCCAAGGCTCCATCAATATGGAGTGATATTCGTAGAACGCCTTGATTTTGGCGCTTATAGGATTCTTTTCGTTAAACGATTCGGGCACCATCATAGCCATAGCGTGGGGCAGGCTCATTCCTGAGCGAACAAAGAATTCGAGCACATTGTCGAACGCTGCGCTGTCGCTCATATCTGCCTGAATAATAGGCGAGAAGTTTTCTAATCCGCCCAAAGCCTCGGAGCGGAGAACGCTTTCGCGAGCCTCCATCCATTTGCGGTTGCCACGGATGGTGTTGATTTCGCCGTTGTGGGCAAGCATACGGAAAGGCTGTGCCAATGGCCAAGTGGGGAATGTGTTGGTGCTGAAACGTGAGTGCACAAGGGCAAGACCGCTTGTGAAGTTCGGGTTTGAAAGGTCGTTGTAATACTGTCTTAATTGCATCGACGACAGCATACCTTTGTATATGATTGTTCTATTTGAAAGCGAGACAACGTAGAAATCATTGTCTTGGATTTTTGCCTCGATACGTTTGCGTAGGAGGTAAAGTTGGGTTTCGAAACGTGCAACATCGTCGGCGCCTGTGATAAAGATTTGGACGATACGTGGTTCGGCAGCGTGAGCCTCCTCGCCGAGAATGTCGGAATTAACGGGCACTTCGCGCACTTTTAAAAGTTCGAGACCTGCGTTTTCGGTTTCTTCAATAATGGCGGCTAAATATTTGTCGCCGAGTGCTTTATCTTTGGGCAGGAACACCATTCCCGCGCCATATTTAAGTTTTTCGGGCACGGGAATGCCCTGCAATAGGATAAATTCGTGCGGAATTTGCACGAGAATACCGGCACCGTCGCCGGTTTTGTTGTCGGCAGCCTCAGCACCGCGGTGTTTGAGGTTTTCGAGCACAGTAAGTGCGTCTGCCACAAGTTGGTGAGTCTTGTTACCCTTCAAATCAACGAGCAAACCGATACCGCAAGCATCGTGTTCGTTTTCTTGGGAGTATAATCCTATGTCTGTCATTTGCGTTTTGTTTTGATTTTTACACAACGCAAAGTTACGGCGGCAACGTTTTTTGTGCAATACCGATTGTTCGTAATGGGTTATAAAATTTTATACGTATTTTTACGAAGGGCAGATACGAGAATTGCGGATGGCAGGGTACGGGAAATACGGAAGGGGGGAGAGATTTATATTTAATGAAGAAAAATTTTTCCTTTTACGCAAATTATGCTAATTTTGCAAGTGTTGTAAACACGCAAAATATTATGCTCGAAAAAGACATTGAAAATAACCTAATTAACATCCTTTCGTCTAATCTGAAATTCACTTACAGAGAGGACATAAAGGATCGCAAGGCATTGGAGGAGAATTTCAGACAGAAGTTCAACAGACATAACTATGTCAATCTTACTGACTTGGAATTTGCCCGACTTTTGGACGAAATTGTTACTTCCGACGTATTTGAAGCCTCAAAAAAACTGAGGACTATCAATACTTTTATGCGTCAGGACGAAACGCCTCTGCAATATTCGCTTATCAACACCAAAGACGTGTGCAAAAACGATTTTGAGTTTGTAACACAACTCAAAATCAACACGCGCAACAGTTTTCAGCGTTACGACGTGGTGTTGCTTATCAACGGATTGCCCGTTATGCAGATAGAACTCAAAACCGTAGACGTAAGTCCGCGCCGAGCAATGCAGCAGATTATCGACTACAAAAACGACTCAGGCAACGGCTATCAAAATACACTGTTGTGTTTCATTCAGATTTTTGCAGTTAGCAATTTTACCAACACATATTATTTTGCCAACAACAATAACAAATACTTCAACTTCAATGCCGAAGAACAGTATTTGCCTGTATATCAATGGGCTAATCGTCAAAACGAAAGAGTAAGCCGCCTTGACAATTTTGCCGAAAGTTTCCTCAAAAAAGAAAAACTCGGCGTAATGATAAGCCGTTATATGGTTTTGTTGGAGACCGAAAGGCGTATTCTTATAATGCGTCCATACCAAATCTATGCCGTAAAGGCGATAATGAAATGTATCGAAGAAAACCGTGGCAACGGATACATCTGGCACACCACAGGCAGCGGAAAGACCCTCACCTCTTTCAAGGCAGCCACTTTGATGAAAGACAATCCTAACATCGACAAGTGCCTTTTTGTAGTAGACCGCAAAGACTTAGACAAGCAGACTCGCGACGAGTTCAACCGTTTTCAAGAAAAATGTGTGGAGGAAAACACCAATACGGGTGAACTTGTAAGACGTATGCTCAGCACCAACTATGCCGATAAAATAATAGTTTGCACAATCCAAAAACTCGGCATCGCCCTTGATTCGCATTATCGGGAGCAACTCAAAGCGATTAAAAATCAACGTCTTGTCTTTATTTTCGATGAGTGCCACCGTTCTCAGTTTGGCGAAAACAACAAGGCGATAAAAGAGTTTTTCCCTAATGCAAGGCTTTTTGGTTTTACAGGAACTCCCATTTTTGATAAAAACGCAAAAACGATTACCGCCACAGGCGAGGAGGCTCGTTATATGACTACGCAAGACGTTTTTCAAAACCTCCTTCACTCTTACACCATTACCGATGCCATCAGAGACAAAAACGTGCTGCGATTCCACGTGGATTATTTTGTACCCGCCGACACAGACTTCGACGGCAACGGCACAATCAAAAAACAGGCTGTGGTGCGTTCTGTAATACAAAAGCACGATGCTGCCACCAGTCAAAGAAAGTTTAACGCCATTTTTGCAACTTCATCAATCAACGACGCCATAGAATATTACAATGTTTTTGAGCAGGAACAGCAAAAAAATGTAGATGAAAACCCTGATTACAAGCCGCTTAATATCACTTGTCTATTCTCTCCGCCTGCATACGACAACAAAGACATTCAGCAGATTCAGGAAGATTTGCCAAACGAATATCGCGACAATCATCAAGAACCCGAAAAAAAGAAATTGGCTCTCGAAAAGATTATCGACGATTACAATCGGCGTTATTCCACCAATCACTCTATCAACGAGTTTGATTCGTATTATCAGGACGTTCAGACAAGAATAAAGGCGCAGAAATATCCTGAAAAAGATTATCCGCATCAAAACAAAACCGACATCACTATTGTTGTGGATATGCTTTTGACGGGTTTCGACTCCAAATACCTCAACACCTTGTATGTGGACAAAAAACTGAAATACCACGGACTTGTTCAGGCTTTTTCGCGTACCAACAGAATACTCAACGATTCAAAACCTTACGGCAACATCTTGGATTTCAGAAACCAACAACAAGAAACCGACGAGGCCATCCAACTATTTTCGGAAGGCGATAAGGAGACAATACGCGAAGTGTGGCTCGTAGAACCTGCCAAAAATATTTTGCAGAAATACGAAGAAAAGGTGCAAGACCTCAAAAAACTTATGTCGTGGAACGAGGAAATCAACACCGACGATATAGCCAACCTCAACACCGACGGCGAAAAAGTTGCATTTATACAGGCTTTCAAAGAGGTTCAACGCCTAAAAACGCAACTCAGCCAATACACCGACTTAACGGAAGATGACAAGGAAAAAATTGAAAGTCTCATTGACGACAACGACCTTTGCCTACTACGCGGCGCATATCTCGACACCGCCCGCGACCTCAAACGCAGCAGCGACACCGCACACAAAGAAGGCAAACAGTCTGAATTAGACGATATTGATTTTGAGTTTATCTTGTTTGCCTCCGTTGTGGTAGACTACGATTATATAATGCAACTGATTTCGCAGTACACGGGCTATCACACCAAAGAAAAACTCACTAAGGATCAGTTGATTGCACGTGTACGCGCCGCCGCCAACCTTTTCGACGAACGAGACGACATCGAGGAGTACATCAACACGCTCGAAGTTGGCGATGGCATCAACGGCAAAACCGTACAGGAAATCAAAGACGGTTACATCGCATTCAAAGAGCGTAAAAACAACGCCGCCGTAGCCCAAATTGCCGAAACACACGGTTTGGCGATAGAAGCGTTAAAAACATTCATCAAACAAATCCTCGACCGAATGATTTTTGACTCTGACAAACTCGACGACCTTTTAGCACCGCTCAACCTCGGTTGGCGCGAAAAAGCCAAAAAAGAAAACCAACTTATGGCAGACCTCGCCCCACTACTAAAAACCTTGGCAAACGGCAAAGAAATTTCAGGACTATCGGCGTATGAAAATATAAAATAAATCATTATCTTTGCGCATACTTTTGTGTTACACTAAAAGAGCATAGCACTATGAAAGTTAATACCAAACAGGCAGTTAAATTGTTCTTTCAAAATCCTTCCTTGGAGCAGGTTTTCAAGGAAGCGATTGCCAATTCTCTCGACGCTAATGCAACGAAAATTAATGTGAACATTCAAATTGATTCCTTCGAAAAACAGGAAACGTTGCAAGTGGAGATAACAGACAACGGTGACGGCTTTACTGATATTCATTACGACAAGTTTTGTGAATTACTGAAAGTTGATGAGGAAACACACAAAGGCGTAGGTCGTTTGGTATATCTCAGTTATTTTAACAAGATAGAAGTTTCGAGTTATTTCGATGGCAAGCACAGAACTTTTACTTTCAATGACGAATTTGATAAGGAAAAAACTGATATGGTTTTGACTAACAGTAATGAAACCAAACAAGAAACTACGCTTACATTCAAAGATTGCTCAATGCAGAGATTGAGCAGTTATACTGTTATAACACCCGACAATCTCCATAAGCAGATATTACAGGAGTTTTATCCAAGGTTTTATATGCTAAAAAATGCAGGCAAAGACTTCAAAATTGCTTTTCGAATTAATGTCCCTCATAAAAACAAGAAACATTCTGTTGGCTCTTATGAAAGAACTATCACAAAATCAGACATTCCTGATATGCAAAATGTAACGATAGACAGTAGCAATATCAGAATGTTTGATAACTCTTTCATCGATTATGCGATAGAAAAGACAGATTCTCAATTAGAAACTTTCCTTATGACCGCCCTTTGCGTTGATGACAGGACACAAATATTAGACGACATCATCGCATTGGAAAATCTGCCGCCGTTTGGTTACAGAATAGTGTTCATTTTACATTCTACATTGTTCAACGGCAAAGTAGATGCAGCACGGCAAGTGCTTACCATAAAAGAAGTTGAATTAAGGGAAATAAAACTATTGTTCAGGCAAAAGGTTTCCGAAATTGTTGAACAGGAAATCCCTACAATCAAAGAACAGAACTTACGCACAAGAGAATCATTAGGCAAAACATATCCGCACCTTCTCGGCTATTTTGACAATAACGAAGTTGGAATTATTGAACGTTCCAAATCCATAGAAGAGGCGCAAAGACGCTTTTTGCGCGATCAAAAGGATATTTTGGAGGCTCAGTCTTTGGACGACGACAAATACAACAAGGCTTTGGACGTATCGTCAAGGACACTTGCCCAATACATTTTGTATAGGGAAAAAATCATTTCAAAAGTAGAGCAATTGACAGACAAGAACTCGGAAGCCGACCTTCATAATATCATTTTGCCACAACGCTCGGTATTGCACGAGGGTGCATTCGACAGTATGTACAGCAACAACCTTTGGTTGTTGGACAACAAGTATATGACATACACCACAGCAATGAGCGAACGCACTATGAAAGAAGTGCTTGACGAAATTACACAATCGTCCACAGAAAAAAACAACGACCGCCCCGACATCGTAGTTATGTTTTCAAACGACCCTTCCAATACAGAGAATAGGTCGGTGGATGTGGTAATTATCGAACTAAAAAAACGCGGTATAAAGTTGGCAAAAGCAGAAGAGGCAATCAGCCAACTAAAACAACGTGCCATAAAGTTGTTGAAATACTATCCGAACAAGATTCAGAGAATGTGGTTTTACGCCATCGTGGAATTTAACGACGATTTCAAACTGTCGTTAATTAACGACGAATACACACCCTTGTTCTCAAAAGATAGTTTGTATTACAAAGAAGTTTCGCTGCAACTAACACTCGATGACCCGACAAAATATTTAGTTGGAACGTATGTGTTGTCTATTGATGCATTCATCAAAGACGCAAAGGCCAACAACGAAATCTTTTTAACCATACTTAAAAACGGCTTCAAAGATGCAAGATAATAAACAATATACACCCGAATTGCGTTTCCCAGAATTTCACGACGATTGGCAGGTATATACGATGGAGACTATATTCGTAATGAAAAATGGATATACGCCATCCAAATCTAATCCTAAATTTTGGGAAAATGGAACGATTCCGTGGTTTAGAATGGAAGATATTAGACAGAATGGAACTATTTTGTCAGATTCGATACAACATATAACGCCCGATGCAGTCAAAAATAGTGGTTTATTTCCTGCGTATTCAATTATTTTGGCAACGACAGCGACTATTGGAGAACACGCATTAATAATTGTTGATTCGCTTGCGAATCAACAATTTACGTTTTTAACAAAACGTAAATCGTTCGATAATTTAATTGATATGATGTATTTTTATCATTATATGTTTATTATTGACGAATGGTGCAAATCAAATACAAATGCAGGTGGATTGTTATCTGTTAATATGCCCGCATTAAAAAAATTGCAAATACCAATTTCCCCCATCCTCCCCGAACAGCGCAAAATAGCCTTATGTCTGTCATCGTTAGACGATTTGATAAAATCCGTTGGCGACAAAATCGAATTGTTGAAACAACATAAAAAAGGATTGATGCAGAAATTGTTTCCGAAAACACACGGTACGACATACGGACGCGGTAACGGACACGGTAGAGACGCAAAATTTTGCGTCTCTACAAACCCAACCATTGTACCCGAATTGCGGTTTCCTGAATTTTCAGGGGATTGGCAGGTGAAAACGTTAGGGGATATTGCGGAAATAAATCCTAAATCACTTGAACCTATTCCTACGGAATTTTATTATATTGATTTAGAAAGTGTATGTTCAGGCAGATTACAAAAACGACAAATTGTACAGTTGCTTAATGCACCAAGTAGAGCGCAAAGACAGTTCCATAGGGATGATATTCTTTTTCAGACAGTTAGGCCTTATCAAAAAAACAATCTTTATGTAGATTTCAATTGTTCTAATTATATTGCTTCTACGGGTTATGCTGTTATACGTTGCACAAAGGAAATATCTGATTCTAAATTTATTTACTTTGTTCTTCATAAAGATGATTTTGTAAAAAGTGTTTTGGATAAATGTACAGGAACAAGTTATCCAGCGATAAATCCAAGCGTGTTGGGTTCCTTGTCCGTTTGTTTCCCCACCCTCGCCGAACAGCGCAAAATAGCGGCGTGTTTATCGTCCATCGATACGGCAATAGAAGAAACAGAAAAGAAACTGCAAATGTTGCAGCAGCACAAAAAAGGATTGATGCAGCGGATGTTTGTGCGGCGGGTGTAGAGACGCAAAATTTTGCGTCTCTACGGCAGGTTGGCGGCGTGGTGTATCAAACGGCAGGTTGGCGGCGCGGCGAATCAAATGCGGACGATGGCGTGACGATTGTAGAGACGCAAAATTTTGCGTCTCTACGAACAACCATCAAACAATAAACAATATAACAATGACAGAAGAAAAATTTAGAAATAAATACAGAATACCATCGGCACGGGCAGCGTGGCACAATTACAGCGGCGGAATGTATTTCGTTACGATATGCACCCAAAAACGTGAACATTTTTTCGGCGAAATTGTTTATGACGAAAACAAAGAAGCCAAAATGAACTACACAGAATTAGGTAACATTGCGATGGAATGTTGGAAATCAATTCCTTTGCATTTTCCGCACGCAGAGGCACCATTATGGGTTGTAATGCCTAATCATATACACGGGATTATAATTATTCACAAATTGGAAAATGCCACCACCGTTGCCGTAGAGACGCAAAATTTTGCGTCTCTACCAGAAAATGGCGGTAATTATTTTGGTCCGCAATCCAAAAATTTGGCATCTATTGTGCGCGGTTTTAAAATAGGTGTTACAAAACACGCTCGTGAAAAGGGAATATTTTTTGCGTGGCAACCACGGTATCACGACCACATTGTCCGCGATTTTGACGAGATGAACCGCATTGCTGATTACATAGAAACGAACCCGGCACGGTGGGCACAGGATAAATTAAACGATTCGGTGTTTGCGGAAATGCCAGAAATGATGAAATAATACAACCGTAGAGGCGCAAAATTTTTATGCCTGCCTGCCGTAGAGACGCAAAATTTTCACGTCTGCCTGACGTAGAGACGCAAAATTTTCACGTCTGCCTGACGTAAAGACGCAAAATTTTGCGTCTCTACAAAAAAACGGCAATCATTATCTGCCGATTTAAAACAATTAATGAAAAACGACGAAAACTAATAATGGCACAAAATAACCAACAAGAACTCGGCAAGACGCTTTGGAGCATTGCCGACAGATTAAGAGGAGCAATGATGGCGGACGATTTCCGCGATTATATGCTTTCGTTTCTGTTTTTGAAACACCTTTCAGACAGTTACGAAAAGTCGGCTCAAAAAGAATTGGGCGAGGAATATCACGGTTCGTTACAGCAATGGTACAAAGACAATCCCGATGATGTTGAATTGTTTGAAAACCAAATGCGTAAGCGCAATCATTATGTTATTCAGCCAGACTATTTGTGGAGCAATATCGCCAACCTTGCCGACAAACAAGACGAGGAACTTTTGCGGACATTGGAAAAGGGTTTCAAATTTATCGAAGAAGATTCGTTTGAAAGTTCGTTCAAAGGGTTGTTTTCTGAAATCAACCTCAATTCCGAAAAACTCGGCAAGGATTACACCAGCCGCAACAAACTACTCTGCAAGGTGATTTCCACATTGGAAGATGGCTTGAAAAATTTTGCCTCCGACGACGACTACCTTGGCGATGCCTACGAATATCTTATCGGACAGTTTGCGGCGGGTTCGGGACAGAAAGCAGGCGAATTTTATACACCTCAAAACATTTCGTCCATCTTGTCGCAAATAGTGATATTGGATTGTCATAATCCACAATCAGGGCCCAAAAAGTCGCTTAGCAAGGTTTTGGACTTTGCCTGCGGTTCTGGGTCGTTGCTATTGAATGTGCGCCGTCAGATGGGCAAAAACGTCATTGGCAAAATCTACGGTCAGGAAAAGAACATCACCACCTACAACCTCGCCCGTATGAATATGCTCCTTCACGGCGTTAAAGACAGCGAGTTTGAAATCCACCACGGCGACACCCTTGCCAACGATTGGGACATTCTGCGCGAGGCAAATCCGGCGCACAAAATCGAATTTGACGCAATAGTAGCCAATCCGCCCTTTTCGCTCAGATGGGATCCTACCGAGGAAACTGCAAAAGATTTCAGGTTTGCACGTTACGGAGTTGCACCAAAATCTGCGGCAGATTTTGCATTTTTGCTTCACGGCTTTCATTTCCTCAGCGATGGCGGTGTTATGGCGATAATACTTCCTCACGGAGTTTTGTTCCGTGGCGGCAAGGAAGAAACAATCCGCAAAAAACTCATCGAAGACGACAATATTGATGCCGTAATTGGACTACCTTCAAACCTCTTTTATTCTACGGGCATACCTGTCTGCATTTTGGTGTTGAAAAAATGCAGAAATTCAGAAGATGTATTGTTTATAAATGCCTCTGAATATTACGAAAAGGGCAAACGTCAGAATTATTTACGCGAAGAAGACATAGAACGTATTGTCTCGGCATATAAAAACCGCTCCGACATACCGCGTTTTTCGCGCAATGTGTCTTTGACCGAAATCCGCGACAACGATTTCAACCTCAACATCACCCGATATGTAAATCTTTCGGTAGAGGAAGAACCCATTGACTTACTTGATGTTAACCGTCAACTAAAAGAAACAGATGCCAAAATCGAAGAGGCTCGTAAAAAACATAATGAATTTTTGAAGGAATTGGGCTTGCCGGAGATTTAGGTTGTTTTTTTGATAGATTTCGACAGTTGACGCCACCGCAAAAAACGTAGAGACGCAAAATTTTGCGTCTCTACCGAATATGATGTTAAAATCCTGCCAATTAGTTGATAAACAGCAACTCCCTGTACTTGGGCAGCGGCCACATATCGTTGTCTACCACCTCTTCGAGTTTGTCAATGGGTTTGCGGATGGCAAAGAGAGATTCGGCGATGTCGTGGTATGCCTTTGCCTTGGAGTACTCGTCGGTGATGACATTGGCGGCTTTGCGGGCGTCAACCATCGAGTTCACCTTGTTGCGGATTTCGGTGATTTTGGCGGCGATGTCCTTCACAAGGTCAATTTCTACGGCTGCCATCTCGCGGTAGTTGTCGGGGAAGATGTCCTTGATTTTCTGGATGTTGTCCAAGAGTTTCGTCTGATAAGCCAACGCCGCAGGGATGATGTGGTTGATAGCCATACGACCCATCACACGCGCCTCTATCTGAACCTTCTTGGTGTACATTTCCCAACGGACTTCGTTGCGGGCTTCGAGTTCCTTCTCGCTGTAAACGCCCATCCGTGTGAACATTTCGATGTTCTCCTTCTTGGTGAACGCCTTGAACATTTCGGGAACGGAGGTCTCAACGTCCAAGCCGCGTTTCTTAGCCTCTTTCTGCCATTCGTCGGAATAGCCGTTGCCGTCAAAACAGATTACGTTAATTATCTGTTTGATAATCGGTTTCAGAGTGTCCATAATGGCGATGTTCATTGCCTTGCCCTCAGCCATCTCCTTGTCAACAGCCTTCTTGAACTCGGTGAGTTGGTCGGCGACGGCGGCGTTGAGGGTGGTCATAGCGTTGGCGCAGTTGGCTGACGAACCTACGGCGCGGAACTCAAACCTGTTGCCCGTGAATGCAAACGGCGAGGTGCGGTTGCGGTCGGTGTTGTCGATGAAAATTTCGGGAATCTCAACCAAGCCAACCGACTTGCCCTTCTTGCCCGCAATCTCTATCGGGGTGTCGGACGGTACTTCGAGGAGTTTGTGCAGTACGTCGGTCATAGTCTTGCCCAAGAAAGCCGAAACAATCGCCGGAGGTGCCTCGTTGGCGCCAAGACGGTGGGCGTTGGTGGCAGAAGCAATGGAGGCTTTGAGCAATCCGTTGTATTTCTGAACGGCAGCCAGAACGTTAACAAAGAACGTTACAAATTGGAGGTTTCCTTTTGCGTCCTTGCCGGGAGCGAGCAGGAGAGTGCCGGTGTCGGTGCCGAGCGACCAGTTGTTGTGCTTGCCCGAACCGTTGATGCCGTCGAAAGGCTTTTCGTGCATCAGCACTACAAAACCGTGTTTGCGGGCGACGGCGTTCATAGTGTTCATTATCAGTTGGTTCTGGTCGTTGCTGAGGTTTACTTCACCAAAAATCGGCGCAAGTTCAAATTGGTTGGGGGCAACCTCGTTGTGGCGTGTTTTGAGCGGGATTCCGAGTTTGTAGCCTGCTATTTCGATGTCGCGCATAAACGCCGCCACACGTGAAGGAATTGCGCCGAAATAATGATCGTCCAACTGTTGGTTTTTTGACGAGGCGTGTCCCATCAAAGTCCTGCCCGTGAGCATTAGGTCGGGACGTGCCGCGTAGAGGTCTTCGTCAACGAGGAAATACTCCTGCTCCCAACCCAAATATGCAAACACCTTCTTTACTTTCGGGTCAAACATCTTGCAGATGGGCAAGGCGGCGTCGTTGACGGCTTTGAGAGCCTTTTTGAGAGGCGTTTTGTAGTCAAGAGCCTCGCCGGTGTAAGCGATGAACACCGTTGGGATGCAGAGTGTGTCGTCCTGAATGAAAACGGGCGACGTGGGGTCCCAAGCCGTGTAGCCGCGAGCCTCAAAAGTGGCGCGGATTCCGCCGTTGGGGAACGACGAGGCGTCGGGCTCTTGCTGAACAAGCGATTTGCCGTCGAAATTCTCAATCATTCCGCCCTTGTTGTCGTATTCCATAAAGGAATCGTGCTTTTCGGCAGTGCCTTCGGTGAGGGGTTGAAACCAATGGGTGATGTGCGTTACGCCGTGTTCAATCGCCCAAGTCTTCATACCTGCGGCAACACGGTCGGCAGTGTCACGGTCGAGAGGCTTTCCGTTGTCGATGCAGTCAACAAGCGAATTGAATGTCTTGACATCGAGATACTTGTACATCTTGTCGCGGTTGAAGACCAGTTCGCCGAAATATTCCGACGGACGGGTTTCCGGAGTCTCTACTGCAACGGCTTTCTTCTTGAAAGCGTCCTGCACTACGTCAAATCTAAGTTTGCTCATAATAATTACGATTTAAATTTGTTTATTTTTTACAATGCAAATTTACGTCGGTGGCGTTTTATGTGCAATACCGATTGTTCGTAATGGGTGATATTTTTTTATACGTAATTATACGCGATTAAGGTACGAGAAATGCGGATAGGTGGTACGGGAAATACGGAGAGGGAGATAGTTTGTGGTCTGCGGCATAAGCGTTATAATTTTGGGCAAATGTACGAAAAAATATTGAAATAGATGATTAGAAAATATTTTAAAAAAAAGTTGCAAAATTATTTTGCCGAGGCTGCCTAAAAATAAAACTTTCCTTTTCAGACAGCCTTTCTTGTCCCTCTCCGCATTTTTCGACAAGGCATTCCGCACCGAAATTTGTGCATTTCACGCAAATCATCAATATTCAGATGCTGAATAAAATCTTTTTGAAAAACAAAAAAATGTGTAAATTTGCGAAAACAAATTTTCATTATGGAAAACTATCTCGACGACAATTATACCACGGCGGTTGAAACCATCAAGACCGCTATTCTTCAAGGTCAGTACGAGGCCGCAAAAGGCATAAACCGTATTCAATTGGCGGTGTATTTTGGCATTGGCAAATACATCTCGCTCAACACCCGCAAAAAGCATTGGGGCAAGGGCGCGTTGAAGATTATCAGCGAGAGGTTGCAACGCGAATTGCCCGGACTGAGAGGTTATGCCGAAACACAATTACGTGAAATGCGGCTTTTTTATGAAGAATGGATAATGCTTGATGCTAATTCATCGGTTGCGACCGATGAATTACAAATTGTTGAAAATAAGATAGATATATTCAATTTCATAAAAATACCTTCCCGAAAATCTGCGAAAAGCCCTTCCCGACATCGAGCAACTGAAAAAAACTATTGAATGTCGGGGAGGACTAATCTGCAAATCATTATTAATACGCATTCTCGTGCACTCCCTTCACTGCCCTGCCGCTTGGGTCGTTGAGGTTTTGGAACGAGGCGTCCCACGCCAACGCTTCAGCCGACGAACACGCAACGCTCGGTACGCTCGGCACGCTCATCGCCGCCGAATTGCTCGGGAATAGTTCTGAGAAAATTGAGCGGTAATAGTATTCCTCCTTGTTCATCGGGGTGTTGATGGGGAAACGGATTGCGGCGTTCTCCATCTGTTGGTCGCTCACGGCGGCGGCGGTCATTGCTTTGAGGCTGTCGATCCAACTGTATCCTACGCCGTCGGAGAACTGTTCTTTCTGACGCCAGGCGATGCTTTCGGGAAGCATATCGGTAAACGCCTCGCGCACAACACGTTTTTCAATCTCCTTGCCGGGACACATCTTGTCCTTGGGGTTGAGGCGCATTGCCACGTCGAGAAACTCCTTGTCCAAAAACGGCACGCGACCCTCCACGCCCCACGCAGCCAGCGACTTATTGGCCCTCAGGCAGTCGTAGAGATAGAGTTTGCCAAGTTTTCGGACGGTCTCCTCGTGGAAAGCCTTGGCGTCGGGTGCCTTGTGAAAATAGAGGTAGCCGCCAAAAATCTCGTCGGCACCCTCGCCGCTAAGCACCATCTTGATGCCCATCGATTTTATCACCCTTGCCAAAAGATACATCGGCGTACTTGCACGGACGGTGGTAACGTCGTAAGTTTCAATATGATAGATGACGTCACGAATTGCATCCAAACCCTCCTGCACCGTGTAGTTGACCTCGTGGTGAACAGTGCCGAGATGGTCTGCCATCACACGTGCCTTGGCGAGGTCGGGCGAACCCTTGATGCCCACCGCAAAAGAGTGCAGACGTGGCCACCAAGCCTGAGCCGTGTCGCCGGTTTCGATGCGCTTGTGGGCGTACATATTGGCAATGGCGGAAATCACCGAACTGTCCAGACCGCCCGAAAGCAACACACCGTATGGCACGTCGCTCATTAGTTGGCGTTTGACGGCTGCTTTGAGGGCGTCGCCGAGTTCCTTGACATCGGTTTTATTGTCGGCAACTGCTTGATAGTCAAACCAATCACGCTTCCACCAACGTTGCATTTTGCCGTCCTTGCTGTAATAGTAATGTCCGGGCAGGAACGGCTCGTATTTTTCGCAATGCCCTTCCAAGGCTTTGAGTTCGCTCGCCACATATACAGTGCCGTCGTAGTCGTAGCCTATATAAAGAGGAATGATTCCGATATGGTCGCGGGCGATGAGGAAGGTGTCGTTGGTCTCGTCGTAAAGGACGAATGCGAAGATGCCGTTGAGGTCTTCGAGGAAGTCAACGCCTTTTTCTTTGTATAGGGCGAGAATCACCTCGCAGTCGCTGCCTGTCTGAAACTCGTATTTGCCTTTGAGCCTTTCGCGTATCTGCTGATGGTTGTAGATTTCGCCGTTGACAGCCAGCGCCTGTTTCTTGTCGGGTGAATACAGCGGCTGACCGCCCGAAAGAGGATCCACGATGGCGAGCCTTTCGTGCGCGAGAACGCAACGAGGGCTACTGTAAACACCGCTCCAATCGGGTCCGCGATGTCTGATTTTCGACGACATTTTCAAAGCCATCTCTCTCATCTTGGCTGCACAGCCGTCCTGAATGTTTAATATTGCTACAAATCCGCACATAATTTTCTATTTTTTAATTTTCTACGCTGCAAAGTTATTCTGAACGCATTTTTTGTGCAATACCGATTGTTCGTAATAGGATATAAAATTTTATACGTGTTTTTATTAATGGCAATACGAGTATTTCGGATAAAAAATTGAAAGGAGCAAATTTCCTGTCAAGGAAACCGCCCCTTTCTTCTATCCATGTCTGCTATACAAAAAAATCTTAGTTGTAACAAGCCTCGCCGTGTTCGTAAACGTCAAGACCTTCTTCTTCGATTCTGCGTTCAACTCTAAGACCGTGAGTTTTCTTAATCAAAACAAACACGCCCAAACCGATAACGAATGCAAACGCTGCAACCACAACCGCTCCGAGTGTCTGAACGCCGAGCGAAGTTTCAACGCCGTTGATTGACGAATCACAGAAAACAGCCGTCAAAATAGTACCGATTAAACCGCCTACTCCGTGAACCGAAACTGCACCGACGGGGTCGTCAATATGGCATTTTTTGTCAAGAAACGAAACCGAAAAACACATCAAAACCGAAGCTATAATTCCGATTAACGCAGCCGCCCAAACGGGAACGCAGTCGCAACCCGCCGTTATACCGACCAAACCTGCCAAAATACCGTTGCAAACCATTGACAATGACGGTTTTCCGTCAATAAGCCAAGTATAAATCAAAGCCGCTAAACCGCCCGTTGCCGCTGCCATATTCGTCGTTACGAAAACATGGGACATACTCGTTGCGTTGTCATAACCTGTTGCAGCAACCGTTGAACAAGGGTTGAAACCGAACCAGCCCACCCACAAGCAGAAAACGCCTAATGCACAGAGTGTTAAATTGTGTCCGGGGATTGCTTTTGACTTACCGTTTTTGTCATATTTTCCGACCCTCGGTCCTAAAACCATTGCACCCGCCAAAGCCAAAACGCCGCCGCAAAGGTGAACAACAGTCGAACCGGCAAAATCGTGGAATCCCATTTCTGAAAGCCAGCCGCCGCCCCAAGACCAGTGTCCTTCTATCGGGTAGATTATCAACGAAATAACTATCGAATAAACAAAGTACATTGAGAATTTGGTTCTTTCAGCCATTGCGCCTGAAACGATTGTCGCAGCCGTTGCACAGAAAACCGTCTGAAAAATAAACGTTGCTTCTGCCGGAACGTTTGAGTCAGAACCGATAAAGAAGAATCCGTCCCAACCGATAAAAGCGTTGCCAGCACCGTACATTATCGAAAAGCCCGCAATCCAGTACAAAACCGAACCGCACATAAAGTCGCAAAAATTCTTCATTAAAATGTTTGCGGTGTTTTTTGCGCGTGTCAAACCCGCCTCAACAAGTGCGAATCCGGGCTGCATCCAAAACACCAACATCGCGCCCAACAACACCCAAAGTGTGTCCAAACCGTTAACAAAATCTTTTGCCTCCTCAACTACGGGAGGTATATCTAATAAAATGCCTGCCATGATTGTTCTATTTTTTAATTTGTTAGTTATGAATTGTCAATTGTCAACTGTCAATTGCCAATTACTTCTTGTCTCTCAAAACTGTGTCGCCGTGTTCGCCGGTACGTATTGACCAACAGTCGATTACGTCACTCAAAAATATACGTCCGTCGCCGATTTGACCCGTATTAGCGGTTTTAAGGATTACGTTGATTGTATTTTCAACACACACTTCGCGGCAAATAATCGTAATTGCCACACGTTCTATCATGTCGGTATTATAAACGACACCACGGTAAATTCTTTCCTGTCTTGACTGTCCGATACCATGAACGTCATGATATTCAAACCAGTCGATGTCCGAGTTCAACAAAGCTTCTTTGACCTCGTCGAATTTCGTTTTTCTGATAATTGCTTCGATTCTTTTCATAACCTTTAAGAATTTTACTTATTGACTATACGTGTATCACGTATTTAACTATTTTTAATTTAGACTTTACATTATAAAGTAAAAAAATATCAAAATCCAAAACTAACACCGCCAACAAAATATGACTGTCCGTGATATTCCGTTCCCGTTGGATTGAAGATAATTGCGGCCGAGGGTGTAACGGTGCAGAAGTTTTTCAGATTGTAAGTTTTAGAGATTTCCGCCTTTAATTCAGCGAAATTAAAGCCGTCATTTTTTGTGTACATCAATTCGGCGTCTTTGTTTTCGATTGCTGCGCCGACGGTGAATGCAAGGTCAAGACCATTACTCAAAGACGGAGCGTAACAAATCTCGATGTAAGACGAATGAGCCTGATCGCCGTTGATTTTTTTGTTTGCGCCTGCAAGCATCATATTAAAAGATACAGAAAGCGGCACGTCAGTTAATTCAGCAAAATCATAACCCAAACCGAGTTCGAGGTAATGATAATCTTTGTAAGGACCAAAATACTCAAATTTGTCTTGTGTCCAGCAGTAATCGTAAACCGAAACAAACGCGCCGCTAATTGAATACGCTGCATAGAGGTCAAACTCCGTGTAATCGTCTTTGCCGACAGCGGAAATTGCTTCAACGCCTGCGCTGAAACCACCAGCCGAAAAATCCACCGAGCCGGAAGAATTAAGTCCGCATACCAAACCGCCTCTCCAAACTGCATTTGACGAAACTCCGAGGCTGAATGTCAGCGGACTTGCCTCTGCTTCTTCTTCCTGAGCGTTAACGCCCGTCGCAATCATTAAGATTGCCGTTAAAATACCAAGTTTTTTCATATCCCTTTTACTTTTTTAGTTAATTAATTTTATGTTGCAAAGATATTTTGCAGCCCAAAACTATGCAATACCGATTGTTCGTAATAGGAAATAAAATTTTATACGTGATTTTACGGAAAGAGGTTACGAAAAAACCGAAGAAGGATTACGGGAAATACGGAAAAAATTTTGCAAATTAGAGCGGTTGTTATTAAATTTGCTCCATAAAAAAACGGTAGAAAATAATGGAAAACCAAAACTATTTGCAATATCCCGAAATGATGTCGGGAAAAAAAATTTTGTATGTTCACGGCTTTGCTTCTTCGGGGGCAAGCGGAACGGTTAAAAGTCTTAGAATTTTGTTGCCTAATGCCGAAATTATTGCTCCCGATTTACCTATAAGTCCTTTAAAGTCAATGGAATTGTTGCATAAAATCTGTGATGAACAAAAGCCGGATTTGATAATCGGAACTTCGATGGGCGGGTTTTATGCCGAACAGTTGTACGGTTTTTACCGCATACTTGTTAACCCTGCCTTTCAGATGGGCGAAACCTTAAAAACTCTTCACGGTATGGGAAAACAAAAATGGCTCAATCCCCGTCAGGACGGCGAAACGGAGTTTTGGGTCAATCAGGACATTGTTGACGAGTTTAAGCAGGTGATGAAAAACAGTTTTTCAAACATTACCGTTGACGAACACCGAAACCTTGTTTACGGACTTTTCGGCGACAAAGACCCGCTCGTCCACACTTACGATATGTTTGCCGGAAAATATATGAATGCGATAACTTTTGACGGAGAACATCGTCTTAATGATAAGATTTTACAAAATTCGGTTATTCCCGTGATTCATTGGATTGACGACAAACTTAATGACCGTCAGCGGCAAATTCTTTATATTGACTTGGACGATACGTTGGCAGACTTTCATAACGGAGTTCATAAATGCTCTGAGGCAGAACTGAAACAATACGAAGGTCATATTTGGGATATTCCGGGATATTTTTCAAGGTTAGAGCCTATGCCGAGTGCGGTAAAGGCTTTTAAAACTTTATCCTTGAAATACGACACGTATATTCTTTCGAGTGCGCCTTTCGGTAATCCGACTGCGTGGTCTGACAAGTTGCAGTGGGTGAAAAAATGGTTAGGCGTTCCCTCGTTCCGCCGTTTGATTTTAACACATCACAAAAACTTGAATTACGGTGATTTTTTGATTGACGACCGTATTTATAACGGTGCGAAAGAATTTATGGGCGGGTTCTTACAATTCGGACAAGACCCGTACAAGACTTGGGACGATATTTTGGAATTTTTTGAGCATATCGGATAGGTATTGTTTTAATTTTTATCAAAAAACGGGAAAATTATTTTTTTTCCCGTTTTTTCTTTATACCTTTGTTGCCTTAAATGTTTAAGGGGTGTTTTATAAACTTGTTTTTACCCTTAGACCTGTTTGTTTAATCTTTCTAATCACAAAACTAAAAAAATGAGTAAAGTATTAGTTATCGGTTGCGGAGGCGTGGCAAGCGTAGCAATCGCAAAAATTTGTCAAAACGACAAAGTCTTTTCTGAAATGTGCATCGCAAGCCGCACAGTGTCAAAATGCGAGGCTATGAAAGAAAAATGGCAGCCAAAAACATCAACAAAAATTTCAACGGTTCAAATCGACGCTAACTCAAAAGAACAGGTAGTAGCCTTGATTAAGGATTTTCGTCCGGACGTTTTGTTGCATGTTGGTATGCCGTATCACAACATCGTCTTAATGCAGGCGTGCGCTGAAAACAATGTGCATTACATCGACACAGCCGCCTACGAACCCGAAGACACTAACGAACCCGTTTGGAGAAAAGGTTACGAAAAACGCTGCAAAGAAAAAGGGTTCGTGGCTTATTTCGACTATGCCGAACAATGGTCGTACTTTGAAAAGTTCAAAAATGCGGGCGTTACGGCTCTCCTCGGAGGCGGTTTCGACCCCGGAGTAACTAACGTTTTTGTCGCTTACGCAAAAAAACATTTCTTCGATACGATAGAATATGTTGACATTCTTGACTGTAACGGCGGCGATCACGGTTATCCGTTTGCTACTAATTTCAACACCGAAATTAATCTCAGGGAAGTATCTTCTCCCGCCGATTATTACGAAAACGGTAAATGGGTAGGCGTTCCGGCAATGTCAATCAAACGCGAATACGATTTTCCTGAAATTGGTAAAAAAGATATGTATCTTCTTCACCATGAGGAAATTGAATCGCTCACTAAGAATTTCCCCGAAATCAAAAGAATGAGGTTTTACATGACTTTCGGTAAAAGTTACTTAACTCACATGAAATGTCTTGAAAACGTCGGACTTTTGAACTCGACACCCGTTAAATTCGGCGACCATAAAATTATTCCGATTCAGTTTTTGAAATCGTTAATGCCCGACCCGTCAACTTTGGGCGAAAGAACGGTCGGAAAAACAAATATCGGCTGTATTTTCACAGGTTATAAAGACGGCAAAAAGAAGCACATTTATATTTATAATGTTTGCGACCATCAGGAGTCTTTCAAAGAAGTCGGCTCTCAGGCAATCAGTTATACGACCGGCGTTCCGGCGATGATTTCAGCCGCACTTTTGGCAACGGGACAATGGAAAAAAGCGGGCGTTTATAACCTCGAAGAGTTTGACCCCGATCCGTTTATGGAGATGCTTAACGAGTACGGTTTGCCGTGGAAAGTTGAAGAAAACCCCGTTTTAGTGGAATAAAAAAATATGAAACCGCATTTTATTTCTACGGATATAATAGAAGTATTAAAAAGTCTGCCTACGCCGTCTTTCGTGATTGACGAAGGCAGACTTTTATCCAATTTAAAAACTTTAAATAACATAGAAAAACTCTCTGACGTTAAGATACTTCTTGCGCAGAAATGTTTTTCTACGTTTCGTCTTTACCCTTTAATCGCAAAATATCTTTCGGGGACGGTTGCAAGCGGAATTTTTGAGGCACGTTTGGCGCATGAAGAAATGCCGGGAAAAGAAAATCACGTTTTTGCGCCGGCTTTCAAGGCGGAAGATGTTGAAGAACTCGATAAAATTTGCGGTCATATCGTTTTTAATTCTTGGAATCAGTTTAATCTTCATTCTGACAAATGCAAAAACGCAAGTCTTGGCATAAGAATAAACCCTGAGTTCAGCACGCAAGACCATGCGATTTACGACCCGTGTTCTTTCGGTTCGCGGCTCGGAATCAGAATTTCGGATATGCCGGAAAAGTTGCCGGAAAAGATAGAAGGTTTTCATTTTCATACGCTTTGCGAACAGGGCTTTGAAGACTTGGAAAAGACGTTCTGCGAAGTTGAAAAAAAGTTCGGAAAATATTTTCATCGTTTAAAATGGCTGAACCTCGGCGGCGGACATTACATTACGCATGAAGATTACAACGTTGACGGTCTTATAAAACTGTTGAAATACATAAAAGAAAAGTACGGTTTGCAAACTTTTTTGGAACCCGGCGAAGGCGTGGTTTTGAATTGCGGTTATTTGGTTTCAACGGTTATGGACAAAGTGAAAAACGGTATTGAAATTTTGATTCTTGACGCAAGTGCGGCTTGTCATTGCCCTGACGTTATTGAAATGCCGTTTTTGCCGCCTATTTTTGAAACTCTCGAAAACGGAGGATATAAATACCGTTTGTCGTCGATGACGTGTTTAGCGGGTGATGTTTTCGGCGATTACGACTTTTTAACCGAGAAAAACATCGGCGACAAAGTGATTTTCGAGGATATGGCGTTATACACGATGGTCAAAACCAATACTTTTAACGGTATGCCTTTGCCGGAGATTTTTTTACTTCATCAAGACAACAACGTAGAAAGTATAAAAAAATTCGGTTATGAGGATTTTAAAAATAGGTTAGGGTAGAAGCACCCAAAAAAAGTTGTGATAAGAGCAAAAGTTTTTTAACTTTGCGGCATAAAAAATGTTTTAAAAAAATGACTTTACCCGAAAACGTAGTCTGCACTTTAAACGCTGACGAAGAATTAAAAAAAATTACGGAAAATTTCGCCGGAAAGATTTTTGTCTTAACCGATGAAAATACTGTAAAATATTGTTTAGATAAACTGCCGTCATTAAAAGAAAATCAGGCTGTTATAATAACAATAAAAAGTGGTGAACAGCATAAAAATATTTCCTCGCTCCAAGAAATTTGGACAAAGATGGGCGAAAACCACGGCGATAGAAAAAGTCTTTTCGTTAATCTCGGCGGCGGCGTTATAGGCGATATGGGCGGACTTGCGGCTTCGCTTTTTAAACGCGGAATCAAGTTCATAAATATTCCTACGACGCTTTTGTCGCAAGTAGATGCTTCTTGCGGCGGAAAACTTGCCGTGGATTTCAACGGTTTGAAAAACGAAATCGGACTTTTTAGAAATCCTGACAAGGTGATTATCAGCACGGAATTTCTTAAAACTCTTGATACCAATCAGTTGAAGTCAGGAATGGCAGAAATGATAAAACATGCTTTGCTGTATAACGAGGACTATTTTGACAAACTTTGCGAATTTGACCCGTTAAAACCTGATTTTGAACTTCTCAGCCGCTTGATTGAAACCTCGGTTATGATAAAAAACGAATTTGTCTCAAAAGATCCTACCGAAAAAGGAATCAGAAAAATGCTTAACCTCGGTCATACAATCGGTCATGCTATTGAAAGTTATTCGTTTGAGACTTCCAACCCTTTGCTTCACGGAGAAGCGGTTGCGGCGGGCTTGATTGCCGAACTCTTTTTGAGCAACAATTATTTGGAATTTTCGCACAAAAAACTTATGAAAGTTACAAGATTAATCGGTTCTTTGTTCAATCCGTTTTTATTTAAGTTTGACAAGTACGAAAAACTTTATTCTTTGATGACTTTCGATAAGAAAAATTCTGACGGAAACATAAATTTTTCTCTTGTCAAGGATTTCGGTGAATACAAAATCGACTGTCATTGCAAAAAAGAAGATGTTTTTGAAGCGTTATCGTTTTACAACCAAATTAGTATTTAAAGAAAATGTTTATAGATAATACCGTAAGTATGTCAAAATGGATGTTTGCCGAAATTTTGACGTTAGTTTTAGGAATTGCATTTGTTGTTTATTCAAGTTTTAATCCGGGACAGTTTGCTTTGATTGCCGGTATAGTGTGTTTTGTGGCGTTTGTTTTCTTGCTTTACATTTGTCCGTCATACTTTTATTTCAATGACGAAATCGCCGGCAAGGATATGATAGAAATACGCAGCACGCAAGCGTTTCCGTTTTTCAGAAAGTACCGTCAGCACGGAATTTTGAAAAAAACCGTTAAGAGTTATTCTATAACAAAAAGTTTTTTCGGGTTGCAGAAATTTTTGTCAATAACGATAAAAGGTGTTGACCCGTCAACAAAAAAAACTGTTGAAAAAACTATCGAAAAATTAAACGTTTCGATTCTTAAACAGCAGAAAATTCAGGAGTTAGAAAAAACTTTGCAAAAATATATTCGGCATTAATTTTGTATGTTCCGCTCTTAAAACTAATACTTGAAACAAAATGAAAAACTTAATTTTAACTACGGCAATTTTTTTTGCGGCTTGTTGTGCCGCGTTTTCGCAAAAAGTTTATACTTCCGTTTCAGATGCTTTAAAGAATCCTTCTTCTGTTACGGTCTTGGATTTGAGCGGACAAGGGTTGACGGGTATCGCCTCAGAGGTGAGCCGTTTGACTAATTTGGAGGTAATTTATTTACAGGACAACAATCTTAAAACTCTGCCGGAAGAGATTTGTTCTATCAGCAGTCTTCAAATGATATATGCTGACGGCAATAATATTGCGACGATACCTGCAAAAATTACGGACTTGAAACGGTTGAAAGTCTTGTCCTTAGGCAATAATCATTTGACGGAATTTCCTACTTCTGTTACGGAGTTGAGCAACTTAGAAAGTCTTAATTTAGCCGCAAATCTCATACCTAATGTAGATGGTAAAATAAGTGGTCTTAACAAGTTGATTGAATTGGATTTATCTTACAATAAAATTACTGTTTTGCCTAATCAGTTAGGAAAACTTTCTTCTTTGGAAGTTTTATCGCTTGCGGGTAACAAAATTTCTACGACAGAAAGTCTTGCCGGATTAAAAAAGATTTCGATTCTTTATTTAGACGAATGTCCGTTGAAAAAAATAGAACCCGTTGTTTTATCGCTTGTGTCTTTGAAAAAACTTTCGATGTCAAAATGCGGTATTTCGGAAATTCCGGCGGGGATTACAAAATTGACACATCTTACGCATTTGTTACTCAGCGAAAACAATATTTCCAAATTGCCTAATCCGTTGTTTTCGGTAACAAGTTTAGTAGAACTTAATGTTGCCTCTAATGCTATAACCGTACTTCCCGAAGGTATCGGCAATCTTACCTCTCTTTATGATTTAAACCTTTGTAACAACCGTATAGACGAGATTCCTATCGTTGTGGAAAAGAAAATGTCAGTGTTGCATTACATAGGTCTTTCAGGTACGGGAGTTCAGATGTTTAACTCTGCGGCTAACGGCGACAAGATTGCTTATTAGAGTTGTGTCATACCGAAAAAAATCAAAACACCGTAAAGATAAAACCTTATGTAACGGGTAAGTCCGTAGAGCATTGTATTTTTGAGCGGATATTTTACCATTCCCGCCGCTAACGTTGTTGTCGCAAAAGGTAGCGGAAACAATGCGGCGAGGATTATGATTATACCGCCCCATTTTTGAATCCTGACAAAAAAATCTGCGTTTCGGTTTTCTAACCAAGCGCGGAATTTAGGAAATTTCAGCGCGATTTTTCCTATGAAATAAGCATTGATGCCGCCGATGTAGGATATTGTGCCGAGAATTGTCAGCCACAAAAACGGAGCATTAAATTTATCTGACCACATAATAAAAAGGTCGGGTGGTATCCAGCCCAAAAACGATTCCGAAATCAAGAACAGCGTTAAAACTCCGGGCGTATCATGGCTGAAAATGTAATCTTCGATGATTTCTGAAAGATTGAAAAAATGATTCAAAATCAATACTGCTCCTACAATCAACGCTATGATAATCAAGAGTTTTACTACGATTTTGCCCATAAAAGAATACAAGCCTGTATGCTTGTTCCATCTGTGCCAAATATCTACTTTTTCGCCGAATGTTTTTTGCCTTTTCATAATGTGTTTACTTCTTTTAAAATTATGTCTGCTGCACCGAGGTTTTTCTTAACGTAACCTTCTGAAATTTTGCCGGCTCTCTCCAAGAGTGCTTTGTCAGAGAGGTATCTGTCTAAGACGGACGAGAGTTCTTCTTTGTTGCGGATTGTAGCCGCGCTGCCGAGTGAAACCAAGTCAACAGCCTCTTTGAACCGTTTGTAATTAGTACCGAAAACAACAGGTATGCCGTAACTTACGGCTTCCAAAATGTTATGAATACCTGCTCCGAAACCTCCGCCGACGTATGCTATTTCGGCATATTTGTATAACCGCGACAACATTCCGAAATTGTCGATTATCAATACCTCGTATTCTTGTATTGAAGTTTCGTCTGCTTTGGAAAATCTTATATGCTTAAAATTCAGAGATTTCTCTATTGAAGATAAATGTCCTTCGTGTATTTCGTGCGGAGCGATTATCAGTTTTATATCGTGCTTGTTTTTTAAGTTTTCCAAAGCCGCAAAAATCATATCTTCGTCAGGCGGCCAACTCGAACCGGCTACGATAACACGGCTGTTTTCGACGAATTTGTCAACAAGGGGAATGTTTTCGGCATTTTGTGTTATCTGACAAACCCTGTCAAAACGGGTGTCGCCGGCAATTGTAACGTTTGTTATGCCGTTTTTCGCTAACAACTTTACTGAATTTTCGTCCTGAACAAAAAGATGCGTGAAAAAGCCTAAAACTTTTTTGTATTTACCACCGTACCATTTGAAAAACACCTGAGATTCTCTAAAAATCGTTGAGAAGATATACAGCGGAATATTTCTTGAATGTACTTCGTTTAAAAAATTGTACCAAAAATCATATTTTACGAAAAACACCGCTTTCGGATTTACGATGTCAAGAAACTTTTTAGCGTTTTTCGGTGTGTCGGCGGGTATGTAGCCAACGTAGTCCGCTCCTTTATAATTTTTTCTGACCTCGTAGCCTGACGGAGAAAAAAAAGTCAGAATGATTTTATAATCAGGATTTTGTTCTTTGAATTTTTCCATTACGGGACGACCTTGTTCAAATTCGCCTAACGAACTTACATGAAACCATACATTTTTATCTGTCGGCTTTACTTTTTGGCTTAAATTTTCAAACAAATTTTCCCTGCCTTTTGAGTAGAGTTTGGCTTTTTCATTAAAAGGTGCAATCATTTTCGCACCTGAATTGTACAATTTGATTCCGAGTGTGTATAATAACATTTTTTTTGTTTAGAGATTTTGTCTCGCAAAGTTACTGATAATAGTTGATATAACAAAATTTTTGAGAAAAATTAATAAATCGCAGATTATCCTGCTAATAATTTTTTTCGGATTTGGACGGAGATAGGAAATTTTGTAATTGTGTTTTTTTAAAAAGATTTTTAACAAAGGATAGAATTTCGCGAAAAAAAATTTATCTTTGCCCTCAGACAAAAAAAACTATATCAATGTTTGAATTTAGCGAAGAAGAAATTAAAAGATATGCCCGTCATATTCTTTTAAAAGAAGTTGGCGAAGAAGGTCAAGAGAAAATCCGAAATGCAAAAGTTTTAGTAGTGGGAGCGGGCGGTTTAGGCTCGCCCGTAATCTTGTATTTAGCCGCTGCCGGAATAGGTACTCTCGGAATAATTGACGGCGATAATGTCGATTTAAGCAATCTTCAACGTCAGATTATTCATTCTGCTGACGATTTAGGGCGGGCAAAAGCCTTGTCAGCAAAACAGAAAGTTAATACACTTAATCCGCATGTCAAAGTCGTTGTGTATCAGGATTTTTTAACCTCTAACAATGCTATGGGTATTATCAAAGAATACGATTTTGTTGTCGGTTGTACGGATAATTTTTCTGCAAAACTTTTGATAAATGATGTGTGTGTTAAAGCGGGAAAGCCTTTTTCTCACGGGGGAATTTCAGAGTTTGAAGGTCAAACTTTTACATACGTGCCGGGACATTGTTGTTACCGTTGTATTTTTGATATGCTGCCTGAAAATACTGCCTCGACAGGTGTTTTCGGCGCGATAGCCGGAATGTTAGGGACTATTCAAGCCGCTGAAACGTTGAAATATTTTACCGGCGTAGGTGAACTTTTATGCGACAAACTTTTGATTTTTGACGCTAAGACGATGAATTTCAGAAAGATTTCGATTTCTAAGAGGAATAATTGTACAGTGTGCGGAGAAAAAAAAATACCGGAGATGTAAATCCCCGGTATTTTATAAATGGTCTTACAAATTCTTCAACATAAAATACAACCTGTTTGTGATGTTTACATCGCTTGCGCCGTCGTCGTAGTCCAAGAAGAGAAGATTCAAGTTCGGATATTTCTTCTTTAAATTTTTCTCTATCCCTTTGGAAATGATTTGGTTAGCAATGCAACCAAACGGCTGAACGCTTATTATATTGTTGATTCCCTGCTTTGCAAACGACGAAATCTCCGCACTTATAAGCCAACCTTCACCAAACTGGTTTGACAAACTTAACGTCTTTTCCGCGTCTTCGGCTATCTGTTTTATGCTTTCAAAAATGAACGGAAACTTCGATTTCTTCAAAATTTTTTCCGCTTTGGAAATCGCATTGTTGATGTAAATGTTGAAAAATTCCACCAAAACCCATGACGAAAATTTATGATGCGTTAAGTTCATTTCCCAATTCTTCTTGACGTTGACAATCTCCTGCGTAAAAAATTCCAAAATCGGCGGAAAAACTACTTCTACGCCCTCTTCAACCAATTTGTCTGAAATAAACCTATGTCCGAACTTGTTATATTTAACGTAAATCTCGCCGACGATTCCGATTTTCGGGATTTTTTTGTCCTCAAAAATCTCTATGTTGTTAGCCTCTTCAACCATTTGAGCCATCAACTCGTAAATCTTTTTCGGCTGACGGTACGGAACCTCTTCTTGAAGTAACCGCATATATTTATCTTTGAATCTGAGCGTTTCGCCTTTATGTTTTTCTCTGACGACAAGAATGTAATAAAACCTCAAAAGCGTATCGGTGTAAATCGTTACCGGCACTAATGTCGGCAAAAATTTCAACCAGTTCATCGTAAATCCGGGCTGCTGGTTTATCGTTTTGCCAGCCGTCCCGACCGTGATAATCGGAATGTCAGAATATCCTGCCGAAACCAACGCCTTTTTCATCAACGCCATATACGACGAGGCACGGCACTGACCGCCCGTCTGGGTAATCGCAAACGCTATTTTGTTGCGGTCGTATTGTCCCTCTTTTATCGCCTTTATCATGTCGCCGATGACGATAGTTGCGGGATAACAAATCTCGTTGTTAGCATAACGCAAACCCCATTCAACGCTGCGTTTGTCGGGTTTAGGAAGGTTGACCAACTTATAACCGCCTAATTCAAAAACCGCAGGCAAAATGTCAGAATAGCCTTCCGCAAAATACGGCGCAAGAATCGTTCGATTGCGGTCTTCTATGCCGAAAGGTTTCACTTTTTCCCTTTCGTGCCGCATCGGACGGTTTTTCAAGTTCATAACCTTAAACGATTCCATTAACGAGCGGATTCTCAGTAAGATAGACCCCGTTGAATTTATTTCGTCAATTCTGATGACGGTGTTGCTTTTTCCGGCAGCGCGTAAAATGTCCGTTACTTCGTCCACCAAAACCGCGTCAGGTCCGCAACCGAAAGAATTTAACTGAACAAACGTTATGTTTTGGTCTTGTTCGGCAACCCATTGAGCGGCGTTGAGAATCCTGTTCGGGTACGCCCACTGCGGAATTATCTGCAAGTTCATCACGTCCAAATATGCTGACAACGAATCTTCGCTAATAACGCTTGCTCCGAGTTCGGCGATGATGTCAGGCGTTTTTTGGTTGATTAACGGGTCGGCGTGATAAGGTCTGCCCGCAAGAACTACGAGAAGTTTGTTTTCGTGTTTTGCGTTTTCGATGATTTCCATCGCTTTGACGGCGATTTGAGAACGGTATTCTTTTTGTGCCGAAAGTGCCGCTTTGAAAGCCTTTTTGATAACACTGCCGCTAATACCGATACTTTTTAAGTATTTTTTACAGGTTTTGTACAAAAGGGCTTCGTCGTTGAAGTTTACCGTCGGCGTGTCCAAAGGTATTCCATATTTACCGTAAGGGTCTATGGAACTGCGTATTACGTCAGCATAACCCGAAACTATCGGACAGTTGAACGAATTTTCCGTGTTCTTGAAATCGTTTTTCTCAAACGTTACAATCGGATAAAAAATTCTGTCGGGCTTTTCGTTAACCGCCCACATAATGTGTCCGTGAACAAGTTTCGCAGGGAAACAAATATTGTCGCTCATAATTGTTCCGCTGCCCGTTTCGTACATTTTGATTGTCGTAGGCGGCGTTAACAACACCTTTATATTACATTCTGTCAAAAGCGCGTGCCAAAACGGATAGTTAGAATACATATTCAAAACTCTCGGCACGGCGATTGTCATAAGAGGCTTTTCTATTTCTTTGTCCCTGTTAAACAACAAGTTATAACGGATTGCAAAAAGGTTTTCGCCCTTTTCGGTTTTTTCGCCTTTGGAGTTGAAAACTTTTTGACACTTGTTGCCCGAATAATAGGTCTGCTTGTTAGAAAACTTAAACGCCGTAACTAAACAGTTATTTTCGCAACCTTTACAGATAATCTGTTTATTGCTGTATTCCAAGGCTTTATCTATATTTTCTAAACCGAGAAATGTTCCGGTGTTTTTTCCGTCTGACAAAAATCTTTCTTTCGCATAAATTGCCGCACCGAATGCGCCCATCATTTCGGGAATTTCGGTTGAGGTGAGTTTTTTGCCGGTTAACACTTCAAACGCACGATAAACCGCTGGATTCTTGAACGTTCCACCCTGAACCACAATCGTTTGTCCGAGTTCGTCAAAGTTTTTAAGTTTCAGAACTTTAAACAAAGCGTTTTTGATAACCGAATACGCTAAACCTGCTGAAATGTCGCTTACTGTTGCATTTTCGCGTAAAGATTGTTTTACTTTTGAGTTCATAAAGACGGTGCAACGAGTTCCGAGGTCGCACGGTGCGGGGCTTTCGCAGGCTGACAATGCGAAGTCCGGCGTTGACATTCCGAGTGTTTTCGCGAAAGTTTCGATAAACGAGCCGCAACCCGCCGAACAACTTTCGTTCAATTCTATTCTGTTAATCACGCCGCCTTGAATGAAAATTGCTTTCATGTCCTGACCGCCGATGTCCATGATAAAATCGACTTTCGGGTTCAAGAATTTTGCCGCGCTGAAATGTGCTAACGTTTCAACGATTCCGTAATCAATACCGAGAGCCGCCTTTACGAGGTCTTCGCCGTAGCCGGTAACAGCCGAGGCTGTGATATTAAAGTTTTTCTTTAATAAAACATCTTTATTGTCTTGATAAAAAGCCTTTATGGCATCGTGTATTTTCTCGAGGGTGTTGCCCTGATTGTTCATATATTTTGAAAACAGCAACTCGTTATCATCGCCCATAATGACGACTTTTGACGTTGTGCTGCCGGAGTCGATTCCGAGAAAAAGGTTTTTGCCGCCGTAGTTTTCCAAAGAGACTTTTTTTGGATTGACGATATTTCTGTTTTTCAACCAGTTTTCAAAATCTTCTTTTCCTGAAAAAAGTTGCTGCAAACGGTCGGTTCTTTCGGCTTTGACGTCCTGAGAAGTTTCAAAATTTTTAATTAAGTCTGACAAGAAAAATTCGCCTTCTGCCTCCAAAGCCGCGCCTTGTGCCGGAAAGTATTGAGAAAATGACGGCAGAATCATATCGTCTTTTGTAAGATTCATTGCCGAGAGCATTTTTTTGCGGAGTTCGGGCATAAAAGTCAGCGGTCCTCCGATGAACATAACTTTCGGTTTTACCTCGTAACCTCTTGACAGAGTGTTTAATGTCTGAATACCGACAGCGTGAAAAATGCTTGACGCGATGTCGGCTTTTTCTACTTTTCTTGCTAAAAGGTTTTGAATGTCAGTTTTCGCGAAAACGCCGCAACGTGAGGCAATCGGATAATGGTTTTGCGACTTTTCGGCGAGTGCGTTCATATCTTCAATCTTTACATTAAGTAAAGAGGCCATTTGCTCTATAAATGCGCCAGTTCCGCCTGCGCAGTTTCCGTTCATACGAATGTCGGGCGACTTGCCTTTCTGAAAGAAAATCATCTTGGTATCTTCGCCGCCGATGTCGATGAGAGTTGAGACTTCGGGGTATTTTTCGTTGACAACGTTAGTTGCGGCGATAACCTCCTGAACGAATTTAATGTTGTTCCTTTCGCTGACACCCATTCCGGCAGTGCCGGTGATAGCGGCAGAGAGTTTGATGTCTCCGAGTTTGTCATGAGCCTCATTCAGGGCTTGAATCAAAGCCTGATATACGTATGTGTTGTGTTTACCGTATTTATTAAAAACGATTTCACCTTCCGGACTGAAAACCACTATCTTAGCGGTTGTCGAACCTATATCTATTCCTAATTTGTAATTGTTTTCGGACAAACTCATAACTGATGATTTTTGGGTGCAAAGATAGTGATTTTTTTATTAAGAGAGGTTTAATTTTTTTAAATTGTTGACAAAATAGCAACGAATAGGTATTTAAACTTTCAAAAATACCTATTTTGCAGTATTGCGCACACAGAAATTCAGCGGTAATTTTGCGCAAAATTTTTTGAATATGAAACTTCATTTTTCTTTGCCGCTGATGGGTGTGCTGTCGTTTCAGACAGCACACATCGCGGCTCAAAATCAAGACACCACTTATCTTTCAGACCGTGAGATAGAAACGGTAACGATTACAAGCAGCACCGAAATCCGCAAAATGCGTGAGGCAACAATGCCGCTTTCCGTCTTAGACACCCGTCAACTCGAAGGTACTACGTCAAGCATTAACGATGCCCTTGCACGTACTTCTGGCATTACCGTCAGAAACACCGGCGGCGTGGGCAGCGCGTCAAGAATTTCGGTGCGGGGTCTCGAAGGTAAACGTATGGGCGTTTATATCGACGAGGCGGCTATCGGTCAACTCTCTGACTATATGTCGCTTAACGACGTTCCGACAGATATGATTGAGCGTATTGAAGTTTATAAAGGTATCGTGCCTTATAGATTCGGCGGCTCGGCACTCGGCGGTGCGGTAAATGTCGTTACAAAAGAATATCCGCCCGTTTATATGGACGCAAGTTACGAATTTGCATCGTTCAACACCCATAAAATCAGCACAACTTTCAAGCAGACCAACCGTGCAAAAGGTTTACAATTCGGTCTCGGCGGGTGCGTTACTTATAGCGATAACAATTATAAAATGCACCTTCAAAACCTCGGCGACAGAGTTGTTACCCGTGATCACGACCAATTCAAAAAAATAATGTGCGGCGGCTCGTTGAAGGCTACAAAATGGTATTTTGACGAGGCAAAACTTGAACTCGTTTTCACCGGCACAAGGGCTGAAATTCAGGGCATTGACTCCGATATTCGCGAGGCATACAACCATGGAATGGCAGGCATTTCGGCTCTGAGTTTAAAGCGTGATAATTTTCTTGTTGACGGTTTGGATTTTGACTTCGATTTTTGTTACAGTTACGGTGAAAACGGTATGTGCGACAAGGCGTTGTATCGTTACGATTGGGACGGCAACCGTTATAATACCGTTTCTTCTTACGGCGGCGAACAAGGCAATTACGCTTCGGATTCCGACAACAAAACTCACGACATTGCCGCAAAACTCAATATGAATTATCTTTTGGACGAACACAACGCGCTGAATATCAATCTTTATTCTACTCATACCCGTCAAAACCCCGAAAATGAACTAATGGATTTGTCTTTCGGTTATCAGGCTAATTATCCGAGCCGTATGAGCAGTTTTACGGCAGGGTTTTCTTACGATTTAACGCTTTTTGACGGCAAGTTTATGAGCGCGACGACGGTTAAGAATTTCAGTTTTTCGTCGCACACCAAAGCCCTTGAACTCACTTACATCAACCGCACTTCCGACATCGACGTCAACAAAAATTATTGGGGAGGCAGCGAATCGTTGCGCTATAAATTCACCAAACGTCTGCTTGCCAAAGCCTCTTTCAGCAGCGAAGTGAGGATTCCTACGGCGGAAGAACTCACCGGCAACGGCTATTCGATTTTGCCTGCCACAAACCTCTCGCCCGAACGTTGCAACGGTCTCAACGCAGGGTTGCTTTATCACCGCGCCAATATGTTCGGATTCATTGAAGCGGAGGCTAATTATTTTCTCAACAAATTGGAGGATATGATTCGTTATCAGGCGGATATGATACCATCGATGGCACGTTACGCCAATTTCGGAACGGTGGTAACAAAGGGTTTTGAGGTTGAATTGAAAGGCGATGTTTGCCCCGTGCTTTATCTTTACGGCAACTACACTTATCAAGACCTCCGCGACAAACGCGAGTACGAAACGGGTTCGTCGGCAAAAAATCCTACTTACAACAAGCGTATGCCCAACATTCCGTATATTTTGGCAAATTTCGGTGCTGAACTTCACAAAGAGAACCTTTTCGGCGGAGAGCGTCAAAACAGCCGTTTGTTGATTGATTGTTCGTACATTCACGAATATTTTTACGATTTTGAAATGAGCCGGTTTCAAGACCGCAAAATTCCGACATCGTTTACTATTGATGCCGGCATAGAGCATAGTTTTTTCAACGAGCGTTGGACGATTACGTTAAAGGTTAAAAACCTGACTGACAAGGTAGTATATTCCGACCTCAACCGTCCGCTCCCGGGAAGAAATTTCGGAATAAAAGTAAGATATGTGATGAAATAATTTTTTCCAATCATTCAAAGTTGCCACATCGGGTATTTTTTTGCTTAATGTGGCAACTTTAACGTATGTTTATTTTGCCACATCGGGTATTTTTTATACCTTTGTGGCAACTTTAAAACATATACCGTATGGAAAACATCGTTGGAAGAAAACAGCAGAGGGAAGATCTTAATAATCTATATCGCTCAAAATCAGCGCAGTTCGTGGTGGTTTACGGGCGGAGACGTGTCGGGAAATCGTATCTTGTGAACGAATTTTTTAGCGGCAGGTTTGCTTTTAACCATTCAGGGCTCTCGCCAATCGACACCGAAGACACCAAAATTCTTGAAAAACAACTCAGGAATTTTACCTCGTCGCTGCGCAAATACGGTTACGACACTGACGGACGAACCCCGAAAGATTGGCTCGAAGCATTTGATATGCTCATCGAACTACTTGAAAGCAAGATGGTTGGCACTGACGATAAGCAAGTGGTTTTTCTTGACGAACTGCCTTGGATGGATACGCCGAGGTCAGGATTCATAACCGCTTTTGAACATTTTTGGAACGGCTGGGGCGCGTCGCACCGAACCCTTATGCTCATAGTGTGCGGCTCTGCAACATCATGGCTCAACGACAAACTTATCAACAATCACGGCGGACTTTTCAATCGTGTTACCGCCGAAATCTATCTCGAACCTTTCACGCTGAGCGAGTGCGAGGAATATTACAAAATGTTGAAAATAAGCATGAATCGTTACCAACAGACAGTCGCCTATATGATATTCGGCGGTGTGCCGTATTATCTGTCGCTTATGCGCAAAAAATTCAGCCTTGCACAAAACATAGATTTTCTTATTTTCAGCAAACGCGCCCCCTTACGTAATGAGTTCGATAGGCTTTTTGAATCGCTTTTTGTCTCTCCCGATGATTACAAAAAAGTTGCTCTGATACTCTCTCAAAAACGTGAAGGCTACACTCGCAAAGAGATTGCTGAAAAAACGGGAATCCCATACGGCGGCGGTCTCAGTAAAATTCTTAACACGTTAGAAGTTAGCAATTTCGTAACGTCGTATCAAAACTACAAGGGCAACGCTAAACAGACATATTACAAACTCACCGACAGTTTTGTGTCGTTTTATCTGCAATTCGGCTACAAGAAAAATCCCGGCGAAAACTTCTTTGCTGACAATTTTGCTTCGGGACGTTTGTCGGCGTGGCAGGGCTTGGCTTTTGAGCAGGTATGTTTTGCGCACATCAAGCAGATAAAACGCGCTCTCGGCATTGCTTCCGTCAACACCGTAGAAATGCCTTGGCGCAGCATTAAAGCCGATAACAATGCCCAAATTGCCATGGTGATAGAACGTGCTGACCAAGTGGCGAACATCTGTGAAATAAAATTCTGTATGTCTGATTTTTGCATTGACAAGGATTACGACCGCAACCTCCGCAACAAACTTCAAACCTTTATCGACCAAACAAAGTCGCAACTGTCAATCCATCTGACACTTATCACTACATTCGGGCTTAAAACTAACGAGTATTCAGGTACGGTGCAAAGCGTGGTAACGATGGAGGATTTGTTTGAAAATTAATTGCGAATAAAAAAAATGGCAGTCTAAAAAGATAGGTTGAAATGTGGCAAAAAAAGTTTTCTTTATTTCAAAAAAAAATGCAACTTTGCGTTGTCAATATAAATGCAGCATTATGAATACATCAGCACCTATAAGACTTTTGCCGTATGGCAATTCCGACTTTGAAACTATCCGCAAAGAAAACAAATACTATGTGGACAAGACAATGTTTATCCCTGAATTGGAAAAATACGATTACCAAATGTTTCTGCGTCCGAGAAGGTTTGGTAAAAGTCTTATGCTCAATATGTTGGCGGCATATTATGATGTCGCCTACAAAGACAGATTCGAGGCTCTGTTCGGCGACCTTGCTATCGGCAAGAATCCGACCAAGTACCGCAACAAGTATCTGATTTTGAAGTTCAATTTTTCGGCTGTTGACCCCGACGAAAACAATGTACAGCAATCTTTTAACGATATTGTGCTTGATACTCTCATTAAGTTTGCTGACAAATATAAAAATTTGTTACCCGAAGGAACGATACAGAAGATTTCGGCACAAAAACAATCCAATACAGCCTTTACGATGCTTTTAAGTGCCGTTCATCTCGTCGGTCAGCACGTTTATGCAATAATCGACGAGTACGACAATTTTGCCAATACGATGCTCGCTGACAATGAGAACACATACAACACCCTGACCCACGGCGACGGCTTTTTCCGCTTGTTTTTCAACAACTTGAAGGCCGCCACCACCGACAACAACGCCGCCGTTTCGCGCATTATGGTTTCGGGTGTTACTCCACTAACTCTCAGCGACGTAACGAGCGGTTATAATATCGGAGAAAACATTTCGACGAATGGTCGGTTTAACTCACTTGCGGGTTTCACAGAAACGGAGTTTCGCCAAATGCTTGAATATTACCGCGATGCGACTGGTATTTTCAAACACAGCGTTGACGAATTGATTGAAATAACCAAGCCTTGGTACGACAACAATTGTTTTTCTGTGGATTCTGTTGATGACGAGTGCTTGTACAATTCGGACATGGCGTTGTGCTTTATTAAAGAATACATCAAAAAAGGCGGTGAACTTCCAGTTAAGATGGTGGACAACAACATAATCACCGACTACAACAAAATGACGAAACTCATCCGCATCGAAAAACAATTCGGGCAGAAGACGTCGCTCATTCAGCGCATTACCACAGAAGGCAGTATTTACGCCGACATCAAGGATGTATTTGCATTGAAAGACCTCCCAAAATATAACGCGCTTGTAAGCCTGATGTTCTATATGGGATTACTGTCGGTCGGTGATAGCGACTTGGGCGAAGCATTGTTAATAATTCCAAACACGACCGTTCGACAACAGTATTTGGATTATATGAGAAATTCATACGACAATATTTTGTCGTGGAAAGCAGACGAAAACATTATAACCGAACTTGGACGCGGACTTGCAAGGCGTGGCGAACACGAGCCTTTTATGCGTTACATCGCAAGTTGCATGAAGGAGACTTCCGACAACCGCGATTTTATAAAGACCGGTGAGGCGTTTGTAAAAGGCTTTGTTTTGGGACAGTTGGGAACTAATCTCAACTATTACCTTGCCCACAGCGAATATACGCACGGACATTGTTACAGCGACATCTACCTTGAACCACGTCTCGAAACGCCTCACGCCTACGTATTTGAACTCAAATATTGTCCGAAAACTTCGTCTGAAACCGAAATCGACAATCTTTTGAACGAGGCGCGTACTCAGTTGCCCAAATACATTGCAGACAAAAACATCACCGCCCAAGCCCGCGACCGTAATTGGACTCTCCACGGAATAATTATGGTGTTTAACGGTTGGGAATTGGTTAGGTACGAGGAGATTTGACGAATTTATTTGCGAACTCTGTAATATTAATGAACAAAGGCAGAGGATTTTTACTTTCCTCTGCCTTCATCGTTTACTTGATTAATTGCCCCATTGATTGTCTGCTTGGGGTACGCTGCCTGCTAAAAGTTGCGGTGTTTCGTTAAGTTCGATGACCACAATTTCGGGCTTTACATACGGACGTTTTTCCGTTGTTTTATTCTCTGTGTTTTGCATTTTTATGATTATTAATAATTAATTTTAAATGTTTGTTTTCCTACTTTTACGATGACGATTCCGGCGGTGCGGCTGCCAAGTGTTACTTCTTCACGTGTGGAATTGGTAACGCCTTTTTTGAGCGTGCGACCGCTTAAATCTACTAATGTGTAATCCGTGCCGGACTGCGATTCTATGAAAATCGTCTTGTCAAACGACCAAACTTTCACGCCGCTGTTCGGTATGATTTCCGAAACAGGGGTTTCGATGTCGCCGTCGTTGTCTGACGGATTGTCGTTAGGCTCAACAACAGATGCAACCTCGTCTATCAAGCGGACTTCTATGCTTGACGGCAGTTGCTTGTCGGCTTTTGAGAGTGCTGCATCGCTGCCTGAATATGACAGATAGCAACGCAGCGGATTGAGACCGCAGTTGTTGCCGACACGGACAAAATCACCTGCGCTAATTGCATCGCCGGCGGTTGAAGTTCCTGATGTGCTTGCAAAGAAATAATCTCTCCTTACACTTGTTTTCCATTTTTTTACTTTGAAAACGCCTTTGAATGTCCAATCGCCTTTAACGTCAGAATATTCTTCCGCTGTGGTGGCTTCAAGTTTTACGCCGCCGGTGATTGTGAGTTTGTCTGATGACGGCACAAAGAGGTAAGGCTTGTGTGCTTCAATTTTGCCGGTAACTTTTGTCATACTTGCCACCCATTTGCCGTCTTTGTAGTCAACGCTTGTAAACTCGTAAAACGTTCCGCCGCTGTATTTTCCGCTTTCAACGCCAAACGGCAATATTATCGTTGACGTTACACCTATTTGAAACGTACGGTCGATAGTAATGCTGTTTACTTCGATGTCGTTAGCGAGGGTTACGGGAGTTTCGTCTTTGGTGTACGCACCGTTGATTTCCGCAGTTTTGCCTTTAATGGTTAATGCACCGATTGTGGTAACTTTCAAATTGATAACACGATGGTCGCCGGCCTCGTCGATGGCGAAGTAGTCGCTCTTGTTGTCAGTCACATCGGTCTCGCCGTGCATATAGACCACGTTGGCGAAGTCCTTGATACTCGATGCGTCAACAAGGTTGATGTCGTCGTAGATGGTCACGGTGCCGATGGCGTTGGTACAGCCGGAATAAGTGTAGCCCGTGCCGATACCGTCAGCTTCCGAACCGCCCGTTGCCTTTACTGTGCCGCCCTTGATGGTAACGTTGCCGATGCGCGCAGTCTTTGCGCTACCGTTACCATAGATAACGCCCGTGCCGATGCCCGAACCCCATTTGCCACCGGTCGCCGTGATAGTTCCGCTCTCAATGACAATATCCCCGCCTATAACATCGTTGTCAGGATTCCACGCTCTGCTCAGACCGATACCCGCAGATTGGTCGCCGCCGTTTACCGTCAGCGAACCTTCGCCACGAATAGTGAGCGTTGTACCGCTGCTGCCAATCTGTATTCCGGCTTTATCAGTTGCAGTTGCTCCGCTCACGCTGTTCGTGCCGACTAGGGTGATTGTCGCAGAACCTTCGCAGACGATGCTACCGGTGATGGTAGCGTTGTTAAGAGTGATGCTTGCTCCATCTACAATGGTAACGGTATGTCTTATTGAGCCGGTCAGTATATCGCCGTCAACATTGCTTTGTGCGATTTCTGCCGTTACGGTTACATCTACCGCAGGCATCGTAAACTTATACCAGTCGCCGCCATCAGGAGTCAGTTCAACTGCACCATCATTTACTTTCAAGGTCAAGGCATCAATCCTGTTGTCGCTGACGAAAAGCAATACGGTTTTACCAGCAAGTGCCGGACTTGAATAACATTTGACAAGACCGCTGATGCTATTGTCGATCGTGATGGTGCGGTAAATTTGGGTATCTTTTTCCGTTATCTCCGTTGTGCAGACTTCATCACTAAAATACTTGCCGCACATAGAGCACTGCCAATACTCGATGTTCACGTCCGTAGCCTCGTGGTGTACGCCTGTGTGGGCAATAATCGGGGCTATGACATCAGACTCCGTAAGTTCCGTCGCACCCGTCTCGTCGGTGAAATACTTGCCATCGCTGTTTCGGCGGTAGCAATCCCGTTTGATGCCCGTCGACGTGCAGGTGGCGGCTTTAACGGTGAGATGAGTGTAAGCCGGCAGTGAACCGTAGAACTGCAATTCGTTAAGTTTGCTCCAATATGTTGTGCCAACATCGTATATTTCAAAGCGAAAGTACTGATACAGATTATTTCCATCGTTGCTACACGTGAGTTCAAAACTTGCACTATTGCCAAGAGCGGTATTGGACGAATGAATAACCGTCCAGTTGTCATTCTCGGTCAGTTTTGCTTTAAGTGCCCATGATGTAGGTGTACAGTTATTGTTAACTGTATTATTGGTCAATATGTAGCCTTTCGGGATGAATGCCACATCAGCGTGGAACTCCACAAATGCGGGATCTGATTCTCCGCCAGCAAAATGTCCCGTCTGACCTATGTTTTTTTGCGCACCCCAAGTTGTTGATGTGTTGCCATCCACAAGATTAGTGTAGGAATTGTATTCACTGCCGTTTCCGGCCGTAGCGGTAAAGCCCGTAAACAGCGTGTAGTCCGTGCCGCTGACGGTGATGGTGGATTGAGTTTGGGCTGATACCGTGGATATTGCAGTGAAGAAAACTAAAGCCGCCGTAATGGCGACTTTAGTGATATTGTTTTTTTTAATTTTCATAAACGTTTGTTTTTATGCGACACGAAGATATGTCAGTATATCAATTGTTCCTGAATTTTCAAAAATTGATTTTGCTTCCTGCTCTGACATAGAAATATTCAGTTTTGCAGTTGAGACTTTTGTCTCTTCCACATTCAATACCTCAAGTTTTTTGTGCAGCGTATTCGCTGAGGATACAATTGTCTGAAGCTCGTTACTTATAAAATCCAAATCAACATCTTCAATTTTATAAGCTTCTTTAACTGCTTTTTGAACTTCACTTGCCATAACGGAGAGTTCGTTTGAGACAAATCTCCATTCTTCAGACATTCTTGTTACAGCATTCTTTAACTCACCTAGATATTTCAAGTTGGTTACATAGTCTTGGTGATATCCCTTGAGAATTTCAAGGTTTGATGCCACTGTACTCAACCTCCCTGACTTTTCGTTAATCAGTTTTTGAGTGTCTGATGCTTGTTTCCCAAATATACCAACTGTGGTTGCGCCCGCTGCAAGCACTCCTACTACCAAAATTGCGGAAGGTATAATTACTGGGGCACCCGCTCCGCCTGTTGCCATCAATGCGATAGCGGCAATTCCGAGTGTAACAAACACACCTACGCCAATGCCTGTACCTACGGCGGCAGTAATCTTTGTTTTCATTTGCTCCTTGAGCTTGTTAATCTCCTTTGTTAGCTCATTTTCCTCGTTAGCGTACTCGGAGCATGATTGTTCGATATTATAAATCAATTCTCTCATGTTTACTTCTATGGAAGCGAGATCGCAACCGTCACCACCTTCCTGATAGAACTTATCCAATTGTATTACAATGTCATTGCATACGCTAGAAAAACTATTACAAAAAGCACTTGCCTTACTGAGACCTTTGTAGAGAGACACTTCATCATTGAATGTGTCAGAATCATTATCTTCTTCTACAAGACGCAGAGAAGCAGCCAATGCTTCATTGATGAATGGCATAATGATGTCCAAATCGTTAATCATTTGTTGGGGGACAACTTTCAAACTATTACCTAGCGTTGTAGCATAGTTAGACACAACTATTTTGATTTTATCGAAACAGTCGCCTACCGTCTTTTGATAGTCTGTTGGAAAGCTCGAAATGCTGATTGTTGTTTCCTTTATTAGCACGAAGAACGCATTGAGAATTTCATATGCCTGCACGTAGGACAACTGCTGTTCAGCCATACGCATAAAGTGTTTAGAAACGCATCCTTTGTTAATTTTTAACATAATTATATTGACTTAAATTAAATTAGTATTCTTGATTGTATATTTATTTGGTAGCGACATATAGGTACACGCTATCACTCCATGAAAAAAAAATTACATTTCACGGTGGAAAAAAATGATAGATAATCTTGCTTAATTGTCGAAAAATTATATACTTACGCGCGAGAGAATTGGTCGCGCTGGTGTGTGTGTGTGTGTGCAGACACCCTGCGCAAGTCAAAGGCGGCTTGAGCGGCTATGTAGCGGTATGTGGATGTCGCAATCATACACAAAAAATTCGTTTAACACGGGGCAAAGATAAGGATTTTTTTTCGGAAAAGGGCAAAAAAGTTTGGGAAAAATTTCAATTAAAATATATTTTGCTAACTTTGCCCTGAAATTAAACAGCGAATTATTATGAACATCTACCTCAATCCCGACAACAAAGGTTTCAAAGAAACTTTGAAAAAAAAGATATACGTCGATAAAACAATGATGCTAAGCGTATTGAATGATTTTATCGACGAAAGTAACAAATATATCTGCGTATCACGTCCGCGACGGTTTGGCAAGACAATCGCTGCAAATATGATGTGTGCATACTATTCCAAAGGCTGCGATTCGAGGGAGATGTTCAGCAGTCTGAAAATTTCAAAGGCGGACAATTACGAAAAGTACCTCAACAAACTCAATTTCATAAAGATAGACGTTGCCGGCGAGTATCAGACCGCACCCGAAAAAGATAAAATGCTTCAAGATTTACAGTTGAAAATTCGCCGTGAATTTCAAGAACAGTTCCCAAAAATTCGATTTCGTAAAAATGAAACATTGGCTAACTGCATACTGCAAGTCTATACCAAGACTGGCGAGACATTCGTTATCATCCTCGATGAGTATGATTCTCTTGTCAGGATGAACATTCCCAAAAAACTTTTTGACGAATACTTGATGTTTCTCAACGGACTTTTCAAAAACGACACTCTGCGCCTCGCCATTTCGCTTGCTTACATCACGGGAATCCTGCCCGTAGTGAGGGACAAGGTGCAGAGCAAACTCAACAATTTCAAGGAATACACAATTCTTGAAGCAAGGGAACTCGCTGAATTTATTGGCTTTACCGACGAAGAAGTTTCCGAACTCTGCGACGAATACCAACTCAACCACACCGAGTGCAAAAATTGGTATCAGGGTTATCATCAGTACAATTTTGAAATTTACAATCCAGAATCTGTTGTTCAGTGTATAGAAGACCGACGTTTTGCGGGGCATTGGAACAGGACTTCGTCGTATTCGGTGATTGTTGACCGTCTGAAAAAGAATTTCGAGGGTATGAAAGACGATGTTATAAAGATGGTTTCGGGCGAAAATGTCAAGGTGAATGTTACACGTTATATGAACACGATGACCGATTTCAACAACAAGGACGACGCTTTTACGTACTTGATTCACCTCGGATATTTGGCATACGATTTTGTAACGGGTACTTGTCGGATTCCAAACAAGGAAGTTCGTATGGAATGGTTCAACGCTTTGGAAGACGACAAGAATTACAAAGTAACCGACCAAATCATCAAGGCTTCGGAAGAACTTTTGGTTCAGACGTTTGCGCTCAACGGCAAGGCTGTCGCCGAGGCTCTCGACCGTTCGCACATCAATGTTACTTCCAACCGAAATTACAATAACGAAAACGCGCTCGCATCAGCAATTTATCTTGCGTTTATCGATGCACTGAATTATTACACTTGCACCAAAGAAGCGACCGCAGGAAAAGGTTTCGCCGATTTGATTTACACGCCGCTGCATCCAGACAGCAAATATCCGCCGATGATTATCGAATTGAAACAGAACTCAACGCCGTCCAACGCCCTGAAACAAATTGAAAGCAAGGAATATTTCCACGCTTTCGACCTTTACAAGGGCAAGGTGATTTTTGTGGGCATCAACTACGACAAGGACAAAAAGACACACGAATGCGAGGTGAAGGAATGGGTGAAGGATTAAAATTGGCAAAAAAATATCCCATTCCCTCCCTACCTAAACCATATTATTTTCACTGCAAAAAATACCGTTTTTTGGGTATTGACCGTAGTTTTTTATTGCTGTAATTTCGCGCAAAAATTTACAGTATAAAAAAATGAAAGTCAAACATCTTTTCTTGGCGGCAATTTTTGCTACCAATTTCGTCGCTTGTGATGACAAGAACGACGACAACAATTCACCCGAAGCGGCTTCGGGCAACATTCTGTTTTCTACCACGGTAACAAATCCCGACGGCAGCAGCGGCAGCGGTTATTTACAAGCAGTGTCAAGCATTGACGGCGGTATCAATTACGACAATTCCAACGCTATTCCGCTCGGTTTCGGCTCGTATCCGTGCGTCTGCAAAAGCGGCAACATCTACGTCTTCCCCGATTATATGGGCGGAACGGAACTTAAACTCAAACGCTATATTCTTAACTCCTCCCAAAAACTTGAATTACAAGGTTCTATGGAACTTCCGGCAAATTCGAGCGCGGCAATCGTAACCGAGGCTTCTGACGAAAAAGCATACGTTTGCTGTCAGAGTTTGGATTTGATAATCGTCTTTAATCCCAAGACGATGACGAAAATTTCAAGAATCGACCTTTCAAGTCTGCGCAACGAAGGTTTGGCAGCATATCCGGGTGCGATGTGTATCCGCGACGGCATTTTGTTCGTTGGATTGGAGCAGTACAATTCGAGTTGGATGCCCAACGAAAACGCCATCGAAATGGCACTTTACGATGTTAGCACCGATAAATTAATCAAAAAAATCCGCAACACCACGCTCGGAGTTTGCGGGCCTACACGTCCTATCGACAACGAATCTATTTTTGAGGACGAGAAAGGCGACATCTACGTTAATTGCACGGGTTCGTTCGGTTTTATTCCGGGATTCAACGCCGGAATTGTCCGCATAAAAAAAGGCGAAACCGAATTTGACGAAAGTTACGTTATCAATTTTGCTAACGACAAAATCAGCGGTCTAAGTTGCGAATATGCCAACAATCTTATGATGACCCGTTATGCCGGCAACGGTAAACTTTTCGGCTACGCATACGCAATGGGTCTTGACCCAACGAACACAAATACTTACATTGCCAAAGTGATGTGTCCCGTTATCATCGACCTTTATAACAAGACGATGAAAGTAATTGACGGACTTCCGCTTTCTAACGGACACGGCGTAGCAATGGGCAAGTGTGGCAACAAAATGGTGTTCGGCTCGGCAAACAACGAATACAACGGTTTTTGCGCTTACGACCTTTTGACGGGCGAAATCACTACCAAGACGGCTACCGTAACAGGCTTTCCGTCATTCTTTTATAGTTTTTAAGTAATAATTACAATCACAATAAAAAATGAATAAACACACAAAATTTGCTGCGGCACTTTTGTTAGCAGCAACAACTTCGTTTGTCTATGTATCTTGCGACGACGACAACGACAACAAAAATGAAGAAAAAAAAGTAACAGCAGAAGCCTCTGATTTTCAGAAAAAACTCGGCGGAACATTCGTAGAACTTTTCAAAGAGAATGGTTTTATGACAGAAAAATACGTGAGTTATTGGAAGGAATGTTGCGCCAAATATGTGGGCGAAGAAAATGCCGATGCTACATTTCAAATGCTTAAAACTTCGATGACCGGCACTCTTTACGGTCCAGAGGCTCAGGCAAAATACGGCGACGGTACCAACGGTTTTCCCAACGGTTACCAATTCAACTGCGGATTTATCGGCGGTGTGTATAAATTTGTAATCGACGGCAAAAAAATCACCGGTCTTGACTCTGATTCTAAAACCGTTTTCAGCCATGAGTATACTCAAACGGGCGAAAAAGACGGTAATTTCTATTTGAAATCTGATGACGGCAATGACGACGAATTCAAATATTTCATGTTCCGTGGCGATACTCCTGCCGAGACCTATCATCTTGAATTTCGTTACGGCAAAGATTCTGCGGCACTTATGGATATGTTTACAGGAGCATACGCATATTGGCTTGCCGCTGCAATGCTCGAAAACGAAACCGAAACCAACGTCAAAGCCTGCATAAAACTTTTCTGCGACGAAAATCTTGCTGATTACAAGCCCGCCGAAAAGAAATACGTTTATGCAACAACGGATATGACATGGTCGGAATTTTATGCTGCTGATTTGGACAAAACAACAAAAACACTTCAAGACCTCGGTATCGATGCTGTAAGTTCGGCAACCAATGTTAAAGGTGCGAAATTTGCCAACGCTATTTTTGAAGCCGACGGCGAAACAGCCTCAAAACTTCCCGGTGTAAAATCTGTGAATATTGCTATCGAAGAAAATCTCTACAATTCGCTGGAAGACAAATCACGTTTCACACTTTTGGATGCTGCACCCTCGGATTACAAAGAGTATAATGCCGACGGAAGTTTCGGAAAATGGAACTCAAAGGTTGTTAATCAAACTGTTACGGCAACACTTACTTCCGGTTTCGACGCAAAATGGGGTAACTACGTAATTGCACTTGACGGTCTTGAAGGCGTTACCACCGACAACCTCCAAGGAGCAATTCTCACCACGACCGACGGTGCAAAATACGGCTTGCAGTTTCTCAACAACCTTTGGCTCAAACCCGCTGAATTTACGTTCTGCATAGAAGAATTTACCGAGCCGCACGGTTGCAAACGCGCCTACAAACAGACCGCCGATTTGGAAGGCAAAACACTTTCCAACATCACTTACATTCTCAAAGACGGCGACAATATTTCGGCAGATTTGAATTTATACGTTAAAAAACAGACCTCGGCAACAGTTTCTGCTGAAAGTGTAGACGCAGGTACAGACGTTACAATTTCGCTTAATTTCAGCAATATTCCTAACGATGCGAACTACATACTTTCGGCAGTTAAGAAAGGTTCGGGCAAAAGAGCAACGGCACTTTCTACCGACGATTTTACGTTTCTTAACGGCAAACTTACGATAAAAGGTGATGTTGCCTCCGGTGATGTATTTTCTGCTTCGTTCGTTTCAGAAAAATACGTTAATATCGGTACTACAATCACAATTGCCGGCACATTGGAATAACATCTGTTTATTTTCAAAACTTAAAGGCGTACAACGTTTTGTACGCCTTTTTTCTACTCTTTTTAGGTGATTTTTTTATACAAAAATACCAAATTCAAGGTATTGCAGCAATAATTTTTCAAAAATAATTTTGCAGTAATAAAAAAACTAAGTAACAAAAATGAAAAAACGACCGAATCTTTTCAGGCTGATGGATTATGCGGGGAAGTTCAAATGGTTCACCGTAGGAAGCCTGATTTTTGCGGCTCTGAGCGCGTGCCTTGCGCTTGTGCCGTTCATCTTTATTTGGAAAATTGCGGGTGAGGTGCTTTCTGTCGCGCCCGATTTTTCAAAGGCGCAAAACATTGAGGACTACGGTTTTGAAGCCGTCAAATTCGCCGTCAACGCAATGTGCGTGTATTTTTGCGCGCTCGCCTGTTCGCACATCGGGGCGTTCAGGACGGTGGCTAACATCCGCGAAAAATGCGTTGAAAAAGTCCTCCGTATGCCCCTCGGACACATCGAAAGCGAGGGCAGCGGCAAAATCCGCAAAATCATCATCGACTCCACCGCCTCGCTCGAAAATTTTATGGCGCACATCACTCCCGACCGCACCGTCGCCATCACAACGCCGCTTGCAATGATTGCGATGCTACTCTATTTTGATTGGAAAATCGGACTTCTGTGCATCGCCACCGTCGTTGCGGGATTCTTCATAATGTATATGTTTATGGTGGGCAAAAACCTCAAAAAAGACATCGAGGCTTACAACGCCGCACTCGAAAATATGACCCGCGAAGCCGTTGAATATGTGCGCGGTATCCCCGTCGTCAAGACTTTCGGACAGTCGGTGTTCTCGTTCAAAAAACTCAAAAAAGCAATCGACGACTACGAAAAATTCACCGTAAGTTACACTCGGCGTTTCAGGATTCCGATGACGGCTTACACGGTGGTCATCAATTCGGCATTTGCGATTTTGATTTCGGTTGCACTCTACAATTCGAGCAACGCCAATGAACCCGAATTTTTCTCCAACTTGCTGTTTTACATCATCTTCACGCCCGTGATTGCGGTAACGCTTTTTAAGTTGATGCACTCTTCGGAGGCTGATATGATAGTGGAAACCGCACTCAGCCGCATCGACACAGTACTCGACGTCAAGGAAAACGACGAAACCAAAAATCCGCTGACACCGAGCGATTATTCCGTTGAATTTCAAGACGTTAAATTTCATTATGACGGAGCAACGAAAAACGCTTTGGACGGCATTTCCCTGAAAATTCCGTCAGGCTCGCACGTCGCATTCGTGGGGCCGTCGGGCGGCGGCAAAACCACTTCCGCAAGCCTTGTTTCAAGGTTTTGGGACACTGACGAAGGACAGATTCTCATCGGCGGCGTTAACGTCAAAAACATTGCCACCGAAAAACTTTCCGAGATAGTTTCGTTTGTTTTTCAGGACACCAAACTCCTGAAAACGAGCATTTTGGAAAACGTCAGAATGGCGAAACCCGATGCAACGGACGACGAAGTTTTGTCAGCCTTGCAACGCGCACAATGCACCGACATCATCAGCCGTCTGCCCGATGGCGCAAAATCGGTTTTGGGCAGCAAAGGCACGTACCTCAGCGGCGGCGAACAACAGCGAGTAGCAATCGCAAGGGTGATGTTGAGGAACACGCCCGTATTGATTTTGGACGAGGCGACCGCCTTTGCCGACCCCGAAAACGAGGAAAAAGTGTTGGCGGCTTTCGACGAAATTTCCAAGGGCAAAACGGTCATCAAAATCGCCCACCGACTTTCAACAATCGTTGACTGCGACGAAATCTACGTCCTCAAAGACGGCAAAATCGCCGAACAGGGCAAACACAGCCAACTCGTTGAAAAACAAGGCATTTACAGCCGAATGTGGAACGAATACCAAAAATCAGTGGATTGGAAAATAAAAAATTGAAAATTGACAATTGACAATTAAAAATTGACAATTGACAGTTGACAATTGACAATTAAAAAGGAAAAAAATATGAAAAATTTGAAACAAAAATATGCGCTTTCTGATGAGGGCGCGAGGTCGATGATAATTGCATCGGTGGCAAATGTGTTTTACAATTTGGTGCTGTTTTCGCCCGTGGTGTTGCTTTATTTTTTGATAAAGGACATTTTGGGCAACGGACTTGACGGCAGGACAACGTTCTATGTAACAGGCATTTGCATTTGGCTTTTGTTGCTGACGGTAACAGCCGTGATTCAGTACAACACGTGTTTTTTCTCCACGTACAAGGAGAGCGGCGTGCGGCGCGTAACCCTCGCCGAAAAATTGCGGAAACTGCCGCTGTCGTTTTTCGCCAAGAAAGACAGCGCGGATTTGACGTCGGCGTTGATGGACGACGCGGCGCAGATAGAACAGGCTTCGTCGCATTTTATTCCGCAATTAATCGGCTCAATAATAAGCACTTGCATATTGGCGGCGTGTCTGTTTTTCATCAATTGGAAGATGGCGTTGGCAGCGGTTTGGGTGCTGCCTGTGAGCCTTTTGATTGTGGCTCTGTCGCAAAAAGTTCAGTACCGCCTCGGCAAGAAAAAGAGCTTCGCCGCCGTCGAAATGACCGAACAAATTCAGGAATGTTTGGAAACGGTGAGGGATTTGCGTCAAAACAATGCGCAAGAGAGTTATTTTCAGAAAGTTAAGGCAAAAATTCACGAGATGGAACGCCGAATGTTATGGAACGAACTCGGCACGGGACTTTTCGTAACCAACGCCGAACTTTTGCTGAAATTTGGCATCGCAACCACGGCACTTGTCGGCGCAATGCTCTTAAAATCAGGCGAAATCGACGTGTTGATGTTTTTCCTCTTTTTGATAATTGTTTCGCGGCTTTACGACCCGTTGCTGACCTCGCTCGAACATTTTGCGGCGATTATCGGTCTTGACGTCAACTGCGAACGACTCAACGAAATCCTCCAACACAAGGAACTCGAAGGCGGCGAGGAACTCAAAGTCAGCGGCGGAGACATTGAATTTCAGGACGTTAAGTTTTCGTATCAGGACGGCAAACAGATTCTTGACGGCGTAAGTTTCGTTGCAAAACAGGGTGAAGTAACGGCGTTAATCGGACCTTCGGGCAGCGGCAAAACAACGGTTTCGAGACTTGCGGCGCGGTTTTGGGACATTGATTCGGGCAAAATCACTGTCGGCGGTCAAGACATATCGAAAATCGACCCCGAAACTTTGATGAGCCTTTATTCGATTGTTTTTCAGGACGTTATGTTGTTCAACAACACAATTATGGAAAACATCCGCATCGGCAACAAGAACGCCACCGACGACGAAGTGAAAGCCGCCGCCGCGCTCGCCAACTGCACGGAATTTATCGAAAATCTTCCCGACAAATGGCAGACTGTCATCGGCGAAAACGGCAAAAAACTTTCAGGCGGCGAGCGTCAGCGGATTTCGATTGCCCGCGCCTTCCTCAAAAACGCCCCGATAATCCTCCTTGACGAAGCCTCAGCATCCTTAGACGTTGAAAACGAGACACTTATCCAACAGTCAATCTCCAAACTCATCAAGGGCAAAACGGTACTCGTAATCGCGCACAGGCTGCGGACAATTGCCGGCGCAAACAAGATTGTAACGATTAAGGACGGAAAGGCGGAGGTGAATGCATAATTCATTCCCAACTTTTTTCGCTGCAATTCCACTTTTTGTCAAACGTAGAATTGTGCAAAACTGAATTATAAACAGGCTCAATAAAATCTATAAGCCGTTGAATAACAGATTCAAAACTCAAATCTGAATTCTTGGAAGGTTCAAAAACTCGCCACAACGAATTTAGAAAATCATTGGTTTTGAAATCTGTTATTTCAACAAATAGATTTTCGGAAAGAGTTCTTTTGCGATGCTGCAACGTACCTTGCAAAGCCGCAGTTAAAGTTTCGCCGTCAAAATCAAAAATATCAGACAAATAATAAATGTCATAAAAATCTTTCATACGACTTGTCAACGACATACGGCAAATAATGGCATCAAATCATTCCACCTTTCAAAATCATTTTTTCGACATATTCTGAAAGGGAAAGTCGTCGCAAAAACTCCTCTTGTGCAAATAGTTGCAGAATTGTTTGAAACGGCAATTTTGCTGACTTTGATTGATTTTTCAACCTTGCCAAAACCGATGCAGCCTTACCTTTTACAGCCATATTCCAAGTACCTCCCTTACTTTTTTTTCGATGTGAAGAATTTTTGAATAGTTTATAAGATTTGGAATCGCCTTCTCTTTGTCGGCGGTGTAACGTTTGATTGCAGTGTTAAAAACCTCAGCATCAACTTTGTTGCGATGAAAAAGAATGTCGCAAATTGTTCGTTCCTTATCGTAAATTTTTATCGTCGTGCCGTCAATTATTGCCTCGGTGATGCCAACAGTGTATCTCTCTGTTTTTATAAAATGCGGCTTAACTATCGGATAATCAATATTAAACCGCACCCTTGCACTACGGCTGTCCACTGCCAAATGCCAACATTCAGGCACTCTGTCGGTATAGCCATAATAATCGAGCGCACTTTCCATACAAATAACGCCGTCAGGGAAAAGTTTTTTGATAACAGGCACATCCGAGAACGACATTTCGTCAGTGAACCTATAAAAACCTCTCCTAACTTGCTCTATTTCACCGCTTTCAAGAAGGGATTTTATTTTATTGTAATAAAACCCTCGTTCTTTAAGTTCGCACGTCCGCAATATGTTTTCGCTTTGCTGCATTATTTATCAAACTATACAATTATTACCAAAAAGTTGTACAATTTGATAACGAAAGGGCGGCAGTGAATATTGTATGATTGTAAAAAAAATTCTTGCCAATCTCCCAAAAATCCTCTATCTTTGCCTATGTTATTGACACAAATATGGAAGACAAGGACATACGACAAAAACTCGTTATTCAAACCAAGTTTTGGAGCGATAAAGAAGGTTACGAAAAAGGCAAAACGCAACAGTTTTGGAATTCTATTTTACGATGTTTTGATCCTATGATAGATTTGCCGAATACTATCGTCTACGAAAAACAAGTGAAAGACCCGACTACGGGAAACACCAAATTCATAGACGCTTATATTCCGCACACCCGCGTTTTAATTGAGCAAAAAAGCAGCAAAATCGCCCTCGACAAGCCCGAACACCAATCAGGCGGCGCAATGCTAACACCGTTTCAACAGGCTGAGCGTTACGACAACTGGCTGCCGCTCGACGAAAAGGCGCGTTACATCGTTTGCTCCAACTTCCGCACTATCGAAATTCACGACCGCAACAAGCCGTTAGAACCGCCTTACATAATCCCTTTTACGGAAGACGGCGTGTCGAAAAACTATTACCGCCTGAAATTTCTTTTAGACAAAGGCTCTACCATTACCGCCCTCGAAACCGCCGTATCAAAAGCCGCCGCTCTCCAAATCGGCGAACTTTACAACGACATTCTAAGCCTTTACACCAAAGACGAACTAACGCCCGAACTCTTCCACAATATCAACGTTTTTTGCGTAAGACTCGTTTTTTGTGTGTACGCCGAAGATTCGTTGGTGTTCAGCAAAAAAGATATGTTCGGACTTTATTTGCAGTCTTTTAACAGAGACCGCTTTGAATTTCGTCTGCACCTGAAACGCCTTTTTCAAGTGCTCAACACCCCGATAGAAAAACGCGACCCCGAAGAAAAACGGCTCAACGAATTTCCATACACCAACGGCGGACTTTTTGCCTTAGAAACAAGTCTGCCAAAATTCACCGAAACCATCGCCTTCAACATCACGCAGAAAATTTCGCTCGGCTTTGATTGGAGTCCGATAAACCCTGCAATATTCGGGGCGATGTTTGAGAGCACATTGTCGTCAAAAGACCGTCGCGAAGGCGGTATGCACTACACCACAACCGACAATATCGACAAGGCTCTCGCGCCGCTTTTCCTCAATAGTTTACGCCAACGGCTCGAAGATGCTGTCCAAATCCCCGACCTCAATACCAAGCGCGACGCATTGCTCGCCCTGCAAGACGATTTGGCGTCGGTGAAAATCCTCGACCCCGCGTGTGGCTCGGGCAATTTCCTGACCTACTGTTTTATGGAACTCCGCCGTATGGAAAACAAAATCCTGTACGAATTGCACACGGCGGGAATTTCATTGAACGAAAACCCCATCAAGGTTTCATTGTCGCAGTTTTATGGTTTTGAAATCAACGACTTTGCCGTTGATACCGCCAAGACCGCGCTGTGGATTGCGCAAAACCAAATGCTCCACGAAACGCAGCAAATCCTCGGCGAAAACATTGCCGAACTTCCGCTCTGCAATATCGACACCATCCACTGCGTCAACGCTTTACGAATCAATTGGGAGGATTATGTAAAGCCGTCAGAATTGGATTATATTGTCGGCAATCCGCCGTTTTACGGATATTCATTGCAATCCAAAGAACAAAAAGGAGATGTATTGGCAACGTTTGGCGACGATTGGAAAAATGTCGGCACAATGGATTATGTAAGTTGTTGGTACAAAAAGGCTTTTGATTTTATAAAACAAAATCCTAAAATCCGTTGCGCCTTTGTATCCACCAACTCGATATGTCAGGGCGAACAGGTCGCAAACCTTTGGAAACCATTGTTTGAAGACGGATTGGTAATTGATTTTGCCTACCGTACATTCCGTTGGGAAAGCGATTCTATTGGAATGGCACACGTGCATTGTGTTATCATCGGTTTTTCGATAAAAAATGCTGCACACGCCACCGTAGAGACGCAAAATTTTGCGTCTCTACAAACGCCACGCTGCATCTACAACGCCGACGGCACAATCGAAAATGCAAAAAACATCAACGCATATCTTCTCGATGGTCCGAATGTTTTTGTCGAAAGCCGCAACAAACCGATTTGCAATGTGTCGGCAATGATGAAAGGTAATATGCCAACAGATAATGGTAATTTCATAATTGAAGGGGATAAATATTTCGATTTTTTGACACTCGAACCAAAAGCAAAACCATATATAAAGCCATACATCGGCGCAGAAGAATTTTTGCACAACAAAAAACGCTATTGTCTTTGGCTGAAAGATGCTAATCTAATGGAAATAAGCAAAATGCCATTGGTAATGGAACGAGTAAAAGCGGTACGTGATTTCCGTTTAAAAAGCAAAAAGGCTGCAACCAACAAAAAAGCGGAAACGCCTACATTATTTGATGAAATTCGTCAACCCGATTCAAACTATTTGCTTGTTCCGTGCCATTCGTCAGAGAAACGGAGATATATTCCAATTGGTTATATGGATAAGGATGTTATTTCAAGCAATGCAAATCTTATCATCCCCAACGCCACCCTCTACGAATTTGGCATCCTCACCTCGATAGTCCACAATGCGTGGATGCGAGTTGTAGCGGGACGATTGAAATCGGATTATCGTTACAGCAAGGATATTGTCTATAACAATTTTCCGTGGCCTTCATCAATTGACAATGGACAATTGACAATTGACAATGCCGCACAGAAGATATTGGACATCCGCGAAAAATACCTGAAACAAGGCGCGTCGCTTGCCGACCTTTACGGCGAAAATCTCGAACTTTTGTTCACCGACCTCGCCAATGCGCACAGGGAATTAGACAAAGTGGTTTTGTCGCTGTACGGACTTGGCAAGGATGCGAGCGAGGCTGAGATGGTGGGAAGATTGTTTGAAATGATAGGGTGAGAAACGGCTTGACTGCAATTCGACAATTACAATTGTCGAATTAATCACTACCCTTTTTTCGGTATCACTCAGCCCTTAAAATACCTATTTCACTGTATTGCACCCACCCAAAAGATTGTGAATTATTTTTTGTCGGGAAAAAAATTTGTTCAGATAAATATGTTTTTGTAACTTTGCATTGCAAACGAAAAAATCATATAAAGATATGTTGTATTTTGCTGACTATAAACAACATAAGGATTGCAAAATCAATCCAACGCTATTGTGGGAGTATGAAACGGAAGGATTCGACTTCAAGGCAATGCGCAAAATAGTTGTGCAGAGGGTCTTGGAACGAGGATGGACAAACGACTACTACGCAATGTTCAATCTGTATGGTTATAGATCTGTACGTCAGACAGTTAAAGATATTCCGTATTTAAATGACAAGGATATGCACTTTGTGTGTCAATTGTTCAATCTTAAAAAGGAGGAATTAAAATGTTACAAGAACAAACTCTCAAAGCCTCAACATTGGAACTCCTGAAAACGCTAATGGCGGACAAAGAATTGAATGGGTTTTATCTCGTGGGAGGCACAGCACTTGCATTGCAAATTGGACACAGGATTAGCATCGACTTGGATTTGTTTACCGACACCAACTTCGACAATGCTCAACTCCGCGAACATTTGGAAAATAATTACAATTTTAGGACAGACTATATAGCCAATAATACACTGAAAGGAGAAATTTCAGGAGTAAAAATCGACTGCATCGCCCACAAATATAAATGGATTGACACATTTACAGACAACGGAATTAGATTGGCAGGGTTGAAAGACATCTGCGCAATGAAACTCAATTCGATTGCGGGCAACGGCACAAGAATCAAAGATTTCATTGATTTAGCATTTTTGACGGAGCATTATTCGTTGCGGCAGATGTTGGGTTTCTTTGAAGAAAAATACAACGCCAATCCTGTAATGATTCTAAAAGCAATTACATTCTTTGACGAAATCAATTACGACGAGCCTGTAAAAATGTGCAACGTCAAAAAACTAAATTGGAAAAAGATTGAAAAACGGCTTCAAGAATCAGCAAAATATATTGACAAAAAATTCTCCGAACCGCCGTTATAGAAATCCAAACCAAGTTTTGGAACGCATAAGAAATGGTGGGGAGATTGTTTGAGATGATAGGATGAGAGATTTAAATAATCCTATTCAAAACTTCCGTTGCAGTTATGCTCATTTTGCAGAAAGCGAACCATTTTTTGCCGAGGTCTTTGAGTGATGCTCCGATGTGATAAACGGTGTCGTCGATGATTAAGAAACGGTCGTGAGAATTGGTGAATTGATGGATTGTAATCGGGGCGTATTGGGCGTTGTGCCGTTGAACGTCAAGTTGCAACTGTGGCGTAAAGTTTTTGGTGTAAATTGTTGCCGAAACGTTTTGCAGACGTTTGTCAAGCATTTGCAAAACTGAATCGTCAACGTAATTGTCAATGAGGACAACACGCTGTTTCGCATTGCGGATTAGGTCGTTGGCAAATTTGTATGCATCAAAAATCTGTCCGTCGTAAAAAATGCCTTCCACGGGCGGCAACGAGGTTTTCACAAAGAAGTCGATTTTGTTGGAATGTTCAATCAACAATTGCTGATGACTATCTAATTGACTCTCGATTTTTGTAAGTCGTTGGTTAAGAGCATATCCGCGAAGAAGATAGTCTTTCAAAACTTTCGTCGCCCAAATTCTAAACTGAGTGCCCCTGCGACTTTTGACACGGTAGCCGACAGATATAATAACGTCAAGGTTATAATACAATGTACGGTAATTTTTGCCATCAGCGGCAGTTGTCAAGGATTCCTTGACAACTGAATTTTTATCAAGTGTACAACAAAAAACATTTTAAACAAATTCTAAATATTCTTTTGTTTTTATATGTTTATTTTTTACCCCTTTCTTTTCATTCCTTCGACCTTTGATTTCAACGCCCTGAACGTAACGTCTTCTTGAATGCCCATCGTGCGCATTATCGCCGCCTTGTCAAAACCTTGCACCGAAAGTATTTTGTAAAACATCTGACGGGGATTAAGTCCGTTGTAATCGTCTTCAATTTGTGTTATAAGACTGAGATTCAGGGTTTTGTAATATTCAATAAATTTCTCGTAATCCTTTTTGTTCCATTGCGACGAATTGCCGCCGCTGAGAAAAATTTGTTCGTAAAGTATTTTGCCGTCGCGATAAATCTCGGCATAACGGCTCTCAATTTCAAGGATTTTCTTTTGTAACCGCTGAATTTCTTTATCGTTTTCAGTGGATTTTTCAAGGGCTTGAAGTTCGTCGATTTTATCGCGCGACTCTTTGAGTATCTGACGGTTAACAGACATTTCTCGTTCGTAACGCCGCCTCTGAACCGCCGCCAAAATCGTTATCAACGCCACCAAACAAACAAAAATAATCACCCACCGCTGAAAACGATTCTGATTTTCAAGCAGTTCCAACTGGAAATCGTATTTTTCGCTGTTTTGAGATACTTTATAATTGTTTGCCCAATTGATAAGCGCATTTTTTACTTCGATGACAATATCTGCGGACTTTGTTGCCTTTTCGTAATCGCCGATTTTTTTGTAATAATTGTAAAAACTTTCGTAACAAATAACGTTAGGATACGATAAAAAAAATCTGTTGTTTTTGAAATATTCTTCTGCCTCGGCTGTCTGATTGCGGAGAAAAAGAATTTTCAAAATTGAAAGTTTCGCATAATCGGTGTCAGCAGATTTTGGTTTGTCGGTCAATACTTTACGGGCAAAACGTTCGCATTTTTCGGGTTCGTCATCAGCAAAAATCCACGCATATTTGCTCAGATATGCGTAATTCGTAGTATCGGGCTGACAACGCGAAATATAAATTTTCGCACTGTCAAACTTATTGTCTGCGGCGAAAAAAAACGCTTTGTTAAGATACAAGTCTTCCCTTTGCCGCTGATTATGAACGTATTTCCCGACAGAATCAATTAACGGAATCGCAGCCTTCAAATTCAAATTATTGGTGCTGTAACAGAGTTTTAAGTTCGCTAAATAATACTTTAACTCCGTGTTATTCAGTTTGTTGATGATTCTTTCAGATTGTTTTAGATAATAAATGCCGTCGTTGTGCCGCGCCATAAGATAAAGTTTTTGAGATTTCAGCAGCAACGAATATGCAAGTTTTTCTGTGTCAGAGGTTTTGGCGTAATAACCGATTAAATTTTCAACACTTGTGGTGTCAATAAATTTGAAAAGTTGTGTTAAATCCTCCTCAGCGTTCAACATATCCATAAATTCGTTCAAAAAAATGCAGTACATACTATCCGCTTTCGTCAGCGGCGTACGAATTTCCAATTTATGATTGTTGAAATATTCTTGCGCCATTTTGTATTCCCCGTCGTCAATAAGAGAATAAATACGGTCGAAAAGTTGCTGATTTTCAGAATGTTCCTTACATGCAACAAGCCCCAAAACGATAAATGCTATAAATATAATTTTTGACATTTTTTGATTTCTTAGTTTTAACGGCAAAGATATAATAAATTATTGATAATCACGATGTAACAAAACGGCAACGCTGTTAATGTTTTTGTTAATAAAAGTATTTATAATGTTGATATTCAGCACTTTTGACGGCAACATCGGCAAAAAAATATTTGGAGAAAATTTGTTTTTATCTTTACATTTGCCTCACAATCACAAACCATTTAAACTTTAAAGAAAATGAAAACGATTAAACAAAGTTTTTTAGCAGCACTTTTATGTGCATTGACATTTTTTTCGTGCGGACAATCGCAATCACAACAGCGCACCGAAACCGCCGAAACGCAGTACATCACCCTCAGCGCAGAGCAGTTGAAAAACTATGAGGGCAAATTCACAAATTCGTTGCTCAGAATGGACGTTGAAATAACTTCCACTGGTACGTATTTAGTCGGACAAGCCACGGGGCAAGCCGGATTTCCGCTGAATGCCGCGACAGAAACTCAGTTTGAGTATAAGCCGGCTGACGTAAAAATAGTTTTTGCCGGCGACAAAAAGTCCTTTGTTTTGCAGCAAAGAGGCGGCGAATTTGAGTTTCAGAAGTCGGGTGAAGTAGAAGCAGTCAACTATTTGACGCTAAGCAAAGAACAACTTGAAAAGTTTGTCGGAGTTTATCATTCAGAGGATTTGAACATGGACTTAGACGTTACTCTTGACGGAAATCAGTTGAAAGGGCAAGGCACGGGACAAGCAGCGTTTCCGCTGAATGCAACGAGTGAAGATACTTTTGTTTTCAAGCCCGCCGACATCGAAATTAAGTTTGATGTTATCAGCAACAAGTTGTCTCTCAAACAGCACGGAAGAGATTTTGTACTCGTAAAAAAGTAAGTGAAGTTACTTATTTGGTGGTATCGTTCTGCCCTAAAATACCTATTTCGCTGTATTGCTGTCTTGAAAATTATGCGGTAATTTTGCAATCAAAAAAAAAAATATGGACAACGTAATGATATGCGCCCTCGGACTTTGCGGAGCGACTTTAATCGGCACAGTGATAGGATTTTTCATCAAGGAATTGCCGCATAAGTGGAACGATACCGTTTTGGGATTTTGTGCGGGGCTGATGCTTGCAGCGGCGTTGGTGGGATTGATTTTGCCGTCGGTGAAGTCGGCGTCAAATTGGTGGATACCGTTGGCGGGCGTCGGCGTGGGAGCGTTGTTCCTGAATGTCTTGGACTTCTTTATGCCTCATCTCCACAAGATTACGGGTCTCGACGAAAACGAACAGCACGTCAACAACAGCACAATAGACCATGTTTTGTTGTTTGTTTTGGCTGTTGCAATCCACAAATTTCCCGAAGGCATGGCTTCTGGCGTGGGTTTCAACGATGCCGAACACATCTCCAACGCTTGGGGCGTTACGTTTGGCATCGCGCTCCAAAACGTACCCGAAGGAATGGTTGTAGTATCGCCCCTTTTGTTGCTCGGTGTCAGCAAGTTACGCACGTTTATAATTTCTTTGGTGATAGGCTGTTTGGAGATAGCGGGCGTATTGACGGGATATTTTTTGGGCGGAATATCGGCGATGTTCCTACCGTTCATGTTAGCGTTTGCGGGCGGGGCGATGCTCTACGTTGTCAGCGACGAAATGATTCCCGAAACCCATGCTCACGGCTTTCAAAAACAGGCTACGTATGCGCTCTTGGCGGGAGTGATGGTGTTTTTGATGATGGAAAAATAAAAATTTTACGACAAATTTTTTTTTCTCGCGTAAAAAAAATAATTTTGCGTTATAAAAATAACTTCAAAAACATTTATATGAACATTACTATTATAGGCTGCGGTAATTTAGGATTTTCGATTGCCAAAGGCCTTGCCAACAAGCAGAAAGAATTTAATCTTGACATCACGGCTACCGACCCTGATGTTGACCTTGAAAAAATCCGCGCAATAGGAATCAACGCTTCTCGCGACAACAAGGCGGCTGTAAAAAACAGCGAAATTATTTTCCTCTGTGTTAAACCGTGGATAGCAAAAGACGTTATTGAAGAAATCGAACCGGCTCTGAATAGTTCTCAGGTACTTGTTTCGCCGGTAGCGGGACTTAGTATTGACCAAATCAATGCTTATTCGTCAAAAAAAGTTTCGGTTTTCAGAATTATGCCTAACATTGCTGCTGCAATCAATCAGTCAGTTACTTGCGTAAGTTATGATGCCGAAGATGAGGAAATCGACAAAACTTTGAAAGTTCTCGGCATTTTGGGCAAAACGATTGTCGTTGACGAAGAAAAAATTAATGCTGCAACTATTCTTACCGGTTCGGGTATCGCGTTCATTTTGAGATTCTTACGTGCTATGACCGAGGGCGGAATTGAAATCGGTTTCAGAAGCGATGTCGCTCAGGAAATTGCCGCTCAAACAATGAAAGGCACTGTTGAACTCCTTTTGAAAGAGGGCGTTCACCCCGAGCAACTCATCGACCGCGTTTGTACGCCCTCCGGCACTACAATTCGTGGTCTTAATGAGATGGAACACAACGGCTTTTCGTCATCGGTTATTCAGGGTATTTTGTCGTCTTACAAAGTAATTGCCAAGTAGTTATGTTTTCAGGAATAGTAGAATGTACGGGCAAAATCATCAACATAAAAAAATACGCTCAAAACATTGATTTTACCGTTGATTGTAAGTTTAAGAGCGAACTTTCAATAGACCAGAGCGTTGCGCATAACGGCGTTTGCCTTACCGTTGTAGAAATTAACGACAACGGATATGTTGTTACGGCTATGAAAGAGACGTTAGAGAGGTCTAATCTCGGCGTTTTGGGAGTAGGGGACGAGGTTAATCTTGAGCGCAGTATGCGCCCTGATTCTCTGCTTGACGGTCATATCGTTCAGGGACATGTTGACCAAACGGGTGTTTGCACAAAGGTCGAAGATGCTGACGGAAGTACTTATTTTACAATCGAATACGACCCCTCGCAAGGAAATATTACCGTAGAAAAAGGGTCTGTTTCGGTTAACGGTGTAAGTCTTACCGTTTGTAATTCTGAAAGCGGAAAATTTCGTGTCGCAATTATTCCTTATACTTTTGAAAACACAAACTTCAAAAGTCTTAAAGTAGGGGATAAGGTGAACCTCGAATTTGACATTATCGGAAAATATATTCAGAAAATTGCTTCTGCGTACCTTAAAAGTATTCGCTAACTTATTGATTATCAAAAAAATAAAAAAGCCTTTCAGGTTCCGAACTGAAAGGCTTTTTTTTAATTGAACTATCATTTTTATCATTAAAAATTTTCTTTTTCTTATAGGCAATCCTCCTTTTTTACATTTTTTAAGGTTTTACAATTCTGTTAATTACTCACTAAAACAAATATTTGTTTGTCATCGATAACGTTACAAAAGTATAAAAAAATATTTAAACTACCAAATAATTTTGTAACTTTTTTCAACTTTTTTTTTAAAAAAATACCGTCAAATTTTATTGTTGCTTAATAATAGAAAAATGTAAAATAAAAATAACAAAAAATGTTTATAAAATCAAAAAGGCGGCAGGTTTCTTTTGGAAGACCCGCCGCCTTTTCTTTTTATAAACAAATCTCTAAAACCTTAAACATCATTTAACGTTTATAAGAATTACAAATACCGTGCAATTTTCTTACTGAAAATAAAATTAAACTATTTTTTTTAAATATTTTATTTATATGAGAAAAATATTCTAAATTTGCAACGTGAAAATAAAATCAGTAGAAGATTATGGCAGAAGAGAATTGTAAGTACAAACGCATTTTAGTTACATCGGCTTTACCGTATGCTAACGGTCCTATTCATATCGGACACATGGCGGGCGTTTATGTCCCCTCAGATATTTACGTTAGGTTTCAGAGATTAAAACATAGAGACGTAATCCACATTTGCGGCTCTGACGAACACGGTGTGGCTATCACGATGAAAGCCCGTAAAGAAGGTGTTACTCCTCAGGATATTATCGACAAATACCACGAACTCAATAAAAAAGCATTTGAAGATTTCGGAATAAGTTTCGACATTTATTCGCGTACTTCGAGCGATGTTCATACTAAAACTTCGCAGGAAATTTTTAAGACCCTTTATGATAAGGGTGTTTTTGTAGAGAAAATTTCAAAACAATATTACGACGAAGAAGCAAAACAGTTTCTTGCTGACCGTTACATTACGGGAACTTGTCCTCACTGCGGAAACACCAATGCATACGGCGATCAGTGTGAAAAATGCGGTACGAGTCTCGACCCGACGGATTTGATTAATCCTAAATCGGCAATTTCGGGTTCAGAACTCGTTTTGAAAGAGACCAAACATTGGTATATGCCGCTCGAAAAATATCAGGAGTTCCTTGAAAAATGGATTCTTCAAGACCATAAAAATTGGAAAGTTAACGTTTACGGTCAATGTAAAAGTTGGCTCGACCAAGGGCTTCAACCCCGTGCCGTTAGCCGCGACCTCGATTGGGGTATTCCCGTACCAGTTGAAGGTGCTGAGGGCAAAGTTCTTTACGTTTGGTTTGACGCGCCTATCGGTTATATTTCGTTTACAAAGCAATTGACACCCGATTGGGAAAAATATTGGAAATCCGACGAATGTAAAATGGTACATTTCATCGGAAAAGATAATATCGTTTTCCACTGCATTGTTTTCCCGTCGATTTTAAAGGCGGAAGGTTCGTATATTTTGCCGGACAATGTTCCCGCTAACGAATTTTTGAACCTCGAAAACGACAAGATTTCAACGTCAAGAAACTGGGCGGTTTGGCTTCACGAATACAACGAGGACTTCCCCGGCAAGCAGGACGTTTTGCGTTATGTCTTGACGGCTAACGCTCCCGAAACCAAAGACAACGATTTTACGTGGAAAGATTTTCAGCAGCGCAACAATTCTGAATTGGTTGCCGTTTTGGGAAATTTTGTCAACCGTACACTTTTATTGACCGAAAAATATTTCAAGAACGTTGTTCCTCAGCCCAACAGTTTTACAGATTCTGACAAAGAAGCGTTGGCGGAAATCGCAAAAATCAAAGACGATGTTGAAAAGAGCCTTGAAAACTACCGTTTCCGCGAGGCGTTGAATTTTGCCATGGGCTTGGGACGTCTTGGCAACAAATACATCACCGAGCAGGAGCCTTGGAAAGTTTTCAAAACCGACCCTGAAAGAGTTAAGACGGTTCTTTATGTAAACCTTCAAATAACGGCTGCTATCTCTACTGTGTTAGAGCCTTTTATTCCGTTCTCAATGAAAAAACTGCGCGGATTTTTGGGTCTTTCAGAGATTTTGGACTGGGACAATATCGACGGCAGGGAACTCTTAAAATCCGGTTCAACACTCAACAAGTCTTCATTGCTTTTTGAACCGATAACCGACGAGGTTGTTGAGGCTCAAATTGAAAAACTCAACCGCACGAAAATTGAGAATATGAAAAACAATTTTCAGCCTGAGCCGCAAAAACCGCTTATCAGTTTTGACGATTTTCAGAAATGCGACATCAGGACGGCAACGATTCTTGAAGCCGAGAAAATTGCTAAAACCAACAAACTCTTGAAACTCACCGTTGATACGGGTATCGACAAGAGGACTTTGGTTTCGGGCATTGCGGAATATTACGACCCGAAAGAAATCGTCGGCAGAAAAATTCTTATGATTGTAAACCTTGAACCGAGAAAAATCAAGGGTATTGAATCGCGCGGAATGATTCTTTGTGCAGTAGGCGGCGATAAAAGTCTGCATTTCTTAAATCCTGATGCAGAGTTAGAAAACGGCTGTCAAATAGGGTAGTGCTGAGGTATTACTACAGCACTACAATAAATGAACAAAATGAATGAAAGTTTTTTTTGAAAATAGTTGTATATTTGCAGCGTAATAACAAACGAAATCAAACTGTTTTTGCATGATGTTTTTCGTTTTTACTTTTTAACTCTAAACTCCTAAACCTTTTGTGTTTTTGTTTTTGTGTTTAATGATTACTATCGGATAGCAACCTGAGATCAACTGTTAAATTAAAAGAAATTGTCTTTGAAGGCAATTTCTTTTTTTTTATCTTTGCCGCAAAAATAATTTATACAATGAAAACTTTTGAAGAATTTTTATCCATTATTAATGACGGAATCGAAAAACTTGATTTTCCGCAAGAGCCGGAAAATTTTTATGCTCCCGTCAGATATATTCTTTCGCTCGGCGGCAAACGTATGCGCCCTGTTTTTACGCTTATGGCGTGCAATCTTTTTTCGGAAGACGTTTCTTTGGCTGTAAAACCCGCTATCGGAATGGAAGTGTTTCATAATTTCACGCTTCTTCACGATGACATTATGGATAACAGCAATCTTCGCCGCAAAAAACCGACCGTCAACGCAAAATGGGGAAACAATATTGCGATTCTCTCCGGCGACGGTATGAGTTATTTGGCTTCAAAACTTGTTGCTGAAAGTCCGCAAGAGGTTAAAAACGAGGTACTTGATATTTTCTTTCAGACGGCTTTGGAGGTTTGCGAAGGTCAGCAATACGATATGGATTTTGAGGCGACAAACGATGTTTTGCTTTCGCAATACTTGGAAATGATACGCCTGAAAACAGCCGTTTTGCCGGCTGCGTGCTTAAAAATCGGCGCGTTAATCGGCGGTGCTGACGAGGTTCAGGCGCAAAAAATCTACGATGCCGGAATCAAAATCGGTTTGGCTTTTCAGTTGCAGGACGACTATTTGGACAATTATTCCACGCCTGAAATTCTCGGTAAACCCGTCGGCGGCGATGTCAACGAAGGCAAAAAGACCGTCTTTTATACCCGCATGAACGAAGTTTTGCCGGATAACGAAAAACAAGAGTGGATAAAGTTTTATAACGACAAGGCACTCGGTTTCAGCGAAAAACATGTTAAGGCAAAAGAATGGTTCGCAAAATATAAAGTTGATGTTTATTGTAAGGATTTAGTTGACTTTTATTACGGCGAAGCCTACAAAATACTTGATTCATTGAATCTTAACAATATTTCTGTGTTAAAAAACTTTGTCGAAAAACTTCGCGTTAGGATTTCTTAAAAAAAAAATGGTGATACTCGGAATTGACCCGGGAACTAACGTCATGGGTTACGGCGTGATAGAAAGCCAAGGGTCGAAAATAAAATGTCTTGCAGTCGGAATACTTGACATTCATAAAGTTGAAGACAAGTATTTGAAGTTGAAGATGATATTCGACAGGGTTACGGGTTTGTGCAAAAGTTTTCAGCCGGATTGTCTTTCTATTGAAGCGCAGTTTTACGAAAAAAATGCACAGTCGATGTTGAAACTCGGTCGTGCTCAGGGCGTTGCGATTGCGGCGGCGGTTAATTTCGGCGTTGAAGTCTTTGAATACGAACCCCGAAAAATAAAACTTGCCGTTACGGGTTACGGAAATGCTTCTAAGGAGCAGATTTCCACGATGTTAATCAGGATGTTGAACTTGACGGAAGTCCCTGACAAGTTTGACGCAACCGACGCACTTGCGGCAGCCGTTTGTCATCATTATCAAAAACGTCTGCCCGTTGCGGCAAAAGGCGCAAACACTTGGGCTGCCTTCATTGCTAACAATCCGAACCGAATAGTAAAATGAAGTTTTTTTGTACACTTTTGTTTACGCTTATTTGTTTTTATGTTAACGCGCAATTTACTCAGTATCCGTCTTTTAACGAGGTAAAAGAGGTCTGCGACCTTGGAGAAAAAAAATTGTGCGTTTGTAATTTTTGTGCGTTTATAGTTGACGAAGACGGCGAAATAAAAACGTTAACAAAAGGTAAGCCTTTGACTTCGGCTGAGGTTTCTTGCGGCGGGGCGGAAAAGAGCGGAAAATTTTATGCCGTCGGTTATGAAAACGGAAATTTGGACGTTTTTGTCGGTAAAGATTTTTTTGGTCTTAAAAATATTTCGTTTAATAACAGCAAGATAAATGCTCTTTATTGTAGCGATACTTTAATTATTGCCGCTTGTAATTCGGGCGTTGCGGTCGTGGACGTTAATAAAAGGGAAGTAAAAAGTTTTTGCGAATTTTTTCAGCCGGTTTTAAAGGTACAAATTATTGACAATCAAATTTTTGCTAAAACTTTAAATGCCGTTTACGCGGTTGATTTTTTTGACATTAACATCGAAGATTTTTTTCGTTGGAAGGTCGCAGACCTTTTTTCCATTAAAGAAGAAGATGTTGATTATTATAAAACTTTGATTAAAAACACGTTAGCAAACGATAATATCAACTTTTTAAAAACCTCTGCTGACGGAAAAATTTCTCTGGGAAAAGAATTTTGGACGGAGATTTCAAACGGCGAAATCAAAAATATAAAAATGCCTGATGACGGGAATTTGACTTCTGCGTTTTATAATCCGTATAATTCGTCGCACGTTTTTCTGGGAAATGAAAACGGGAAACTTTATGAATATCAGAATTTTACGCTAAAAGCCGAGTACGATTTGTTTGAAAAAGTCGTTGATATGGACTGTACTTCGGAAGGTGATTTATTCGTCTTGAAAGAAAAATCTCTCTCGGTTTTTGACCATAACGGCTCTTGGCATGAGGGTTTTAAAACTTCAAACGCAACGGCACTAAAAAAGATTTCAGACAATGAATTTTGGATTTTGCGTGAAAATCAGGGAATTACGGCGGTGAATCTTAACTCTACGCCGTTAGATTTTTCGGACGACATTATAAAAAACTTTTATCCGAAAACTTCCGGTGGACAAAATATCGGCAGTTTTGTAACCTCTCTTTGTCTTGACAATAATAAAAAAGTTTGGGTCGGCACTAATAAAGGTGTTTGTGTGCTTTCGTATTCTGACGAAGTTTTCAAAGACCAATTCTCGTTCGTAAAACCCATTATAACAGAGACTTCCGAAAAAGACGGCAGTTATTCGCAATACTTGTTGAATACCAAGCATATAACGGCTATCGAGTGCGACGGCAAAGGGCGGAAATGGATTTCAACGCTCGGCTCAGGAGTTTTTGTGGTCTCGGACTCCGGCGACGAAGAAGTTTTGCGGTTCAATAAAGAAAATTCGGCGTTGCCGTCCGACACGATTTATTTTATGAAATATTGCGGCAAAACCGGCGAAGTATTTTTTGCAACTTCTTGCGGTTTGGCTTCTTATATGACTGATACTCAGGATAGTCAGAAAGATTTAGACAATATAAAAATATATCCGAATCCAGTTAGAGAAAACTATTCAGGCGAAATTTTTATTTCGGGTTTGGAAGATAACTGCGATGTCAGAATAACGGATATTGCCGGAAAACTTGTTTATAAAACTGTCAGTCAAGGTGGAAAAATATCTTGGGACGGCAAAAATTTAAAATCAAACCGCTGTGCAACAGGTGTTTACTTAATTTTTATAACGGCTTTGGATTCAAAAAATACGACGGTAAAGAAATTGTTGATGATAAAGTAGTTTTTATTTGCGTGAATCAAAAAAACTTTTTACCTTTCGGCGTTGTTTATTAAGGGTAAAAGTTATGAAAAATCTTACAGTCAGTCATAATTCTATAAAACAAAGCCTTTTGAGCAGTTTGATTAATTCACAAGATACTGAAAATCAAAGGTATAATAATATTAAAGCGAGTCTTTTGAATAATGCGACGGTTTTTCCCGTTAATGAAAAATTCGATGTCGGGGCTTTTAAAGACGGTTTAAAGGCTTTTTTTGCTGACACTTTGAAAATTAAAGCCGAAGAGGAGACTATCGGAGACGATATTTTTGTGTTTTCGTTTTCGCCGGTAGGGTTGGGGTTGATGAAAAAAAGCATTGTTTTTATGCTTTATGATTTTCACCTTTATATAAACGATGTTCCGCAAAAAGAAATAGAAAATGCCAATTATTCCGAAAATAAAATCGCCGGACTGCTTTCTTCCGGCAAAACGGAGCAGATTTATATTTTTACGGAGGATTACGTTTTGAGGCTTTATCCTCAACAAGTTTTAGCCTCAGTAAAACCTCAGGGACGTTATTTTCAGGATACGGAAATCGGTGTTCCGACCGTTTTGGCTAATCATTTGGAAGACGGTGAGTTTGTTTTGTCCAAACTCGATATTTATAAAGTGGAGCAATCTAAATCTAATGCTCAAATTGCAGAAACCGACAATGCTTTTTATGTTTTGACGACTTCGGGTGCGTATCTGTTTGTTACCGACAAAAATTTGCAGGAAAAATATATCGAAACCCTTTCTGTTGAAGATATGAAAGTCTATTCTAAAATAGGCAGGGACAACGTTACCGTCGGCACTACAAAATGGATTACTAACCGCGACAACGATTTTTTGTTTGATGAAATTCAAAGCCTTAATAATAAAACAAAGCAGGAAAAACTTTTTGAAATATCGGCTCTGCATTTCAATAATGACGAAAAAGACAGGGCTGCGTTTTTTATGGAACTTTTGGCAAAAGAAACTCTTCTTCCTTTTGATTTTTTTGTTGCTTGTGTGTTAAAGTTCAGCGGCGGACTCTCTTTCGGCAAAATAGACGGCGAGGCTGCCGGCGAATTAATCGAAAAGGCAAATTCTTTGTTTTCAGAAAACAGTTTGGAAGAAAAACTTAAAAATTTTCTCTCTAACTTTAACTTCGGGAAAAACGAAATTTTGAGCCTTATTTATGTGATTTCACGAATTAAAAACAGAATTTCTGACACGGAAAAGTTTAAGGAAATTTTGTTGATGTTAAGGGACAGATATTTTAAGACTGACAATTCGGAACTCAACCGCGCGTTTGTGGAATTGGGAATCGCTAAAAAACTTGTCTGCGTTTTAGAAAAAACATCGGCGCAGAAACTTTTGGAAAGCGTTATTGGTAAGGTTTCTGAAAAAAGTTTTCCTGATATTCCTAACCTACTGAATCACTATGCGTTAAAGGAGATTATCAAAACCTCTAAAACCGATAAGGAAAAACTTAAATACGCTAAATTCTGCGCGTTAGAAGACCCGACGGATACAAAAAGTTTGGAACTTTGGGCAAGTCTTGCCGATGAGGAAACCGTAAAACGCATAAATCTTGCCTTGGCGGTTTTTGACAAGGAAAATTTTTATAGTTTTTCTTCTTTTGAAACCCGTCAGGAGACCTCGGCTAAATTTTCTGCGTTTTCTATGAAAGATTTTTCTGTGGCTGTTCAGCGCGGCGGAAAATACGCAAACCTTAAATCTTGGACTCAAAAAGTCAGCGTTAATAGTGCCGTTTCATCGGTTTTGAATTATGCTGAGGAGGTAAATGCTGAAAATTATCCTCAGTTATATGCACTTTTTGAAGAATGTAAAACGTTTTTTGAAATCCCGGATGTAAAAATTTACGTGATTTTCAACCGTAATCAGGGAGTATTTTCTAACGATGACGAGCATGGAAAATATATTGTCGTTGACGGTGAAATGCTTGATACTGATAGTGATAGTTATATGAATTATCCTCAAATGTCTTTCCTTTTGGCAAAAGAGTTTGCTAATTTAAGTTTCGGGTTTTCAAAAATGTTTTCGAGGGCGCAGTTCAGAAATTTCACTGTCTCCGGCTTGCCTGCTCTTGACGTTGTAGCGCAGTTTGCGCCCGAACCGAAATTTTTGTCAGAAGATTTGAACACTTATTTTAAACTTTCAAAGTTTAACGCTTTGTTGGAAAATTATCCGTCGTATTTCGATTTTGACATCACCGACACGCAACTTTGTGCTGAAATGTTAGAAAAAACTTTGCTGACAATAGACTTTTCAGGCTCGGATAAAACCGTAAATATGAAGGAAAAAGAATATTCAGCGGCTGTCTTGACGGCAAATTCTATCACGGATTGCGCTTCTTTGCTCTTTACCGGCGACCTGATTTTTAGCATAAAGGCAATAATTGGCAATGATAAGCCACAAAAAAATGATTTTTTTATGCGTTTGAAGGGTATTCTAAAATATTATTTGTCAGATGATTACACGGACGATAAAAAATATTTGCAAAAAAAGTGAAAAAAAATTTTGCAGAATCAAAAATCCTGTTTACCTTTGCAACGCAAAAAGCAAGAGACGAGGTCCTTTCGTCTAGAGGCTAGGACGCAAGATTTTCATTCTTGTAACACGGGTTCGATTCCCGTAGGGACTACAAACGGTCAGGGTTTATCAGTGGAATCCTGACCGTTTTTGTTTGTTTAAAAATAAAACGTAAAAAAATGTTAACGCTTGAAGAATATGTAGAAAATCATACGACTGAGGAAGATGAAGTTTTGGTTTGGCTCAGAAGAAAAACAAACCTTACTACAACTATGCCCAGACAACTTTCAGGGCAGGTTCAGGGAAAGTTGTTGGAATTTATTTCGCGTATGATTGCTCCCGAAAACATTCTCGAAATAGGAACTTTTACCGGATATTCGGCGTATTGTCTTTCAAAGGGCTTGAAACAAGGCGGCAGACTGCATACAATCGAAATTAAGGACGAACTCGAAGACCATTTAAGAAGTTTTTTTTCAAAAGCGGGGATTGCCGACAAAGTCGTACTTCATATAGGCGACGGCGCGGAAATTGTAAAAGAGTTTGGTTTTAAGTTTGATATGGCTTTTATTGACGGCGACAAACGTCAGTATCCGCTTTATTACAAAAATGTTTTTGACAAAATAAATGTAGGCGGTTATATTTTGATTGATAATGTTTTGTGGTACGATAAGGTTGTCGCTCAGGTTAAAGATAACGATACTTATACCAAAGGTATAATAGAACTTAACGATATTGTTCAAAACGACAATAGGGTGGAAAACGTGCTTTTACCGTTAAGGGACGGTCTTATGGTCGTAAGAAAAATTAGTGATTAAAAACAACTTTTAAAAAAAAATATCAGAAATGCTATGAAACGTCTCGGAAAAACTTTATTGACTGCGGCGGCGTGTTTTTTAGCCGGCGGAGTTTTCGCTCAGAAAACCATGAGCGGAATAATTTATGATAACGAGCATAATCCGCTTAGCGGCGCAATGATTATGATTGAAGGAACAAAAGTTTTGACACTCTCTAATATGAACGGTGTTTATCATCTTGTTGTTCCGAAAGAATATGAAAATAGTATGGTTGTATTCCGTTACAGCGGTTTTTTGGAACATACCGAACCCGTTACGGAGGGAACCAAAAATATAACTTTGGAACTTGAATTGGAAAAAGAGTTCAAAGATATTTTTGTCAGCACGCAAAAACGACTTCAATCTAACATTGAAGTGCCTATTGCGGTCTCGGTTATCGATCAGGCAAAATTAGACGAACTCAATACCGTTCAGATTGATGACGTTAGCGGTGTAGCTCCGGGCTTCAATGCCATTATTCAGGGTCAAAACAAAGGAGGTCTTTCGATTCGCGGCGTTACTTCCGACGGTTTGGAAAGTTTTTTCCAACCTCGAATTTCAGTGTTTATCAACGGTGTTTCTTCGTCGCGTTTGCAAAGTTCCATAATTGAGTTGTATGATATGGAACGAGTTGAGGTTGTAAAAGGTCCGCAGGGAACACTTTTCGGACGCGGTGCAGAAATAGGAGCGGTGCATTACATTACAAAACGTCCTCAAAAAGACACCTCAGCAAAAGTCAGCCTTAATTACGGCGGTTATAATCAGCGCGGCGCACAAGGTATGGTTAATTTTATGGCAGGGGAGAGGTTTGCCAACCGTTTTGCTTTTTCATACGATTATCATGACGGTTACATAAAAAATCTCGCCGGCGGTACGTTGAACGGCAAAAATGCAATCGCCGTCAGAAATACAACGAGTTTTTTTCAGAGTGATAAATCTTTGTTTAATTTGATTCTCGATTACGAACACGACGATACGCCGGGTATCAGTTTTAAATCCAATAAGGTAGCACCTTTGGGTAGTGATACTTCGCCTTTTACGGCGGCTTATCTTAACGGCGGCAAAGACTTGTGCGTTAAGCGTCATTTATTCGGTCTTACATTGGAGTATGACAAAGAACTTAACTCTCAGTTTGACATTTCAAATACATTCGGTGTAAGAGGGGCGTATTCTGACGAGTATTTTGATGCTGACGGTTGTTATCTTCCTCTTATGTATTGTGATGAGGAGGCTGACGCATTGCAATTCAGCGAGGAGTTTCGTCTCAACTGGGATAACGGCAGCAATATGCACGGTTTTGTCGGCGTGGGCGCGATGTACGAGTACAGTAAACACTATTTGAATATTAATAGTGCGCAAAGTTATTTGTTCCCGATTTGTGTAGCACCGACAATGAAGAATAAACTTTCTGTTTTGCCCTCTCAGGTGTCAATGGGAGTAGCCGGTGCTATTAAGCAGGCTTTGCCGTCTTTACAGGCAAATGGATTATCGGTGTCAGACGATATGATTAACGGTGTTGCCTCTGCGATAGAGTCGCAGTTAAATTCAAGACTTGATGCTTGGTTTGACGGTTCTACTTGGCAACAAACGCCGGACTTTTTTGGAGACACGAGGTCTACGGTAGAAAACGTTTTGGTTGATGCTCTCGGTCAGGTTATAGGCAGCAAAGAGGCTGCTCAGCAGATGGTAGGTGGTTTTATGCCTATGATTGAAGAGTCTTTGACTGAGATAAAAAAACTCTCTAATGTTCCGATGGACGATACTTATTACGAAAACCAAACAAATTATGCAAAAAACTTTGAAACTGACATTTTTGCCGATTTCAACTGGAATGTTGTAGGTAACTTGTATTTTACGCTTGGTTTGCGCGGTACATACGAAAGACAGGAATCGGGTTTTCTTTCTACGTCTATGACCGCACCGATAGTCGGGACTATGATTTATTCAAGCACTAACGGTGAAACGATTTGGAGAGAGCCTGTTAACGATTTTTCATGGGTAGGACGTTTTATAACTAATTATATGCTTAATAAGACCAATAACGTTTACCTTTCGTTTTCAAAGGGCAGACGTCCGAGCGTGGCTTACTACAACTATAAACTTAACGAAGAAGGAGTACGTGATGTCACAAAATTACGAGACGAAGAGATTTATAATTATGAGTTAGGTTTGAAAGGAAGTATTTTTAAGAACTCGCTCATGTATTCTTTGGCGGCTTATTTTTATAATTGGCGACATTTCCAAAATATGTTGTCTTATATGATGTCTGACGGTACATACGCTTACACTAATACCGACAAAGGTTTAGCAAACTGTGCGGGCGTAGAGGCTTCCATAAAATATTATTTCAAACGTTATGTAACGTTTTTTGCTGATTACAATTATTTTCACGGTAAGTATGCTAAAAAAGACGAGGACGGCAACCCTCAAAATTTTGCCGGTAACAGTTTTCGTTTGTCTCCCGAAAGTACTTTCGATTTCGGTTTTGACGTTGTTATTCCTGTAAGAAATAAATTCAACATTTATTTCCGTCCGAACTATACATCAAAAGACGATATGTATTTTGAGGATTCAAACTTGCCGTATCTTTTGCAGGAAGAATACGGAGTGTTGAATATGAATATGGGAATTATGTTTAATCACAAACGTATGAGTTATGATTTTTGTCTTTGGGGCAAAAACATCACGAATACCGAATATATAATCGATGCAGGAAATGCAGGACAAACAATCGGTTTTCCGACATTCGTTGCCGGTGCACCCGCAAATTTCGGCGTAAAGTTGACGGTAGGGTTTAAATAGGAGAAAAGTTACAAGTATTTCTCCATATTCCATTCTAAATATAGTGGCAAACTTATTGTCTTGACACCTTCTACGTCGTTTTGTGCGATGTTTTTTAGCGAAAGTTTGTAGCCGGTGCTGACACGGAATTTTTTGCAAAACTGTTTGTAACTTTTTGCTTGCGTGTTAGTAGCGGCTTTTACTTCAACGGGGATAATTGAGCCGGAGAATTCGTGGCATCGGCGTATGCAGAAAGCGGAGTGTCAGCGTTTTGTACAAGTTCTACCGTGTGGACTAAACCGGCATATTTCAGCCATAACAACGCGCTTTCTAATTCGTGTGCGCGTTTGCCTTCTTTGACGTGAGAAAATACGAACTTGTTGTTTTCTTTTGCCAACTGCTTAGGAACTGAATCCCAAATCATTCTGATTTTGTCGTGTTCTGAAATCGGTGCGTGTTTGGAAAAATCGTCGGCATAATCCGCTAAAATTTCGTCCTGAATTTCTGCCACGGTTTCAAAATTTCGCGTTTCGACATATTCTTTAACCGCCTCCGGCATACCACCGATGATGTAATATTCTTTTAAAAGATGTTCGAGTTCATTAGCATACGAAGGCGGAATTTCACGGTCAACAGACCAATCGGAAAACATTTCCAAATAACTGTCGTAGCCGAGTGCAGAAACAAACTCTCTAAAACTCAGCGGATACATCTGCATACGGTTTACTTTACCGACCGGAAACGAGATGTTTTGGTGTTTTATGGCGACTCCTAACAGCGAACCCGCACAGGCAATGTGCAGACCGCGCTTATTTTCGCAAAAGTATTTCAAGGCAGTAAGTGCGCGTGGGGCTTCCTGAATTTCGTCAAAAATCAAAAGAGTTTCTCCTTCGGTGATTTTGCATTGCTGAATCAGGGAGATTTCTCTCAAAATACGTTCTATGTCAAAATCGTAATCAAAAACCGATGCGTATTTACTATCCGCCTCAAAGTTTATGTAGCATACGTTTTTGAAATATTTATTGCCGAACTCTTTTAGTGTGTGGGTTTTGCCGCATTGACGCACACCTGTCAGCAACAGCGGTTTACGACGACTGTTGTCCTTCCATTCTACTAATTTGTTTATAATATCGCGTTTCATAATGTCGCAAACTTACAAAAGTCATACGACTTTTGCAAGTTTTTTTACAAAAGTCATACGACTTTTGTAATAAAATGACAAAAAAATGCGGTTCGGACTAATATGTAATGTCCGAACCGCTAAATTTTTATTATCCGATATAAGGTTGGTCGTTTGGTTCCGAGTAGTTTTTCATCTTAACTGACAGCAATGCCTAATGCAATAAAAAAGATAAAAAACAATGTTGCTTGATGTCTGCTCATTTTCATTTAATTTTTTAATGGTTCAACAAAATCTAAAAATGTTTACACTTGACGTATTACCAAAGTCGTACCAAAAATTAATAAAAAATTAAAATATTTTTTTTTGTTGAAGTATTAACAGAATTTAACAACTTTACCTTAAAATATTGCGGAAAAAGTTAATACATTTATAACCTGAAATTTTAATAAAAGATTATTATGCCAGAAGTAGCAAAAAATTATAAAGCGGAAAGATACAACAGACGGACTTTGAACCGTATTTTAGCCGACGTTTTTAAGGAAAATCCTATGAAGGAATATACTTTCGAGGATTTAATCGCACTCCTTAATATTGAAGATAATGCTTCAAAAGAGATGTTGCAACTTGTTCTTAATGAACTTGTTAACGAAAATAAAATTCAGAAAAACGAGGCAGGAAATTTTCAGACGGTGATAAAGACCGGCGTTGTTATTGGCACGTTGGATTTGTCAAGAAAGGGACAGGCTTTTGTCCGTGAGGAGCAGAGCGGAGCGGAGATTTTTATCCCTAACGAAAATCTTCATAACGGTCTTCACGGCGATAAAGTGGAGATTGCTTTGTCGGCTTCTAAAAGCGGAAAACAAGAAGGCGATGTTATCAGAATTATAAAACGTGCCAGAACAACTTTTACCGGTACGATTGAAAAGGATAAAAATTTCGCGTTTTTGGTAACAAATCACAAAACTATGCCTTACGATATTTTTATACCGTTAGACAAGTTGATGAAAGCCAAAAACAGCGATAAGGCGGTCGCTGTCATCACCGAATGGCCAGAAGGAGCAAAAAATCCTATCGGCGAGATTATTGAAGTTCTCGGCTCTACCGGCGACAACGAAACCGAAATTCACGCAATTTTAGCGGAATACGGTCTGCCGTATCAGTTTCCCGAAAACGTCGAAAAAGAAGCCGAAACCCTTAACACCGAAATCACCTCAGAAGAAATCGCGTCAAGACGCGATATGAGGGACGTTACGACTTTCACTATCGACCCCGCTGATGCAAAAGACTTCGACGATGCAATTTCGTACCGAAAACTTAAAAACGGAAACCATGAAATCGGCGTTCATATTGCCGACGTTTCACACTATATCGAAGAAGGCTCGGTAATCGATCAGGAGGCTTTCAACCGTGGTACGAGCGTTTATCTTGTTGACAGGGTCGTGCCGATGTTGCCCGAAAAACTTTGTAACGAGGTTTGTTCTTTACGTCAGGACGAGGACAAACTTACGTTCTCTGCCGTTTTTGAACTTAACGACAAAGCCGAAATTCAAAGCGAATGGTTCGGGAAAACCGTTATCCGCAGCAATCGCCGTTTTTGTTACGACGAGGCTCAGCAGGTTATCGAAACCGGCGAAGGCGATTTAAAAGACGAAATCCTTAAATGCTGGGATTTGGCAAAAATTCTTAGGGAAGAACGTTTTAAAAACGGTTCAATTTCGTTTGAAAGAAACGAAATCAAGTTCGATATTGACGAAAACGGAAAACCGCTCAGAGTATATTTCAGGGAGTCAAAAGAGGCTAACTTTTTGGTTGAAGAGTTTATGTTGCTCGCTAACAAGAGGGTTGCTTCGTTTGTCGGCGAGAAAAAAGATAAAAAACACCCGCCGAAGACTTTTGTTTACCGTATTCACGACGAGCCGGATTTGGAAAAACTTTATAGTTTCCAAAAGTTTATCGGCAAGTTCGGCTATTCTATTAACATGAAAAGCGACGAAATGATTGCCAAAACCCTTAACGAACTGCTTTCTAAACTTAAAGGTCAGAGAGAGCAGGAGGTGATTTCAACGCTGGCGGTAAGAAGTATGGCAAAGGCAATATATTCTACCGACAATATCGGACATTACGGCTTGGGATTCCCGTATTACACGCATTTTACCTCGCCGATTAGACGTTATCCAGATTTGATGGTTCACAGACTGCTTTTCAGTTATTTGAACGGCGGAAAATCGGCTTCAAAACCGTATTACGAAGACCTTTGCAAACATTGTTCGGAAAGGGAAAATTTGGCTGTTCAGGCTGAAAGGGCAAGCGATAAATACAAGGAAGTTGAGTTTATGCGCGACCATTTAGGCGAGGTTTATGACGCTTTGGTTTCGGGCATAACAGAATGGGGCGTTTATTGCGAATTGGAAGAAAACGGTATCGAAGGTATGATTCCGATGAGGGATTTGGACGACGATTTTTATATGTTTGACGAAGAAAATTATTGTCTTGTCGGTCATTACACCAAGAAAAAATACCAACTCGGCGACAAAGTTCAAATCAAGATTGCCCGCGCTAACATTGAGCGCAAGCAGTTGGATTTTGTGCTTGCAACCTCCGAAAAACACATCGAAACCGACCCCGATAAAGCGGACGAGTTAGACAGAAAGAAGTCGCAACGCGCTGTCGTACCGGCTGTTAAAAAGAAAAAAGGAAAGAAAAAAACTCCTAAAACAAAAAAGTCGTCAAAAAAGAAAAATAAAAGCAAAAAATAATGCCTTACGAGACAAGTCAGGAAAAAGAAAAAGCCGTCGTAGTCGGTTTGATAACAAAGGATTGCGACGGTAATAAACTTGAAGAATATTTTTCGGAATTGGAATTTTTGGCGCAAACCGCAGACGTGGAATGTGTTAAAAGGTTTTCGCAAAAGGCGGAATATCCTAATCCGAGAATTTATGTCGGTCAGGGAAAACTTCAAGAAATTGCGGAGTTCGTGGAAAAAGGAGAAATCGACTGCGCTATTTTTGATGACGAGTTAAGCCCGTCGCAATACAGAAATATTTCAGAGGTCTTGAAATGCAAAATCATCGACCGAAGCAATCTTATTTTGGATATTTTTGCAAAAAGGGCTCAGACGGCACACGCTAAAACGCAGGTGGAATTGGCTCAATACCAATATCTTCTGCCGCGTTTGGCGGGTATGTGGACTCACCTTGAACGACAGAAAGGTGGTATCGGCATGCGCGGTCCGGGTGAAAAGGAAATCGAGACCGACCGCCGTATTGTCCGCGACAGAATAGCGCGTCTGAAAGAGGAACTTCAAAAAATCGACAACCAGAAAAACGTTCAGCGGCAAAACCGCGGAAAACTTGTCCGCGTCGCGCTTATCGGCTACACCAACGTCGGAAAGTCAACGCTGATGAATCTCTGGTCAAAATCGGAGGTTTTTGCCGAAAACAAACTTTTCGCAACTCTTGACACAACGGTTAGAAAAGTCGTTGTTAAAAATCTTCCGTTTTTGCTTTCGGACACGGTAGGTTTTATCAGAAAACTTCCCAAAAACCTTTTTGAAAGTTTCAAGTCAACCTTGGACGAGGTTCGTGAAGCAGATATTCTGCTTTATGTTACGGATATTTCTCACCCGAATTTCTTGGAACAAATGCAAGTCGTGGAAGAAACAATCAACGAAATCACAAAAGAAAAAAAGTCGAAATTTTATGTTTTCAACAAAATAGACAATTATTCTTTTGACAAAAAAGATGAGGACGATTTAACGGAAAAAACTTTGGCAAATTATCCGCTTCAAGAAATGGAAGATTATTTGAGAATGAAATTTTCAGCCTCTGCGCCGTGCATTTTTATCTCCGCTAAAAATAAAATAAACATTGACGAGTTGAAAGAAAAGGTTTACGCCGAGGCAAAACGGATTCACACCGAAAGGTATCCTTACGACGATTTGCTTTATGAGGAGGCGGACTAAAAGAAAATGTTGAAATTGTTTTATCATACGGGCAGATATTTTTTGCTGTTGAAAAAAGTGTTTTCAAGACCGGAACGCTGGCGGGTGTTTTTCCGTCAGAGCCTCCGTGAAATCGAAAACATCGGTATCAGTTCCATAACCATAGTTTTGATAATTTCGATGTTTATGGGGGCGGTTTGCGCGATTCAGATGGCGTATAATCTTCAAAACCCGATAATTCCGCGTTATTTAATAGGGCTTGGCACAAGGGAAACTTTGCTTTTGGAATTTTCGTCCACGATTGTAGCACTTATTCTTGCCGGAAAAGTCGGCTCGAATATCGCCTCTGAACTCGGTACGATGAGAGTTACAGAGCAGATTGACGCTTTGGAAATGATGGGCGTTAATTCGGCGTGCTATTTGGTTTTGCCGAAAATTGCGGCTTTTGTGTTTTTTATTCCCGTTTTGACGATTTTCAGTATGGCAATCGGATTGTTAGGCGGTTATATCGCTTCTTTCGGGACAGTGGGTCTGACGCCGCATGATTACGTTGTCGGGATAACCTCGTTTTTCAGACCGTTTTACGTAACGTATGCTTTGATTAAATCGGTGGTTTTTGCCTTTATCATTGCGACGGTTTCTTCGTATCACGGTTATTACACTTCGGGAGGGGCGTTGGAAGTCGGCAAATCAAGTACTCACGCCGTGGTTTATAGTTCTATTGTAGTTTTGATGTTTAATCTTATTTTGACAAAGTTGCTGTTATGATTGAGGTTAAAAATGTTTGCAAAGAGTTTTCTGACGTAAAAGTCTTGTATGATATCTCCGCAGAATTTTTGCCCGGAAAAACCAATCTTACAATCGGACAGTCGGGCAGCGGAAAAACTGTTCTTTTGAAATGTATCGCGGGTCTTCATTCCGTTACGAGCGGCGACATTCTTTATGACGGACGCTCTTTTTGCGCCATGAACGAAAAGCAGCGGAAAGAAATCCGCAAGGAGATGGGAATGGTTTTTCAGGGCGGGGCGTTGTTTGACTCCTCAACCGTGGAAGAAAACGTTATGTTTCCGCTCGAAATGTTTACCCGTATGACTTTTGAGGAGCGCAGGGAGCGGGCTAACGAGTGCTTAAAACGTGTTAACATCATAAACGCCAACAAAAAATATCCGTCCGAAATTTCAGGCGGTATGCAAAAACGTGTTGCGATTGCCCGCGCTATCGCCTTGAATCCAAAGTATTTATATTGCGACGAGCCTAATTCGGGACTTGACCCCGTAACGAGTATCGTCATCGACAACCTTATAAAAGACATTACGATTGAGTACAACATCACGACTATTGTCAACACTCACGATATGAACTCGGTTATGGAAATAGGCGACAAAATAATTTTTATTTATAAAGGCAAAAAGTTTTGGCAAGGGACGAGTGCGGATATTTTTCAGTCGGGAGTAAAGGAATTGGACGATTTTGTTTTCGCCTCGGCAAGAATGAAACAAATAAGGGAGTTGAATACTTAAAAATTATAATCTGCGGAATCTATGAAAAAAAGTGAGATTCCGCAGATTATAATTTCCGTTATTTGAATAAATCTTCTGCCGTAACTTCGTTTTGGATTTCACCGTACTGAGCGTTTTTGGTAATGCCGAACGTGGTAATCATCACCAAATGAACTGCTTTCCGGGTTTTTGTAACAGTTTGATAAACAAACTTTTTCTGTAATAATTTCTCCATATATTCCTTAGTGATAGAGTATTCCTTTAAAGAAAATTTTATTTCGCAAATATTGGTGATACCGTCGCCGCGCTCTATGAGCAAATCTATTTGCGCACCCGGAACATTGCTGTTAGCAGTATTCCGCCAAGCGTTTTCGGTGGTAACAATGCCGTTGATTCCGAGTTTTGTCTTTATTTGTTCGGTGTGCCAGAGGCAGACACGTTCAAAAGCAAGTCCGCACCAAGTGTTGTATTCGGGCTTGCCTTGCATCGATTGCCAAAAGTTTTTTGAACGCCGTCCGCCTTTTAGAAACGAATAATAAAATACCGTGTAATTGTCAACTAATTGATATACAGTATCTTTTGTACGCTTGCCGACGGTTTGGTAAGAGCGGACGAAGCCGCACCATTCAAGGTCTGCCAAAAGGTCGGAAAAAGCACCGTTTTCGTCAAAACCGCCCGCCGAAATAAGTTCCTGACGTGTCATGCCGTAGTTTTTGTCTGCCAAAAGCGAAATCACTTTTATATATGGTTCGGGCTTTTTGAACAGGGAGGCGTAAAGCATACTAAACTCGTCGTACAAATCCCCGTCTTCCGAAAATATCAGTCTGTCAATCTCTTGTGCAAGGCTTGAACCTTTTTTCAGCAGGCTCCAATAATACGGTACTCCGCCGAAAATCATATAGGCTTCAAGAAGTTGCCGCTGAGAAAATTCTACGCCGTTGCTTATTGTCAAATCTTTGCAAAGTTTTAGTGTAAAAGGCTTTAAAGCAATGCGTTGCGTTAGACGGTTGTGCAAACCGCCTTTGTTTTTTATGATTTTGTTGACCATCCACGATGTTGCGCTGCCGCAGACTATCAGTACTATGTCTTTCCGTGCCGAAGCCCAGCCGTTCCAAAAGACTTCCAATTCTGACAAAAATCCTGACCTCGGAGTATCGAGCCACGGAAGTTCGTCCAAAAAAATCACTTTTTTGCCGCCGTCTTTCTGCTTTATGAGGCGTTTGAGCAGGCTGAACGCCTCCATCCACGAATTAATCTGTGTCGGAGTGTCTTTTAAGCCCTGTTCTTCGAGGGCGAGTGCAAATCTTGCTAATTGTTTTTTCAGGTTTGTCCGTGCCGCCCCCGTAAATTGAAAGTAAAACTGATAACCGTAACTTTCACGTATTAAGTATGTTTTGCCTACTCTGCGCCGCCCGTAAACTGCTATAAACTGCGATTCTTCTTTGTTTAGCGCATCTTGCAAAACGGCTTTTTCTTTGTCCCTTCCTATAAGCATAGCGGTAAATTTTTTACCGCAAATCTAACAATTTTTTATTAAACAAAAAATTATAATCTGCGGAATCTGTCAAAAAAAACGAGATTCCGCAGATTATAATAATCGTTTTTAGCCTCTGTCGCATTGCGGAGTCCAAAAAATGCGGATTTCCTGCAAAAAAAAAGTTATCAACAATAAAGTTGAATGAATTTTGTGCAAATAAAGAGCCTTATATTTGCATAAAATCAAAAAAAATGTTTGTTTGTGAAAATATAAAGCCTTATATTTGCACAAAATTAAAATTATGCAACTAATTCGCGAAGATTATCTAAAACTCATACGTCCGTACTATGACGTTGACTTGATAAAGGTGATAACGGGCATACGCCGTTCGGGAAAGTCTGTCTTGATGGAAATAATCAAAGACGAAATCATAAATAACGGTGTTAAGGGGTCGCATATCATCAGCATAAACCTTGAAGATTTGGATTATGCGTTCATAACCGATGTCAAAGACCTTAACGCGGAAATTGAAAGCCGCATTACCGACAAGGAAAAATACTATATTTTCCTAGACGAAATCCAACACGTAAAAAATTTTGAAAAACTTTTGGCATCACTAAGGGCAAAATTCAACTGTTCGATATTCGTTACGGGCAGCGATTCCACAATGCTTTCGGGTGAACTCGCAACGCTCCTTACTGGGAGGACAGTCGAATTTGAAATTTTCCCGTTCAGTTTCAGGGAATCAGTTGACTTCCTGAAACTCAATAATATAGATTGTAATCCTGATGAGTTTATCATTGATTATATAAAATGGGGCGGATTTCCTCTCAGGTATAGTTTCAGGGAAGAAAATTCGGTGAAACGTTTTTTGGATAATCTTTATTCCAATATCATCAACCGCGACATTGTAACAAAGACGAGCAAAATAGACCGCAAAACATTCAAAGACATTTCTTTGTACATAATGTCAAATGCCGGCAAAGAATTTTCTGCCAAAAATATTGCTGCATACTATTCGCAAAAGCAAAAGAAAAATGTAAGTACACGCACTATTTACAATTATATTGAAAAAATGCAACGTGCTTATCTTCTGCATACTTGTAAAAAGTACAATATTACCGGCAAGGCGGCTCTTGATACGAGCGACAAGTTTTACGCTACGGATACCGGCATGCGTACACTCAACACCAACACTATTAATTATGAAGATACGTTTTTCCTTGAAAATATTATCTATAATGAACTTTTGATACAAGGCTTTACGGTTTTTACGGGAAAAACGTTTAAAGGTGAGATTGATTTTGTCGCTATCAAAGACAATAAGAAATGTTTTATTCAGGTTTCTTACCTCATGGCAAACGATTCAACCATAAAACGCGAGTTTGGCGCATACGATAAGATTACTGACGCCTCGCCAAAATATGTGCTGTCTTTGGATAGAATTGATATGAGCCATGACGGAATAGAACACCTTAACATCGTTGACTTTTTAATGCACGAAGTCAGTTTGCGCTTGACATGAAAAAAATTATAATCTGCGGAATCTATCAAAAAAATCGAGATTCCGCAGATTATAATGTATTTTAATAAACGAAATAGATTAATCCGGCTGCTTTTTTTTGATTTTTGAGCGGCGGCTACGGATTGTGCCGACTGATATGCCCAAAATTTTTGACATCAAATAGTTGTCCGATTCTTTTACAATATCAATGAGAATAAAAATTTTTTCTGAAATTAATAAATCGTTGTATGATTTTAATGTTTGAATGAAGTCAGGATTTTTTAATATGTAGTAATTTATGCAATGTCCCCAAAGTTTTGCATCGTTCAAAATCGGTTCGTTGTTCACAATTTTTTCAAATATTTTGCGCCCTGTTTCGTAATTTTCAAACGACTGTTTTTCCATTTTGGCGAGCGTTTTTTTCATGGAGACAAGTTGCGTGGATTGTTCGCCGTTTATGTTCTCTAAATTAGAAATCTGTTCTCTGTAAAAAGTTATTTTTTCGTCCAAATATGCAGAATTGTCCTGCAATTCGCGGTTGGAATTTTCCAAATCGTCTTCGTATTTTTTATGTTCCAAAACGCGCAATCTGTTCCAAATTATAATCAAAACAATTATAACCGCTGCAATGCCGAGAGAAAACCACAGCATAATAATTTTTTTCTCAAACTCGTTTTTTTGATGCTCAAAGTCGAACTTTTTTTGCATTTCCAAAGTTTTGTTTTCCGAAATTGTTTTGAAAACTTTTTTCTGTGTTGCGATAATGCTGTCTGTTAAACCGACAGTCTCAGATAATCTATTGTCGGCACAGGCATTTTTTATTTTCAATGAATAGATATTAATTTTTTGTATATCAGGAGCATACATTAGTGAAGAATCATAATAAATATCTGATTTTGAAATATTATTTTGCGTTTTGTACAATTTTCCTAAATTAAAATATGTATCTGACAGTTTTTTATATTTCAGGGCAGATAAAAAATATTCTTCTGCGCTTTCTGTATTATAATCCAAAAAATATTCGCCTAAAAGATTGTAAATAAACGCTTTGTCATTATTATTTACATTCTTTATTAATTTTTTACAGCCGCTTAAATAATAATTGGAACTGTCTATGTTATTAAGTTCTCTATACATAATTGATAAATCTACTAATGCGTATGCAATATTTCTGGTGTTTGTTGACTTCAATGCCGTTTGATATTCTTTTTTAGCATACCTAATCGCTTCTGAATGTAAAGATTCTATGGCATTTGTAATTGCTAACGCATTGTAAATTTTATTTTGAAGATTATAATTATTAGTATTTTCGACTAACTTTTCAGCAGTTTTTAATAGAATTATCATCTCGTCCTGCATAGAGGTTTTGCGAAAAAAATAACATACTTTGCACAAATAAGCGGTTGCAAGTTTTTCTTTGTCATTATTTTGTGTGTAATATTCAATGCTGTAATTTACAGGCTCTACGGATTTTATATGTTTGTTTTGTCTGTAACGGATTTGAAAGTCCAAAATATTATAATAAGCGGAATCTTCTTTATTTATAGGATTCAAAACTGACAAAACCGCATAAGCAGAATCGGTTAAATTTTTATTCAACATCGAATCAACAACTGCCATTTGTTTGTATACATCACTTTTTTCGGTGCAAGCAAAAAGCAATAATATAGGAAGTAAAAATATTTTTATCGTTCTCATATTCTTCATTATTGTCAGACAAAAGTATAAAAAAATCTTCAAGTGAAAAATAAATGTTAAGGCAATGTTATTTTTTTACCTAAAAACGCTTATTTTTCGATATAAAACTGCGAATGTATGATAGATAAAATATTATTAATCAATATATTATATTACAAGTAAAGGGAACAGTACTTTTATAAAAATTTTCATTAATGGATTTTTTTTATTAATCAAGAAGTTGATACTTTATTTAAAGTACTTATAATCAAGGTATTAAGTTAATAATAAAATTGTTTTTTTTGCGGTCTAAAAAATTTGAAAATAAAAAAATGAAGTGTTTTTTTGCTGTTTTTTGTTGCTTTTTAGCCCTAAAAACGGAACTTCGATTTCATATTTATTTGATAATTAATATTTTATCTATCGTGTAAAAGGAACATAACATTTTACTGATATGATTTTTACGTCTTTTTCCTTTGTAATTTTGCAATGTCAAAATCGACAAACAAATTTTTAAAATTTTATAAAGAATGAAAAAGTATATTTTTGGAATTGCATTTATTGCATCGTTATTATCGGCAGCGGATTCTTCTGCACAATGTAGGGGTATTAGTAAAAAACACTCTGATTCAAAAGACCCTTATAATGTACCAGAGCCGCATTTAAGTATTCGTCCGCATAGGCAAAATCCTATACACGTATCTTACGATGAATCGTCTACTATTTTGACGGTAGATTTTTCTCACCGCTCTAATGGCGGCACGGTAGAAGTTTACCGCGACGGAGTAAAAGTATCAGCGATGACTGCCGGCGGCGGTACAACGTTTAGTTGTATGCTTAATGATTACGGCGAGGGCGATTATGATATAATCGTTAGCAGAGGTAATACAGTAGTGTATTCAAGAAATATTAATGTTAGGTAATTCATTTAAAAACACAGTTTTAAATAATATCTTTTAAAGTAAAAATGAAATTCAGATTTTTATCAGTTGCGGCTGCGGCATTGATGTTTGCCGCCTGCAACGAACCGCTTAACGAAGCGGCAGAAGTAGAAACATCTAACCTTGGTGGTGGAGTTGAAGAAGAAACTATTGTTTCTGACAACGGAGCAATAAAAGTATACTCGTCTTATGGTCTTAAAGGCACTATCGCAAAGAATTATATGACCGGCTATGTTGATGCAAGAAAGTTAGTAACAGCATTAGTAACATCAACAACGTTGGCAGATTTTAATGTAAAATATAGTAATATTAAATAAGAATAAAACAATGAAAAAATTAGCATTATTATTTGCAATTTTGCTTGGAACGATGTTTTCGAGCGTTGCGCAAGAGGGTTTTAATGTTCGTGCTGGTTATAAAATACCTGTGGATAATATTACTGAAAATCCTGATATACACGGATTTAATATCGGTGTGAACAAGGATTTTAAAATTACCGAAAACTTTTATTTCCGTCCCGGATTATACTACTTGCTAAAATGGAGTAACTATAAAGTTAATGAGTATTATTTGGATGCTTATAAATTGGATTATCCGAATGTTAATGTTACGAAAGACAGTCGTTTTAAATGTAATTCCAATTTATTAGAAATACCGCTTATGGCGGCTTGGAAAAAGGGTAATTTTGATTTTGAAGTCGGACCATACGTTTCTTTTGCACTTGCATCAAAAAATACTTTGGCAGGGGAGAAAATTTCTTCTAAATATGGTTACAAAAAATTTGATGTTGGTTTCAAAGGAAGTTTTGGTTATAATATTTTGGAAAAATATTATATCGGAATTAGTTACGAAAACGGCATAAAGAATCTTTCTTGTGATAAACATGGAAAGAGTTTTACGCAGAATTTGTCGTTTAACCTCGGATACAATTTTTAACAGTCCTTATTTTCAATCCTTTACAAAAGTTATCAACACAATGTTGATAACTTTTTTGTTGAAAATTTTATAGATAATAACAAATAAGGGAACTTAACAACGCGATAAACGCATTTGTTAAATTCCCTTTCGATATAGTTTGTTACGATTTTTCAATGCCAATAACGTGCCAAATTAGTGCGCCTCAGCCCAATTTTTACCAAAATTGCCTTCAACTTTTAATTTTACCTTCAAGTCGGCAGCGTTTTCCATCTCTGTTTCAACTAATTGCCTTAATTCTTCTTTCTCGTCGGGAAAGACTTCAAACACCAATTCGTCGTGAACCTGAATGAGCATCTTTGACTTAAAGTTCTTCTCTTTCAACTTGTTATAAATATGAATCATCGCTATTTTGATTATTTCTGCCGCCGTGCCTTGTATCGGCGTGTTAACGGCGTTTCTCTCCGCAGCCGCGCTGACGTTGCTGTTTCTTGAATTAATGTCGGGAAGATAGCGTTTGTGTCCGTACATTGTCGTAACAAAGCCGTTTTGTCTGCAATCCGCAACGGTCTTTTCTATGAACCTTTTAACGCCCGGAAACTTGATGAAATAATAGTCAATCAACTGTTTAGCCTCCGTGCGCGAAAGCCCCGTGTTTTGAGCAAGACCGTAAGATGAGATTCCGTAAATGATTCCGAAATTTGCTGATTTAGCGATTGAACGCTGCTGTTTAGTAACTTCACTCGGCGAAATTCCGTAAATGTTAGCCGCCGTCGCCTTGTGAATGTCCACATCGTGTTCAAAGGCTTTTATCATATTTTCATCGTCGGAAAAATGCGCCATAACGCGGAGTTCTACCTGCGAATAGTCAGCCGAATAGATAAAATTTTCGGGCGAGGACGGAACAAACGCGCTACGGATTTTCCTGCCTTCTTCCGTTCTGTTAGGAATGTTTTGAAGGTTGGGATTGTTGGAACTTAAACGTCCCGTTACTGTAACCGCTTGGTTGAAACTTGCGTGAATACGGTTTGTTTTCGGGTTGATAAGTTGCGGCAAGGCTTCCGTATATGTGGTAACAAGTTTTTTAAAGCCTCTGTAATCCAAAATTGCAGATATAATTGGGTGCTTGTCTGCAATTTTCTGCAATTCTTCTTCCCCCGTTGCATATTGTCCCGTTTTGGTGGTTCTGGGTTTTTCGTCAACTTTCATCTCGTTGAAAAGCACTTCTCCGAGTTGTTTCGATGACGAAATGTTGAACTCTTTGCCAGCAAAAGCGTAAATTTCTTTTTCCTTCTTTTGAATTTTTTCGTTAAGTTCTTTCGTGTAATCCTTTAACAATGAGGTGTCTATACAAACGCCGTTAAATTCCATGTCTGCCAAAACGTAAACAAGCGGCATTTCTATTTCTTTTGCCGTTTTTAAGAGATTGTTTTGTTCGAGTTCTCCGTAGAGTTTTTCTTTTAATTGATAAGTAACGTCGGCATCTTCCGCAGCATATTCTTTAACGGATTGTATGTCAACCATATCCATGCTTATTTGTGCGGATTTTTTCTCGCCGATTAACTCCTCTATATGCACAGGAGTATAGTTTAAAAGGATTTGCGACAGATAGTCCATATTGTGTTTTCTGTCGGGATATAGCATATAATCGGCTATCATCGTGTCAAAAATCTCGCCTTTGACTTCGATGTCATAATTGCGCAAAACGAGTATGTCAAACTTTATGTTCTGGCCGATTTTTATAATGCTTTCAGCCATAAACGCCGGACGGAAAAATTCAAGTCTGCGTTTTGTGTCTTCTTCGTCTTCTGTGTTGAAAGGTATGTAAAAAGCCTCGTGAGCCTTCATGCAAAACGACATGCCGACTATTTTAAGGTTTCTTGTCTCTAAGCCCGTGGTTTCGGTGTCAAAACAAAACTCTTTGACTTCTAAGAGTCTGTGCCGCAAGTCAACGAGGTCTTCATCGGTTTCTACGAGTTTGTAATTATGACCGACGGTTTTTATGGTTTCGTAGTTGACCACGGGTTTTTCTTCCACGACCGGCTCTGACTGAGGCGTAAAAAACAAAGATCCGGGTTCGGCTTCGAGCGGTTTTTTCCTGCCTAAAATTCTGTCCGCCATGGTTTTCATTTCCAACTCTGCGAAAATTTTTCTGAGTTCCGGCTCGTTAATTTCCTTTTGAGAAAAATCGTCCGGCGAAAATTCTATCGGTGCATCGGTTACGATTGTAACGAGTTTTTTAGCGAGCAAAAAATCTTCCTTGTGTGTTGAAAAGTTCTCTTTCTGCTTGCCTTTCAGGGAGTTAAGGTGTTGATAAATGTTTTCTGCGCTTTTATAAGTTGCGATAAGTTTGTAAGCGGTTTTTTCGCCGATTCCGGGAATACCTTTTACGTTGTCGGCGGCATCGCCCCAAAGTGCCAAAATGTCGATAAACTGTTCGGGATTTTCAAGTCCCGTAGCCTCGCAAAAACTCTCTTTCGTAACTATTTCAGCCTCAGTACCTTTCTTTGGTTTGTAGATAAAAATTCCGTCTTCAAGGAGTTGATTATAATCCTTGTCTGGCGTTACCATGTAGACTTCAAAACCTTCTTTGTGTGCTTTTTTTGCTAACGTTCCGATTATGTCGTCTGCCTCGTATTTTTCGACTTCGGTGCGGAAAATTCCCATAGCGTCAAGGATTTCTTTTATACGCGGCACGCCGGTTTTGATTCCTTCGGGCGTGAGCGGACGTTGAGCCTTGTATTCGGGATAAATTTCGTTTCTGAAAGTAGGGTAGGGCGGGTCAAAAACGACACCTATATGCGAAAAGTCTTCCCTTTTTTTCAGGTCTAACAAAAAGTTCAGGAAACCGTAAACGGCAGAAGTGCTTTCGCCTTTGGAGTTCACCATCGGGTTGTTCAAAAGCGAATAAAACGCTCTGTAAATCATAGCGTAAGCATCTATCAAAAAGAGTTTTTTCATAGTGTTGGAGTTTTTTTCTTATTTTATTATTTTTCCCATTCCGTAATCTCGCTTTCCTTAGAATCGCAGCCTTTGGAATAGTATGCGCACATCATTTTTGTTGCGATGGTCTTGCCGAACCGTCGCGGACGTGAAACGCAAATATATTTATTAGCCGAACCGATAACCTTATTCAACTCGTTTAGTAACATTGTTTTATCAACATACATACCGGTTGCCAAAGTTTCTTTAAAGCCGACATTATTCGGATTAAGATAAATTCCCATAATAAAACTTTTTTTGTCTGAGGGCAAAGGTAAAAAAAAAAACGGAGTTTCTATTGATTATTGAAAAATAATTTTGCGGCGGAATTATTCAGACTTTCGGGGCTAAATCTATCCAAAAAAACACGATTTAGTCCGAAACCTTGCAGAAATTTAGTAATTACATCTTCTCCTCCACCGCCTCGTAACTCTCAATGTTCCTGTCTTTTGACGAGAATTTGACAGCGAGTTTTACGATGCGCTTACCTGAATCCAAATATGACTTGGCATATCGGCGGCTGCGGATTTGTTTCTTGGCGGATTCAAGCGATTGGTCGTATTTCAGTTCGATTACATAAATCGTTTTGGGCATATTGAGAACCAAGTCGGCCTTGCCAAGGGCGGTTTCTCGGTTGGCAGAAATGTTTGCGCTGAAAGATGTCAAAACCGTATAAAGTATTGAATTATAATGTTTTTCGTTCTCCTTTTGGTCGTTGAGACTGAATGGGAAACCGTCAAAGAAAACTTTAAGATGTTCTATGAAAGCATCGATGTCGTCGTTGGCATAAAAATCAAAATACGCATTACGCAACGGCATTGTGTCGTTCACTTTGTAAAAATAACGAAATATCCTTCAAATTGTTCAACGTCGAGAATATCAACATCTGCGAAAACTTGGTGATGCCCGTAATGAATACAAAACGGATGTATGGATCAAGTTCTTTGAGCGGCGAAAAAAAGTTGTTTTGTTGCTCGCGAATTTTGTCCTGCAAATTGTCGTCGTGTATCGCATTGAGCATCAGCGCGTCGTATTCGTCAATAATTATTGCAACTTTTTGTCCTGTCTGTTTGAAGACCGCCTGCACAATATTGCCCAAGCGGACGTTTGATATGTCTTCGACATCTTTTTTGCCCTTGATTTCTTTTTCGTACTCCTTGTCGGTAATGAGCGAGTATTTATGCTCGTATTTTGCCAACACTATTGACAAATACTTTTTTATAGCCTTCAAGTCGGTGGTTTTGCACGAACTGAAATCAAGATGAATCACAGGATATTTTACCCAATCCTTCTCTAACGCATCAATTTTCAACCCCTTGAACAAATCCTTGTTTCCGTTGAAATACTCCTTTAATGTGCTGCACAACAGCGACTTGCCAAAGCGTCGAGGTCTTGATAAAAATACATAGTCGTAGTCGTGGGTCATTTTATAGACCAAGTCGGTCTTATCGATGTAAATGTAGTTACCTTCGATAATTTTACTAAAAGTCTGTGTGTCAACAGGGTATCTGCGAGTTTCCATAGCGTAAAGAGTTTTTATTTCAGGGCAAAGATAATAATTTTTTTTATATTTTGTATCCCCCTACTAATACATCGTCCATTTGCAGAAAATCGCCTTTCCAGTTGTCAAAAAAAACTCCTAAGTTTTCTGACTGTTTTTCGCCTGAAAGCGTTGCAGCCTTTGTTAATACGTCTTTGAAACGTCCGTATGTTACCTTTCGTTTTGTAGTGCTGCTGAACTGATCGGCATAACCGTCAGAAAACATATAAAGCCAATCGCCGGAGGTAACATCAATTTCCGTATCTTCAAAATTTTTAGGTTTAGGGTGATAGCCTATCGGATTTTTTACGGCTTTATATTCTGTTAATTCGCCGTCACGGACAAGATACAGAGGATTGTTGCCGCCTGAAAAGCGCAGTTTTTTTGTCTTTAAATTCAAAATGCACAAAGCCATATCCATACCGTCCTGAGGTTCGTTTTCCGCCATATCTTGACTTAACGCACCTACAATACACGACCTTAATTTTTCCAAAACTTCTGACGGACGGGTTTCTTCGTTTAAATCAACGCAAATATCGTTCAAAAAAGTTATTCCCAAAAGGCTCATAAATGCTCCCGGAACACCGTGTCCCGTACAATCCGCAATCGTAAATGCCAAAATATCTCCGGAGAGTTTCATCCAATAAAAGTCACCCGAAACTATTTCTCTGGGTCGCCAAAACAAAAAATAATCCGAAAAACTATTTTTTAGAATCTCTTGCGAAGGCAAGACCGCTAACTGAATACGCCGTGCATAACGTATACTGTCGGTTACGGAGCGGTGTTTTTGTTCTATGTCAGCCTTTAATGCGGAAATATGTTCTTTTTCTTTTTGGATTAACAGCGACATATCCCAAAGTCGTTTGTTTTTCTCTGAAAATTCTTCTTTTTCCTGTTCCAATTTTTTTTGCTCCATCAATAGGACGTTAGCATCTACCGAAATGTTCTGAACTCCGGTTTTTACGGGTTCGGGTTTTGAAATTTTTGCGGCTTTTAAGTTTTCGTAGAGCGTTTTTTCGCGTTCCAAAGCGTCTTTGTAAATGCGGATTTCTTCTTTTAAACGGTTTTCAACACGTTGAGAGGCTTTCTTTTTGGCAATATGAACCCTACGGCGGATTATTACGGCGTAAAAGAGGACGCAAACCGTCAAAACCAAGAGAATAATATGTAAAAAATCAAGTGTCAATTTATTTGAAGTTTTTCTAACGATGAAACATTATAAACATAAATTCTGTTGCCCAAACCCGTATTGTTCATATTCAGGTTGACAGCCGATTCTGAGGAAATTCTCGACATAAACACATTGTAGCCGCCACTCCCGTCTTTGAAACAGGCATAACACGCTATTCCGTCATCATAGTCAAGACGAATATATTTTTGTATAGTGCCGTCCAAAGAAACTGTTGACAAAACACCTGTCATACTGCTTACGGTTTTCAAAAGTGCTGACATTGTGTTTATTGACGATGCGCCGGAAATTTCTATGCCGGAAAAATAAATTTCGTCATCTATTTTCATAGCGTTTGAGAAAAAAGCGTCAGTGGTCGGTACACGGATATATTCGTCGCCGTCGTCGTTCAAAACCAAAGCACACGTCCCTGAGGCATCAACAGCCGAAATATAAGCGTATTTGCTGTCGGGTGCAAAAATATACGGATAATAATCTATTGCCGAACTATAAATCAGAGAGCCGTCCAAAGAGAATATCTTTAAAAAATAGGCTTCATCGGCGTTGGTGTAGTAAACAAAAATGTTGTTGTTTATCGAGCAAATGTTTTCAATACTGATTGTTTCGTCAAATTCCAAATCCGTTTCGTGTTCGGTTTTTCCTGCCGCATTTATGTATCTTAACGTTAAATCGTATGCCGTATTTTGCTGCATCATACCTTGATTCGGAACTTGAAATATCATAGCGTAACCGCCGTTGTCCAAGGGAGTTCCTTTGACGGGTATTTTGCTTACGGAATTATTGCCGCCGCCCATTGAACCCATATTCATTATGCTGACGATACTATCAAGTTGAAAAAGTTTGTTTCCGTCTTTGTCGAATTTTACGACCGCATAATACGACCGTCCGAAATTATTTGAAGAATAAAACTCAAAATAAAACTCGTCATTGGCGTTTTTGCGTATAGTGCCTGAGGAAACGTCAATTTTTACTTGAACCTCTGAGGGTGATTGCTTGGAAATCCCGTCTTTATTGTCTCTGTTATTAGGATCCGTGCGGTGTGTTGAGGACTCTTTCCATGTCAGAGAAAATCCAGTTTGGGTGATTTCGGCGTTACTGTTGATTTTTACGAAGTTATAATTCAACGTGTCATGTTCGGAAGTGATTGTTATAATCGTACCGTCGGAACACGCAACCGGAAAAAACATCGGCGATACTTCTACCGATTTTACCGGTGCGTCTGCGTAATCGGAATATACCGTTTCGTTTTCGCACGATAAAAATATCAAAAGCGGTAATATGTAAACTAACCTTTTCATAATTTTCGTTTTTTATTATTAATAACCGTAACCGTATTTTGCGATTACACCGTAACCGAAATTTATTTTTACGCCTAATCTCAGAGTTGAGAGACTGAGACTTAAAGCGTCGGGTACATACAATTTATTGTAAACCAAATTGTTGTCAGAATAATTATATTCGGGATTATTGTACGGTCTTAATAAAACAGCCCTCGTAAAGTCAATAAATACCGACACGCGATTATAATTTCTGTTGATTCTAAAACCCGCACATAATGCTCCGTTTACGCGGTTTTTGGTTTGTAAATCAATATTGCTTTTATAATAGTTGCTTTGTTGCGAATCGTTAATTTCGTTATAAGTCTCGTAATTTGCTTTTACCATTAAATCTAATTCGCCGCCGACAAAAACCTCAGGAGTCCATTTGCCGAGGTCAAAAGCATATCCGACATACAAGGGAAATGCAACGAAATGTGTTGATTCTTTGTAAATTAATTCATAATCAAAGTTCATCATTCCGATTTCCGCATTTTGTATGAGAGCGCGTGAATATTGTGCAAAATAATATTTTATACCGGTTAATATCGAAAGCGGTTTTATCGGTCGGTATTGTAATGAAAGTTCAAAAGAAGCCCCTATAACGTTTTCGTAAGAGGGTTCGGTTTGTTCGTTGTTGCCGATAACGTGAACAGTGTCAACCGTTACCTCAGGAATACAAATCCCCGCCGAAAATCCGATAGAAAATTTCGGATACGCATAAAAGTTTGAAAACATTTCTTGAAACGGCAACGGGTCTTGTTGAGCGGTTTTGTAAAACGGATTTTTAGCCACAAACACCCTTACAAGCGAATCGGCTTCGGTTTCAAAACCTGATTCTCTTAAAACCGAAGAATAATATTTCATATATTCGGCATTATTTTCCGAGGATAGTTTGCCGTTTTGTCTGATTTTTTCGGCGGTTTTGCGTGCTTCAAAATATTTGCCTGCGTTGTAAAACCTTTTTAAATCAAAAAGCAAAACGTTCGAGGTATCACTTTGGGCTTTAACGCTTAAAGCATAAGCAGAAGTAATAACCGTTAAAATTAATATTTTTAGTACTTTATATGCCATATCAAAAATCGTCAATATTAGAAAACTCCTTACCTAAAATCAATTCTTTTTCCGTTGAAGTCAGCGGCTTGGGGTGCATTTCAGAAAGTATTCCGGCGTATTTTTTTATGTCGGTATACCAAAAACGAACCTTGTTGTCCTCAGACAATGCGAAAACCGTACCTGCGGAATTAAAATCCACAGCCTTAACTTTGCCTTTGAGACTATGCTCTTCGATGCTGACGATTTTGCCGTTTTTAATATCCGAGGTATTGATAAACGCAATTCTCTTGTCAGCACTTGCGACGGCAAGTAAACCCGTTTTTTTGTCATAACACATTTTCTCTATTTGAACGTGTCCTCCGGCGCGGCTTGCAACGATTTTGTCGTTTGTCATATCCAAAAATTTTACGTTGCCGTCTGCAAAAGACACTGCCAAAAGATTTTTATCGGAAATTTCCTCTAATGCAAAACCGAAATTTTGACCTTCGGCATTAATCAAAGTCGTTTTTTTACCCGTTTGAGGATTCCATTTTGAGAGTTGACCGTTATGTTGCAAAATGTAAATACCATTGTCGCTATAACATATTCCGGTTATTTTTTTGCCGAAATTAGTTTCTGCAACCGGCTTTTCTTTCGAATTCCACGGATCCGAAATGATAATCTTACCGTCCGTAAAAGCCGAAATCAAGTGTAAATTATCTTTTGTTATCACCGCTTGTGCGAGATAACCTTTTTGCCGGTCAAGTTGATTGATGTTTCCCGTTTCTATATCAACAAAAAACAAAGATCTGTCCTTTGTAGATAATACGACCGCATTGTCGGAAACAAACATAGCACGTTCAACAAGTGTTTTGCCTTCAAACACTTTTATTGACTTGATGTTTTTTGCTTTGCTATCCTTTAAGTCGTAAACCTCTACCGTACCGTCTTGACTGACAACCCTAATTCTGTCGGAAGAGTCTATGCAAAAGGCGGGCATTTTTTCGGGAAGTTTGCTGACAATATTTTTAAAAGGTGTCTGCTCTACGGCGTAAAGCATTGCGTCATAGAGAATTGCATCGTTTTGTTTGTCTTTGTTCTGCTCGTTCATTTTGTATGCCGCCCAAGCGAGTTTTATATTAAGGTCTTTGTCCTCGTATTGATTTTTGGCGTTCATGGCGAGCATATTGCAAAGCGTTATGTTATAAAGTCTTGCGGCAGAATCGCTCGCAATTTTTGCTTTCATTTCCTCAGCCTTGGCTTTTTGCTCTTCTTCTTGGGCTTTTTTACGCTGTTCTTCGGCGATAGTGAGGTTTTTTTCGGCCTCCAACCTACTTGCATTTGCTAATGCGAAGGCGGTGTTTGCACGTTGCAAGGCATCTTGGGCGGCAAGTTTGGCTTTACGGGCTTCTTCGGCTTCGCGTTGAGCGTTGCTTTTTTCTAATTGAGCCTGTAAGTTGGCTTGATCGGCAATTCCGCGTTGTTGTTCGGCAAGTTCTCTCTGACGCTCGGTGGCATATTTCTGTTTTTCAGCACGCTCTCTTGCCTCGTTAGCAGAAGATTTTTCCATCAACGCCCACCATGAAAAACCCGTCATTGTCAGCAAAAATACTGCAATGGCTGCAAACAAAATTTTCATACGGCGTTTTCTTGCCGCTTCTTTTTCCAAAAGAGCATTGTGACTTTCTTCCAAATAATCCGTACAGTCTTCAAAATGTATGACAGCCTTTTTACGTTTTTCATGCTCAGGAATTTTACTTGTATCGTAACGTGCTATCCAATAAGGATTTGGACGGGTTTTAGTGTACCAATCGTTGAAGTAATTATAAGTACCGCCCGGTAAGAGATATTCGGGGCTTTTATTTTTTTTGAGCCAGCGCAAAAGTTGTGAATTGAAATCGTGATAATCCTTTGCGTTGCTTTCCATTTGTACGCCCCATTCGGCGAGCATTTTCCAGTTACGGATTAACGCCTCGTGCGTGATGTCCAAAACCGTATCACCGCTAAGATACTGAGTTTCAAGTTCTCCGTCTTCGATGAAGGGGCGCAGAAGTGTGTTGTCAGGACTTCTGAAAATATTAATCACGCCGCAAACCGTAGCATTAGTGATATTTTCTTTACCGATAAAACCCGTGATTTCGTCTATCGTGCAGCGGTTTCTTACAGGACGGTTGTTGTCGATTTTTACTAATGATTTAAACGCCGCTTCAATGATTTCCTTACTCTCCTCTCTTGTGATGTTTTTTTGAGCCCAAGGGGTGTTTTTCTGAAAATAATCGTATGCAGACTCGTAAAGTATACCTGCATGAGCGTTCAAAACGTTGTTCAAATCGGGTTTTTCGAAATATTTTTTTTCGTAGTCGGGACGTTTTGCAAACCATGCATCAAATTCTTTTCGCTCTTCGCCCGACAAAACGTCGCTTGAAATTCCCGCAATTTTGGCTAAATGTATCAAGTCTAACTCTTTTTGACCGTTGTCAGCCATTTTCCAAAGCAGATTAAGCGCGTGCTGCAAAACGGGTAATTGGTCAAAACCGTTATTTAAGTTGTTGACAATCACTTCTCTAAGACGGTCAGAGACTTTTCCGCCCGCAAGTGCTGCCGGCTCTTCGATTACCTGACAAATTTCAGTGCGTTTTAGTTGCGGAACAAAAAATTGCGAATATGCGATAAATTCAGGCAGATTTTTAAAGACCGTGCATTGACTGATAAAGTCGCTACGCATTGTAAAAATAACGTAGACGGGCAGTTTTTCGGTAACGGCTATTCTGACGGTTTCAAGCAGAAGATTTATTGCCGTGTAACTTTCTTCGCTCGGCTGTCCGTCATGAAAATTGTCAGAATTAGTAAAAACTTCCTCAAACTGGTCTGCGATGATAAGCAGATTTTTTCCCGTATTAGGGTCTGAGGAATAAAAGCCGAGTTTTTTGTAAAGGTCAACAACTGACGAAAAACCGTTGCCGAGTTCGCTTAAACATGTCTCGTAATCGGCATTCATTTGTGTTGCAAGAGCCTCGGCAAGAGAGGCTAACGGGTTTCGTTGAGGCTTGAAGTCTGCAATAATCCAACTATTGAAATCGGCTTTGAAAAATCCCGCACGTATGTACGGAATAACACCGGCGTAAACCATTGATGACTTTCCGTCGCCGGAAGCACCGGTTATGAAAGCCATTTTGTTTTCTTCTAAGAGTTTGACAATCTGACGTATATGTAAATCACGCCCCTTGAAGAAAATTGACTCTTCCTCAGAAAACGGTCTTAGACCGGGATATGGACAAATGCCTAATTTCATATTAATATTTCCTTTATACGTCAAATATAGTTTACTTCAAAATATATGCCAAAAACTATCTATTTTATTTGATAACCACCGACTAATACATCGTCTAATTGCATTGTCTGACCGCGCCATTGCGACAAAAAAACGCCCAGTCTTTCCGACTGCTCACGTCCCTGATATATTGAAACCGAGGTCAACAATTCTCTGAAACGTTTATACGTGAGTTTTCTGTCGCCGTCTGCTCCGCCGAATTGATCGGAATAACCGTCAGAGGACATATAAATCCAATCGCCCGTTTCAACAATAATTTCTTCCGTTGTAAAAGGTCGGACAAATCCGTAAGAGCCTATCGGATTTCTAACCGCTTTAAACTCTTTTAATTCTCCTTGACGAACCAAATACATCGGATTGTTAGCACCCGAAAAACGCAGTTTTTTGGTCTTTAAATTCAAAATGCACAACGCCATATCCATACCGTCGTCCTGTTCGCCGAAACTGTTGTCCTGACTGAGAGCACGGATTATGTCGGCGCGAAGAGTTTCTAAAATTTCATTCGGAAGAGTATCTTCGTTTAAATTAGCGCAAATTTCGTTCAAAAACGTTACTCCCAGAAGGCTCATAAACGCACCCGGAACGCCGTGTCCCGTGCAATCGGCAACGGTAAAGGCTATAATGTCGCCGGAGAGTTTCATCCAATAAAAGTCGCCGGAAACAATATCTCTGGGTCGCCAAAAAAGAAAATAATCGTTGAAACAATGCTTCAAAACCGCTTTGTCGGGCAAAACCGCTAACTGAATCCTTCGGGCATAACCGATACTTTCCGTTACGGAATGATGTTTTTCTTCAATATCGTTTTTCAAAATTTCGATATGCTCTTTTTCTTTGTTAATCGAAAGGCTCATATCCCAAAGTTTTTTGTTTCGCTCGGCTATTTCGCTTTTTTCGATTTCAAGTTTTTGTTGTTCGATGATGATTCTTTCTGCCGTCTTAAAAACCTCTTCCGGCGAAATATTTTCATCGGGCGTTGTTACAACTTGCGGTTCGGGAGCATTTTTAAGACCTTCGTAAAGCGTTTTATACCGCAAAACTTCGTCATTGGAAAAACGGATTTGACGTTTTAAGTCTTTGTTTGCTTCCATAACGGCTTTGTCCGCCGTTTTGCGCCGCGAAAGGTAAAAATACACCGCCGTAAAAATAGCAGATACCGTCAAAAAAAATAATATGATTTCTACAATCGTCAATTTTCAAGTTTTTTTAAATCGTCAGTTCGATAAATGTTGATATAATCACTCCAACCGTCGGATTTATCAACAAGAAACTCTTTATAGTAAATTGTGTAAAGTCCGCCGGAATACCAAATTCCTATAATGTACTTCGGATTAACTCCCGAAAATCTGTAAATTTTGTTGTTTTCAATTATTAATCCGTTTATATTCACCTCGTTACTATACAAATTGTAACCGAATCCCGAATATTGTTCTCTACAATAACCGTACAAAATTTCTTTTTCACCGCATTGAACACCGCCTATAAGTATTAGTGTCGAATCCCTGCCTCTGAGTGTATCTACATCAACGTCCTGAGAGTTTTTCTTAACTCTCGTCAGAAAATAACTTCCGCTAACTGCTTCACTTTCACCAAATTCTTTCAGACACGGTAAAATTGTTTTTTCTCCTACATAAATCGGAGGATTAGCCTTGTCGCTTACTTCTTGAGTATACAATAATTTGCCTTCAAGAGAAAAAGACTTGACTATATGAACGGAATTAATATCAGTGTAATCCAAGAAAATTACATCTCCGCTCGAATATGCCGTTTGAACGTATGAAACGTCATCGTAAAATTCTAATATGTCATAACTGACGGTTTTTCCTTCTTTATCATAAACTTTAATATACCATTTTACTCCGTTTGGCGATTCATAATCGGAATAATCCGCATCTTTGCGGAACAATATGCCGAATTTGTCGTCATCAAGAGGTATGCCGAGTTGCGGTGTAGGAAGCGGCCTATAATCTATCGGGTCAGCATTCTGATACAACTCACACACCTTGTAGATTACGTTGCAGTCATTGTCAAATTTTACTAACGACATTGAAATTTCCGCCGAAAATCTTTCACTTGCGGCTCCGAAAGCAAAAAATCCGCCGTCAGAGGATTGATATAAATTATTAATTCGTATCGTTTTAGGCAATTGTTTTTCTTCCGGATTTTCTATACTATAATTTGCGGCTTTCCAATCGGCAGTAATTGTTTTTCTGTCAACGAAACCCTCCGAAGTAATTTTTGCAATATACATCTCGTATATTCCGTCTTGCGTAGAGTTATCTTCGTACCCGAAAGTAACAAGACCGGCATCATCAGTCATAATTTGATTTCCGGAGACTTTAAGCAAAACTCGTTTAACGGGCAACGTATTCAAAGTGTCGGCAATAACTGCTTTGCCGTCAGCAATTATTCCGCCTTTTTCGCAGCCGTAAAACAAAAGTGCTATAAATATAATCGCTAATAGTTTCATCGCTTTTAATAATACCCGTAACCGTATTTTGAAGTAGTTTTGTAAAACAGATTTATTTTTAATCCGAAATTAAGTGCGATTTGGTTTACACGTATCGCTTCGGGAATAAATTTGTGATTCAAAATCAGGTCGGTGTTTTTATATTTATTTTCGGGTTTTCGGAGTTCTTTTAGTGCAAAACCATAGTGAAGCCCTACGTATGCAACTAACATTTTGTAACAATAATTCAATCTTACCCCGCCGAAAAGACTTATATACGAATTTTTTACGTCTTTGAAACTTCCGCTGTAATTTACGGTGTCGATTTTGTCGCTGACATATAAATCCGTCCGTCTTAAATCCCGTGTCTTGTATTCACTTTTGAAAAGTCTCGTATACTTTGCTCCGAGATAGACCTCCGGCGTAATGGTATTTTTTATTATTTCGGGCAACGAATAACCGATTTCGAGCGGAAAACCATAAAATTTATTAGATTCTGCATAACTGAAATATAGTTTTGTACCGCTTTCAAGTCGTTTGTAACTGAATGTTGAATACGTTGCACCGACAGAAATTTCTAAATTTTTTGTCGGATAAAACACTATGTCAGCACCGTGAGTTGCGGCTTTGATTTCTGAATAAGAATAACTTGATGACCTTGTGGTGTATATCGTGTCAACAACTATTACGGGAAAAATTTTTGAGACCGACATTCTGACAGAAAGCCACGGTCTTGTTACGAATTTGTCTTTCAATTTTACAAATGCTGACGGGTCGTTGTCAATGACCTTGTAAAACGGCGACTGGTTGCAAAAAATTTTCATCAATGAGTCTGCATGTCTGTCATAGCCCATTTCTTTTAATGCGGCTATGGAATATATGTGAAAATCATTTTTGTCGCTTTTTGAAATTTTTTCGGTTTCTAATTTTTGCCTGACGTAAATTGCCACGCCGAAAGCGTCTCTGAAACGTCCCGCTTTATAAAGCGTTTTAAGTATTTCCATTGCTTCGCTAATGCTGTGAATAGAATCGTTGTCGGCGTTAATGGTTCTGAGTTTTCCGTTATAATCGCCTTGCAAAGGCTCATCAGGCGTGGTTAGATTGTCAAAAAGCGGGATATAACCATCCTGTTTTGAAGTGTCCCGTTGCCCAAAAACTTCAAAACAAATAAAACATAATATCGCAAAAAAAGCCGCCTTTTTCATACCGCAAAAATAATATTTTTTTGATATTAATAAAAAACTTTTTTATAATCCTCCCGCAAATTCTCGTCCTAAAACCACTTTCTTTTCTTCTTTTGTAAGCGGTTGAAGATTAAGTGTTTGTAATGTTTTTGCGTATTGATTGATGTCGGAATCCCAATACAAAATACTATTGTTATCCGTTAATGCGAAAAACATACCTTTGCCGTTGAATCTTAGAGAATTAGCCCTGTTTCCACGCAAATTCTGCTCCTCTATGATGTACGGCTGCGAACTCAAATCCTTAGTGTTTATGAGCGATAGTTTTTTATCGCCGCCCGAAAGCGCAACAAAACCCGTTACGGGGTCATAAACCGCATGCTCGAATTTTGAAGGACCGTTCGAGAATTCACTCTTAATCTCCAAAGTTTTCGTGTCAATAAAACAAACCGTACCGTCGCCGTAACATACTGCCAATAAATGCTTGTCCCGAATGTCAGATAACGCAAAAGTATTTTGATAAGGTCTTCTGTACACGGTTTTGACCTCGCCCGTAGCGGAGTTCCACTTTAAAACTCTGCCTAAATGTACCAAAACAAAATATTCGTCAGGGTTTTCAGTCGGACAAATATCTATGACTTTTTCCTTTAAATTAGTGCCTGCAAATGCTCCTTTTTCAGGTAGTTGTGCATCATAAATAAAAATATTTCCGTCATCAAAAGCAGCGATTATTTTCTGTTTGTCATCAGAGAGAATCGCCTTGTTGATATAGCCCGAAGGGGTTAAATGCGAAGTATGTCCGCTTTTAATGTCCGTTACATAATTGCTCTTATCGTATTTGCTGAAAACGAAATATTTATCTTCTAAAAAATACGCCTTCTGCAACGGAAGCGAATTTTCAGAATTTTTGATACGCGAAATCTCTTTCGGTCTATCGCCCGAAATCTTATAAACTGCAATCTCGCCTTTGTCCGTCGCCGTAAAAAGCGTATTTTGCGGTGTTATATAAAAATCCGAAATATTTTCATCTCTGACTTTCAATGAGTTGTCAAAACCGTTTTCCCTCATTGCCGAAATCATTGCAGCGTAAAGTTCGGGCGTATTTTCCGTTATCGAAAACTCCTTGTTAATAAGCCATGCCGACCATGCGAGTCTGAGGTTCATCGTTTTGTCTTCGTAACGGTTTTTTGCTTTCATAGCCAAAGCGTTAGAAACTGCAATATTATAAAGGCGTGCCGCACTGTCGGAGGCTTTGTCGGCTTTCTGAGTTTGTTCTTCTGCCAAAATCCGGGCGGTTTCAGCCTCGGTGCGGGCTTTTTCGGCAATGTCAAGATTTTCTAAGGCTTGGTCTTTCATTTCGTCGGCAAGTATTCGCGCTAAGTTTGCCGTCTCGTAAGCTTTTTCTGCATCGGCTTTTGCCTCTTTTGCTTTAAGAGCCTCCGAAACCGCTTTTTGACGTTCTCTATCTGCTGCTAACTCGGCTGCGTAGGCGCGGTCTTTTTCTTGTCTGTTGATAATAGCCTGATTTTCAGCCTCTTTTGTTTTTTGGGCGGCTATTTTGGACTGTTCTTGTGCAGTATTCCTTTCTTTCAACGCCCAAATCGCAAATCCCGACAGAAAAAATATTGAACCGATAATTAACGCTCCTATTATAAGGTTTTTACGCTTTCTTGCTTTGCGTGCCGCTTTAACTGAATTACGGCTTTCGGTGATAAATTCCTTACAATCTTTTGCCTTAATGTCGGCTGCTTTAAGTTTTTGCAATAAAGGCTGTTTGCTCGTATCTAACCGCGCAAGCCAAAACGCATTAGGACGAACACGGTTGTACACGGCTTCAAAATAATTTAAGTTTCCTGCCGGAAGCAAAAAGCCTGACTTTCTGCCGTTGTCAATCCAACGAGTCATCTGAGAGTCAAAGTCATAAAAATCTTTTTTGTCCTGAAAAACATCGTTGTTCCACATCTCAAACATTTTCCAGTTACGGATTAATGCCTCGTGCGTGATGTCTAAAACAGTTTCTCCGCTAATGTACTGAGTTTCAATATTGTTGTTATCAATAAAGGGACGCAAAAGCGTGTTGTCAGGACTTCTGAAAATATTTAAAACACCGCAAACCGCTGCCGTAGAAACATGTTCTTTGTTGACGATTCCCGTTATTTCGTTAAGCGTACAACGGTTTCTCACGGGACGATTGTTGTCGATTTTGACCAAAGATTTAAAGGCTGCCTCAATTATATCTTTGCTGTCTTGTTTTGAAATTTTAGCCTGAGACCAAGTCGCATTTTTTTGATAATAATCGTATGCCGATTCGTAGAGAATACCCGCATGAGCATTCAAAACGTTGTTCAAATCAGGTTTTTCATAATATTTTTTTTCGTAATCGGGGCGTTGTTTAAACCACAAGTCAAATTCTTTGCGTTCTTCGCCCGACAAAACGTCGCTTGAAATTCCCGCAATTTTGGCTAAATGTATCAAGTCTAACTCTTTTTGACCGTTGTCAGCCATTTTCCAAAGCAAATTAAGCGCGTGCTGCAAAACGGGTAGTTGGTCAAAACCGTTAGTCAAATTATTGACAAGAATTTCTCTCAAACGGTCTGACACTTTTCCGCCCGCGAGTACGGCGGGCTCTTCTATAACCTGACAGATTTCGGCGCGTTTTAGTTGCGGGACAAAAAACTGTGAATATGCGATAAATTCAGGCAGATGTTTAAAAACGGTGCATTGACTGATAAAGTCGCTGCGCATGGTGAAAATAACATATATCGGTAGTTTGTCCTTAACGGCAATTCTGACGGTTTCGAGCAGAAGGTTGATAGCCGTATAACTTTCTTCGCTCGGCTGTCCGTCATGGAAATTGTCAGAATTAGTGAAAACTTCCTCAAACTGGTCTGCGATGATAAGCAAATTTTTACCCCTGTTTACCTCTGATGAATAAAAGCCGTATTTTTTGTAAAGGTCTACTGCTGACGAAAAACCGTTCGCAAGTTCGCTCAAACAATATTCATAACTGATATTCATCTGATTTGCAAGAACTTCTGCGAGAGAGGCTAACGGGTTTCGTTGCGGTTTGAAGTCGGCAATAATCCAACTGTTGAAATCGGCTTTGAAAAATCCCGCCCGTATGTACGGAATAACACCGGCGTAAACCATTGATGACTTTCCGTCTCCGGAAGCACCGGTTATGAAAGCCATTTTGTTTTCTTCTAAGAGTTTGACAATTTGACGTATATGCAAATCACGACCCTTGAAGAAGATTGACTCTTCCTCAGAAAACGGTCTTAGACCCGGATATGGACAAATGCCTGATTTCTTCACTGTAAAAAATATATCCCAAAAAGGCTGCCACAATTATATGGCAGCCTTTTTAAGTGGAAAATAAGAATTTAGTCTTCAATTAAATCGTGTCCCGTCATCTCTTTGGGTTGCTCTAATCCCATGATGTGGAGAATCGAAGGAGCAACGTCAGCCAAAACGCCGTCTTTAACCTTTGCATTTTTGTTTTCGGTAACGTAAATGAAAGGTACGGGGTTCAAAGAGTGAGCGGTGTTAGGTGTACCGTCAGCGTTGATAGCGTTGTCGGCGTTACCGTGGTCAGCAATGATAATGGTCTCGTAATCAGCCTTTTTAGCGGCTTCAACTACTTCGTTAACACATTGGTCAACGGCTTTAACAGCCTTCTCGATTGCTGAATATACGCCGGTGTGTCCTACCATGTCGCCGTTTGCAAAGTTAACGACAATCCAATCGTATTTCTTTGTGCCGATAGCCTCAACCAATTTGTCTTTTACCTCGTAAGCCGACATTTCGGGTTTGAGGTCGTAGGTTGCAACTTTCGGAGAGTTAACCAAAATTCTGTCTTCGCCCTCGTAAGGTGCTTCACGTCCGCCGTTAAAGAAGAATGTAACGTGTGCATATTTCTCGGTTTCAGCGGTATGGAGTTGTTTCAAGCCTTTTGACGAAATGTATTCGCCGAGAGTGTTTTCAACGTTTTCTTTCGGGAAAAGAATGTGAACGCCCGTAAACGAAGCATCGTAAGGTGTCATACAATAATATTGCAAATCCTTAATCGTCTTCATTCCTTGTTCGGTCATATCCTGCTGCGTTAAAACAACGGTGAGTTCTTTTGCGCGGTCGTTGCGGTAATTGAAGAAAATTACAACGTCGCCTTCTTTAATCGTACCGTCAACGTTAGAATTAACGAGAGGTTCCATAAATTCGTCAGTGTTTTTATGTTCCTCAGTATGAGAATCATAACAAGACTGAACGCCTTGAACCATATCTGAAACTTTTCTGCCTTTGCCTTCAACTAATTGGTCGTAAGCAACTTTGATTCTGTCCCAACGTTTGTCGCGGTCCATTGCGTAGAACCTACCGATAATAGAAGCGATATGTCCGCAACCTACCGTGTCAATATGTTTTTGAAGGTCTGCGATAAAACCTTTGCCGGATTTCGGGTCGGTGTCGCGGCCGTCCATAAAACAGTGAACGAAAGTATTTTTAATACCGTAAACTTTCGCAATATCAATAAGTTTGAAGAGGTGATCTAAAGAAGAATGTACGCCGCCGGTAGAAGTCAAACCCATCAAGTGAACGCTCTTGCCAGTTTTCTGAGCATAACCGTAAGCGTTTTTGATCTCAGGATTTTCGAGAATCGAATTGTCCTTACAAGCGCGGTTGATTTTTACGAGGTCTTGATAAACGATTCTTCCGCCGCCGATGTTAAGGTGTCCTACCTCTGAATTTCCCATCTGACCGTCAGGAAGACCTACGTTTTCGCCCGAAGCCAAAAGTTGTGAATGAGGATAATTTGCGTTAAGATAATCCATATAAGGGGTCGGCGTTTGATAGATAACGTCGCCTTTGCCCTTATCACCGATACCCCAGCCATCGAGTATCATTAAAAGTGCTTTCTTTGCCATTTCAAATTTCGTTTTAAATAATTTTTTTACGGTGCAAAATTAATAATTATTTTTTGCACCGTAAAAAAAAACAATAATTCTTTTTTTAAAACGATTCAAAATCGCTGTCTCTGTTATCTCTTGTTGACATATCAATAAACGTTCCGCCGGTTTTGGTTTCGATGGCGTTAGGACGTTTAGGCGCAGTTTTCTTGACGGGCTTGTCGGTCGGCGGAATAACAGGTTGAGCCGGTTTTGAAGGTTCGTTCTGCTGTTTGTTACCGCTGATTGTTACCCTGCTTGCGCCCGTGGTCTGAAAGTTCGACTGACGGGTTTTACGACTATCGCTATTTTTATCGGTCTTAAAGAATGAGATTGCTTGTTTTAATTCGTTGCTGCGGACAGCGAGGTTTTCGCTTGTTGACGCCATTTCTTCGGCAGAAGCGGCGTTGCTTTGCGTAACTTCATTGAGGCTTTGCATCGAAGAATTTATTTGGTCGATACCTGCTGACTGTTGATTGCTTGCTGCGGCAACTTCGCGGACAAGTTCGGTTGTGGTTTCGATGTCAGGAATGATGTTTCTTAAAAGTTTGCTTGCATTTTCGCTGACGGTAACGGCGTTGTGGCTTACTTGGTCGATTTCAGAAGCCGCCTTTGCACTTCTTTCGGCGAGTTTGCGGACTTCTGCCGCTACGACAGCAAAACCTTTTCCTTGTTCGCCGGCGCGGGCAGCCTCAACAGCGGCGTTAAGCGCGAGAATATTGGTCTGAAATGCAATTTCGTCGATAATGGATATTTTTTCGGCAATGTCTTTCATCGCCACCATACTCTTTTGACTTGCCTCGTTAGTCTGACGAATATTAGAAAGGGCTTTATCAGCAATTGATTCCGTTCTTTGAGCGTTGTCGCTGTTTTGCGATATGCGAGCCGTCATTTGCTCTATTGCGGTTGAAATTTCTTCGGTCGAGGACGACTGCTGACTTGCTCCGTCGTTCATCTGCTGAGACGTGCGGGACATTTCGTTACCGCTTGTGTTGATGTCTTCTGCGCATACGATGATTTTATCAACAATTTCACGCAGTTTTGCCGACATTTGGTTTAGTTTTTCAGCCATACGTCCGATTTCGTCATTGGTGTCGATTTCAACATGCTGAGTAAGGTCGCCTTCGCTGAGTTTTGTAATCACTTCTTCGATTTTCGTAATTGGTTTTACGGTCATATTAGAAAACCATTGAAGCAGCAGAATTGCAACAACAACCATTATCGCCAATGTCGTAAATGCAATCACCAAAATACTGCTGACACTTTCGTTAGCATCGTCAAGTCTTTGAGAAGCACGACCCATAGCCTCACCGCCGATTTTTTCGTTAATGGCGGTCAACGAGTTAATATCTCCAATCATCCGTTGAAACAACGTGATGTATTGTTGATTATCAGTCAGGTCTTCGCCCGAGGCTGCGACTTGCTTATACAAAGAGTTGAACTGATTGAGCATAGTTTCATACTCTGAAAACAACCTTGTAATTTTGTCAAGAGCCTGCTCGTTGTTTTCGTTTCTTGATTTTTGTAACTCCGAGAGTCTTTGCTTGGCAGTACTCATCATTGCAAATGCGGAGTCCATATATGCCAAGTTTTTGGTAGATATAGATCTATTAACGAGCAAAGCCGTTTGTAACATTTTGAGGTTGAACTCGTTACCGAAAACCGACTGAGGCATTTCTTTGTATTTGATTTGCTCTAAATATCCGCCGGTCTTGTAGACGGAGGTAAGCGGTATGCAAAATGATACTACGAACAAGACAACAAAGGCGATAAGACCGCCGCCTATTTTCTGCTTTATGGAAAAATCTTTGAACATAATTTTCTCCTTTTTTAAGGTTTGTTATTCTATTGTCAGTCGCAAATATCTTGCAAATTTCTGAATATTACAACTTTTTTTTGGATTTTTTTTTTACAACTTTAATTTAATTTTTTAGGGGTGCACTTTTTGATGCGCCCCTAAAAAAAATTACTCAACGTTTATCAAACTTTTCGGAATCTTAGGCATCGCACCTTTTTGTGTGCAGACATACGCCGAAACTTTCACCGCCGAAGCATGTGCCTCCCTAAAATCTTTGCCGCTCAGAATGTTAGCACAGAACGTCCCCGTAAAAGAATCACCCGCACCTACCGTGTCGGCAACATTAACCTGAGGCGTTTCCTGAAAACTCATTTCACCGCCCGAAAATACATACGAACCGTTAACACCGCACGTCAAAATCAACATATCAAGGTCGTAAGTTTTGAGAAGATTGCGGCAGTCATCTTTTAAATTCAAGTTTTTTGAACCGAAAATCCGCCCTATCTGAACCAATTCTTCGTCGTTGATTTTTAGAATGTTGCAACGCTTAAACGATTCTTCTATCACCTCTTTCGTATAGAAATTCTGACGGAGATTAATGTCAAAAATCTTCAAACAATCTTTTGGCGTTAAATCCAAAAACTTATGAATCGTATTACGGCTGACGATGTTGCGTTGCGCTAACGAGCCGAAACAAACCGCACGACAATTTTGCGCTATTTTCTGGATTTCGCCGGTGAGCGGAATGTTGTCCCAAGCGACGTTTTCTTTGATGTCGTATGTCGGCACGCCGTAATTGTCAAGCGTTACCTGAACCGTCCCTGTCGGATAATCAACTTCCGGCAAAAGAAAATTCAAAGAGTTGTTTTTTAAGGTTTCGACGGTTTCTGCGGCGAGCGAATCTTTGCCGACTGCACTTATGGCTATCGTTGCCCCGCTGCCGAGAAACTGTCCTGCATGATACGCAAAATTTGCAGGCGCACCGCCTATTTTTTTACCTTCGGGAAGCATATCCCACAATACTTCACCAAGTCCTACAATATATCTTTTTTCCATTTTTTTTACTAATTATGAATTATGAATTGTCAACTGTCAACTGTCAATTTTTCCCAATTTTCGTTGTGAAAAACAGTAAGTAAATTACGCCGATTGTGATGACGGCTACTGCACCACTTTGTCCGCAAACGTCAGAGGCAAAGCCCATTAACAACGGGAAAATCGTTCCGCCGAACAAGCCCATTATCATCAAACCCGATACTTCGTTTTGTTTTTCGGGCATCGACGTCAGAGCCTGCGCAAAACATATCGAAAAAATATTAGAATTGCCGTAACCCACCAACGCTATCGCCGCAAAAAGTACCGCCTTGTCGGTGCCGAAAAAAAGTCCGCACATCGATGCTATCATCATCGCAATAGAGATCGCATAAAACGTCCTTGTCTTCATTATTCTCAAAAAAAACGAACCTGTCAGACAGCCGATTGTGCGGAAAATAAAATATAAACTCGTCGCAAATGCCGCCTCGTTGAGTGTCATCGAAAGCCTTTCCATAAGGATTTTTGGCGCGGTAGTATTAACGCCGACATCAATGCCCACATGACACATTATGCCGAAAAACGTCAGCAATACGGCGGGGATTTTCAGAAGCGAAATACACTCTAAAACAGTGGCAGATTTTTCGTCGCTTTTTTTCTCATTGACGGGCGTAACTTTCAGCATTACAGACGAAAACACGCACATCACAAAATAAAAAAGAAACAGAATTTTCCACGAAAAACCAAAGTCGGGAATCATTTTTGTTGCGCCCCACATTGCGATATAAGGTGCTGAAAACGAGGCTATTGCTTTCACAAATTGTCCGAAGGTCAAAGTCGAGGCAAGGTTTTTGTCGCCTAATACCGTGGAAACCAGCGGATTGAGCGATGTCTGCATTAAAGCGTTACCGATTCCTAAAAGCGAAAACGCCGAAAGCATTACTCCGAACGAATTGCCGAAAAGCGGTATCATCAACGATAATGCCGTGATAATCAGCGATAAAAGTACGGTGTTTTTCCGTCCGATTTTGTTCATCAGCATTGATGTCGGCACCGAAAAAATCAGGAACCAAAAGAACACCAACGACGGAAAAATGTTTGCCTGAGAATCTGTCAGGCTCAAATCTTGCTTTACGTAATTCGATGCAATGCCCACCAAATCCACAAACCCCATGCAGAAAAAACACAGCATTACGGGGATTAAAGTTATTTTTTTCGTCATAGTAAATTATTTTTTAAGTTGATAAATTGTTGTTTTGCAGCCCGTTGCAGTGATTTGAGAATAATATTCCGACGGGAAAACAAGGTTTGTCATCACCGCTTTGCCGTTAGAGTCAAAAACTTCAATACTGCATTTGTCTACAAAAATTCTTAAACTTTTCGACCCGCCGGGAACTTTTACGGAAGTTTCAGCGGCAAAATCACGGCTGAAATCTACGTTGCCGCTTTGTTTGCGGTTGAAAGTCAAAACCTCAGTTTTGGCGTTGTAAGTGATTGTTACGTTTTCGTTTTTGGAGTTTGACAATGTGATTTTTGCATCGCCTTTTATTGTTGCGAGGATTTCGCAGGTCTCTGACGGCGTTTTGATGACGTTTTGACGCAGTTTTAAAAGTTCGTCTGAGGGTTTTGAGCCGCAGAATTTGTCGCCGTCAACCTCAAAAACAAAAAGGTCTCTCGGAACGGAATTTGCCGAACGAAACTGCTTGGTAGGCACGTCGTTAGCGTATTGCCAATTGCTCATCCACGCGAGAGCGATACGGCGGTTTTGCGGTGCGTTAGAAAATGTTACCGTGGCATAATGGTCTTTGCCGTAATCGAGCCATTTTGTATCTTTTTGCGTGCTGACAAAACGTTTACCGTCGAAATCCCCGATGAAATATTGCGTTGCACTTCCACCGAAAATTCCGCCCGGATTGATGTTGCAAATCAGCACCCAAGAGCCGTCAATTTTTATTAAATCGGGACATTCCCAAACGCCGTCATGACAGCCAAAGCCTTTGCCGAAACTGCTTTCGTAGTTCCAATTTTTGAGGTCTTTCGAGGAGTAGATTTTCATTTCCTGTCCCACTGCAAGAATCATATTCCAACGGTTAATATCCTCATTGAAAAAGACTTTCGGGTCGCGGAAATCACGGTTTTCGTCAATTAAGACGGGATTATTTTCGTATTTTGAGAACGTTTTGCCACCGTCGGTGGAATACGCCATTGATTGCGTTTGGTTTCTGCCTGCCGAAGTGTAAAAAGCGATTACGGCATTTTTACCGAAGCCTGCGGTATTGTTTTTGTCAACAACGCACGAACCCGAAAAAATTGTTCCCAGACCATCTGGCATAATTGCGGGCTGCTCTGCCGTCCAATTGACGAGGTCTTCGGAACCGGAGTGTCCCCAAGTCATGTTTTCCCACTGCGAACCGTAGGGATTCCACTGATAATAAAGATGATACTTCCCGTCAAAATAAAACATTCCGTTCGGGTCGTTCATCCAGCCGTAGAGCGGAGTGTGGTGAAATTCAGGGCGGAAATGTTCTTTGTTTTGAGTGTCGAAATCGTTGCTTTGACGAAGTTCTTTCCAGCAAAGATAATTTTTGACGTCGGCGGTTTGTTTTTCGCCGCCCCAAAATTCGATGTCGAAAACGAGATTTTCACCGCTGAATTTTTCTAATGACAACGGCACGAAATAATCAATTTTGTCAACAGCGAGTTTTACGTTGAGCGATTGTTTGAGATTGTTGCCGCTGATGATTTGAATATTAGCGACGTCTTTGTTTTCCTGCACGGGTAGTAGCAGAAAAGTTTTTTGAGCCTTATCTTTTATGACGACGTGTCCGCCGCCCGAAAAGAAAGTCTGCTGAGCCGCAGCGTTGAAAACTACACACGCCGCAGCAATGGTTAAAAATAATCTTTTCATATTAGGACGTTTTTTTTAAAAAATTAGTTTTGAATTTTCTGAGGGTAAAATTAGTTGAAAACACTGTCCTAATATATAAAAATTCGTTCAAAGGCTTTAAAAATTGATACAATGAAACATTTTTTTATTCTTTTGAACGAAAATTTTTAAACTTCACCCGGCGGCATTCCGTATTCGTCCTTGAAACATTTCGTGAAATACGACGGTGCTGTAAAACCGACACTATAAGCAATTTCACTGATTGACATCGTGCCTTTTTTCAATAAATTCATCGCTGCGTTAAGCCGTGCCTTCCTGAGTAAATCTACCGGCGTACAACCAGTCAAAGCCTTTATTTTTCGATAAAGTTGAACGCGGCTCAACCCTAAATCTGCGGCAATAGTCTCCACGCTTAACTCCGAATCCGAAAGTTTTTTATCAACATATGCCTTAAACCGCTGAATAAAAGCATCTTCCACTTCCGTCGGCTTTTCTACTTCTTCCGCTGCTTTTGGCTGAGGTTGCGGCTCTGAAACTTTTTCCCAAATATTTTTGAGCAAATGTCTGTTTTTCAAAAGATTGTCGATACGTGCCAACAACAAATCTTCCGAAAAAGGTTTGGTGATATAAGCATCGGCACCGCTCTTGAAACCTTCCACGAAATTTTCGTCTAACGAGCGTGCCGTCAACAAAATAACGGGAATATGACTCGTGATGATATTTTCTTTTGCACGCCGGCAAAATTCCAAACCGTCCATCACGGGCATCATTATATCGCTGATTATCAGGTCGGGAACTTCTTTTTCTGCCGTCTGCAAACCGATATTGCCGTCTGAGGCTTCCAAAACATTGTAATAAGGCGAGAGAATCCGCCTTAAATACGCCAAAATATCAGCATTGTCGTCAACAATCAAAAGCGTAAAAGTATTTTCAAGAGTTTTGACGGGGACGGTTTCCTGCGCGGCGGTTTTAACGGTGAGAGCGTCAATTTCCGAAAACGAAAGTCCGCCCGAATGTTTCCCGCTTTGCTTTTCTAACAGTCTGTTAATCAGTTCAGAAAGTCGCGAGGTATTGCGGCACAAAACCGTAAACATTTCGGAATTTTCGGGGCTGAGTTTTTTGATTTCATCGGTGGCATTTAGCGTTGAAAGAGGACCTTCAATCAGCGTTAGCGGCGTGCGGAGTTGGTGCGAAATTTCGGTGTAAAATTCCAACTGCTGTTGAGCCATTTTTTCGCGTTCTAAGTTGATGCGATTTTTTTCAAGCCAATATTTGTAAACAACCACCAACATTACCAAAAGTAAAATTACCACACATGCCGCAAGAATGGTTATAAACTTCTGATTTGTAAGGTCTTGAAGATAATTTTCGGCTTTGTTGCGCAGAATTTCCAAATGGTTTCGCTGACTGATAATTTCTTCGCTGCTCATATAAAGTACCGAGGCGTTTTCGGGCGTTACGATTGCCGAACTCAAAAGCGTTTCTTTTTGGTACTGACGACCTTCGAGAATGTCCAAAGCAAGAATTAAGAGTTTGTCGCCGCAAGTAGGGTAGATGTACGAGGCATCAAGCAGGGAATCGCGGACGAGTTTTATTCCGCCGTTTTTGCCGGGCAGTCCATCGATTCCGCAAAATTTAGGAAGTTTTTTTATGTTTGACGACTCTTCAAACGCTTTTCTTGCGCCTAACGCCGAGCGGTCGTTATGACCGAAAACTAAGTCGATGTTTTCTAATTGCGGTAAAATTTGCTTTACTTCCGTGTAGGCTTTTTCTTGTGTCCAATCGCCTTCTACGGAGGCAGCGATTTCGATTTCGGGAAAATCTTTTAGGGCATTAACGAAACCTTCATGACGTTCGGCGGCGGGCGACGACCCCGGCAAGCCTTTGACTTCCAACACTCTGCCTTTACCCGAAAGTAGCGAAGCAATATAACGAGCCATCTGAAATCCCATTTCGTAATTGTCGGCACTCATAAAAGCAGTGTATTTTTCGGAATCGGTTTTTCTTTCAAAAACGATGACGGGAATATTTTTTTCTGCCGTTCTGTCAATAGCCTCAGAAATACTTTCGGTTTGATTCGGCGCAACAATCAACAAGTCGATGCCTGAGGCAACAAGGCTGTCGATTTGCTGAATTTGACGGCGGCTGTCGTCGTATGCCGTTACGAAACAAAGCGTTACGTCTTCGTGGAAATTACTTTCCATTTCGAGTTCGGCGTTTTGTTTGTTGCGCCAAACGTCTTCGGAACATTGTGAAATTCCGATTTTATATTTTGTTTTTTTACTGCCGCACGACGAAAACACCGTCAGCAACACAAAAAAATATATAAATGCTTTTGTCATTGATTTTCAAGCGATTAATTGTAATTAAACAAACAAATCTTCTGCCGTAACTTCGCTTTGGACGATGCCTGAATTTTTGCCTTGTGCTACGCCAAAAGTTGTTATCATTGTAACGGCAATGCTTTTTCGCGAGGATGTATCATCTCTAAAAACCGCAATTTTATTGCGGAGATTGTCAGCATAATCCTTTGTTATAGAGAAACTTTCCTCGCAAAATTTAATTTCACAGACATTGATGACACGGTCGGAACGTTCGATAAGAAGGTCGATTTGTGCGCCTTGATTTTCTGAATCGCCGATTTTGCGCCACGTACTGCAAGAAGTCGGTATCCCGCTGATTCCCAATGCTTTTTTAATTTCGTCGAGGTGGTTGAGACAGACGGACTCAAAACTGAAACCCTGCCACGATTTTATTGCAGGAGAGTTGAGATTTTTGCTCCAAAAATTATTGTCCTTATGTCTTTTGCCGCTAATAAATTTAAAATAAAACAAAGTGTAATTGTCTGAAATTCTGTAAACTATATTTCGCGTTGAATTTTTGTAATTGGCAAAAACTTCAATAAAATCGCAACGTTCGAGGTTTTCAAGAATTTTTGACAATCCACCGCCGGAAATACCTGTTTTTTCGATTACTTCGCTACGTAAAAGACCTTCGCGTTTGCTTACAAGTGCTTTAACAACAGCGATATATTTGTCGGCTTGAGAAAAAAGTGCATTAAACATTTCGTCAAATTCTTCGTTTAAAACAGCATTTTTCCCGAAAAACAGCCGGTCAATATTTTGCGCCAAACTTTCTTGTTTGTTGATAAGGCTCATGTAAAACGGAACTCCGCCCAACGTCATATAACATTGTAAAACGGTGTAACGATCCCATTGACAGCCTATTGACTGTAAATATTCTTCACACTCGCCCAAAGTAAACGGTCTGAGATAAATTTGTGCAGTAATCCGGTTGTAAAGTCCGCCGCGATTTTTTACAAGTTTGTTGACCATCCATGAGGTTGCCGAACCGCATGCAACAAACAGAATGTCATCACGTTGTGCTGCCCAAGAGTTCCAAAAATACTCCAATGCCGATACGAATTTGCTTTTAGGAGTGTCGATCCACGGCATTTCGTCGAAGAAAATAACTTTACGTTCTTTCTTTTTCTTACTGACAATCAAGGTTTTAAGCATTTCAAACGCATCTGTCCACGTTTTTATTTCGGGAAGATAAGGCAATTTTGAATACTCCTTAATTTGCATTGCAAAATGTTGCAACTGAACACTTTGCGGTTCTTCTCGTGTGCCGGTATATTTGAAAGTAAAACGTTTTTCAAACAGAGAGTTAACCAAAAAAGTTTTGCCTATGCGTCGTCTGCCAAAGACAATAACAAATTCGCTTCTGTCTGAATTATAAAGCCTTTCGAGGTTTTCGATTTCTTTTTTTCGTGCGATTAATGTTGCCATATCGTTGATTTTTTGTTGCCACAAATATATATAAAAAACGAGTTATGGCAAAAAATAAAATGTTAAAAGTGTCCACAACTCGATTTTTTTATGAGTTGTGGACACTTATCCAAAATTTAAAATCGTCTACAATTAATAAATAATTTTCTGTTTTCTCCCTTAATATTTTTTAACAACCGCCTTCTACACCCTTATACCGCCGAATTTTTGAAATTCAGGCGGTTTTTTTGTTGTGCCGCCCTTAATATATTTTGTTATCGCTTTTTGAATAAAAAGTTATAAAAATTTATTTGTTTAAGTGAGTTTTGCGTTCTAAATTTGCCCTCGATAAATGAATGTTGAACCAATAAAAAACGATAAAAAAATGAAAAAGGTATTGATTTTTATCCTCGCAACAATTTTGATGTTGCAAATGACGGCTTGCAGTATTATGCAGTCAAAACAACTTGAAGGTACTTGGGAAACTACCGTACCGTATTATGACAATGAAAACGATATTTCAGGCGACTTTGTTTACCGCTTTACATTCAAACGCGACAACACTTCTGGCGGAAAAATGGAGTTGGTTTTCAGCGGTGAAATATCTGTCATAAAATTTGCAGCAAAAATTAAGGGCGATTGGGACGTTTCGTCCGGCACTTTGAATATGCACCTTGACTATAACTCAGTTCAAGCAGAACAAAATATTTTTGCCTCGGATTTTGACCTTGAAGGAATGTTAAGGAGCGAAATATACGAATTGAATGGCGGCGGCGCAAATATCATTGAACTCAACGACAGAGTTTTAAAACTTCAAAACGGTGAATCGTCAATGACTTTCAATAGAATTTATGAAATTTCAACCGAACAAGCCTACACCGGCGACAAATACGAGCAACTTTGGATTGAAGCCTCAGAACGTGCGCTTACATACGATGATATTTCAGACTTTTCAAAACAAGACAGGCGTATTCTTCGCAATTATTTTTATGCGCGGTTGAATGTGAAGTTCAAGTCGCAAGACTTACAAGAGTTTTTTTCGCAGTATTCGTGGTACAAGCCGGTTTATAACGATGCCTCACTCGTTGAAATTGCATTAACGGATATTCAAAAACAAAATATCAGGTTTTTGAAAGAAAACGAGTAATTTTTTCTCGAAAAAACTTTCAAAAATATTTTTCAAGTTGGTAACTTGTATTATATTTGCGGTGTTAAACTTTAACGAAAATTTATTTGCTTATGAAGTAACAAAAAAAGGTAAAACGGCATATTAGACTTTTAAACACTTATTCTTTAAAAATGTAGATCTGGACAATTTACAATGGTTGTAGAGGATAAGTGCGGCATAAGTTCACGCTTTAACGGCATAAGTTGGGCGTGGACTATTTCGCGCTTATTACAACCATAGGTAGTCTAGAACCTTCATTTTTAATAAGTTAGCGGAATAGTCCCACGCCTTTTTTCGTGCGGAAAAGTGAACTTAAAAATGTTATGAAAAGGAAAAAGTCGTACAAAGTACATATTGTTAAGAGCATAGAAGAAGAACGAGAGGAAAAATATAGAAAAGTGCAAGAACAATTACATTCTGACAAAGATTCTGCAATCAATAGTCTTTGGCAGAGGTCAATTCTTCTTGTGTCATTGCTTGTAATATGCTATACAGGATACGGAACGTTATTTATGAAATTTCTTGATGATAGCGTAACCAAAAAATATTCAATACAAATCCAAAATAACTTGGTTTGCCATAATGACGAACAAATTAATGCGACATTTGAAGATACAACCGATTACCAAATATGGAGAATACATTTAGCATTATTCTTTACAAGTTTTGTCGGAAGCATTTTATCCATATTGTGGATACTAATGGCAAAAGGCTCAAAGGCATGGCAAGAAGCACATGAATATGCCATTAATGACTTGGAATATTTGAATCTTTATAGAAATTTGCCTTACGACGGCGAACATGGCAAATGGAAAATTAAAATGGATAGTTATACACATGGATGGTGGCAAGGTGGATACTTATGGTTGGATGCAAATAAAGTTAGTAATTGTTTTTTTAATACCAAATTGGGGTGTTACTCTCCATCTAAAATTAACATAATGATTGGTATAATATCGTTTTTCATCTTTATAATTTTATGTGTATTCCATACAATAGCAATCTGTGAAGGAATATTATCTAACCTATCCTATATACCAACAAGTTGTAGAATTATTCTTGATGTGTTATGCTTCGTACTACTTTTATGTATGCTATATGTTATATTTGAAATAATTATAAATAGTACTACACTGAGTTCCAAAATAGTAAAAAAAGGCTCAAAACGAGATAAGCAACATATAAAATTCACTAATACACTTGAAAATGTGATATTTGTGAGTAAAAAAATAAAGAAAAGAGCTAAAAAAAGAATTGCGAAAAACAAAAAGAGAAAAGAAAAAGAATGTAATTATTTAAAGGAACATAAATAAATCTAAATATAAATAATTATGAATCAAGATATTTCATTTAAGAAACTCGAAACACTGAAAGAAATCCTTAGCAACAGCAATGATTTCACAGATTTCTGTCAAATCGAGGATTTTAGGAAACGGTATCCATTCAAAGACGAAGAATGGAATCTCAGTTTCAACAAAATCACGACAGAGGTCAACGAAGAGGTTGTCCTATTGTTCATCGGACCCTTTTCGTCGGGAAAAAGTACGTTCGTCAATGCACTTATTGGCGAGGATATTTTGCCGACCAAAGACACACCGTGTACAGCCGTAATCACTGAAATTCAATTTAAGAATGGCGGAGAACATTCTGGCAAAATTTTCAAGAAGGACGGCACTACGCAAGATTGCAATTTCTCTGAATTGAAGGACATTATCAATGGTCCGACAGGTGCGGCAGGCGAAGTATCTACCTACCATCACGTAGTTGTGGAGTTGGCAGTCGATGAACTAAAAAACAAGGAGTTCAGGCAATTTGTCGGCAAAGTGAAAATTGTTGATTGTCCTGGGTTCGGTTCGCCATACTATTCCAACGAAGATGTGATAAACGACTATATGCAGTCGTCTAATTTCACATTTTGGCTCACTCCGCACAACAAATTCGGTGGACAAGTAGCCAAAGATTATCTGAGCGAAATCAAAAGAAAAACTCAGACATTGATTCCCGTGATTACCAAATCTGATTCGATTTCTTCCGACAAAAGCAGAGATAAGATTAAGGAAGATTTTCGAAAGGAACTTGGAGATATGTTCAAATTGAAAGAACCTGTTTTCGTATCTGCCATCAAGTGGCAAGAAAGCGAAAAATTGAGGACTTCTCTTGAAAAAAACAGAGAAAAATTGTCTTCTGACAAAATCCAAAAGTATGAAAAACAGATTCAGGACTTAATAAACGAATCCAATATTGCCAATGTAATGGGAAGAATGTCTGACTCTGCCCAAAGCAAAGAAATCAATTCTGTGAAAATCACCGCTTGTAAAGCAGAATTGTTGGAAATCTTGGCAGATATAAAGAAAGTTGCCACAGATGAATCTTCCTATTGGAAAAACATTCTCCTTGACAATGGAATATCTGTTGAAAATGTAGAAAACAAATACGCTCGCATTGACGAAGCCAAAAAGAATGTTGACCGATGGATTTCAGACAATATTAGGGAACTTGCTGACAATATCAATACCGCCATCCTCACAAAACTGAGCAAATGCCAAAAGCCATCACAAACGGAAATCAGCAGATGCATTAATCAAGTCTTGCAAGAGGAACAGCCCAAAATTCGTCTAAAACTGAATGAAAAACTCAAAAACACGTACAAACCGTTTTTGAAAGAGAAAAGGGTGACAGCCGAAGACATTGAACAAATTCCGATAGGAGAATTGTCGCTTGAAGACCTTACAAAAATCTTCGGACCAATTAGAGACACTTTGTTCGGACTTTTGGATTCGTTAAGAGGTGGCGAAGGTTTCCGCACTACTCTTATTGCAGCGTCGGGTGGAGCGTTAATGGTAACAGCCACAAGTCTTAGTGGTTTTGAAATATTCGGTGTAGCAGTTGGCAGCGGATTGGCTACTGTCGTAGGTGTAGCAGGAGCAGCACTAATAGGTGTTGCTGTAGTTCCATTACTGCCAACTATTATCAGGAATATAAACAAATTGAGAGAAGACAGCGACGAAAAAGCAAGAAACGAATTCAAGAACAAAATGGCAGAAGGATTCAGAGAGCAAATTCAACCGGGGCTTGACAAAAGTATGCGCAAGATAAATGAAAATTGCTACAATTCTGTAATTGCCATTCTAGACCAAACCAACCAGAAAGCGGAAAGCAACTATACAAAAATATCCAAAACTATCAAAAAAATTTCTGAAACTATTGACACACTAAATAAAAACTTCTAAAAATGGAAAAAGATATTGATTTGTATGCCGCCTTTTTCAAAGCCAAAAAGGATTTCGCGAAAAAGGCGGATGAAGACCGAATTGCAGGCGAAGACTACAAAATGCTCGAATCTTATTTCGATGATTGTCGTCCTATTGTCGCAGAACAAATCTATGCGATTTGCAGTCGTATTGACAATATGCTTGAAATGTTGCCGTCCACTATGCGTGAGAAATGCGGAATAAAGACGCAAAATAAGCCGTCAATTTTTTTGACAGGCGAGTTTTCGGGTGGAAAAACCACGCTTATTCATGAACTTGCCGGACACAAAAGTGGTTCGGAAAGTGGCGGTCCCGAAACAGCGAGCATTGTAATCCACAAATGCGCCAAAGAGTCTAATTGTGAAGTGTTTTTTGAACCACAATTCTACATCGAAAATTCAGCCGAGTTCAGAAAAAAACTTAACAAAAGCCGTATTGATGTGTCATCCAACTTCATCATTACGGGTAATACGTGGACTTACATAAAAGAACAAGAACCCATAGAAAATAGTGATTGGAACATCAGTGAGACACAGGAGTTCATTTCAGAAATGGCGGATTTTCCAAACGCTATCAAAAAAATTGTGTGGACTCATAGTGAATGCCCGACGTTCTCACCTCTCAATTACGCATCGCTATGTGATATGCCCGGTACAGGTGGTAAAGAATCACACGATTCTGTCATCAATAAGATTTTCGATGCAGAAAAACCGGACATAATATGCTATGTTATCGACACAGACCAAGGAATATCTTGTTCCACCTCAGAAGAATCACGACAATCAATTCTGCACATCAAAGCACTTGCAGAAAAATGTTTTAAAGAAGACATCATGTTTTTTTGGCTCTATTCCAAACCAACAAACGACAAAGAACAAGAATATGTTGGGGAATGTGAGCAGGAGAAATATTGGTTGGACGAGAAACGCAAAAACCTTGATGATTTCATCGACAAAATTTTTACCCTACAAAAAAACGAATCAGACGCCCACACAGAAAATCCTACCCAGGAAACATACGAAGAAACAAGAGTCTTGGTAAACCTGTTGAAACAAGCACCTATTATTGATGCAAGGAACAAGTTTACCGAATCTACCGACAACACATCCCACGCGATGAATGCTCTTGCTATCATTATTCAGCAGTATTACATCAAGATACTCGAACGGTACACAGACCAACTGAATAACAAAACTTCTGAATATCAGGATTCAAAAGTATTCAAGAAAATCATAGAAAGCCAAAAGGACGATTACCCTGATATGATGACTAAAATTTTTGAGTCAATTTATGACAATAAAAAATTGAATCTTAAAGATTTGAAAGCCGTAAAGGATGAGATAAAGAAAGCTCTCTTTATGGACTCTAACGATCAAGTGTTGAACAATAACAAGAAGGTTCAAAAATACGTTGAAAACATCAGAAGAAAAATAGATTGGTCAATTGGACAACTTTTGACAAGGTACACCCCGTGGAACTCGAACACCGAAATAGACTTGAACAAATTCTACAACTATAAAGTGGATTTGGAAGACGAAACGAACAACGATAATCTCGTATTTTTCGATGCACAAGTCTATCATTGGTTCAAGATGTTTTACAGCAATCAGATAACGGACTTGTACACTCACGAATTCAGCAACACTTTGTTCCACAAGTTGAACGCAATACTCAAAGAACTGAAAGAGTACAAGACCAATATTATGTACATTTTGAAGTAAAGGAACTACCACCTTGCCGTGCTTTGTGGTTCGGCAAGGTGAGTTTTTTTTGTTAAATAAGTTAAAATAGACGATTATGAAACAAAGATTATTGCAATATGTGATTGCATTTGCGATGTTGATTCTCGCTTTTTCGTGCGGGAACAATAGGGTCGCTAAAAATCCTTCGTTGATTACCGACGAAGCCGGTTTCAATTTGCCTTCTTATACAATTGTCGGCCAAGCCGACAATATGGATAGGAGTGCAAGTGCTTGGTCTGAGTATTCGTGGGAATTGAAACTAAACGAGCCATTGTCTGCAAAAAGCATTGACGAACTAAACCAATTGGTGAAGAAAGACCCAAATTGGTCGTATGATTCATCCAAGCGCATCTACAAATACGTATTTGTAAAAGAAGATAGCAAAAACATCACCATTACAATCAGTGTTGATACACGTGTTATCAATATGGAGTATGGTTGGTGGGATGTGTTATCGTAAAGGAAAAAAATAAAGAAAATAAATCAAAATATTATGAAAGTATTTGGAAAAACAATTGTTCGCCTTGGCGAACCAATAGAAAGTCTGCCGGATTTTTTCAACATCATCCACGAAAAACTTCGCATAGACCCAGATTGCAAACTCCTGTTCAGAGGCGAACATCGCGACTACGGCGAAACTGCATTGCAACCTCAGATATTCAGAAATGAAAGTTGGATACAAAATGAAGACGTGATGCTGAACAATTACATTGCAAAATTTCCCGAAGCATTTCCGAAGGGAACAAGCACATTTGACATCATAGTCAATGCCGACCATTACTCTTTGCCGTCGAGAGTGTTGGATGCTTCCTATTCGCCGCTTACAGGATTATATATGGCATGCAACCCTGACTCTACCGACAAAAAAGGCGGAGACCCAATCGTGTACATTTTTGAACTGCCCAAAAATGACATTTATAATTGGAATAGCGACACTGTTGCATTATTGGCAAATGTTGCAAGAATGAAAGGTAACTTCAACGTAACTAATCCCAACCACGATTCAATGAGTGCGCTAATTCACGCAATTAGAGAAGAAAAGTATGACTACTACAATCTGTACGAGGGAAGAGAACACGAGTACACAAAAATCCTCAATCAGATTATCTGCGTGGAATCCAAGATGCTCAACCGACGGATTAATAACCAAAAAGGTTTATTCTTTTTGTTTGGAATCAACGGCACAAAACAGAATTTCAAAGAATTGTCTTTCAAAGATAGTGTCCGTATTTCTTCAATCGCAATCAAAGAAGAAAAAAAAGAAGAAATATTGAAAGAACTCACCGTCTATGGTTATGACAAGATGACAATGTTCCCCGAAATGGAGAATGTTTGTGAAGCAATCAAAGACACATACAAACCAATAGGCAAAGAAAAATCAGACGAGAAAAAAGATGAGATTATATCTTTGATTTCCAAACTTTCAGTCAATGCAGAAATGGCATTGCTTGATTGGTTGAAAGCAAAATTGGAAATCAATGCAAACACATCTACCAAATAATCTATCATAATCTCATTCAATTGTTCACGGATTAAATCATCGGGCGAACACATAGGTTCGCCCCTACAATGTATTTGAATATCAACGAATTGTAGGGAAGCCTATGTGTCTGTCCCGTTTATTTTCCGTTTATACCGTGCTTAAAACCTTAAAAAATACACATATTTCCGCACGCTATAAACGAAAATTTTTTACAAACTTTCTGCGTATTTGTAAAGTTTTTCAGATGAAATTTTGATGCGTTGTTTTCTGCCGTAAAGGTCTTTTCTAATGTCTGAAACAAGAGTTTTGGCAAGTTTCTCCATTCTGTAACGGTTAAAATTTTCCTGTTTGTTCAACCAAAAATCTGCCGGAATTTGGGTACATCTTTCAAGAATTTCGGCAATTTTTTTATCAACATCAATTTTGCAAGATATGATACCGTTTATAATATCAATATTTAATCCCGTAACATCTGCAAATTCAGCATTAGACAATCCCATTTCTTGGAGTTTTTCTTCCAAAGTTTCACCGGGGTGAAATGCTTGTGTAGGTTCTATATATTTACCGGTTTTCGCCATAATATCCTCCTATTTTTCGTGATAATTTGTAATTTCAATAATTTCTATACCTTTAATTTCAATCCAAATATACTTTCCGTTTATATCTGTTGGAATAGGGTCTTCGTGAGGTTCAAAAATCAGTCTATAAGGTTGGTCTAAATTGCATGCCCACTGACCTTTTCTATCTCCAACAAGTTCATGAAAATTACCGGGTAAAAATCTTGTTTTTTCCAAATTCTCGGCATTCCTAAAATCGTCAAGCCGTTTTAGAAAAAGTTTGGCTCTTAAAGTACCAAGTTTTTTTACACGGTATTTTTCGTTTAAGGCGCATTTTTCCAAATCCTTATCTTTGAATGTGATTTTCATAACATTTTTTAATTTTACAAAAGTATATAATTTCAGATGAATAAACAAAAACTTTTTTGCTAATTTGAAAAAATATAAGTTTTGCAGCACCTTCAAAATATGGTCAATGCCAAAATGTTAAAAAAATGCGACGAATGGAACTATTACGCAAAAGCCCGCGAACAGGCTTTTCAGCAAATTAGGTTACTTGTTCAACAAAAATTGGATAGTTTGGGAAAGAAAGGTATTGAGGTAATTATTGAAGAATCGAGCATTTCTCTACAAAAACACTAACTTTTGCGCAATCTAATTCTAACAATACTCTGATAATAAGTGTATTACACAAATTATCCACCCTCGATAATCAGCCAAATCTCACATTTTTTTGGAGATTTGGCTGATTATTTTTCAAACAAATCGTCCATAACCACTTGATTCATGATATTGTTAGCCCATTGATTTTCGTTGATTTCAAGCGCAATCAAAAAAAGTTCTTACCAAATCTACCCTAAAAAGCATAGATTTGGTAAAAACTTTTCTTAACTCACTGATTATCAATACTAATTTTTAGAATTTTTAATCTCTTTTCTTAATCGTTTACACGATGCAGACGATTTAGAATTTTCAGCAAATTAAGGAATTAATCCAACAGCCATTTCCACGCAGGAATAACTTCAATAATTTGTCCGCCGGGAAGGGTGATATTTTCCTCTTCGTCGTATGTAACGATTACCGATTTTTGAAGTGGAAGAAATGTATTGAGTTTTTCCAATGCACGTACTTCACGATTGCGTGTTTCTTCATCTGCTATTGAATAAGAAACCTGTACAGCATATTTTTGTTCAGCAACATAAAAATCTACTTCTATGTTTTTGTTGTAAAAATATAGTTCGTCGCCAAACTTCCTATACAAAAAAATAGCACAGAGATTCTCCAATAGAGATGTCTCACCGCCCGTCAGAAAAATGCTCAATAGTCCGTTGTCGGTGAAATAATGTTTCTTGACGGTGTTTTTTTCCACAAACTTCGATGCATAATTTTCCAATGAAAATATTAAACACGCTTCCTTGGCAAAACTTACATAATCAATTACAGAAGAGGTTGTTGTGTTCACTCCCGAAGCTTTTAAAAGGTTGGCAATACGATTGTATGCCGTAGGCTGCATCACATTTTATTTATTACCAATAAACAAAATCACACCAATTTATTTACTGTCAGTAAACAAATTGGTGTATTTTTATCTACTGCCAATAAATAAAACGCATACTTCGGCACACTATAACCCAACACCCTCCCCCTTTTTCTCCTTCATTTTTCGTTCATTTCTTTTAAAATTGTTACATTGAAACAATTTTAAAAGCCTTTGAACGATTTTTTTTATGTTTCGGAAGCAAGAATCCCTAATTTAGCCGTCAGAAAACACAAATAATTTTTAACTGAATTTAAATTTTAAACCACAATGAAAAGATTATTAAAATTTCTGACGGGTTTTATACTCGTTCTTGCGTGCGGTTCAGCATCGGCGCAAAATGAAATTTCCGGCTCTATCACCGACGAAAACGGCGAACCCGTAATCGGAGCTTCCGTCGTTATTAAAGGTACTACCACCGGAACTATTACCGACCTCGACGGCAATTTTAAACTTCAAGCCAACGACGGCGAAACCCTCGTTGTCTCTTACATCGGTTATCAAACCGCCGAAGTTTCTGCCGCCGACAATCTAAAAGTAGTCCTTAAAGAGGACATCAGCGAAATCGACGAAATTGTCGTTACGGGTTACACGGTTCAGAAAAAAGCCGACCTTACAGGCTCGGTCGCCGTCATCAAAACCGACGATATTAAAACCTCGTCAGATTCCGACCCCATGAGAGCATTACAAGGTAAAGTGGCAGGCGTAACAATCACTTCCGACGGCTCACCTATGGGCGCAGGAACGGTCAGAATACGCGGCGCAGGTTCGTTCAACTCTTCGCAAGACCCGCTTTTCGTTATCGACGGCGTGCCGACAACTACCGCCCTTAATCACACCCTCAACGCCAACGACATCGAATCAATGCAAGTTTTGAAAGATGCCGCTTCCGCTTCTATTTACGGTAGCCGCGCTGCTAACGGCGTTATTATCATCACCACCAAAAAAGGCAAAAAATCAGACCGCCCGAAAATTGATTTTTCAGCAAATATGACGGCGCAATTCTACAACCGTCAGACCATGATGAAACTCTCTAACACCGAAGAATATGCTACGGCAATGGCTCAGGCGGCTTTCAACGACGGTATCGACCCGGTAGGTTATGCCGCTAATTACGGTTTGGATTTCAATGCGGCAAGCGGCGTTAAAATTTCCGCTTTTAATCCGCAGACCATGAAAGAAGAAACTTTCACCGTAAACGGTCTTTACGACGGATACATGAACGCCAAAAAGACGATGAAATTTTCCGACACCGATTGGCTGAAAGAAATTTCAAGAACGGGTTTTTCGCAGAATTATGACCTTTCGGTTTCTAACGGCGGCGAAAACTATTCGGCACTTTTTTCACTCGGCTACAAAAACAACAAAGGTATCTTGAAATACACCGATTTTGCTAACATTTCGGCAAGAATCAATACGAGTTACAATTTCGGAAAATACGTTACCGTGGGCGAAAATTTCACTTTGACGCACACTTCTCAATGCGGACTTTCTCCGATGGAAAACGCTTTGAAAATGTCGCCTACCTTGCCCGTTTATGAGGAAGACGGCGAAACGTTTTCTGGTCCCGTCGGCGGTATGAGCGACCGTCAAAACCCGCTCAGAGAACTTTACATGAACCGCGACAACGACCTCAAAATTATGCGCATTTTCGGTAACGGATACATTGACGTCAAACCCATAAAAGGTCTTGTTTTCCGCTCTAATTTCGGTCTTGACTACGATTACGGTTTTATTCACTCGGTAAATCATACTTTCCATTCCGACGTTGTTAACAACAATACTCCGTCCTCTACCGTTAGCGGTGCTGACGATACCAAACTCACTTGGTCTAACACCGTTAATTACAATTTCGACATCAAAACTAAGCACAATATTTCGCTTCTCGGCGGTATGGAAATTTTCTCGCAAAACCGCAACGACTTTTCTGCATACGCCGAAATGTTCGACCTCGAAAACTACGATTATATGTGGCCTAATGCGGCTACCGGCACTCAACGCGCTTCGGGTATTGCCTCAGGTTACAAACTCGTGTCTTTCTTCGGAAAGGCTGATTACAATTACGACAATTTAGTTTTGGCTTCGTTTACGATTCGTAGAGACGGTTCGTCAAGATTCGGCGAAGAAAACCGTTACGGTATTTTCCCCGCTGCAACTTTGGGTTACAGACTGTCAAGACACATCGAAACTTCTTGGCTCAACGACCTTAAAATCCGCGCTTCTTGGGGTAAAACAGGTAATCAGGCTATCTCAAACACAGCACGTTATGGACTTTATGTGGCTGACTACGGCGATGATAGAACCACTTCTACGGCTTACGATTTGAGGCTTCAAGGCTCAGGCATTTTCCCCTCAGGATTCCGTGCCGTTCAGACTGCTAATCCCAAACTCAAATGGGAAACTACGATTCAATACAATCTCGGTCTTGACTTCGGATTCTTAAACGGCGATATTTACGGAACTTACGACCTCTACATCAAAAAAGTGGAAGATATGTTGATTTCGCCCGCTTATTTAGGTTCGATGGGAGAGGGCGGTGCGGCTTGGCTCAACGGTCCGAATCTCGAAAACCGTGGTATGGAACTCACTCTCGGCTACCGTCATAACTACAAAAACGGTTTTAGTTACGACTTTACTTTCAACGCCGATTTTTACCGCAGCAAAGTAACTTATTTGCCCGAAACCACAACGGGTTCGTATGTTCACACCACCAAAGAAAACCTCGTAGAAAGCGAACGTCCTTACGGTTCTATTGTAGGCTATGTTGTTGACGGACTGTATCAAAGCCGTGAAGAAGTTTTGGCTTCGGGACAAGAAAATGCTCGCTTAGGCGGTCTTAAATACAGCGACCTTGACGGCAACGGCGTTATCACTGCCGACGACCAGACATGGATTTTTAATCCCGTTCCCGATATGGCTTGGGGTTTCAACGCTCAGTTCGGTTACAAAGATTTCGATTTAACGATGTTTTTCCAAGGCATTATCGGCATTGACGTTTACAACGACCAAAAATTTCAAACAGACTTTTATTCGCTCACCGATGCGGGCAGCAACAAAGGAAACCGCATGTTAGACGGCTGGCGTCTTGACAACAAAGGCTCTGACATTCCGGCTCTTACAACCAACAACACCGGCAACGAAGGTCGTGCATCGTCATACTTCGTAGAACACGGTTCATGGCTGAAACTCAGAACCTTGCAACTCGGTTACAACTTCCCGAAAAGCATTATCAGCCGTGCTAAAATGTCGTCGGCAAGGGTATACATTTCGGGCGAAAACCTTTTCACGGTAAAGAGCAAATCGTTCACCGTTTCCGACCCCGAAAACCCGAACTGGGCTTATCCGCACTACACATCGTTCTCATTCGGTTTGCAAGTGGGATTTTAGGAATTGACAGTTGATAGTTGACAATTGACAGTTTATAGTTTGATAAAAAATTAAAAATTAGGTTAGACATGAAAAAAATATTCAGCATATTAACGGTTTCGGCAGTGTTGTTGGCAAATACGGGCTGCGAAGATTTTATCGAAGCCGAACCTCAGGGCGTTATCAGCGAAGAACTCGCTTCTCAAAACCCTGAACAAATGACAACAGCCGCATACGCAATGTTAGGCGATTGTTGGTATAATTTCCCGTTCAACCTTTGGGTTTATGGCGACGTTGCCTCCGACGACGCTCTCAAAGGCGGCTCAGGAACAACCGACACGGGCTATCACCCGATGGAAATATGGTCGGCGGTAACCTCTACGCCGGGCGAGTTCGACGAACTTTGGTTCAATCTTTACCGCGCCGTTAGCCGTTGCAACCGAGCATTAGTGTCATTAAAAGATAATGGCGAGGCTGTTTTCGGCAAAGAAACCGCCGCACAGAGAATCGCCGAAGTGAAGTTCCTGCGCGCACATTTTTACTTTAAGTTGATAACGATGTTTCGTCAGATTCCGTGGATTGATGAGGACGTTTACCGTAAAAGCAGCCACGAAACCGTCAGAAACGATGAGTTCAGTTATGAAGAATTGATGAAAAAAATCATCGCGGATTTTCAAGAGGCTTTTGATGTTTTGCCCGAAAAACAAGACGAAGGCGGACGTGCCAACAAAATAGCCGCAGCAAGTTATTTGGCGAAATGTTATCTTGCCTTGGCTTGGGGCGACGGTTACGAGGCTACCACGGGCGAAGGTTTTATCAACAAAGAATATATGCAAAAAGTCGTTGAATATACCGACGTTGTTAAAAATTCAGGATTCGGATATTTGGAAGATTACGGCGATATTTTCTTGCCCGAATACAAAAATTCCAAAGAAAGCATTTTTGCGGTTCAATGTTCTGATTACAAAGACGATAACACCACTTACGGACGTGCTAACTGGAACAATCTTCTCAATGGTTGTTGGGGCATTTGGTCTTGTGGTTGGGATTTTCACAAACCCACGCAAAACCTCGTAAACGCTTTCAAAACTAAAAACGGACTACCGATGTTTGAGAATTTCAACGATGAAATTTCGTATCCGGAACTCGGCAAACCGTCAGCGCAGAAATACGATCCGAGATTGTTTCACACCGTCGGAATGCCGACTTTCCCTTACAAATACGAGAAAGATTTGATTATGACGAAAGACAATTCGCGTACTCCCGGCACTTATGGATATTACACTTCATTGAAAGAAGTTCCGCAACGTTCCAAAGGTGAAACTTTCAATATGCCGTGGCAGGCTTTTGCGATGAACGATTATGTTTTCCGCTTTACGGACGTTATGTTGATGAGAGCCGAGGCGTTAATCGAAACCGACAAACTTTCTGAGGCTCAGGAGATTATTAACGAGATTCGTCAGCGTGCTAAAAACTCCGTCGAAAAACATATCGACTACGCCAAAGATTATTGCGACATCGAACTTTATCCGACAGGCTATTTTTCCGACAAAGAAACGGCAAGAAAATGTCTCCGTTTTGAACGCCGTCTTGAACTTGCGATGGAAAATCAACGTTTCTTCGACCTCCGTCGTTGGGGCATAGCCTCAGAAACACTCAACAAGTTTTTCGAGAGTGAGCAGAATGACGTTTACGACGGTCAGCAATACGCTCAGTATTACAAAGATGCGCATTTCACCGCCGGCAAAAACGAGTTTTATCCCATACCGTACAATCAATTGTATTACGTTCCGGGGCTATACACGCAGAACAAAGGGTATTAATTAACAATTGACAATTGACAGTTGACAATTGACAGTTGACAGTTGACAGTTGACAATTGACAATTGACAGTTGACAATTGACAGTTGAAATTTAAAAAAAATTGAAATTAAGATGAAAAGATTAATATACATTTTAGCAATAGGTTCTTTGGTTTTGACAGCGGGTTGTCAAGACAGAGATTACGACTGTGCCGATATGATTTTGTCAGCACCGTCATCAGAAAACATCAACGGTACGCTTTCCGGCGACGACTACACAATCACGTGGATACCCGCTGCCGGGCTGAAAACTCTCGTTACCTACTACACCGACGGTACGCTTTCGGGTAGTGAGGTCGTTGACGGTAACACGTTTACAATCAAGAACGTACCGACAAACGTCAACTACGAAATAGTATTGAAACTTACCGACGGCACAAACTTTTCGAAAGGAGTTGTAACGAGTTTCAAACGCGAAGGGGCGTCAATGGTATCGGGAATTTCGATGGCTCAGTTGGAGAAAGACGGCGGTTACGATGCTCGTGTAGAATGGACGATGCCCGAAGATGCCGACAAGGTACATTTCACGGCAACCAACGGCGAAAAAACAATCACCGAAACATTCACCGGTTCAACGACAAGTTACATCATTCCCGACGTTTTATCGGGTGAAAATTGGCAAGTAACCTTCGTGGCGGAAAACGGCAAAGGCAAATCGCTTTCGTCGTCGTCATCGCTGAAAATAGGCAAAACGGCAATCGGCTTTTTGAGCGTTTATTCTTCTGCTGACGAACTTATTTCTTTGGGCGACGACGACGAGGCTTCGGCATGGCTTTGGCTTCACGAGACTTATCCTACGGCGCAGTTTGTAAGTTTTGCCGACATCAAAACCGTTAACGACATAGATAATTTCAGGGTTTTGTTTTGGCTCAGAGATTTGGAAGGTGTCGGCGAAGATGCGGTTTGGAATATGCCGGAAGTTGTTAATTCAGCCACACCTGTCATCACCGATTGGTACAAAAACGGCGGAAGTTTGTTGTTGTGGTCTCATGCCACGGTTTACGTAGGACATCTCGGACGTTTGAACATCGACGATATGAAATCCAACGACAAGGCAATCGGCACGGGCGAAGGCGGTATCAACAACGACGTTTGGAAAATGGCAGTTGCGCTCAATCCGGGCGGAAAATTTTCAAAAGATAATTCATCGCACCCGATTTTCAAAGGTTTGGCAACAGAAAGCACCGACCGCACGAAACTCATCGCTTTTAAAGGTGCGGGTTGGACGGAAGATCACAACTGCTTGTTTTTTAATCTTCCGAGTCTTTTGACGGGCAAAGGCAATCAAGACGAGGATTGTTATAATATTTTGACGGCTACTTACGGCATTTATCCTCTCGGCACGTGGGACGGTCAGATAGATTGGGTATCGCAACTCAACGTTTTTGAACTTCAACAAGGCAACACCGATTATAAAGGAACGGTTATTTGTATCGGCAACGGCGGCTGTGAATTTTCTATGAAAAACGCCGACGGCACACCCGACAAATCTTCGCACCCGAAAAACAATTCGTGTCAAGACAACGTTCTCATACTCGCTAAAAATTCGTTGGAATATTTAAAGACAAGATAAATTTGGTTATTGAAAATTTACAGCCGTTCGGAGGTATTCGGGCGGCTGTATTTTTTTGGGGGGAAAAGTGATTATTTAAAGAAAATTTCCTTACCTTTGCTTTTTAAAACAAACTTATTTCTAATATGGCAAAGGATTTCAACGAGGCAACGAGGGTGCAGTTTCCGGCTTTGGTACATCTTACTCGGTTGGGGTACAAATATTTCGGAAAAATTCACGAAGATACAGAAGGTACTGTCTACGACGGCAGTACTAATATTCTTTTGGATGTGTTCAAAAGTCAATTCGAGAAACTAAACCCCGAACACAAGGGCGAGTATTTACAAGTATTGCGCGAAATCAAAAAGGAACTCAACGACGACGACCTCGGACGTGGTTTTTATAAACGTCTTAAAGCCGTTTCGCCAATCAAACTTATTGATTTCGACAATCCGAAAAACAATCTCTTTCAGTTTACCGCAGAATTTACTTGCAAAAACGGTCAAGACGAGTTCCGCCCCGACATCACACTGTTTATCAACGGGTTGCCGCTTTGTTTCGTGGAAGTGAAAAAGCCTAACAATCACGGCGGTATGGTGGCAGAAAGCACTCGTATGAACAAAGACCGTTTCCCTAACAAGAAATTCCGCCGTTTTATCAATATCACCCAATTGATGATTTTTTCCAACAATATGGAATACGATGCTTTGGGCGGTATTGTGCCTATTCAGGGCGCGTTTTATTGTACAGGAGCAAGAAACACCGCACCTTTCAACTGTTTTAGAGAAGAAAATCCCGCTTGTGCAAAAATTGCTCCATTCAATCGCGATTTTCCGTATTTGCAAATTAATCCCGAAATCGAGAAAAAAATCCTTTCCGACTACAATTGTCAGGTAATTCACACAAGCCCCGAATACCAAACCAACCTCGATGTCAATACGCCGACAAACCGTATTCTTACGTCAATGTGTTGCCCCGAAAGGTTGCTTTTTATACTTCAATACGGCATTGCATACGTAAAAATGGAACGCGAGGTGGACGGCAAAATCGAATCCACCGACCAAAAACATATTATGCGTTATCAACAAATGTTTGCAGCGTTGGCTATCCGACAAAAACTCGCTGATGGTATAAAGTCAGGCGTTGTATGGCATACTCAGGGCAGCGGCAAAACGGCACTTTCGTATTATCTTTCGTATATTCTCAACGATTTTTACGCAAAACAAAACAAGGTTGCAAAGTTTTATTTTATTGTAGACCGTCTCGACCTCTTGGAACAAGCAAAACAAGAATTTGAGGCTCGCGGACTTATCGTCTCCACTGCCAATACAAGAGCCGAACTTATGGCGCAATTCCGTCAAAATCAGGCTCAACAAGGCGTTAGCGGCAATGCTGAAATCACAGTGGTAAATATTCAACGATTTGCCGAGGATAAGGAAAAGGTAAAAATCACGGATTATGCCACCAATTTGCAAAGGGTTTTTATTCTCGATGAGGCACATCGTGGTTACAAACCCGGCGGCTGTTTTCTCGCCAATCTTTTTGATGCCGACAAAGAATCCATAAAAATTGCCCTCACGGGTACGCCGCTTTTGAAAGAAGAACGTGCCTCATGCAAAGTTTTCGGAGATTATCTTCATACGTACTATTACGACCGCTCAATTATTGACGGATACACTCTAAAAATTATCCGCGAAGACATCGAAACTTCGTATCGCGAAAAACTTACTCAGGTGTACGATAAACTTGACACGCTCGTTACCAAAAAAGAAATCCGCAAAAGCGACATCATTCAGCACGACAATTATGTAAACGAATTGTTGAAATATATCATCACTGACCTTGTAAATTTTCGCAAAACTCAGGGCGACAAGACTTTGGGTGGAATGATTATTTGCGAAACAAGTCCGCAAGCGGAAAAAATGTTTGCTAATTTCAACGAAATTCAACACAAAATAGACCCTCGGCTTAATCTCCGTGCAGGACTTATTCTTCACGATTACGAAGACAAAGAAACAAGAAAACAAATTGTCAAAGATTTCAAAAAAAATATGACAATTGATGTTTTAATCGTCTTTAATATGCTTTTGACGGGTTTTGACGCACCGAGACTAAAACGCCTTTATTTCGGACGTAAACTCAAAGACCACAATCTTTTGCAGGCTATAACACGTGTAAACCGTCCCTACAAAAATATGAGATACGGTTTTTTGATAGATTTTGCCGACATCAAACGCAATTTCGACGAAACCAACGAGGCATATCTTCAAGAATTAAACCGCTTTAACGACCCGGAAGAAACCGGCGAGGGCAACAATACCGAAACTTTCCGTCAGGTGATAGAAGACAAGGAAGAAATCGTCCGTCAAATGCAAGAAATCAGGCAAACTCTGTTTGACTATTCTTACGACAACGCCGAAGAATTTTCGTCGGAAATTTCTACCGAAGAAGACAAGGCTGTGCTTATCGATCTCAAAAAAGCCCTTACTTCCGCCAAAGATATGGCAAACATTGTCCGCACTTTTGGCGATGAGGATATGAAACAAAGATTCTCTCAACTCGAAATCACAAAACTTCCCGCTTTGCTCTCCGAGGTGCAACACCGTATCGACATCATCAATCAAAAAGAGGCGTTTATCGTTAGCGATAATACAAAAATGATAATCAACGATGCTATGATGGACATCGAATTTAATTTCAGCAAAATTGGTACGGAAGAAATGCGTCTGATAGCGGGCGGCGTAGAACTCAAAGAAAAATGGCAGCGTACAATTTCGTCGTTTACAAGCAATTTCGATCAAGACGACCCCGAATTTATTTCGCTCCGTGAGGCGTTTAGGCAGAGATTCAAGGAACACGGTTTTGTTATTGACACGATAGCCAAATTCAACGAAGAATCCAAGGCTTTCGACGATATTATAAAACGTCTTCAAGATATTCAGAAACGTAACAACGCTCTTCTGAAAAAATACAACGGTGATGCCAAGTTTGCCCGCGTTCACAAGCGTATTCGAGAAGAAAATCAAAAACGCAAAGAACAAAACCAAAAGCCGATGTTTTCTTTTCTTGACGACGAAATTATGATTATCCTCAAAATGATAAAAGAAGACATTGATGCCAAGGTGTACGACAGAAACGACATCTTGAAAAAAGATGCTTATTTCAACAGAACCGTCCGTGTGCTGATTAATAATAGTCTTTGGCATTTCCCGCAGATAAAGCCGGGAAACGAAGATTACGTTTTTATTCAGCAAAAAATTTCACAACAATACATAAACCAATACAACGCAACATATTCAAGAACATAACAAGTTATGGACATAAAAGAAAAAACGCTAAGACTTATCGACGAACTTAAATCTACCTGTGCCGCATACGGTATGGGCAACGACGGCAACGAGTACAAGATTATAACTCAGGTTTTCTTGTACAAATTTTTGAACGATAAGTTCGGCTACGAGATAAAAAACGCTAAAAGCGACATTTCAAAAAAGATTAAATCCGCCGAAAAATGGGAAACGGCTTACAGCGAACTTTCTGACGAAGAACGTTTTTTGTTGCAAGGTGCGATTTCTGCTGACGTGCCGGTGTTGGAGCCGTGCCATCTGATTTCATCGCTTTGGAATCAACAATCAAAAGGCGATTTTGATGTCATTTTTGATAGTACGATGACAGACATAGCGGAACAGAACGCTGAAATTTTTTCTACGCAGACCACAGAAAACACAAAGATTCCGCTTTTTGAAACGCTTACCAATTTTGTAACCGATACCGCACAACGCGCACCGTTTGCAAGGGCTTTGGTAGATAAATTGGTAAACTTTTCGTTTGAGGAGGCTTTTGTTAAGCATTATGACTTTTTTGCTTCTATTTTTGAATACCTCATCAAAGACTACAACACGGCGGGCGGCGGCAAATACGCCGAATATTATACGCCTCATGCCATTGCTACGATTATGGCAAAACTATTGGTGGGCGACAATCCCGACCTTCACAGCGTAGAATGTTACGACCCTTCGGCGGGTACGGGCACACTTTTGATGGCACTTTCGCACCAAATAGGCGAAGACCGCTGCACGATTTTTTCGCAAGACATCTCGCAGAGGTCAAACAAAATGTTGAAACTAAATCTTTTGCTCAACGGTTTGGTATCCTCGCTTGATAATGCCATTCAGGGCGACACGCTCGTAAGTCCGTATCACAAATCAGACGACGGCAAGGCGTTGAGACAGTTTAATTTTGTGGTATCTAATCCGCCGTTCAAAATGGATTTTTCCGACACGAGGGAAAAGATAGCCGCAATGCCGGCGCGTTTTTGGGCTGGCGTGCCTACCGTCCCTGCCAAAAAGAAGGAGTCGATGGCTATTTACACCTGTTTTATCCAACACGTTGTAAATTCGATAGCCGAGGGCGGCAAGGGCGCGATTGTAATCCCCACGGGCTTCATCACCGCCAAATCGGGCGTTGAAAACAAAATCCTCCACCGTATCATCGACGACCATATCGTGATGGGCGTGGTGAGTATGCCGAGCAACGTTTTCGCCAATACAGGCACTAATGTTTCGGTGCTGTTTTTCGACAAGAGCCAAGGCAAGACCGACGACGACACCGTAATCCTTGTGGACGCTTCAAAACTCGGCGAGGAATACAAGGATGCCAACGGTCTCAAAAAAGTGCGCCTTAACGACACCGAAATTCAAAAAATCGTCTCTACATTCCGCAGCAAAACCGCCGTTGAAGATTTCAGCGTGGCGGTTACATACAAGCAAATCAAAGACAAAGGCTACGTGCTCTCCGCCGGACAGTATTTCGACATCAAGATAGAATACGTTGACATCACCGAAGATGAGTTCAACGCCCAAATGCAGTCCGACACCGAGGCACTCCAAGCGATGTTCAGCCAAAGCCGCGCCCTCGAAGACGAGATAATGGCGCAGTTGTCGGGATTGAAGTTTGCGAAATAAAGTTTTTTTGAGTAACTTTGGGGCGCGGAAATTTGAGGTGCAAAATTTTCACCTCAAATTTGGTTTAATTGTATGAATAACAGTATGGAACAGAACGAGATAGCGATACACAACACAGAAAGTCTGAAAGACAAAATCTACACCATTCGCGGGGTACAAGTGATGCTCGACAGCGACTTGGCGGAGATTTATGGCTATGAAGTCAAGATGTTTAATCGTCAGGTCAAGAACAATATCGAACGCTTTGACGATGATTTCAGGTTTCAATTGACCAAAGAAGAAGTCGAATATTTGCGGTGCAAATTTTGCACCGCAAATATTAGTTCTATGAGTAGAAGTTTGCCCTACGCCTTTACAGAACAAGGCATTTATATGCTTATGACTGTATTAAAAGGTGAATTGGCAGTGGCTCAAAGCAAAATGCTCATACGGATTTTTCGCGAGATGAAGCATTTTGTTCAAAATAATATGCTGTTGTTTGACGAACTTGTTGCTTTAAAACAGCATCAAGTTGATACCGACAAGCGCGTTGATGAAATCTTTACCCTTTTGGACAAATACAATGTGAAAGACACTCAGGGTATTTTTTATCAGGGACAAATTTTTGACGCATACGCCAAGTTCAAGAGTTTTATCCAACAGGCAGCCAAAGAAATTATCCTGATAGACAATTATGTGGACATCACAACCCTTGAACGTCTCGCCGACAAAAACAGCGGTGTAGCCCTCACCATCTACACCTCTCAAAACACAAGGCTTACGGCGCAAGACATTCAGAATTTCAACACGCAATATCCGCCGCTCACTGTCCATTACACCTCGCGGATGCACGATAGGTTTATGATTATCGACAATCAAATCCTCTATCATATCGGCGCGTCGCTCAAAGATTTTGGCAAAAAATGTTTCGCATTCGACTTGTTCGATGCAAGTTTTATTCCCGACATTTTGGCTAAAATTTAAACAAAGGAACACTAATATGGAACTGAAAAAATATAACAGCGACCTCTACCAAGATGCTTGTCTAATCATAGACCAAGCGCAGGAATCGGCATACCGTGCTGTCAACGAAACACTTATCAAGCGCAATTGGCTGTTGGGTATGCGTATTCAAAACGAGGTGTTGAAAGACCAACGTGCCGAATATGGCGAACAAGTTATAAAAAAATTGGCGAAGGAACTCACAGAAACTTATGGCAAAGGTTTTTCTATGAGAAATCTTTATTATTTCGTTGATTTCTTTCAAGAGCATCCTGACTTCTTCCAATTTACGGGAATGATAGGTCAGACAACAATTACAGAGATTTTGCAATCACTGACTGCAAAATCTCAAATTCGTTTGTCTTGGTCACATTATAGCATTATCTTACAAGAACTTACAGCCGAAGGCCGTGCGTGGTACGAGAACGAAGCCGCCAACGAGATGTGGAGTACCCGCACATTGCAGCGCAACGTGTCGTCGCAATATTACCACCGCCTGTTGAAATCGCACGACAAAAGCATTGTGCGCAAAGAAATGCAGACACTCACCGCACCCTTGCAAGACAAACTCGAATATCTCAAAAGTCCTGTCATTGCTGAGTTCCTCGGTTTCAAAAACAACACCAACTACACCGAAAGTACATTGGAACAGAGCATCATAGACCATCTGATACAGTTCCTAATGGAGTTGGGCAAAGGTTTTGCGTTTGTTGACCGTCAGAAACACATCCACACCGAAAAAGAAGACTATTACATCGACTTGGTATTCTACAACTACCACCTTCGCTGTTTTGTGCTCATCGACTTGAAAACCACCAAACTCAGTTACCAAGATGTAGGTCAGATGGATATGTACGTGAAAATGTACGACGATTTGGTGCGCCCCGAAGGTCATAACCCCACAATAGGGATGTTGCTCTGTGCAGAAACCGACGAGGACGTGGCGCATTATTCGGTATTGAACGGCAACGACCAACTTTTTGCAGCCAAATACCTCACATATATGCCCACACAAGACGAACTGCGCCGCGAGATAGAACAGCAAAAACAGTTTTTCAAACTCAAAAACGAAAACTAAGAAACTAATATGGAACTCAAAAAATATAAATTAGGTGAGATTTTGGATGTAAAACGAGGAGCAAGCCTTGCCGGAGAATATTATGCAACGCAAGGAGAATATATTCGTTTGACCTGTGGTAACTTTGATTACAACAATAATTGTTTCAAAGATAACACCTCGAAAGACAATCTCTTTTACATCGGTCCGATAAAACCTGAGTTTATTATGCAAAAAGGTGATATTATTACACCTTTGACAGAACAAGCAATAGGATTGCTTGGCTCTACTGCGTTAATTCCCGAAAGTGGGAAATACATTCAAAGTCAGGATGTTGCAAAAATTATTTGCAAAGAAGACAAGTTGTATCCAAAATTTGCATTTTATCTGATTTCTTCAAAATTGATTAGAACTCAGTTAAGTGCTGCGGCTCAACAGACTAAAATTCGACACACATCTCCTGATAAAATTAAAGATTGTGTTGCTTGGATACCGAGGCTTGAAGAGCAAAAAACAATAGGCGATTTACTTTCTAAAATTGACTCCAAAATCGCCTTGAACCGTCGCATCAATACCCGTCTTGAACAAATCGCCAAACGCCTTTACAACTATTGGTTTGTTCAGTTTGATTTTCCGAATGCTGACGGCAAGCCATATAAGTCAAGCGGTGGCAAAATGGTTTGGAACGAACAACTTAAAAGAGAAATCCCCGAAGGGTGGGAGGTGAAAAGTGTATCAGAACTTACTACATCTGCACGTGGTGTTTCTTATACTGCAAAAGATGAAAAGTCTGCAAGTGATGAAAATGTTGTTTTGATTCTTCGCGGCAATAATATTTCGGAGAATCATATAGTGTATGATGGAAATACTGTATATGTAGATTCATCTTTTGTTGCCGAGGATCAAAAGATAAAAAAATATGATGTAGTAATCACTATGTCAAGTGGTAGTAAAGAACACGTTGGCAAATCGGCAATGTTCTTCTATGATTCAGAACATTCTTATGGCGCATTTTGCAACAAACTAACCCCAAAGAAAGATTGTCAGTTTTTTATCGAAAACTATTTGCATTCAGACCTTTTTATAAAATTCATTCGACAGAGTTGCTCGGGTACAGGCATAAATAATTTGACGAATGCACATTTTGCAAAATCATTGTTTGCATTTCCATCTGATTCTATTTTGCAATCTTTCAATAATAAGGTAAGGGCAATTTATGATGAAAGAGGTAACCTTGAACAAGAAACCGCCGCTCTCACCGCCCTCCGTGACCGGCTGTTGCCGCTATTGATGAACGGACAAGTAGAGGTGGCGTGAAAGAGAAAATCTCTTGGGGTGTGTGTAAAAAAAAGTTTTTGTGTTATCGAAAAAAATCCTATCTTTCACCCCGAAAATCAAAATACCATCAATATGAAAAATACAATTAAATTTGCCGCCGTTGCCGCATTTTTGCTTGCATCGTGCGCGGGCGGCAGCAATCAGAACCAAAACCAAACCAACGCCGCAGACTCCACCGCCGCTGTGCCACAAGATTCAGTAACCGTAGTAGAACAACCTGCCGAATCAAACGAATCTAACGTGTATGCCGATACCATCTTTGCCGAAGACGTGGCACTAAAAGTGTATCAACTCAAAAAACTAAAAGGCTATTCCTACGAAAAGACCCGCAACTCAAACCAATACGCCTCGCTTTCGGGTTGGAACGACAACGAAGGCACCTACCTTGAAATTGAGTGTTTCAAGCGGAAAGACGGCGCAATTTGTGCATACGTAAACATCTACGAAGAGGCTGAGGGCGACAGAAGTACCATCGAAAACAATTGGTACTTATTAAAGGACAATCAGTTGACCAAAACGGAAAGTGCCGTTACCGGTCATCCGCTCGATTGGTATTGCGACGAACTCGGCAAACTCGATTTCATCAACAACGAATCTTATACAGCCGGAAACGAAAAAATATGGAATGAGTTTTCTGAGAGAGCCACCAACGGTGAGTACCAATTAAACCGCAAAGGTATCAACACATTAGAAATCAAGGCGTATGACAATTGTCGCGGCATAAGTCCCGTACTCGTTGATTGGAACGGCGAAGAATTCGTAAAGCGCACACCGCAAGTAAAATACTATCTCCACGATGAAAGTTTCGGTCCGATATTTTGTGCCGACAAGTTTCCCGACCTTTCGTCGCTTAGAGAATACAAGACCAAGGAGAAAGACGGCAAAATTCAACTCCTGAAAAACAATGAACTCGTGGCGGAATTCACCCTCAAAAACAACCTCGTGAAGGATTTCGACGTTTTCTCGCCCGAATATTATTTTTGGCAGCAATGGGGTCCCGGAATGTCTGCCGAAGACATTTATCAACATTTCAAAAAGATTGAAAAAGACGACCAAGGCAACTACTATGTGCCGTGGTTTGAGAAAGTGAGGTTTTATGTCAACAATGCCGACCTTAAAAACTCCGACCTTCAAAACCCGCAATTCGCTCTCGGAGCAAAAGTTACCAAAGTTCGTGTTATCGGCAATGAACCTGCCAAAGCCACTTTTGCCCTGATGCCCAAGAAGATAACCGTTGAAAACTACAACGACCCTGATTCGTGGGACAAGACCACCACTGTCTATACCTTTCAATACGACGACAAACACCGCATTACCGAGGTGGGAGTTGACAACAAACCCTACATCCAAATTAAATATACCGACAATCAAATCGACTTAGTAAGAGGCGAGACACATACTGAGGGCGAGGTAGAAGGAGAGGTTTACACCATCGACGGCTCAAACATCCACATCAATTATTACGGCGAAGACGGCGAGGCTCCCATCAATTTTGAGAACGGACACATAAAATCCATTTCCAACGAGGTTGACGATTGGTGCAAATACACTTGGGACGGCGATTTGATAACGTCCATCGACTATAATTTGGAGAATCTCACCGTAAGTTATGAGTACGAGCGCGGCGATTATTTCCTCGACCACCAAGTAATTGACCTTGAATACCTTATCCGCGAAGGACGTTTTGAGATCAACCAATCGACATTCTTCACCGCAACACCTTTCCGTTGCCGCAGCGAGAAACTGCCAAAGAAAATTATCTACGACGGCTCAAACGTAAAAGCCGAGATTTCCATTGGATACATCTTCGGCAGCAACGGCGAAATAGAACGTATCAATTGCAGCGATTACAAATACAACAATCGTCTGTTTAATAGGTCAATAGCGATTGAGTATTAGCCGTTGTTCTATTTCACCTCATACTTGAATGTATAAATGCTGTCGCGCTGGTTTTGGATTGTGCCGGGGAACTCGTGGCGCGTGCCCAAATCCACGACCGTCACATTGAATTTCACCGGGGCGGTGCGGGATACGTCGTGCGAATGATAACGGACTACACGTATGGTATAAGTGCCCTTGGTCGCCTTGGTCCAATAGGCGTTTTCCTGCGGGTTGTTGACGTGCTTTTGACCGTTGGGCAGATACTTGCCGTTGCGATCGGTGTAGGTCATATTGGCATCAAGATCAAACGTGCCGCTGCCGCCGCGACAACTTGAACGTTTTTTCTCTACCGAAAGCTCATTGCCGCAAGGGTCAATCACTTGAAGATCAAGGTCGGCGTGGCAATACCACTGAATGTTGATTTTCAGTTCGCCGGTCTTGCCCTTCAAATCGTTGATGTTGTCCTGTTGTTTTTTCTTCAACGGTACTTCGAGCGTCGGCTCCGAGACCTTGCGGTTGACAGTTGCGCTATTGTAGCCTTCCTTGGAGGCTTCGAGGTTCACATTACTGTTTTTAGGAATCGTGATTGTTACAATGCCGTTCATGTCCGTCGTGTAATTCTTGCCGTTGTGCTTGACCACCGCGCCCGGCAAAGGCTTTTTGGTGTCGGCGTCAATTACTTTTATGGTCTTGGTCTCAACGTCTTTTTTCAGTGGAATTACAATGGTGTCGCCCGCCTCATCGACAGTGGTTTTCACGATTTCGGTGATATAACCGGCTTTGGACGCTTCGAGGTTGATAGCATCGCCCTCGTTGATTTTTATCTTCACCTGGCCGTTGTTGTCGGTGGTGTAATCCTTGCCGTTGAATTTCACCTTGGCACCCGGAATTGGCTTCTGGGTCTCGGCGTCAATTACTTTTACCACCTTGTCATAACTGATTTTGCTGAGCGGAATGGTTATCACATTGCCGTTGACGTCGGAAACCTTGCCTTGGAAATTGCCGCTTACATAGCCTTTTTTGGACGCAATGATTGTGATTGCATTGCACAAATCCAATTGCAACGACACCTGACCCTGACCGTCGGTATTCGATACCTTGTCCAAATATTTCACTTCGGCATCCGGCAACGGCTCTTTGGTCTCGGCGTCGATTACCTTGACGGTCTTGTCAGCAAGACCGCCGCTCATTTTCACAATCTTGTAATCGTCTTCGGGATAATTCTTGAACTTGTCACCAAAATGCACCGCCTGACATTCTCTCTCGGAATTTACGAAAGCCGAATCCACCGACCCGCCAAAAAGCACGTACCACAATGGCTGGCTGATGTTTTCGACATCGAATTTGGCTGCGTCGTTGGTTGTAAGTGACAAATCCACAGGAGTTTTGCTGCCAAAAGTGGAGACATCGAGATAATGGAATCCACAATTTTGCTGCGCCGCCGGCTGTCCCGCATTGTCCAAAATCTGCACGTGCACTGACCTTTTGATCGGTATCAGCAACAACAATGGCAACAAAAACAGCAATATCCACCACGGGAATTTCCTGTCCTTGACCACCAAAACATATTCTTGGCTTTCGCCGTTTGCAACAAACTGTGTCATATCAAAATCTCCATTTAAAGTTTTTAATCCAAGGCAAAAATAATATGGATTTTAGAGATTTGCAAGATTATTTCGCAAAAAAAATCGACATTACCACGGGCTATAAGCCCGCCCCCCGACAATTACTTGAAATCCAAATAAATGCAGTATTTCTCGTCGCCGATTTCGTAAAGAGGGACAAAAACCTGCGGCTCGTCCTGTCCGATGGTGCGGTAATGGCTTTGTGTCCAACGGACAAGGCGGTATTGCTGGTCGATTTCGCGGCTGAGGAACGTTTCGGGCTTGTCCTTTTTGCCCTTGACGACCACCTGACGGTCTGACTTAGCCGCCAAGACAATCGGTCCGTCCATTACGGCGTACTTGTCGCTGCCGGGCAACTGTTTGGTATAAAGACGATCCTTGAACTCCAACACAATTTCGTCGTTCTTCCAGTTGCGGCGGACGACAATGAAACCGTCTTTTGTCTGGCAATCAACGTTTTGCGAATTGATTGTTAGCGTCGGCTTCTCCACTGTCCACGACGGAACGCGGAATTTGAGTTCAAATTCGCCGTCGCCGTCAGCCTCCACCTTGAAAATCATCCTGAACCTCGGCATGTACGGATCTTTGTTCCAAGTCTGCGCGGCAAAATTCTGCGAAATTTTCACCTTTCTGCCGTTAACCTCCGTCTCGCCCTCAGAAGGAATGTACTGGCTTGTCAGGATGCCGCCATCGTATTGATAATAAATGATTTGCGCATACTTTGCCTGAGCCTGTACGAGCGAGCCGTGGCAACAATAAAAATCCATCGTGGGAGTGCCCCAGCCTTTTTCGCCGCCCTTGGAATAGCCCGCGCCCATCGGCAAAAAATACGCAATCATTCCCGTCTTCGGGTGCTGCTGCGCCAAGATGCCGTTGTAAAGGTTGGTCTCCATATAATCCGAAAATTCAAACTTGCCCGTAAACCTCAGCAGATAATCCGCCGTGCGCATCATATTATAGACCGTGCAGTGCTCCTGATTGTTTTCGCCGGTGAAATCTGCAATCTGACCGGGCGCAATCCAGTGTTCGCCCGCGTTCTGACCGCCCGTGCAGAAACTTTCGCGGTCGTGGACGGCGCATTTCCAGAATTTTTCTGTCAACGACTTCCAATAATCGTTGCCCGTAGCCTCATACATCTTGGCGGCTCCGTGCGACCACGGAATCGAGGCGTTGGCGTGTTCCCTCGAAAGCGCGTCCTCGCCTTTGGCAAGCCCCTGAAAAACAGACGGATTGCCATAACGAGAGGCAAGCGTCAGGTACTTCTTGTCTTTGGTCTCCTGATACATTTCAGCCCAGATTTCCAACATTCCCGAAGTCTCGCCGCCATAAATCATATTTTCTTTTTTGGCTTTGACGAGCCTGTCGGTCCAATCCACGTACCAATCCGCCATCTTGTCGAGGATTTCAAGTGCCTGACGGTTGCCCGCCGCCTTGTACATGTCGAAAAGCCCCATCAAAGTCTTGTGCAGGGTGTACTGCGGCGACCAGATGCTCTCGCCCGCAACCATTAGGTCGAGGTACTTTTCGGGAATGGGGGCGCACCATCTGCCGCCGTTTTTCTGCTGACAGAGGGCGAGTTCGCTGACAATATGGTCTGCCTTTGCCTTTACCGACATGTCGCCCGTAGAAGCATAGATATACGCCGCCGCCGAAAGCCAATGTCCGAGAAAATGTCCACGGAGTTGGTTCATAGGCGACTCCCAGCCCCAATGAAAATCCTCCAGATTCTGTTCCCTGCCGCCCACCATGATGAGGTTGTCCTTCTTGATGCCCGCCTCAAAATAAAAATTTTGAAGCAACTTGTCGCTCGAAAGGCTCATCATGTAATTGTAGTTGAGGGCAAATCTCTGTTGGAACAGCGAGGGCAGCAGGCGCACCTTGCCTGTCTCAAAATGTTTTAGTGCTGGCGTTATATCTTTTTGATATTCAAACGCCTGCGCGGAGTTACTTGAAGTATTTCCTCCGTCGTTGATGTAGATGATTTGGGCATTGCACACCAATCCCAATACGGCAAAAGCCGTCGCAAAAAGAAATTTTCTCATAATTTTAGTAATTGTCAGTATGGATATTGCGAAAAAAATCTTACTTATTGAACTCTCCCAAAATATCCTTGAACTCCTGCGGAATCATCGAAAGAATCTTGTCAACAATCCACTGCGGAATCTCCTTGTAAAAAGCCTCTGCGATGCCGCCCGTGATGCACACGAGCGTGTCGGTGTCGCCGCCAAGCGAAACTCCAAGCCTTATCGCGCTCTCAAAGTCAAAACTTTCCAAAAATGCTATAATAGCCTCTGGCACAGTGCCTTGACACGAGCCATCGAAATCGTAGGTTGAACGTATCCTGGCGCAGGTGCGGCCGAGGTCGTAATCGAATGTTTCCTCGATGTAATCCTTGATTTCCTGCTTTGACTTGCCGTTGCGTGCGAGGAAAATCGCCGCCGCCGTAGCCTGTGCGCCCTTGATGCCCTCGGGATGGTTATGGGTGATTTCGGCGGATTTTTTGGCAATCTCCAACGTCTCCTCCAACGTGTCAAACGCCCAGCCGACCGACGAAACACGCATCGCCGAGCCGTTGCCCCAAGAATTGTAAGGACGGCGGTTGTCAGAATGTAACCATTTGTAATAGCCATTACCGTATGCTCCCATCGGATTCGGATAACGTTTGCCAAAATCCACAAGACATTCCTCCAACTTCTCAAATGTGTGCTGCTTGTCGATGACGAGCCATTTGGCAACCGCCACCGTAACAATGGAATCGTCGGTAAACTCGCAGCGTGGGTGAAAGAACTCAAAATCAACCGACTTGTGATTGTTGAACTCATAAATCGAACCCACAGTATCGCCTATAATTGCTCCTAAAATCATAATGAAGTGTTTGTTTTGTTTATAATAAAAAAACGAAATCGGTCGCAGATATGTCATTTATAATATTTATGCGACCGATTTCGTGCATTATGTTTTTGTGGGGCTTAAAATTTTATACCCATCACTGTAACATCGTCAATTTGATCGAGTGATTGTTGAGACATCCACTCATCGTGAGTTTTTTCGATTTTGGTCTTTTGTTCAGAGGCGGAAAGTGTTGATACTTCCGTAAACAATTCACGCATTTTCGGTGAACCGAAACGACGGTTGTTAGGACCTCCGAACTGATCACCGTAACCGTCCGAAAACAAGAACACTTCATCGCCCTCTTCGTAATCAATGACGTTACGTGTAAAATTAACAACTTTCGGATAACGACCAATTGGACACTTGTCAGCCGCATATTCAGTAAGAACACCTTTACGCACAAAGTACAGCGGATTGAAAGCTCCCGAAAATTGTAACTGCTTTTTCTCTTTGTCAATCACAATTAAACTAATATCGAAACCTTCGTCGCTGTTCATTGTTTTTATCACATTAGAACGTAATGTTTCAAGAATATTTTCCGAGGTTAACTCACTGCCGGAGAGTTCGCTGATGGTATTGCGTAAGTACGACATCGACAAAGTGCTCAGAAGCGCACCAGCTACACCGTGTCCCGTACAATCGCCAACCGTGGCTATCGTCTTGCCGTCTTTTTCCGTTGCATAGAAGAAATCGCCTCCAACAACGTCTTTCGGACGGTAGATTACAAAACAACTATTGAAAATAGTATGAATGTGGTCGAAAGGCATTGTGGCAGACTGAGTACGTTTGGCGGCGTTGATGCTTTCCATAGTCGCCTGATGAGCCAATTCGATGGTACGTTTTTGACTCTCGATGGTCTTTTCTCTTACAACTCGCTCCGTAACGTCGTGAAGTATACCTTCAAAACCGGCAATTTCGTTTTCGCTGTCAACCCATGTAACAAGATTGGCTTCAACGTATTTTTCTTGTCCCAAAAGGTTAACGAGTTTGTTAGAAAAACCGTCAATTCTTCCTATCTGTTTTATTTCTTTTACAAAAAGATGATAGTCGTAATCAATTTGACACAATGTATCAAAGAAATTCTTGCCGATAATTTCTGTTTTGTGTTTGCAACCGTAAAGCGTACATACTGACGGACTTATTTCCACAATTTTACCCTCGTTGTCGGTTTTTACATATACGTCCGTTAGGGTGTTGATTGTGTTTTCAAATTGTCTGGTGCGTTCGAGTATGGTTTGTTCGTAATGTTTTCTGCTCGTGATGTCGCGAACCACGCCTATCACACCCGAAATTTGACCGTCGCTGTTTTTGTAAGACAATTTAGAAGTCGAAGTCCACTTTTCAGCACCGTTTTGATCCGTAATCTTTCTTTCTATATTGAAAGACGGATTTGCGGTGTTAATAATATGCTGTTCAAATTTCTCGATACCTTGACTGTCTTCAATTCCTAACTCAGAATCGGTTTTGTTGATAATTTTGTCAACAGAATCAAATCCTATGGATTTAGCATATCTAAGGTTGGCAACCTTGTATTTTAAATCTTTGTCTTTGAGGTAAACATCAGCAATCAAATTGTTGATAAGCGTGTTCATGACGTTGTTCTGCTCCGTAATCTGTTTTTCGTAACGAAGAGTCTCGCTGATGTCATGAATTATAGAAATACAATCGATAGGACGGTCGTTAGAATCGCGCAAAAACGACGAAAGAACTTCGGTCATAATACATGTGCCGTCTTTTTTTAGCATCGGCAGACGTATTTTGTCGTGTCCGCCTCTGTCAAAACTACGTTGTCCCGTTACATAACTTGTAACAACGTCTATAATCGGCTGACGGACGCTCGGGTGGAAAATATCAACACAACGTGTTCCGATAAGTTCTTCCCAATCATAGCCCGCCATATATTTTATTGACTTGCTGACAAAAGACATTTTGAAAGTACGGAAATCGTACCTCAAAATCACATCGGCTGTGCTGTTGGCAACAAGGTCAAGGTTAGCCATTGCAGCTTTCAAGGCGACTTTGTCTTTCTCTTCTTCGGTTTTGTCGTTAACGGACACTATGTATCCGTCAGCATTGCGCTTGGTGTCAAAAAATGACGAAATACTCAGCCTCAAAACTTTTTTGTTGCCTTGGGCGGATGTAATTTTGACGTCAATATTCACTTTGTTGCCGAATGTTTGCGACAAAAGTGTTTTGATAATTTCTTTATCTTCTGCGCTGACAAAGTCGAATACATTAGCAACTTTATCGTCAGAGACTTCTAAAATGCCGTTGAGGACTTTGTTGTTGTAGACGGTGTTAAAACTTTTGTCTATGATAGCAAGTCCTTCGTCTAAACTATGAAGGACGGTTGTTACGTAATCGTCGAATATTTCCATATTGTTGCGATATTTAGCATTATGTCAACAATTTGAATTACAAAAATAATGCAACTTTTTGTAATTAAAAATTTTTTTGTATATAATAACGTAAAATTAACAAAGGGTTATTTTATAAGGTTGTCGTTAATCTTTGGCGAAATTTTTTTGTCGTTGAACCACGGGAAAAATTCGGCTTTAACGAGCCATGCAAAACTAAATGCCCACAGCATTATTGCCTCGTTGATTAACGTCCAATAGCCGGGGTAGCCGAAATATACGGATAAAACTTGGTTCAACATAAAAACACCTATCACACCGGCGCAGATGTAATATATTTTGTTTCTGATTTGTTTCTCTTCCGTAACAGAGTCGTCATTGCCGCTGCGCGTAAAATTGTATCCGACCATTATTGCAAAACTTACGAACATAATGCTTGCAAATGCGCAATGGATATTAAAACTTGTTGCGCAATCCAAGCCTAAAAGACCGGTTATTAAAATGTCGTCGTGTCCGCACGGAAAAACTACAATGCCCATTGCGCAAATGCCGGATATTGTAGTTAAGATTTTGTCGGTGGCGTTATAGCCGATATAAGAGAGAAACAGCACTGACATCGAGAACAAAACGCCAATCATACAAATCTGTGAGTTAGCGTAGTATGTCATACTTATTGAATACCACCATTTAGGGTTTACGATAGCGGAATTATCGCCTAAAAGTCCGAAGCCGATAGCGCACGGTGCCAAAAAAAATCCTAACAATCCCAAGATTCTTTTTTGAAAAACCATTAATTCTTTTTTTCCGGTACTTACCATTTTTTTTTAATTGTTTAAATATTAATATTCGTTAAAAATTTTCGCAACAAATATAATAATAATTGTTTGTTATTAAGAAATTTTTTGGCAAAAAAAAATGCACGAAATCGGTGAAAAACCGATTTCGTGCATAAATACTTTATTTAGAATGTGTATACAACGCTGAATCTCAAAGACTCCAAAGAAATATTAGTACTCCATCTGTTTGTCGTATTCTTGTACGCATCGCCCGAAGCAGGTTTGTCAGTTGTATGCAAATAATAAAGACTACCGAACTCTACACCGGCACCCCATTTACTATTGAATTTATAATTAAGAACAGGGAAAAATCCGAATCCTATTTCTGAATTTTTAGTGTGGTCATTGTCTTGGTCTTTCTCCTTGCCGAAACCGAAAATACCTTTTGCTTTAACACCGAAATTAACTTTTTCTGAGGCGATAAAGTCATAACGGAAATAAGGGTTGAACTCACAACCATTGTCGGCTGTCCATTTCTTTTTGTCAGCAGCATTTTTTACTTTGTCGTGATTATATCTTATCTCTAAACCGAATGCCATATTATCACTGAAATAATAACCCGCCTCTACGCCGAAATGAAATACATTGTGAGAATCAGTCTTGCTTGATTTATTCAATACTTCATTTTCGCCGGAAGTATTGCTCATACCGAAATTGCCGGTTAAGAAAAGTTGTGCATCAGCACTTGTTGTTACGGAAGCAAAAGCAACTGCCGCCATAAAAGTTTTGAAAATCTTTTTCATATTTTTTTAATAATATTTTAAAATAATTTAGGGCAAAAGTAATTCTACTTTTTGCCCTAATCATTAATCTAACTTTAATAAAAGTTGAAATTAGTTTTTTTAGATTCCGCTTACTTCGTAAACTCCGCCTTTAACCGTCTGCAAATCATATTCATAAACGGTTTTGAGCGTAGGCTTTAAATTTTCCTTATTTTCGGAAGAAATTATCGGCTTTTTAATATCGGGAGATTGTAAAAACACATTTTTAACCTCTCCTTTTGCTTTTTTCAAGCCTTTGCCTTTGAGCGGACAATAACTTCTGAGCCTTAAAATGCCTCCGTTATGCGAAGTAATTTTTGCTGACGAAAGTTTACCGTCAGCCCACTTAATATCGGCTTCAAAACCTCCGCGTGCTTTTACGCCTGCAACTTCGCCCTCTTTCCAAACATCAGGCAACGCGGGTAAGAGATGAACCGCGCCGTCATGGCTCTGCAAGAGCATTTCCAAAATGCCCGCTGCACTGCCGAAATTGCCGTCAATTTGAAAAGGCGGGTGAGCGTCAAAAAGATTAGGATACGTTCTGCCGTCGGCGTATTCCCTCGGCGCACCAAAGCCCGAAAACTCGGCGGGAAGAAGTTTCAACATGTTGGAAATAATTTTATAAGCGTGATTGCCGTCCAACATTCTCGCCCAAAAATTGATTTTCCAGCCTAACGACCAACCCGTTGCCATATCGCCGCGTTGTTTCAACGTGTTAGCGGCGGCGCAAAAAAGTTCGGGATTAGTGTACGGTGAAATTTGATTAGACGGATAAAGTCCGTAAAGATGCGAAATATGTCTGTGTTCGTCTTTCGGGTCGTCAGAATCCGAAAGCCATTCTTGAAGTTGACCGTATTTGCCGATACGCATTTCAGGAAGTTTTTTAACAGCGTTTTTAATCTTTTCTGCGTAGGCATTATCTTGAATGTCAAGCATTTCCATTGCTTTCAACGTCGAAGTCAAAACGTCAAAAACTATCTGATTGTCCATTGTAGTTCCTGCCGTAACGGGTGTTGTTTTTCCGAGAGGTCCGTGTTCAGGCGAAACTGACGGCACAATAACAAGGCAGTTGTAACGCGGGTCATTTTGTAAGAAATCCAACAAGAAATCCGCCGAACCTTTCAAAACAGAGAAATTCTTTTTCAAGAACTCCTTATCTGCCGTAAATAAATAGTGTTGCCAAATGTGAGTAGTCAGCCAAGGTCCGCCGGTCGGGAAAAGTCCCCAAAAAGTACCGTCAACAGGACCGGTAATTCTCCACAAATCGGTATTGTGATGAGCAGTCCAACCACTGCAACCGTAAAGTGAAGTAGCAGCATCTTTTCCGGTAATACTCAAATCGTTAACCATATCAATCAAAGGTAATTCGTTATCCGAAAGGTTGCCGATATTTGCAGGCCAATAATTCATTTCGGCGTTGATGTTTATGGTGTATTTTGAGTCCCAAGCCGGATTTATGCTGTTGTTCCATATACCTTGCAAGTTAGCAGGCTGACCGCCCGGCTGCGACGAGGAAATCAAAAGATAACGTCCGTACTGCATTATCAGCGAAACCATATCGTAATCCTGTGATTTATAGAAATATGCAAGACGTTTGTCGGTTTCTCTGCCAGAATTGTTATCTTTGGGCAAAACAAGTTTTACTCTGTTATACTGCTCCTGATATTTCTTGATATGCTGCGCTAAAATTTCGTAGTAAGTTTTTGATTTTACGGAATTTAACGCAGCCTCGTTAAGTGCGGAGGCATTTCCTGAAATGTCGTGATAATTTTTGAAATTTGTTGCCGCCGTAATATAAAGCGTTGCCGTAGAAGCATTTTTTACGGAAAGTGTGCTGTCAGAAAGTGGAACGGTTTCACCGTCAGAGGTTATAAAAATTTTTAACTCGGCAGTAAGTTTTCCCGGAACGCCTTCTTGACTTTTATTTTTAATCGTTGCGGTTATAACATTTTGATTAACAGAATGTTTTGTCTCCAAAGGACAAAGATGCGAAACCGAAAAATTCAAGGCTTGGGGCTTGTCAGCCTCTATTCTTATGACAACTGCTTTTTCTGTCAGCGGAGTAAAAACAGTGCGCTTATACTTTACTCCGTTAAAAGTATAAGTTGTTGTGTTTAAAGCGGTTGAAAGGTTAAGTTCGCGGCGGTAGTCAGAAACCTCGTTGTGATTAAAATTCATAAAAACGCTACCGATAGTCAGATAACTCATGCCGTGAGGTCCGCGAACAAAATGTCTGTCCAACATTTCGTGAGCCTGTTGCTCTTTGCCTTCAAAAATAAGTTTTCTAATCTCATCAAGGCATTTTGAAGCGTCTCTCGCGACGTTTTGATTAGGACTTCCCGCCCAAAAAGTCTCCTCGTTGAGTTGAATTTCTTCTCTTGAAGTACCGCCGTAAACCATTGCTCCGAGTTTTGAATTTCCGAGCGGAAGTGCTTCGAGCCACTTTTCTGTGGGTTTAGAATACCACAGTTTGTGTTCTTGTGCGTTAACAGTCAAAAACATACAAACCGTACAAAGTAAAATTAGTGTTTTTCTCATAAAAATATAAGGTGTAAAAAAGTTTTCGGCAAAAGTAATAAATTTCGGGAAAAATGTTTACCTTTGCGGTTTGAAAAACATATTTAAAACGAAAATTTAAAAAAAACATGGAAATAGCCGTAAGGATAGCGCAACTTTTGGTAAGTCTGTCTTTATTGATAGTCTGCCATGAGTTAGGACACTTTATAGCAGCAAAATTATTTAAAACGAGGGTAGAAAAATTTTATTTGTTTTTTGACCCGTGGTTTTCGCTCTTTAAGTTCAAAAAAGGCGAAACCGAATACGGAATAGGCTGGTTGCCGTTAGGCGGTTACGTAAAGATAGCCGGAATGGTTGACGAAAGCCTTGACACTCAGAATCTTAAAAGCGACCCCGAACCGTGGGAATTTCGTGCGAAACCGGCATGGCAACGTCTTATCGTAATGTTGGCGGGCGTTTTTGTGAACTTTATTTTAGCGATGTTCATTTACGCGATGGTGGCTTACAGTTGGGGTTCGCAATATCTTCCTACCGAAAACATCAAATACGGAATTGCAGTTGACAGTTTGGGCGAGAAAGTCGGTCTCAGGAACGGCGATATGATAAAACTCGTTAACGGCGAAAAATGCGAGGACTACAACAAAGTTCTTATGACACTTCTTCTTGACGACCCCAAAACGTTGACAGTCAACCGTGAAGGCAAAGATACGACGATTGTGTTTTCTGACGACAAAATAGCGTTGATTCTCAACGCTGAATCGGCTTTTATGTCGCCGAGATTTCCGTTTCAGGTTGAGGGTTTTGCAGAAAATTCTCCGGCTCAACTTGCCGGATTTCAAAAAGAGGACAAGGTAGTCGGTTTCAATGGTGAGAATTGTCAGTTTTTTGACGAGGTGAAAAAGCAACTCAAAGCCAATGCGGGCAAAAAAGCAGTGTTTACGGTTTTGAGGGGTACTGAAACCTTACCAATAACGATGACTATTCCCGAAGACGGTCTTATAAAAGTTATGACCAAAGGTCCGGCGGAGTTTTTTGATTTCAAAACCATAGAGTACGGCTTTTTTGAGTCTTTCCCGATTGGTATAAAACGCGGCTTTGAAAAGACGGGCGAATATTTAAAACAGTTCAAACTGATTTTCAACCCTGACACTCAGGCGTATAAAAGTGTCGGCAGTTTTATTTCGATGACGAAGATTTTCCCCGGTAGTTGGGATTGGTATGCGTTTTGGAATTTAACGGCATTGTTTTCGATAATGTTAGGTGTTTTGAACGTTTTTCCGATTCCGGGTCTTGACGGCGGACACGCATTGTTCACGCTTGTTGAAATGATTACAGGCAAGCAACCGTCATTGAAATTTCAAGAAATAGCGCAGAAAATCGGAATGATTATCTTATTAGCACTTATGGTTTTCGCTATCGGAAACGATTTTATAAGACACGTATTTAATTAAGAAAAAGAAAGCAAAATATGAACTACGGATTGCGAATTATAATTGTTGTTTTGACCTTGTTCGTCTTTGGCTGCAAAGACAGCGGAATCTTGTCCCTTATGCCGCAAAGCACCGGCAAATGCGGCGAAGTTGTCGTCGTTATGAAAGAAAATTCTTGGAAAGGCGAAATCGGCGACACCGTGTCTTCTTGGTTAAGACAAGAAGTTCTCGTTTTGCCGCAATATGAACCTACACTTAAAGTAATCTATGTTAAACCGCAGGCATACAAGAAGATATTTCAAACAACAAGAAACGTAATCTTTACAGACATAAATCCCGAAAACAAAAAGACGGAAATAAAAATCGAAAGCGACAAATACGCCGCTCCGCAACTTTACGTTACAATAAAAACCGGCTCTGACAGCGCGTTTCTTAACACTTGGTACAAAATAGAACAATATCTTCTTGACACTATCGTAAAAGCAGAACAGTCAAGACTGCTGAATAGTTTCAGCCGGACTCACAATGTCTACACCGAAGACGATTTGAAACAAAAACACGGCATTGACATTCTGATACCGTCTGCCGGTTTCAACAAGGACGTTGACTCAACGCATTTTGTATGGATTAGCAAAGAAACCTCTGAAACAAGTCAGGGATTGTTGTTTTTTGATTTTGACTACAACGGACCGAAAGATTTTGATTTGCAAAATATGATTCGCCGTATGGACAGCGTTTTGTGTCTGAACGTTCCCGGACCGGTGCAAGGCTCGTATATGGCTGTTGAAAAAAGAGTTCCGCCGATGAAAAAAGAATTTTCAAGAGACGGAAATTATGTTTGCGAATTGCGCGGACTTTGGGAAACCGAAGGCGATTTTATGGGCGGACCTTTTGTTTCACAATCCGTAGTCGATACCGTTAACAATAGGCTCGTAACGGCTTTCGCATACGTTTACGGCGGGAAAAAAGACAAAAAAATAATGCTTTGGCAATTAGAGTCTTTATTGTCAACCTTTAAAATTAATTACAGCGATGCAAAAAATAAGGCTGACTAAAAAATTCGACTTTGAGGCGGCTCACTGTCTCGAAAACTACGACGGCAAATGCAGCCGTCTGCACGGGCATAGTTACAAATTTTTCGTTACCGTGAAGGGAAGTCCCGAAACAGACAAAACCTCGCCGAAACTCGGAATGGTAATGGACTTCGGACTTTTGAAAAGGATTGTTAACGAAGAAATTATTGAAAAATTCGACCATTCGGTTGTCATTAACGAAGAATCTGATTACGTTTTTGACGAAAAAATCCCGATGTTTTCCAACGTCATAAGGTTTCCATTTCAGCCGACGTGCGAAAATATGCTGATATATTTCGCCGAGAAAATAAAAAAACGTCTGCCTGAAAACGTCGAACTTTCTGAATTGAAACTTTACGAAACGGAAGATTCTTTCGCTCAATGGTTGGCGGAGGATAATTAAAAAAAAGGGCTGCGACAATACCGCAGCCTTCTTTTTTTATTTTTTAAAATAAAAATCTCCGAAAATCGACGAGTTTTCCCACGGAATTTGTTCCGCACCCATCTCTTTTGAAATTTTGTAAACTTCGTTTCTTACACTTTTGAAAACGTCTTCTATTTTCAGTCCGGGAGTTTTCAACGTTTTAGCAAGTTGTTCGGTGTAAAGTCCGTTTTGACCCGTACCGTCAGAAGCCGTTTTGCCCGGAGAAGTTGCGTATGCTACAAACGTGCCTTTCGGAGCGTTCATTTGCGCAAGACCGCCGTCGCCTGCTACCGCACGCGAAACCGATGAAAACGGATTATTACGACAAGCGTCCAAAATAATGATATTCAAATCGTTGCCGGCATATTCCATTTGTCCGAGAACTTTATCTATGCTGACACATTCATCATCAATTTCTTGTTCGCGCTGAACTTTCGCACTAACGGGAACAAGGTAGTTAACCCCGTTTACTTGCAAACCGTGTCCTGCATAATAGAATAAACCTACTGCGTTTTCGGCTTTGAGTTTGTCACCGAAATCATAAATTTTGTCAGTCATCGTTTTGCGGTCAAGGTTTGTGAAAGACATTACTTCAAAGCCCAAATCTCTAAGGGTTTGCGACATCAGTACAGCATCGTTAGCACTATTGGCAAGCCTTGAAATATTCTGATAATCAGCATTTCCGATAACCAAAGCCAAACGTTTTTGCGCCGAAACTGCGTCGGATTTTTTGAGGTTAACGTACCTTTTTGCGGCAGTAACCGTTCCGCCGTCGTTTTTAACGGAAGCCTCAATCGTATTTTGTCCCGGAGAAAGTGCAAGTTCGTATTCAAACGAAAAATCACAGCCTGATTTTACAATCGTGAAGCCTCTCGAAAGGGCTTTTTTTACTTGAATCTGACCGTTAACCGTTATAACAACCTCTGAAACGGGCGTTTTGGAAGCAACACAAAGTTGTACCGTAATTTTTTGTTCAGTGGTTTCGGTGTTAACAGGTTGCGGGCTTGTCCATGAAACTTCGGGTTTTGCAACATTGGTATCCTGAGGTTTCTCGTTAACGAGGTTTCCTTTTACGAAATAACCTTTTTCTGATGTTCCGTCAGCATAATACACCGTACCCTGACCTTCGGCAAGATTGTTTTTTACCTCGCCTATATAACGCACACCTGCCTGAGTGTTTTCCATCGTGCCTTTACCGTTGGCCATTCCGTTATGAAATTCTCCTACGATAGTAAAACCGTTGTAACACTGCATTATACCTTGTCCTTCCGGAACTCCGTCTTTAAGGTTTCCGCTATAACGTCCGCTCTCTGTAAGACGGATACCGAAACCGTTTTTGTCGCCGTAGATAAGTTTGAGGTCTTTTTCAGGTTTGGGCGTGATGAGTTCGCCGCTTCTGAAAATGCCGGAAATTCTTTCTTTTCTGTCAGCATTAAAGCGCACACCCTCGCCGGTAAAAAAATCGTCTTTGAACTCTCCGTAAAGAATAGTGCCGTCCCTATAAACTAATGTGCCGTAGCCGTTTGCTTTTTCGTCATGAAACTCGCCGATGTAGAAACTAATTTCGCGGTCTTCGGGAAAGGTGATATAAGCGTGTCCGCTCGGATTCCCGTTTTCAAAAGAACCTCTGACTACAACTCCGTTAGTCATTATTTTTTCGCCGTTTCCGTGTGCTTTACCGTTTTTGAAACTGCCTTTATAAGCATCGCCGTCGTCATAAACGAAAACGCCCTCTCCGTTGACACAGTCGCCGCTGACACAGCCCTGCATCGTGCTTGGATTGAACTCACCGATATAACGTCCTCTGTCAAAAAGTCCTGTTTTAGTTTCTCCGTCAGGACTTGTTAAAACTCCGTAGCCGGAATAAAGACTTTTCTTAAAACAGCCTTCATAAATTGTTCCGTCATTGGATTTGTATGTACCTTCGCCCGAAAAATACCTATTTTTCCAATAACCTTCGTAAGAGGAACCGTCTTCAAAAATTGCTACACCGTAGCCGTTTTGACAATCACCGTTTATACAGCCTTCCGAAATTTCTTCTTCCGAAACTTCATCTTCTAACCAAATGTCGGTTGAGGTTGTACCGTCATCAAGGTTCACCGTGCCGATTCCCTGACGTTTTCCGTTTTCCCAGTGTCCGAAATATTTTTCACCGCTGTCGCCCCAAATATAAGTGCCGACACCCGAAAACTCATCGTCTTTGAAGTCTCCGGTATAAACATCGCCGCCGTTGAAAATCAACGTTCCTTTTCCGTTATAGTTTCCGTCCTTGAAAAATCCTGAATAACGGTTGCCGCTATTGTCTACGTATACGCCGTAACCGTCGTCGCAATTACCGGAAATACACTGTGCGGAAACACCTCCGGCACAAAGTGCTGAAACGGCAATTAAAAATAATCTTTTGTTTTTCATATTTATATATATTATTTTATCCCTGTTTTTTCCTGCCCAAAATTTTCTTTATCAACCAAATAATTAAGAAAATCGGAATAAGAACACATATTGCTCCGATAAGAAGGTCAGTTAAACTCAAATCTTCGTCCGAAGCATTATCGTTTGTGTTGCTGTTGTCAATTCTGCCGTTGTCAGATTGTAAATTATCAGATGAGGTGTCATCGTCAGAAACAGCAGCCCCGTTTTCTTTTATGCTGATTGAACGGACAACGATTTGTGGGTCTCTGTCTTTGCCGGTTTCGTCAAAACCTGTCGTTTTACGCTTAACGTATTCACGGGCATTGTCAACAATTTGTTGCCAAGACGGTTTTTTGTCAGAAACCGCGCTGACCTGCGAATGTATGTTGTTGAGGAAAGAAGTCAACAAAAAGCCGCCCTTTGCATCACAAAGTGCATATTGACCTGCTTTTGCTGCCGTAACTTTGATTGAGCCGGAAGAGTTAAGAAATAATTGTTTTATTTTTTTTAAGTCGTAACTATTATTTCCGCGAGAAGCAAGTGCCGAAGATTCAACTTCTTGACGGGTTGCACCGTAATACGAATTACAACAGTCTGACAAGACGATTGTCAAGCGGGCTTTTTTCTTTGTCAACATATTATAAACCTGAGAAACTCCGAGATAATCTTTGTTTGACTCTATACCGTATTCAGAATACGTTAAGAACATATTAGGATAATCGTCAGTGTCATCGTCAAAGCGGAAACCGTGTCCGGAATAGAAGAAAACAATAATGTCATTAGGAGAAGCATTTACGCTGTTGATTGCTTTTAAAATGTTATCCTTGCTGAAATTATTACCTGCAATAATATGCTCTTTGTAATTAATTTTCAACTGATTAGCGAAGCGTTTAAATTCCGGCTCGGCAAGTTTTAAGTCCGTTTCTACCGACTCGCCGATAGTCTCGTCTTTTGTTGCCGCCGCCATTATAAAGTGCATTGTAACGGGTGCGTTGCTGTCGATTTCGGGAGCATTTTCATTTTCCTGTATATTACTATCACTCTCGGTGTCCTGAGTATTGACCATACTACATGCCTCGGTGATAATTTCGTACATCTCCTCGTCTTTATCGTAAAACTGACTTACATACTCTTCGTCCATTTCAGTAAGTTCTATTTCCTCGAAATATTCAGCGGTTTTCATCTTGCCGCCTACTTCCGAAAGATCATAAACTACATACGGACTTTCTGACTGGTCGGAGGCATCTCTTTTAGTCCACGTCCAAACGAAATAGGGATAAGCATAGTCTTCTTTGCCTTTTGCAGGAACAGGCGAAAAAATCATAAAGTTTGTTCTGCCTTGTTTCTGAAAACTGCAATTATAGGTACATTCCCAGTACTCATCACCCTTCTTTGCGTTGACACATCGAAGTGTACAATTTTCGTCGTCCCAATATGTCATAAGACCGAGGTATTTTTGTTTATCAACTTTATCGTAATACTTTACCTCGTAAAAAGTCTGTGCTTTTGCCGTAAGGCTTATAAGTACAGAAAAAAATAGTAATATAAAAAAATTCTTCATCATGATAAAAATATATTGATTTGTCGCAAAATTAATAAATTTTATATAAAATAAAAACCGTTCAAGAAAAAAATTCCTGAACGGTTTTCTTTCATAATATGCACTAACCTTAATCCTTAATGTTTGCTTTTAAGAACTCGCGGTTAAGTCTTGCGATGTGCGAAATCGAAACTGATTTCGGACATTCAAGTTCGCACGCACCGGTGTTGGTACAGTTACCGAAACCGAGTTCGTCCATTTTTGCAACCATTGCTTTTGCACGTCTTGCAGCCTCGGCTTTACCTTGCGGTAAGAGTGCGAGTTGCGAAACTTTTGCCGACACGAACAACATTGCCGAACCGTTTTTGCAAGTTGCTGCGCACGCACCGCAACCGATACAAGCAGCAGCGTCCATAGCCTCATCAGCATCGGGTTTAGGAATCGGAATTGCGTTTGCGTCAGGCACACCACCCGTTGAAACCGATACAAATCCGCCCGCCTGCATGATTTTGTCGTATGCCGTACGGTCTACCATCAAGTCTTTGATAATCGGGAAACCGCCCGAACGCCACGGCTCAATCGTGATTTTGTCGCCGTCGTTGAATTTACGCATGTGCAACTGACATGTCGTAATATCATCGTCTGGTCCGTGTGCACGACCGTTAATAAAGAGCGAACACATACCGCAGATACCTTCACGGCAATCGTGGTCGAATGCTACGGGACCGTCAGGGTCAGCAGTTTCGATTAATTGCTCGTTCAAAATGTCCATCATTTCGAGGAACGATGCCTCGGTAGATATATTTGAAACTGTATATTCTTTAAACTGGCCTTGGGCATTGCGGCCTGCCTGCCGCCATACCTTCAATGTTAAATTTAAACTTTTATGTCCTTCTGCCATTTTTTTTGACTAATTTAAATTTGTTTGAACTTTTCTAACCTTTTACTTTAATTAACCGATACTAACTATTTACCGGTCTTATAGTTACGTTTCTGAACTTTTATGAACTGATAGTTAAGCGGTTCTTTGTGGAGTTCAGGCTCTTGATTGTAACCTTTGTATTCCCAAGCACCAACATACATAAAGTTCTCGTCATCACGTTTTGCCTCGCCTTCTTCCTGAGACTCTTCACGGAAGTGTCCGCCGCAACTCTCGTTTCTGTGCAAAGCATCACGGGCAATAAGTTCACCTAATTCAAGGAAGTCAGCAACACGGTTTGCTTTTTCAAGTTCTACGTTAAGACCATTAGCAGAGCCGGGGATTTTAACGTCTTTCCAGAACTCTTCTCTCAAAGCCTTGATTTCAGAAATTGCTTTTTCCAATGATTCTTTCGTTCTTGCCATTCCGACGTTGTTCCACATAATTTTTCCGAGTTCTTTGTGGTAATGGTCAACAGAATGTTTACCGTTGATTTTCATCAACTTATCAATGTATTCTTTAACCTCTTTCTCGGCTTTCTGGAACTCAGCATTTTCTTTCGGATTAATGCGTTTAACGTTGAACTGGTCAGCCAAATATTCCTGAACGGTGTACGGCAATACGAAGTAACCGTCAGCCAAACCTTGCATCAAAGCCGATGCACCAAGACGGTTAGCACCGTGGTCTGAGAAGTTAGCCTCGCCTGCTGCAAACAAGCCCGGAATCGTCGTTGAAAGTTCGTAGTCAACCCAAATACCGCCCATTGTGTAGTGGATAGCCGGATAAATCATCATCGGCTCTTTGTACGGGTCAGTGTCAGTGATTTTCTGATACATTTGGAAAAGGTTACCATAACGCTGTTCAACAACATCTTTACCAAGACGTTCGATAGCGTATTTGAAATCCAAGAATACGGCATTTCCGGTGTTGTTAACACCGTAACCTGCGTCGCAACGCTCTTTTGCGTTTCTTGAAGCAACGTCTCTCGGTACTAAGTTACCGAATGCGGGATAACGCTCTTCCAAATAGAAGTAACGGTCTTCGTCAGGAATATCAGATGCTTTTTTCAAACCTTTTCTCAAAGCCTCTGCATCTTCTTTCTTTTTGGGAACCCAAATACGTCCGTCGTTACGCAAGGATTCAGACATAAGGGTAAGTTTTGACTGATAATCACCGTGTTGCGGAATACAAGTCGGGTGAATCTGAACCATACAAGGGTTAGCGAAATAAGCACCTTTTCTGTATGCTTTCATAGCAGCCGAACCGTTAGAACCCATAGCGTTAGTAGAAAGGAAGTAAACGTTTCCGTAACCGCCGGTAGCCAAAATAACGCAGTGAGCAAAGTGTGAAGAAACTTCACCCGTGATAAGGTTTCTTGTTACGATACCTCTACAACGACCGTCAATCATAACGAGATCCATCATTTCGGTACGAGAGTGCATTTCAACGTTTCCTAAGCCGATTTGACGAGAAAGTGCTGAATATGCGCCCAAAAGTAACTGCTGTCCCGTCTGACCGCGGGCGTAGAATGTACGCGATACGAGCGCACCACCGAATGAACGGTTAGCAAGAAGTCCGCCGTATTCTCTTGCGAACGGAACGCCTTGTGCAACGCACTGATCGATAATCAAATTAGAAACTTCTGCCAAACGGTAAACGTTAGCCTCTCTTGCGCGGTAGTCGCCGCCTTTGATTGTATCGTAAAAAAGTCTGTAAACCGAGTCGCCGTCGTTAGGATAGTTTTTAGCAGCGTTGATACCGCCCTGAGCAGCGATAGAGTGCGCTCTACGGGGAGAATCTTGGTAGCAGAATGCTTTAACTTTGAAGCCCATTTCAGCGAGAGAAGCGGCTGCCGAAGCACCTGCCAAACCCGTTCCGACTACGATAATATCTATTTTTCTTTTGTTGGCGGGATTTACAAGGTGTTGATGTTCCTTATAATTGGTCCATTTGTCCTTCAAATCGCCTTCCGGTATTTTAGAATCCAATTGTGCCATTTATTATACAAATTATTTAAGTTTTTAGTTCTGATGACGAAAAAATTTTCCTTTTTTGTCAGAACCGTAAAAAAATGTTTATTGATTTTTTTAGTTTTTTGTTTTACAACTATTTAGCCGTAAAGAATGCAACCAATACTGTAAGTGCGAAACCGCCCATTACGATAGAGGTAAACCAAGTAGAAATACATTTTAATCTGGGAATCCACTTAGAGTTGCTTGCTCCGAGAGTGTGGAAAGCAGACCAAAAACCGTGGTTCAAGTGGAACCAAATAGCAACAAACCAAACGAGGTAAATTACCACGTTGTACCACTGAGAGAAGTAGTAGTTAATCCACGCAGCACCGTCAGTTGCACCGAATTGAAGACCTTCGCAGCCTGCCAATTCAGCGAACATCATCTTAGACCAGAAATGGCTGAGGTGAAGGATAAGACCTACAAAAACGATTGCACCGAGAACGAACATGTTTTTAGACGACCATTCAACGCCTGCGGGCAGGTTTTGATTGTCGTAACGGTCGTTACCGCGTGCCTTACGGTTTTGGATAGTAAGAATAGTAGCATAAACAAGGTGAAAAAGAAAACCCAAGGCTAACACGGCAGTACCGGCTAAGGCATACCAGTTAGTTCCGAGGAATTCGCACACTTTGTTGTACGCCTCACCGCTGATTATTGCCACAATGTTCATCGACATGTGGAATAACAGGAACAAAATTAGAAAAAGACCTGTAATACTCATTACCAGCTTTTTCCCGATAGAACTTTTAAAAAATCCTTTCATAGCAGATTGTTTGTTATATAATTTTAATTGTTTAAAAAATAAAAGTTTTTCAAATTGCAAATTTAAGTTTAAATTACGAATAAATCCAAACTTTTTTTAAGAATTTTGAAAAAATATTTTATTTCACTAATTTTATACAACATTTTCAGAAAATTAAAGTTATTATGTTTAGAGATATTAACTTTTTTAAAAATATATTGGTATGAAAAAAATTGTTTTTTATTTAGCGATATTGTTGACATTGCCGTTTGTTGCCTGCGGACAAAAAGAAGGCATCAACATCGGCGAAAAAATTTATGAAATTTCGGGCGAAAATCCCGAAGGACAGGTTTTGAAACTTTCGGATTTGAAAGGGAAAGTCGTATTAGTTGATTTTTGGGCTTCATGGTGTATGCCGTGCCGTGCCGAAAATCCCGCTCTGAAAAAGGCTTATAACGAATACAAAAACGCCGAATTTTCAAAAGGTAGCGGTTTTGAAGTTTTCAGCATTTCGCTCGACAGCAAAAAAGCCGATTGGGTAAAAGCCATTGAAAAAGACCAACTTCCGTGGAATTATCACATCTGCGACTTTAAGGGTTGGTATTCTTCGTTAGCGGATATGTTTGAGTTAGAGGCTATTCCTGCTAACCTTCTGATAGACAAAAACGGCATTATTCTCGCGAAAGATTTAAGAGGCAATGCCTTAGAAGCAACTTTGAAAGCCTTAAAAAAATAAATGTTTTTTTTAGCGGGCAGAGATGCCCGCACTCCTTTTTTTTAAAACCATTTGTGAAACAAAATCCACCACAAAAATTTCACTGACAAAACCACATTCCAAAACGTCGCTCTAAAAACTCCGAAATGCGAACACATTATTTTATAGCGTTCTTTCAGACCCGGAGCGATGGTTTTTGCCGTTCTGCCGCCTTCCAAAAAGTATGAAACCGTTTTCTTAGAATTATAATTGCTGCGTGAGGTTTTCAAAACGTTAAGACACCAATCATAATCGGCGGCATATTTATATTTCAGATTGTAGTTTTTGCACAAAGTCCGCCGCGCAAAAAACGACTGATGACATACAAGCATACCTTTTAAAAAGTCAGTGTATTTTAGTTTTTCAGGCGGGCGGTGTCGTCTTGAATGTATAACGTTGCCTTGATTATCAATAATGTCGGTCTCACCGTAAACTACGTCAACGCCGGAGAAATCTTTGCCGGCAAAAATTTCGCTCAAAACGTTTTCGCTCGAAAATTTGTCGCCCGAATTAATGAAAATAACGAAATCTCCCGTCGAAATTTTCAAGCCTTTGTTCATTGCATCGTATAATCCGGAGTCTTTTTCTGAAATAATTTTTGAAATTTTGCTTTCGTATTTTTTTACAATATCCAAAGTCTTATCCGTACTTTTGCCGTCAACGATTATATATTCAAGATTGTTATAATCCTGATTTACAATACTTTTGATTGTTTCTTCGATATTTTCTTCTCCGTTAAAAACCACGGTTATAACTGATATTTTTGCTTCTTCCATTTTGTTTTTTTGCGCAATATTAGAAAAAAAATTTTTACTTGAAAAAAAATTTGTTTGTTTGAATATTTTTTTGTTATTTTGCCGTCTGAAATTTCCGTTAAAAAGACGGAGGTTTTTTAAGAAACGAAATTAATTAATTTTTTAAAAAAAAAGAGATAAAAGAAATGGCTCATCATCATTCAGCAAAAAAGAGAATCAGACAAAACGAAGCGATAAGAGTTCGCAACCGTTATTACGCTCTTACAATGCGCAATGCAGTAAGAAAATTGCGCGCTAACGACAACAAAGAAGAAGCACAAAAGGCTCTTCCCACAGTAGTAAAAATGATTGACAAACTTGCTAAAAAGAACATTATCCACAAGAATAAAGCAAGTAATCTTAAATCAAAATTGCAAATTCACGTTAACAAATTGGCGTAGGTTTGTAAGAAAAAAATTAGTCATTAAAACAGGGAATTCCATAAAAGTTTTTTTAGGGGATTTTCCTGTTTTTTTGTAATTTTTTCCCCCTTGGTATGGACGTAGAGTATTTAAGGCATCAAGAAATTGACTATGACGCATGGCAGGATTGCATTGACAATTCTGTTAATGCTTGTTTATACTCGCGCACATGGTTTTTGGACTGTGTTTCTACTGACTGGCGGGGACTTGTACTCGGCGATTACGAAGCCGTTATGCCGCTGTTTTTTTCTGACGGAAAACTCTATTTGCCTGATTGCATGGAGTGGCTCGGGATATATTCGGGAAAATTACCGCAAAAAGAAGTCGCGAAGAAGTTTTTGCAGTTTATTGCAAATAATTTCAAGTATGCGGATATACGGTTAGATAAATTTTCAGGTTTTTTTCCGCCGAAAAAAGGCAGAAAAAAAGTACAATATTTGTATCAGTTTGATACCGTAAAATGTTTGTCAGATAAACTCGCCAATATGTCGGCAAGGATAAAAAACCGAATATTAAAATTCGGTGAACAGGGTTTTAGATTTACCAAAGCGGGAGAAGGGGTTTTTGTTGAATCGTTTATGCGGTGTAATACAAACAAATCGTTCAAAGAAATCGAAACCATAGGACGGATAATTTCTGAGTCGTCAAAACGCAAATCGTGCGTATCGTTTTTTCTTGACGACATAAACAATCTTTCGTGCGGCATAATAACGGTGATTTTTGACGGCAATTATATTTTTATCCCGCAACTCGAAGCCATAGGCAAATATAATACCGTAGACGAAACAATTCTGATGCTTTTTCATATTCTCACCTATTTTGAGGGTGCACCGCTTATTCTTGTTGTTGACCCGCAAAAAATCCGTATAAGCGAAAGCATTTTGCAAGGTATGGGCGCGAAAAAGTTCGGATACTTAAATTACCGAAAAGATAAATTGTCGGGTATAAGAGATTTTTTTAAATTAAACTAAAAAATATGAAAATAATATCATACAATCTAAACGGAATAAGAGCGGCTGTTACAAAAGGACTTTACACGTGGCTCAAAGAAGAAAATCCTGATATTTTGTGCATTCAGGAAACCAAAGCGCAAAACGGTCAGATAGACGAAGTGGAGTTTAAGCGTTACGGTTATAACTGCTATTGGTTTTCAGCAAAGAAAAAAGGATATTCAGGGACGGGAATCGTCAGCAAACAAGAACCTTTGCACGTAGAATACGGAATGGGAATAGAAAAATACGATGACGAAGGACGTTTTATCAGAGCCGATTATGACGGTTTCAGCGTGATTTCCGTTTATCACCCCTCAGGCACGAGCGGCGAAGAAAGACAGGCTTTTAAAATGCAATGGCTTGAAGATTTTTCTCAATACGTTCAGGAATTAAGAAAAACTCACGACAAACTTATTATAAACGGCGATTTTAATATTTGCAGACTTTGGATTGACATCAACAAGCCTGAAACTCATGAAGACGTTTCGGGATTTTTGCCCGAAGAACGGGATTGGTTTCAAAGGTTTGTTGACCTCGGATATACGGATAGTTTCAGAGAGTTCAACAATGAAGAAAAACAATATAGTTGGTGGTCTTACAGAGCGGGGGCTTATCAGAAAAACCTCGGTTGGAGAATAGATTATAATATGGTTACGGACAATTTGAAAGGAGAATTAAAATCCGCTTTTATCCGCAGCAACTTGCGTTATTCCGATCATTGTCCCGTGGGAATAGAAATATTTTAAAAAAGCAAAGTGGAAGGTTTGGTCATAAAATCTACCGGCAGCAACTACATTGTCTTGTCCGGAGAGCAGAGAATTGATTGCAAGGTCAGGGGCAAACTCCGTTTGGATATGCTCAGGACTACAAATCCCGTTGCCGTTGGCGATATAGTGGAGTTCGAATTTCAGCAGGACAACAAAACAGGCGTTATCACTGAGATAAAAAAACGCAAAAACTACATCGTAAGAAAGTCGGTGAATTTGAGCAAAGAAAACCATATCATCGCCGCTAACGTAGATCAGTGTCTGCTTGTCCTTACTCTTATTATGCCCGAAACGCCGCTCGAATTTGTTGACAGGTTTTTAGTTTCGGCAGAGGCTTACAAAGTGCCGGCAGTTTTGGTTTTTAACAAGGCGGATATTTACGAGGGCGGTCTTGAAGACGTTTTGAAAGAGACAATGGAGATTTATGAAAAAATCGGTTATAAAACCCTTGCCGTATCTTCAATAACGGGTCAGGGCATAGAGGATTTAAAAGCATTGCTAAAAGACAAGACGACAATGCTTTCGGGCAATTCAGGAACGGGAAAGTCAACTTTGATTAATACCGTTAACCCCGGACTCAACCTTAAAACAGCCGAAATTTCACAATATTCATTCGCAGGAAAACACACGACGACTTTTGCGGAAATGTTTGACCTTGACTTCGGCGGCAAAATCATTGACACGCCCGGAATAAAAGGTTTCGGCTTAACGGGAATGTCAGAGGAAGATATTGCGCATAATTTTCCTGAAATGTTTAAGTGTTTGAGCCGTTGTAAGTTTTATAACTGCACACATACTCACGAACCCGGTTGCGCAGTAAAAGAGGCTGTTGACGAAGGTTTAATTTCGCCTTCGCGTTATCATAGTTATTTGTCGATTCTTACGGACTCTAACTCTAAGTACAGGGAAAAATCCCGCTAAAAGAATTTAAAGAAAATGATTAGGAAAATCTTTGTTTTGTTTTTGTTACTGACTGTTTTTTGCGGGACAAGGGCGCAACGGTTTTATCAACCGTTAGCTCCGGTTTATGATATAGAAATGCAAAGTGCGGCACTCGTAGACAGTGTTGAAAGGTTTACTTTATTTAAGCCGGTTTTAATCCCTGAAAAAGACATAGATACGGTTCAAAAAGAAAAATTCGTTAATTGGTTATATACGCATTTTTTTGAGGACGATTTCTTGAAATTTGCTTCTAAGGATTTTTCTTTGACGATAAATCCGATTATGGATATGGAAATATTTTCTCAGGATAATGCTGACGAGAACAAAGATTATTTCTTAAATACGCGCGGTGTTGAAATTTTCGGCAGATTAGGCAAAAGAATACATTTTAAGTCGGAATTTTGTGAAAATCAAGCCGGATTTTTGCCTTTTACGGACAGCATTATAAAAAGGCTGAGAAATTCCGTCATTCCCGGGCAAGGTCATGCAAAGGCTTTTGAGTCTTACGGTCTTGATTGGGCGGTCGCAACTTCGAGCCTTACGGTTGATGTCAACAAAAATTATAGAGTTTCTTTGGGTAATGACAGACACTTTATCGGCTCGGGGTACAGGTCGGTGATTCTCAGCAACTTGACATTTCCTTATCCGTATTTGAGAAATGATTTCAACTATAAAAAATTTTATTACAGCCTTCTTTTGGCTTATATGCACGGCGGAAAATTTTGTTACAGCAACGCCAAAAAAGTTGATTTCAAATATTCAAGTTTTCACATAGCGGGTTATAAACCGCTGAAAAACTTAGAGTTAGCCGTTATTTTGGGAACTATGCGCTTGAAAGGCGACAGAAAAATGTCATTAGGTTACGACATAAATTTCTCGCCTATAAAAAACATAAAACTTTATCATCAGGCAAATTATTTAGAGGAGTTTAGTTGTCAGGCGGGATTTCATGTATTTGACGTTTTTTTCTCTCTTGTGCCGAAACTAAATTCGCATTTTCAGGCGGAATATACTTCGGCAAGGCTTGATAACAACGACAATCCGGCGGCTTTTTGGTCGTATAATTATCCGATAACCGTGCCGTTTTTTATGGATAAAAACAGCGGCGGCGAATTTGTCTGTTTCTTGAATTTGGAATATTGCGGCGCAGGTTTTGACATGAAAATTTTACAGAGAAATACCTCTTGTTACAGAGATTTTACGCTGAGGTATTTTCTCAACAAAAAAACTAAATGGAACGTTTTCGTAACCTTGTCAAGACACGAAACCGACAAAGAGTACTACGGCGTTGACCGTAAAGACAATTACATAACTGCCGGAATCGCTATTACTCCGATGAATTATTATTATGACTTTTAACAACAAAAACAAGGAAAAATGTTCAGAAACAAATTATTTAATTTTGTAACAAAGTATTTTGATGCTCTCGAATCGCTTTTTATAGTGTTTTTGGCGGTATCGCTTTTTTTGCTCGTAAAAGAAGTAAAGTATTCGTATTATTGCGTTTATGCGGGCTTGTGTCTGTTGGCTTTTTTGTATTGGCTTATGGCAATACGTCCGTTTGAAAAACAAGTTGCCGGTATCAGAATAGCAATTCGCAGAGTAGTTTATGTGGCATATCTGCTCGGCTGTCTTTCGATACTTGCGGTTTTGAGGTTTGATTATGAAGTAAATCCCGTGCCGCTTGTTGTTGCCTCGCTTGTGTTTTTGGCGTTAGCGGTGGTCTTACTGCTGATAAAAAAGTATAAAATGAAAGAACCGAAAAAAGTTACTGCAAATATTGTCCGCTGTATAATTTTTGCGGTAATTTTAATTTGGTTGAAATTTATAATGGTAATCTGATTAAAACTAAGGAAAAATGATTGAAGTAATGTCGCCTGCGGGCAGTTTTGAAACTCTTGCCGCCGCCGTTAATGCCGGTGCGCAGGCTGTTTATTTCGGACTCGGCACTCTTAATATGAGGGCAAAGTCAACCGTGAATTTTACGGAAGAGGATTTAAAAAAGATTGTAGAGATTTGTCAAAACTCCGGCGTAAGGTCTTATTTGGCAATCAACACGATAATGTACGACAACGACCTTGAACAAATGCGCCGTCTTGTGGATTTGGCAAAAGAAAATCATGTTACGGCGATAATTGCTTCTGACACAAGCGTTTTGCAGTATGCACTTGAAAAAGGTGTTGAAGTTCATGCTTCTACGCAACTCAATATTTCTAATGTTGAGGCGGTAAAATTTTTCTCCAAGTTTTGCGACGTTATGGTTTTGGCGCGGGAATGTAGTCTTGACAAAGTAAAACATATTCATGATGAAATCATCAGACAAAATATTCGCGGTCCCAAAGGAGAACTTGTAAGGTTAGAAATGTTTGTTCACGGTGCGCTTTGTATGGCGGTTTCGGGAAAATGTTATTTGAGCCTTCATCAAATGAATTATTCGGCTAACAGAGGGGCGTGTCTTCAAATCTGCCGTCGCGGTTATGAAGTTACGGATTTGGAAACGGGCGAAAAACTCGCAATCGAAAACGAATATATCATGTCACCGAAAGATTTGTGTACGATAGAATTTTTGGACGAAATTTTGGCTTCCGGTGTCGAAGTCCTGAAAATTGAAGGACGCGCAAGACCGCCTGAGTACGTAAAACTTACGACGCAGATTTACTGCAACGCCGTTAAAGAAATTGAGAATAAAACTTACACAAAGGAAAAAGCCAAAGCTGACAAAGAGCGTTTGAAAGATGTCTTTAACCGTGGTTTTTGGAACGGTTATTATCTCGGTCAAAGGCTCGGCGAATGGACTGATATGCACGGTTCAAAAGCCAAATATCATAAAGAATTTATCGGCGTTGTCAACAATTTTTTCTCAAAACTTTCAGTTGCGGAAATTTACTTAAATTCGGGCGTTTTGAAAACCGGCGACACGGTTTTTGTTGTCGGACAAACCACGGGTGTAGAAGAGTTTGAAGTTACGGAAATCCGTTACGATTTAAAACCCGTTGACTCTGCGCACAAAGGTCAGACAATATCAATCCCCGTCCCAAAACTCGTAAGACGGGGAGATAAAGTTTATCTTCGTGTTGAAAATCATTTATAAAAAACCAAAGCAACGGAGATAATCAAAAGTATAAACGCCAAAATATGGTTCCAATGAAGGTTGAGCGAGCCGAAAAGAAGTCCCGATACAACAGTGAAAACTATCAGCGAAAGGGCTTCCTGAATGACTTTGAGTTGAATGAGCGAAAACGGACCTCCGTTAGAGTCGAAACCGATTCTGTTGGCGGGGACTTGAAAACTGTATTCGGCTAAGGCAATAAGCCAACTGAAAAGAATTACCGCATAAAGCGGCATGTTGGAATATTTCGGAATTTGGGCTACCCTCAAATGTCCGTACCATGCCAATGTCATAAACGTATTGCTGACAACTAACATCAGAACCGTTAAAATACCTTTTTGTAACATTTTTTTTAAATCAAATAAATAGGGTTTTTAGTGTTTTGTGTGTTATATATAAAGACCGAAAGTACAACAAAATTACAAAAGTGATGTTTAAGTTTACATTAAAAATATTAACAGTTTTTGCATTGTTTTTTACCGTTTCATGTGCTATGAACGATGAAGATGAAGATAGTACATCTACTCAACGTGCAGAAGACGGGTATTACAGCGGTAATTACACTGATTTTTTGGTCAGTTCTAAATTAATGCTGAAATCAATCGAAACTCCGTATTTCGATCCGGGTAATACGGAAAACGGAAAACTAATCAGCGATGACAGTGCAAAGATTTCTGATCCTGAAATTAATTTTAACTCACTTGATACGGCAAGAACTTTTCCTAACGATACTACGTTTCATAAAGGTGTAATGAATTGTATCGTTAATTCATACGATATGTGTTTCAGGATTGTGAACTCGATTTTTAATCCGAGGCTCAAAAAAGAAAGTTGGATGAAGTTTACAGAGCCCTATCTCGGCACATACACCTCGCCGCTTGATTCAAGGATAAAACAATGGGAAGTCGTGGAGAAAGCCTCGTATGCAGGCGTTGATTATCAGTATTGTCTTAAAATTACCGACATACCCGGCAGCAGCGTGTCAAAAGACAAGGATAAAACACCGGAAAAAGAACAAAGTTCGGATAATGCCGTTGAATTTTTTTATAACGAAAACTTTCAAAACGGTGTAGTGGTGTTTTCGCCCGTTAATTACGACAGGGTGAAATATCCCGAACATATTTTTTCAAAAGATATGAAATGCCTTTTGAAATTTTCCACGACAAAAGAGTCAACCGTAAACGAACTTTTTATTACGGGCTATTCTCCCGAAACAAAAACCGTTTACAGAATCGACAACATTTATTTACAATTTTCGGAATTAAAAGAAAGCGGTTATATCCGTTTTTCGGGCTTGATAGATATGCCACGGTTATGGTTTGATGCTGCTGCAAACGCGGGTTACTGCATTTGCATAGCCGGGACGGTGGACAACAACAACGCATGCACCGTTTGTTATACGGGACTTGTAAGAAACTCGTCTGCCGAAACGGAAGTTTCAAAATTGATTTCAGAAAATTCTTCGGGAACGGTTTTAGGACGGCTTTATCCCTCTTGGTGGAAAATGACTACGGGAGAAAACGGTGCAAAAGATACAGCAGTGTTTAAAAATCCGGCATATTATATATCTTCGCTTTATATGGGCTACGGCAAAACCGATAATGCGGTATATCAAAAGGCTGTTAACAATACAATCGAAGTTCTCGGCGGAAAAATTAATATTTCGCCGTATCAAAATTCTATAAACAAAGTGTTGTGGTAAACGCATAAAAAAAGACCGGCTTTATCACAAAGGCGGTCTTTTCTTGCTACCTTAATCAATTTAACCTAAATTTTTACCATTATGAAGAATTTTCTGTGTCTACTTATTATAACGGATTTTAGGGGAAAAGGTTTCAAGAAATAGTGCTTTTTTTTGCAAAAAAGTGTAAAATTTTCTAAAAAACGATGTTTTTTTAGAAAAAAACTATTATTTCGGCAATAAAATCTTAAAAGTTGTACCTTTATTTACCTGACTTGTCTTTACAAAAATTTTTCCTTTGTGATAATCGTTGATAATTCTCTGTGCTAACGACAAGCCCAAACCCCAGCCGTGTTTTTTTGTGGAAAATCCCGGGCGGAAAACTTTTTTGAAATTTCTTTTGGCAATACCCTTGCCCGTATCAGAAATTTCGATGCTGACATCAGATACATTTTGAGAAAGTTTTATAGTCAAAACGCCTTTTCCTTGCATTGCATCAACGGCATTTTTGCAGATATTTTCTATCACCCATTCAAAAAGCGAAACATTAATCATTACTAAAATTTCTTCGTCAGGAATTTCCATAATGTAGTTGACGTTTTGGGAAGTTCTTGCCTTTAAATAATTTACCGAATTAGTAAGAACGGGACAAATGTTTTCGTATTTTAATTCGGGCTTATTACCGATACGCGAAAAACGGTCGGTGATTTTTTCAAGACGTTTTATGTCTTTTTCTACCTCCGAGGTTAGTTCAGGATTGTAGTTTTCGGCTTTGAGAATTTCAATCCAAGCCAAAAGTGAAGAAATAGGTGTCCCTAACTGATGTGCGGTTTCTTTACTCATGCCGACCAAAATTTTGTTTTGATCGGCTTTTGTAGTATTTCTTACCGCTACAATCAGCAAAACTATTATCAAAACCGATACGACAAGTTGTATGAACGGGTAAATTTTTAGTTGCTTTAATGTTTTGCTGTCATCATAAAACAGAATGTCGTATTTGCCGCGTTTGTATTCTATCATAATCGGCTCGTGCCGAGAGTGCATTTCTTTTGACTTTGCCGTCAGAAAAGCCTCTGCCGACATTTTTGAAGTGTCAAGGTCGATGTTACGGTAAGAGAGCAGATTGTTGTCGTTCATCAAAATAACGGGAATGCTGTTGTTGTCGATGATTTTATATGCCAAAAGGCTGACATTACCGTCCAAATCCACGTTTTCAAATTCTCTGACGGCATCAGACCAAAGAGTCAGATACAGGGTTTCCTTTTCTTCTAACTCCTTGGTCAAATGATTGCTGTAAAGCCATGTCGCTATGCTTGCGATAACGGTAAGGGCATATAGCAAAGTCCTTATGATTTCTTTCCTGCTCATTGTTGCGGTTTATCAGCGACGGGTTCCGTGCTTTTTTCTTTTTTCTGATTTTCGGGGTCGTACTTTTTGAAAAACATATTTGCAACTTTTTCAATAAACTGCAACAGATATTCTACGCAATATCCGCCTAAAAACGCCAACAACATCGGCGAAAGGGTCGAAAGTCCGAGTTTTTGTGCATGCTCTATATCGCCCCAGAAAAGCCCGACACTTAGTCCGGCTATTGCTCCGAGCAAAATTCTTAACAGATATTTTACGTTGCTGCCGTCAGAGAAAGTCATTTTTTTGATTTCCTCGTTTATTTCTCTTAACACGAAAGTAAATCCGCCGATTATGCCGTAAAGCAGAGGCAGAATATAAACTCCGATTATCCACACATAACTTTTAGCCTCTTGAACAATTGCTGTATTTGCTTTGTCGAAGTCTTTGGAATTAAGGGATATAGAATCTGTTTTGAACTGTCCCGTAAGGGTTACGGCTCTAACACGCTTTGTCCACGGTCTTAACATTTCGATATTACTTTTACGCTTTTCGTCAAGTTCGAGAATGTTGTTGAAAACCCTTTCATACTCGTTGTTGACGGCAATGTTGTCGTCATTGACCTCCTTTACTAAAAGCAATTCGCTAAGACGCGATTCTTTTGCTTCGATTTCGGTTTCACATTCCGAAATGTTAGCGAGCCTCGTAGAGCCGATGTAAAAGTAAATTTGGATAAAAAGCAGAAACACCATTGTTATAATAGTGCCGATAGTGTAACCTCGTGCTGATATATGAGAAAAGGCGTTTCTTTCTTTTTTGCCGACAAAAGTGAGCATTTTTTCAAACGCGCCGTTGCCTGAAATAGGTTTCGGTCTTGACGAAATAAGAGAATCTACCGTAACGGGCTTGATAATTTTCGTCAATTCTTTGTAAGCCATACGGAATTTTACTTCTATTTCGGGATTCCACTTTTTTTGATGACTCATAAATTTGCTGTCAACAACTACTTTTACGAGTTCTTCCGAAATGTCAATTCCTTGATTTATAATATATGACAGTACTAATTCCGCCCTTTCTATGTTCATAGAAGTTTCGTTAGAGACGTTGTAGACCTCCGGTGAAGCAGACTGTACCGTTGTTTGGTTTTGATGATTATGATCTTCTATTTTCATGTTATTGTCCGTTTATTATTTAAAACGTCAAAAATATAAAACTATTAGAAAAAAAACGTTAATAAAACAAAAAAATCCCCGTTTATAGCGGGGATTTTTTCTTTAAAAAATCTTTTTCTTCTTTCGGCTTAAAACTTATCGTAATCTTTTGTCGAATAGAAGTTGAATTTCATTTCCAAAACTTCCTGAAAATCTTCTCCGTATTCCAACAATTCGTCATCATCATAATACCAATTGACAACGATTTCATAACCCGACTTTTTCATTGTGCTGAAATATTCGAGAAACCTTATTAAATATTTTGCCGAGGAGGAATTGAAATACTCAAAGTCGATTTTTACGACTGTCTTTTCCTGAGGTTGCTCTTTATATTCCTCAATCCACTCAATCAACGGGCGGTAAACACTTTCAGTGTTTTCGGGGATAGAGCGACCGCCGAGTTCAACAAGTCCCTTTTCGGGGTCGAGGTTGACTCTCGGAGTTTTCATATTTCCTGCGCTTACAATATGATTCATAGCAGTTATCGTCTTTTAAAAAGTAGTTACCTTATTCAACTTGCAAATATATTGCATTTTTTTTGATATTTCAAATTTTTTTTATTAAAATATTCTTATTATTTCATAATATCTGCCAAAATTTGTAAATTTTCTTCATCGCTGTTTTTACCTTCGGGAGTGTTCATTCTTTCTATTCGGTTTTTGTACACTTCCAAAACTTTAAATCTTACGACTTTCATCGTGGAGTTCACCATTTTGTTCTGCTCGGTAAAGATTTCCGGCAGGATAGCAAACACCGACGGTATCCACTGCTGAGGAAATTTGTTTTTGTACGAAGCATCGTTTTGAAATGCGTAAAATGATTTTTTTATCACTTCAAACATTTTTTTAGGTGAAGATATATTATGACTTGATATATAAGATTTTATTCTTGCATTGTCTAACGTTATAAGAGCACTTGTATATTTACAATGGTCGTTATAAAGAACGCATTGTAAAATAAAATCAGAACAATTGACAACGGCATCTTCGATTTCTTCGGGAGAATATTTTTCGCCGTCTGCGCTTATCAGCACAGCCTTTTCTCTGCCGGTTACGACAAGAAAATTATCTTTGTCCATATATCCTAAGTCACCGGTATTGAGCCTGCGGTCTTCTGAGATTACCTCTGAGGTTGCTTTTTCGTTTTTGAAATAGCCTTTCATTACGCTAAGTCCTTTTACTGTGATGTAACCTTTTTCTCCTACGGGCAACTCTTTGCCTTCCGAGTTAAGAATTTTGCAATCTATGCCCGACAACACTCCGCCCGAAGATCCGAATTTATGTCTGTGTCTTTGATTGACACTTATAACGGGCGAAGCCTCAGAAAGTCCGTAACCTTGCATGACGGGAATACCGATACAATTGAAAAACTGCTGTTGTTTTATGTCGAGCATTGCACCGCCGCCGATAAAAAACTTTAAATTATTGCCGAAAGTTTTACGGATTTCAGGAAAAACGATTTTTTCGGCAAGGGCATAAAACGGATAATGGAAAAATTTTTTCCAAACGGACGGCTTTTTGAAACCGTCGTCAAAATAAATGATACCGTTTTTTAGTCCCTTATTAAAAATCCATGCTGCCAAGCCGCCTTTTTTGGCTATTCCATCTTTAATTTTTTTGATAAAATTTCCCGTTATTGCGGGTACGGTCAACAAAAAGTCGGGATTTGTTTCCTTGATATTAAGCGGAATGTTTTTGAGTTGGTTTCTCATGCCGCCGCGAGAATCGGTGAAATAGAGTTTTATGCTGCAAAGCGTGGCGCAAAAAAATCCTATCGTGTGGGCAAAGGCATGATCTAAGGGTAAAATCACGAGTGTTGACAAGTTTTCTTCCAAACGGAAATACTGAACCGCATCATGAGAATTTGACCAATAATTGAGGTGCGTTAACATAATGCCTTTCGGATTGCCCGTCGTGCCGGAAGTATAACTGATTGTAACAGAGTCGTTTTCTTCAACCTCCGAAATCCTTTGAATTAATTCTAATCTCGTTGCAAGAAAATTTTCTTCTCCTTTTTTTAGCAAATCTTCGTAATAAAGTACGTTAGGGAAAAGCCTCTCGTCGGAGTTTTTTTCGTCAAGATAAATTATTTTGACACCTAAGGCTGATAACTGTTCTTTTATTTCGAGAATCCTTGAAATGCAGTTTTTGGAAACTATTACATATTTAGTTTCGGAATGTTCTATTCTGAAAGCGATTTCAGAAGGTTGAAGTTTTACACTCAGCGGTACGCATACGGCTCTTGTTTTCAAGACGGCATATTCCGAAATTATCCAACTGCTTCTGCCTTCCGACATAATGGCTATTTTGTCATCTTTTTCAACGCCTTGGTTTATTAATGCAGCCGCCAAAAACGATGACAACTCTTCCACACGGGAGAATGAAAGAGATGTCCAACCCTCGTCCGTCTTGTCCGATACATAAATATTGTCTTTGTAATTTACTGCCGCAGCGGACAGCATTTCCAAAACTGTTCTTTTCATATTACTTTATCTCGAATAAAAAACCTTTCCTGATATTTTGCCCGGAACTTTATAATTAACACTCTCCACGGTTATTTTATCAGAAATTGTGTAATTGCCCTTAACGGAATCTTTAACATCTATGTCCGCCGAAACCGAGGATAAGGAAAACTTTCCGTTTTTTTCAGCGTAACTTACTTTACATTTAATAACGGCATTGTTCTTTAAATTCTTGTCCGAAAGCGAAAGCGCAGACTCAGAAAAGTTTTTTACTTCCAAAGTATAATCGGCTGTGGTTACTACGTTTTTGTCTTTTCTTACCGAGATTTCACCGTAATATTTTTCGGGACAAAGTGCGCCCGTGTTGATAACTTTCGGGTTCAAGCAAGTAAATGCAATTACGTAATTTTCAGGCGTTTCGCTTTTGATTGTAAAATCAAAATCTTCCAAGTTGTAAGCGTTCATAACGTTCAACTCGTAGCGCATGATGTCAAACGATGAGGTTAAATCAAAATAGTTGATTCCCGTTTCAAAATCGTTGACTTTGAAATCGCGCTTTGTAGACTGAAACTTGTAATTTAGACTTTCAAAGGCGTGCGACGACTCTTTTGAAACATACCCTTCGGAGTCGTAAGCGTTGAAAGAATAAACCGAATTTCTTGTTTTGCCGTTTTTCGTAACTGTGCTTTTGTATTCTCCCGCGTAAGCAAAGTCGCAAGAGACGTAGTTTTTAGAAAAATTTTCCAAAACGTTTTTCAACACTTTTCTTCCTGCCGCACTTTTGTCCGTGATGACAACTTCGCTGATTTTCAAGTCGTGCGGCTCCATTTTTATTTCCTTATGTCCGCCCGATAATTCCGAAACCTTAAAAGTAAGCGGAGAATAACCTACCGACGAAAACGACAAATCTTTGCCCGTCATATTTTCGGGGACTATAAGTTTAAATTCTCCGTTGATGTCCGAAATTGTACCCGTTTTACCGCCGGTCAAAGCAATGTTAACAAAAGGCATAACCTCGCCCGTTTTTGAATCCAAAACTATACCCTCTACAACACATTCCTGCGCAAAGGCGTTTACTGACAAAAACAACGAAGCCGCTAAAAATATTTTTTTCAACATAACTAAAATTGATACGTTTTAAAATTTTGTTCAAAGGTAAAAATTAATTTTCATTCGGGAAGTTTTTTTTTATTAATCTTTGCAAAAAAAATTCACGCTTTCAAAAAAAAATTATACTTTTGGCAAAATCTTTTATTTTAGAAAATGAAAAAGACACTTTTTATATTATCGGCGGCTTTGCTGTTAAATTCGTGCCTTGTTACCAAAAAGCGTTACGATACCGCCGTAATGAACGGAAAGAAATCATTAGATTCTTTAAACAGAGTTTTCAATAAGACGGTAGAAGGTTTTAATGCCTCTACTAACGTCTTGAAAATCAGTAATACTGATAAGGATATTTCAGTAGATTCTTTAAGCCGTGAAGTCAAAAAACTCTCCGGCGACAAGGCATCTTTGAATCAAAGTCTGTTGAATACAATCAACGATTATAAGGAGGAAAAACAGAAACTTTCTGCCAAAACACGCATGGCGGACAGCCTTATGAATATATTAACGCTTCAAGCCGCCTCTCAGGATTCGCTCAGGACACTTGACGAGGGTCAGAAAAAAGAGTTGAACTTACTTTTGGCAACCGTCAACAAACAACTTGCAGGCACAAATCAGAGCGAGGCTTTTGCGCAGATTACCGGCTCTAACGTAACGGTAACTTTTTCTAATGATTTTCTGTTTAAGGCGGGGACTTCGGAGATTTCGGTAAAAGGTCTTGCACTTTTGAAAAAACTTTCAGCCGTCTTAACCGTTACTGACAACTGCCGCGTACACGTTATTTCTAATACTGACAACAACGGTCAGGCTAAGACGCTTTTGGATTTAAGCGCGAGAAGGGCTGCTTCGGTGGTTTCGACCATTGCGGCAAATTCTACGCTTGCAGGCACGGCATATACCGCCTCGGGCAGAGGAATGTACAGCCCCGTGGTTGCCAACGATAATGCGGAAAACAAAAAGAAAAACCGCAGAACGGATTTAATTATAATAAAAAACTAAGTTTATGATGGTTAGCAAACAAGAGGCTTTGGATAGAAGATACCTCAGAATGTCAAGAATTTGGGCAGAAAATTCTTACTGTACGAGGCGTAAGGTCGGAGCATTAATCGTTAAGGACAAGATGATAATTTCGGACGGTTATAACGGTACTCCGTCGGGTTTTGAAAATGTTTGCGAACTTGAAGACGGCACTACAAAACCATACGTTCTGCATGCAGAGGCAAATGCTATTACTAAGGTGGCAAAGTCGAGTAATAATTCGCTCGGAGCAACGCTTTATGTTACTGCCTCACCGTGTTTGGAATGTGCGAAACTTATAATCCAAAGCGGAATCAAGAGGGTGGTTTACAGCGAGATGTACCGCCTTGACGACGGTTTGAGACTGCTTGAAAGAGCAGGCATAGAAACCGTATTTATTAATATCGACCAAAAAGATGAACTCTAAAAAATATTTACCGCTATGGGTTTTTGCGGTTTTTTTAGCGGGGTTGTTAGTCGGGAAATTTTGTTTCAGCACGACGAAAGAGGGTGTGGGAATTTCGCTTTTCAACGGAAAACCTTCAAAACTTCAAGCCGTTATCAATTTGATTGACAACCGTTATGTTGACGATATTGACATCGATTCGCTGACTGAAACGGTTATTCCCGATATTTTTTTGAAACTTGACCCGCATACGAAATATATTTCGAGCGAAAACCGCGATCAAAGTGAGCGCAATATTAAAGGGCGTTTTTGCGGAATAGGAGTGGAGTATTCCGTTTTAAACGATAGTATAATAGTACTTTTTACGATGCCGGAAGGTCCTTGTGAGAAAGCCGGTATTCTGCCTGGCGACAATATCGTCAGTGCGGATTCGGTAGAATTGTCGGGCAAGATGTCAAAAACGAGTCTCCCGCTGTTGATAACGGGAGAAAAAGGCACACCCGTCATACTCGGAATCAAGCGTCAGGGTGTTGATAGTATTTTGAAAATCTCGGTAACAAGAGATGAAATCCCGTTACATTCCGTTCCGGCGGCTTTTCTGACGGATTCGGTTACGGGAGTTATCAAAATTACCTCTTTCGGCGAACAGACTTACAACGAGTTTGTTTCAAAACTTGCCGGACTGCGTGATTACGGAATCAAAAACCTGATTATTGATTTAAGGGATAACGGCGGTGGTTTGTTATACGCCGTGCGGGACATCGGCTCTCAAATTCTTTCATTCGGCGATACGATAGTTTATACCGTCGGCAGAAACCGTCAAAAAGAGATAGTGCTTTTGGATACCGTTTCAAAACCGCTTTGCGAAGGGCTAAGAGTTGTCTGCCTGACAAATTACGGTACGGCTTCGGCTTCTGAGATACTTTCTGGCGCGGTTCAGGACAACGACCGAGGCATTATTATCGGCAGACGGACTTTCGGCAAAGGACTTGTTCAAACGCCGTTTTCGCTCTCTGACAATTCTTTGGTAAGGCTCACGACCTCAAGATATTACACGCCTTCGGGACGTAGTTTTCAGAAAAGTTACGGGGATTATTCTTCGGACTATTCTTCGCGACTCAAAAACGGCGAATTTGACAGCGCGTCCGCTTACAAAGGTGATACTTTGAAGGTTTTTTTTACGAAAAACGGTCGCAAAGTTTATCAAGGCGGAGGTGTAATGCCGGATTTGTTTGTTCCCGAAAAAACGGCTTTAAGTTCGTCTTTACTAAAAAAATGCGACAAAGCGGCTTTGTATTCAAAGTTTGTTGCACGAAAATACAACGTGTGGTTTCAGGAAGATTCTTTCGGTGTGTTGAGCGGAAAATTCGTCGATACGCTTTTTAGCGACGAAAAGTTATTAATGACGGATTTTTGGAAATTCGCAGCACTTTGCGGCATAGAAACCGATGTAAAACGGGACAAAAAAGAACTTGCCGAAATAAACAATACGATACTTAACTTAATTCGTGCAAACGCTTATTATGTAACCGGCGATTGGAACGGATATTATGAGTATCTTTATTTTAACAATCCCGACTTGGATTCAGCGGGAGGATTGCTCAGGGATTCTCTCAGGTTTAAAAAAATGTTAACGCCCGAAAAATAAACAAATGCTCAAATACGTTTTGAAATATAAGGACTTGTCTCTGACTGTAAAAAAGTATCCTGTTTCAAGAAGAATGAGGGTAATTGTTCACGGAAACGGTACGATAACGTTAACATGTCATACGCAGACTTCTAAAAATGAAATTGAAAAATTTATTGAAATTAATTATCAATGGATTGCTGAAACCGTGAAAAAAAGTGTATATTTGCAACCTGTTCAGAATCCGTTTGAGGGGGTTGATGTGGCAGAACTCAAAAAAAAGACCGCTCTTTATGTTCCGAAAAGGTTGAAAGAGTTGGCTCTGCTTCATAATTTGGAGTATAAGGAAGTTACTATCGGTTCGGCTACTACGAAATGGGGCAGTTGTTCGCGTGATAAGCGAATCAGGATTTCGTGTTACGTAATGCTGCTAAGAGAAGAACTTATTGATTATGTGCTTCTTCATGAATTGTGTCATTTGATACATTTCAATCATTCGGCAGCCTTTCACGAGACTTTGAACAAAATGTTGCCTTCGGGTAACGAAAAACAGTTGGTTAAAGAAATTAGACAAGTATCAATACCAAAACAAAAATAAAAAAATGAAAAAAGCAGTCAGCATAAAAGTCAGCGGAAGGGTACAGAAAGTAGCCTACCGTCATTATGCGCGTCTTGCAGCGCAGGATTATAAAATTGCCGGCAAAATAGAAAATTGTCCCGACGGCTCGGTGTATATCGAGGCGCAGGGCGAAGAAAAAAACCTTCAAGACTTTATCGATTATTGTAAACAAGGTCCGTCTTGGGCGAGGGTTGACAATATCGAAATTCTGCCTATTGAAGTCAGAGAAGATTTGACGGAGTTTAATTAAAATAAAGTTATGTTTGAGGAAGAGGACGTAAAAATATTAATTAAGGCTTTAAAAGATTGCGGCGGCTATGATTTTAGCGACTACTCTCTTAAATCGTTTCTTAGGAGAGTGGAAAAAGTATTGTATGATAATAAAATGGACATCTATACTTTGATAAACGCAATTAAAATTGACAGTGTTTTCCTCGAACAAGTCGTAAAGGACATTACCGTAAATACAACCGAGATTTTCAGAGACCCTTCCGTATGGCAAATTATAAAGTACAGGGTTTTGCCAAAACTTCACGCTCAAAAAGAGATTAATATCTGGCATGCGGGTTGTTCGATAGGAATGGAAGTTTATTCTATGGAAATTCTTCTTTACGAGGCAGGGCTTTTGGATAAGGCAAAAATATATGCAACGGACATCAATACTGACGTTTTGAAGACGGCGGAAGAAGGAGTATTTTCTTACCGTTCGGCTTCGGAATATCTTGATAATTACAAGAAAGCCCTTTGTATAAACCCTTATAACATGGACGAAAAAATTATCGTCCCGATAGAGAAGTACTTGGATTTTAACGTACCGAAAGACACTTTGAAAATAAAACCGTTTTTGTTGTCGAAGGCAGTTTTCAAAAAACATAATCTTGTTTCGGGTACAAATCCTTTCAACGTAAAATACGATATAATTTTGTGCCGAAACGTTTTGATATATTTTAATCAGAGGCTTCAAAACAAATTGTTTATGGATTTTTGGAAGTATTTGTCGGAAGACGGCGTTTTGATTCTCGGTATACATGAAAGTATTTTAGGACCGATGTCCACGAAATACGATAAAAAAGGTTTGATTTATCAGAAAAAACTTTTTTGATGGAAGATTTGTTTAATATTTCGGAAAGTGGTTTTCGCAAGATAACCAGCACGGTAAGAACGGCGGGCAGTCTTGATTTGATTCATTTTGAGCCGATATTGTTGTGTCATAGAATTGAGAGATTTATGCAGTTGCACGGATACAACACTCCGGAGATGCTTGTAGAGAAAATGATCAGAGATAAGAATTTTGCCGACTTTTTTATCGAAGGTATGCGGATACCCACTACGGAAATGTTCCGCGACCCGCAAATGTGGGTAGAACTCGAAACAAACGTTTTCCCGAAGTTTAAATACGAAAGTCTCATAAAAATTTGGGTTCCCGATATTTGCGGCGATGACGAACTTAATTCGCTGCTGATTATTTTGGAAAGGAACAATCTGCTTCAAAAGTCGATGGTGTATGCTACCTGCGGTTTTGAAAAGGGACTAAAAGAAGCGAAATATTCATTTTCTGATTTAAAGAAAATGGAAGTCGGAAAAGAAAATTTCCGTAATGTTTTCGGTAATAAAGGAAGTTTGGAAGATTACTTTTCTAAAAACGACAAGATGTTTGTATTTTCTCATCAACTTGCCGAAAAAGCAATTTTCTTAAAACACAACCTTATGACCGAAGCACCGCCCGATATGGGATTTAATTTGATACTTTTCCGCAACAGGGCGTTGTTTTACAGTATGCAGGCAAGAAAAAACTGCATCGAAAAACTTTATCACAGTCTTATCGGCGGCGGATATTTTATATTGGGAATCGGAGAGACTTTACGGGGCTTGGAACAAACCACGAGTTTTATTCCTAATTCCAAAACGGAAAATATTTTTAAAAAGATTTAGTATGCTTTATGTTGTAATAGGTGGTTCGGCGGGAAGTTTTCCGGTTGTAACCGGAATTTTGGCAGCGGTTGACAAAAACTTTCCTTTTCCGATGTTTCTGTGCCTTCACCGGCTCAAAAACGTCAGGACGGGTTTTGTTGAGGCTTTGAGGCTGAAATCCGCTTTGCCGGTATCCGAGCCTTGCGACCGCGAGCCGGTGATAAGGGGGCATGTGTATCTTGCTCCGGCTAATTACCACATGTACGTTACAAAAAGCGAAACGATTTCACTTTCTACTGAGGAAGTTGTCAATCATTCAAGACCTTCGATTGACATAACATTTTCTTCGGCGGCAAAGAGTTTTGGCTCAAAATGTGTAGGTATTTTGTTGTCGGGTGCTAACAAGGACGGAGCACTCGGTATGAAGGCAATAAAAGAGGCGGGCGGTACGGCTATCGTACAGTCTCCCGATGAGTGTCAGGTAAGGACAATGACTACTGCGGCAATAAAAGCCGCCGATGTGGACTATATTTTTACCGGTGCTCAGATTATCAGTTATTTACAAAAACTAAAAGAGTAATTATTATGAAATTTGACAAAGGAAGACGGCAGATTATCGTATTTTTGGTGGTATATCTTTTAATATCGGCGATGGTGTTTTTGACGACATTTCCGTATCTTTCGTTCAAAAAAGTTCCCGATACTTTGGAAATAAGGCTTTATTCCTTGTTTTCGATTCTTGCGGCCTCTTTCGTGTATTTTTATACAAAGAGAATGTTTCAACACGGCAGTACGTATGAAAAAACCGTTAACATTCAGACTGATAACGAAAGGCGCGAACAAGAGATGAAAGAGCAGGAGCGTATTAATCAAGAAAATAAAAAAAGAAAGGCTGAGGCGGAGAAAAAATTTCTTACCGACAAGGTTGCGGAAATTTCTGCGGATTTGGACACTATACCTTCTGATAAATTTTTTGACACTCTCCTTATTAATATGTCAAGATGTCTTGATATTGTACAAGGTGTGGCTTATGCTCTGAGGTCTTCGGACGAAAAATATTTTATGGCGGGTTCTTACGCTTATTATACCGAGCAGACCGACCGTACTTTTGAAATCGGAGAAGGTATCCCCGGTCAGGTTGCAAAAGACAAAAAGATTCTTTTTATGGACAATGTTCCTGAGGATTATATCAAAGTGCTTTCGGGATTAGGCAACGGTTCGCCGAAGTATCTTTTGGAAGTGCCTTTGGTTTTTGAAGATAAAACTTGGGCGGTTTTGGAACTTGCTTCTTTCGACAAAAAAGATTTCAATTATGACTATTTCCTTACGCTTCTCAACGGTTCGATAGGAGAATTGGTGTCAAAGAAAGTAAAAAGTTTATGAAACGCGCTGTAATAATTGTTGCGGGCGGCAAGGGGCTTAGAATGGGGACAGAAGTGCCTAAACAGTTTTTGCCGCTTGACGGCGTTCCCATCTTGTGCAGAACGGTCAGCCGCTTTTTGGAATACGACCCTGAAATTGCCGTTATTCTCGCTTTGCCCGAAAGTCATATCGGAGTGTGGAGAACTCTTTCCGCACCGTTTTTTTCCTCTGACAGATGCATTGTCGTTATCGGCGGAAAAGAAAGATACCATTCGGTAAAAAATGCTTTAAATAACGTATCGCAAGATGTTGATTTTACGGCTGTTCACGATGGCGTAAGACCTTTGGTAAGCGTTCAGACGATAGCGCGGACTTTTACTGGTGCAGCCTTAAACGGCAATGCCGTACCGTGTATTGCACCGCCTGAGAGTATCCGTTATGAAGAAAGCGGCGAAAACAGACCGTTAAACAGAAATTGCGTAAAACTGATACAAACGCCACAGGTATTTTCTACTAAAATTTTAAGACAGGCATATCAAATTCCTTATTGTGAAGGTTTTACCGATGACGCCTCTGTTGTTGAAAAATACGGTAAAAAAATATTTCTCGTAGACGGTGAAAAACAAAACATCAAAATCACTACATACGAGGATTTAAATTATGCAGAATTTTTGCTAAAGAAAAAATAAAATAACTGAATAAAAAAGAGAGAATAAAAATGTTTATGGAAGAGCCGTCAAGGAGCGGGAGCATTGAAGTGATAACAGGTTCGATGTTTTCCGGAAAGACGGAAGAATTGATTAGGAGGCTGAAACGGGCAAAAATTGCCGGTTTGGAAACTAAAATTTTTAAGCCTCAAACCGATACGCGCTATTCGGTAGAAAACGTTGTCTCGCATGACAAAAACCTCATAACCTCCGTTGCCGTTGAAAAAGCCGCCGACATTTTGCGGCTCAGCACTACGGCAGTGGTTATCGGCATTGACGAGGCGCAGTTTTTTGACGATGAGATAATTTCAGTCTGCCGTCTTTTGGCTGACAGAGGTTCTCGGGTTATAGTTGCGGGTTTGGACATGGACTATTTAGGACGACCTTTCGGACCTATGGGGGCGTTGATGGCTGTTGCTGACGATGTAACAAAAGTTCATGCAATTTGTACGCGGTGCGGTTCTCTTGCCCAGTTTTCACACCGTCTGACTACCGATAAAAGGCTTGTCAGTCTCGGTGAAAAAGATATTTACGAACCTCTTTGCAGGGATTGCTTTACTAAAATTATGTTTTTAGCAGATGAAGCCGGCACTTTTGATTAAAAAGATTTATTTGCTGCCCGTGTATTTTTATAGGGCGGCAATTTCACCGCTTTTACCGCCGATGTGCAGACATACTCCGACATGTTCGCAGTATTGCATAGAAGCGGTAACGGTTCACGGGATTTTTGTCGGTAGTTTTCTGACCTTGTTCAGGATTCTCCGCTGCAACCCTTTCGGGACTTCGGGAAAAGATGAAGTTCCTGAAAAAGGGGCGGTTAAGGAGTATCTGAAAAGTTTTTTTAGCCGTAAAAATTAAATTTCGCTGTAACAATCTGCGCTTTCCATTGCAAGTGCTGCAACCATTTCCGCAAACGACATACTTTCTGCGATTTCAATTTTTTCAACGTTCATTACGGCTGAATCAATAGCATTGTTTGTGTTCATAATAAATATAGATTTTAAGTTTCAATTTTATTTACTGTTTTCATCTATATAACACATAACTATGCCTCAACCCTATGAAAAAATGCAATTTTTTTTAAAAAGATTCAAAAAAGTGCGTTTTTTTTGAAAAAAAAAGTAACTTTGCAAAAAAAGTTTGTTCTATGGATACATTAACATTAAAAATACCGGAAATGCAGACGGAGATAATTCGTCGGGTGTTGAATTTAGATGCCGTAAAACTTTCGGATTTGTTGTCCTATATGTCTGTAATGGATTTTTATGATGACGATGACACCGAAATTGAAGGATTCAGGTTTTCTGACAAACCGCAATCCCGTGAGGAAATCATTGCGGATTTGAATGATGCAGTGGACGATGTAAGAAGAGGCAACTTTATTACCTTTGATGAATTAATGAAACAAACCGATGAAAAAATAGCAAATTATGAATGTTGTCTTGTCTAAAAAATTCCGTAAAAGTTGGAATAAATTCATCAGTTATGCTTTGGATAATTACGGTGAAACTATTGCTAAGAAGAAAAGAGACCGGTTGTCTGAAATTGTTATGCGGTTATCATCATTTCCTGAAATAGGGTTTATAGATCCGTATTTGGAGAACGAAAAAATAGTATATAGGGTTATTATGTTTGAGAAAAAGTATAAATTAGTTTATAATATTGAAAATGACACTATTATACTAGTAAATCTTTTGGATACGTATAAGAATCCTAAAACTTTGAAAAAATATTTGTAACAGTCTTTTTTTAGCAAAAAAAATAAGCGGCAAAATCACCGCTTATTTTTTTAATTGAAGCAAATTTGATAAGAATCCTGATTTGCGTACCTTATCATTTCGCCTGTTTTTTTGTTTTTAATCGTTACTTCCCACCAGCCGGTGCTGACGTTGTTTTTTTCGCAGACAACCTTAACGATTCCGTCCTGAACGTCAGTGCTGCTGACGGTAACCGAATTGCTGCCCATCAGAGATTTGCGGGTGCTGAGGTAATAGTACCATTTTATCTCAAAGTTTATCGGACTGCCGTTGCTTAACGCCATAAAGTCGTTTTGTGTAAACGAACATTCTATGCTTATGCTGCCTTTCTTGTCGGAATATGCCGTGCGGCTTTTGTTTTTACCGGCTGTCAGCGGAACCCCTTTTTGCGCGTCTTTTAACGTAACAATACTGCCGTCTTTGCCGCCGTTACGCCAAATTACCTGAGCAGGCGTTTGTGCAAAAACTTCCGCAAAACACGTTAACAGCAAAAAAACTAATAATATCTTCTTCATAGTCTTCATTTTGTTTTTTTTTTAAAACCTTTCAAATTCTTTGTCGTCAACATTATTGTCTTTCATCTTAATGACCGCGCCTTTGTTGATTTTCATAGGCTCGGCTTTTGGCTTATTATTGAAGTTGAGGTCACTGAATTTCGGTTTTGCTTCAATTGCTTTTTGTTGAGTCGGTTTCGCAACGGGTTTTGCCTGAGACCTATTTTGTGTCTGAGGTTTTGCTGCCGGTTTTGCTGCCGGTTGTGTGGCAGGTCTTGCAACAGGTCTTGCAACGGGTTTCGGTTTTTCTGTTTCGGTATTTTCGTCCGTTTTGAAAAATCTTACCGATTGTTTCAACTCGTCGGATTTGTCGGCAAGTTCGCGGCTTGTTGCGGCAAGTTCTTCGGCAGAAGCAGCGTAATGCTGTGTTACTTCGTTAAGTTGTTTTACCGCACCGTTGATTTGCTCAATGCCGGTACTCTGTTGAGAACTTGCTTCCGAAATTTCCCTAACTAAATCAGCCGTTTTTTCGATGTCGGGAATAATGTTTTTCAACAGCGAATCCGCATTTTCGCTTATCGCAACGCCTTCTTTTGAAACCTTGTCAATTTCGGAAGCCGCTACGGAACTTCTTTCTGCAAGTTTTCTGACCTCGGCGGCAACAACGGCAAAACCTTTTCCTTGTTCGCCCGCTCTTGCCGCTTCAACGGCTGCGTTAAGCGCGAGAATATTGGTCTGAAACGCAATTTCGTCAATAATCGAAATCTTGTTTGCAATCTCTTTCATTGCTGCCATACTCTGTTGACTTGCCTCGCTTGACTGTTTAATACTATTAAGCGTTTTTTGAGCGATGTGTTCCGTGGCGCGTGCGTTGTCGGAGTTTTGATTAATGCCCGCACTCATTTGCTGAATCGACGAAGAAACCTCCTGTGCAGAAGAGGCTTGTTGTCCTGCGCCGTCGCTCATAATTTCAGAAGTGTGTGCTATCTCGTCGCTGCTCTTGCTTATTTCGTCAGCATTGCGGATAATCTTATTGATAGAGGATTTCATCTGACCGGCTAATTTATTGATACTCCGAGCCATATCTCCGAACTCATCTTGCGTGTCAATGTCAACTTTTGCCGTTAAATCGCCGGTTGCGATTGTGTTGATACCTTCAACCGTCTTTCTTGCTTTACCGCCTAAGAGTTTGCTGATAAGTATCGTATAGAAAATACAAAGCAGTATAATCACCGCCGCTAAAATTATGAAAATCTTTGCCGTCTCATATATTGAACGTTTTACCGAAATGAATGTTTCGCTCGTATCTTTGGACTTTTCGCGGCTGATTTCTCGTGAAAGTGTCATAATTCGTTTACCGTTTTCCGTAAGTTGAGCGTTCATAACACGGCTTTCGTCCAAAATCTTGTAATATTCTTTTGCACCGTTTTCGTATGCGATGAAGTGTTCAGCACATTCGCGGAATCTACCGACGTAAGACATTCCGTATGAGGGGGCAAATTTGGCGATTTGTTCAAAATTTCGGCGGACGTCGCTGAAAACGTTTTGAATTTCGGCTCTGTCCTGCATTTTGCCTTTTGCCGTTTCAGTCCGGCGTATGGTTTCGGAGCAAAGCGTTACCCGCTCGGCTACCGTTTTAGAATCTTTTGAACCGCTGTGGGTGATGTCTCTGCGTAAATCTTCCAAAAGGGCGTAAAGAAATTGTTTGTGAGTTTCAAGTTCTCCGTATATTTGTCCCATTCTTTGACGGTACATACCCATTTGTTGTCCGCCACGGGTGTATAAATCGGCGCAGTTTTCGATTTGCTCGATTACTTTTTGGTCAGAGGACGATAATTCTGTTTGTTTTAGAGCCGCTATCGTTTGTCTTAATGTGTTAAGATAGTCTTTCGACATATTCATGTCCTGCTGATTCTGAGTCATGGAATAACTGCGTGAATGAAAAACCGTAAGCAAAATATAATGGCTGACATCGTTCCATAATTCGCTTTGAGGCAATACTACACGCGAGGTGTACTCAACATTTTCGTCTGTTTCCTTGAAGGCTTTTAAGATAAAAATTGATGCAATAAGTACTACCGTACTGATTCCGGCAAAAATCCAACCCATTTTGCCGGCGATTTTCATATTCTTGTAATCAAAAACGTTCATTTTCCTAATATGTTTTGAGTTAGTAAATCGTTAGGTACAAATATCTTGCAATTTTAGTCATTTTTCTCGAAAAAAAAATATTTTTTGCGTTTTTTTAGAAAAAAAATTAAGTTTTATTATCTTTGTAGCCGGATTTTTTTTAAGACAGAGAATCATTATGAAACCTGAATTTTTAAAATATGGACTTTTAGGGTTGCTTTTTGCGACCTCGTTTGTGTTTTGGGGCTTTATACATTCCGAATTGCTGTTTTATATGGAGCATTATCAAATGTTTCTGACGGATTTCAGTTATTTTGTTGAACGAGTATCCGTAGTAGGCGGTTTGGCGGATTATATCGGTGAATTTATAACGCAATTTTTTTACTATCCCGTTTTAGGCGCGGCTTTTATTGCTGTGCTATATGTTTGTTTTCTGATAGTTACCCAAAAAAGTTTCAAGATTTTCGGTGTTAACGAAAATTTTTATCCGCTTTCTTTTTTGCCGGTAATTGCTGTTTGGGCTTTTATGTGTAATGAGAATTTATTGCTGAATTTTTTTACGGCAGTTTTTATTTCCGTATTAACTTTTACTTTAACTGACAGAATAAAACCATTTGTTATAAAACCTGTTATCGTTATAATTCTTTATTATCTCTTAGGTCCTGCCGCTATGATTACGCCTCTGATGTATGCTTTGAGAGAATTTAAGGAAAACAAAGTTTTGGTAGTTTTAACGGTTTTGATTTTGCCGATAGAAGCGTGGCTTTTTTCGCGCTTGGCAGATTATCCTACCGAGTCGTTTTTCGTCGGAATTGATTATTTAAGATTTCCGTTCAGAAGTTATTTACACCTTATAATGTTGATGATATGTCCGCTCTTGCCGTATTTGTTGAGCCTTTATAATAAGGAGTTTTCTCAAAAGAAAAGTTATATTACCTCGTTAGCGGTTGTGGTTTCGGCATCTGTCATCGTGCTGAATAGTCCTTCGAGAGTGGCTACGGAAACGATAAAACTTTATGAATTGACTTATAATCAAAAGTGGGACGAAATAATTGAGTTTTACGACAAAAAACAAACGGCTAATACGTATGCGATTCAGTGTCTTAATCTTGCGCTGGCACATAAGGGGGTGTTGAATGAGAAAATGTTTTGTTATTATCAACCGGGAATTTTAGGCTTGGTTTCTGATTTTCAGACGGATATGTTTACTTCGCTTGTTAGCGGCGAAGTGTTTTTCAGGCTCGGAGCCTACAATTTGGCTCAACGTTATGCTTTTGAATGTCAGGAAAATATCGCAAATTTCCGTTCAAGTTCCAAATTGTCTTTACGTTTGGCGGAAACGGCAATTATAAACGGCGATTATTCCGTCGCAAGAAAATATATTATCCGGCTTCTTAAAACCGCCTTTTATAAAAAGCAGGCTAAAAAGTATCTTGACCTTTTGGCGAGCGGTAAAAAAATAGAAACCTCTCCCGAATTTGCACTTGCTTTTTCTCAAAAACTTGAAAAAGACGGCGCACAAGAAGAACTTAATGCAGGTGCAGTGTTTAGTCATCTGCTCGAAAAAAATCTTCATAATGTTTTGGCAATGCAGTATTATCATGCTTATTCTATGTTGACAATGAATTATAAAGCCTTGGCTAATTCGCTTGAATTGTTGAATATTAACGGTGTACCACAAATTCCGCGTCATATTCAAGAAGCATTGATTTACTATTATTATAATCAAAACAAGACTTTGAAAAATTTGCCGAAATCAATTTCTCAAAACGTGGTTATGGCATTTCAAAGAAAAAATATTGAAGATAGTTTTTGGAAATACGTTGTATTTGTCAATAAAAAAACTTCAAAATAAAAAACTGAGAAATGAAGAATTTGATATATTTTATAATAGCCGTGCTTTGTGTTTCGGGTTGCAAACCGGGAGTTAACAGCGTAGTTAAACTTGAAGTAACGCCTGAAATATGGCCTGATTACAAAGACGTTACCGTTCCGGCAGAAATTGCCCCTATGAATTTTGATTTCACGGGTGATTCTTACCATTATCTATTTTTGAGGGTCAAAGGCTCTAATTCGGGAGAATTGGAAACCGAAGGCAAAAAAATAGAAATGGACATTAACGACTGGCATAATCTTACGGCTCAAAATAAAGGCGGAAGTCTCGACTTTTATCTTTCGGTCGTAAAAGACGGCGTAAAAACAGATTATGCACCTTTTAAAATGTATGTTTCGGAATATCCGTTAGAAGAATACGGTTTAACTTACCGCCGTATTCCGCCCGGATATGTCTCTTACGGAAAAATGGGCATTTATTGCAGAAATATATCTAATTTTCAGGAAGATGTCATTCTTGAAAATACGGCGGTTTACGGAATTTGTGTCAACTGTCATACTGCAAACAAAACCGACCCGAAGGATTTTGTATTTCATGTCAGAGGACAAGAATACGGCGGAACGGTGATTCAGCACAATGGTCGTCATAAAATATACAACACTAAGACTAACAAAACGTTAGGTGCGGCGGTTTATCCGTATTGGCATAATAGCGGACGTTTTGTGGCATTTTCTACGAATCAGACTTTTCAGGTTTTTCATACGGCTAATCCGAAAAGAATCGAGGTTTTTGACAAAAATTCGGATTTGCAGATTTACGATGCCGAAAAGGAAGAATTTGTGTTGTCAGAAGGCATAAAAAACGATTCGTTAATGGAGACGTTTCCGGTGTTTTCGGCTGACGGCAAGGATTTGATTTTCTGTCAGACTGACCTTTTAACGCCGCCTTATTATTTGGAAGATATACACTACTCGATTATGAAAGCCTCTTTTGACGAGAAAACCGGCAAAGTGTCTTCTGAAAAAGACACGCTTGTTTGTCATAAAGGAAAATCGGCAATTTTTCCCAGACCTTCATACGACGGAAAATATTTGATGTATACCGTCTGTGATTACGGGACGTTTCCGATTTGGCACAAAGAAGCCGACCTCTACCTTTATAATTTTGAAGACTCAACTTCAAGAGTTATGGAGGAGGTCAACAGCGATTTTTCGGACAGTTTTCATAATTGGAGCAGCAATTCAAAATGGTTTGTCTTTACTTCAAGGAGAATTGACGGACTTTTTACCAGATTGTATATTGCTTCAATAGGTGATGACGGAAAATGTACGAAACCGTTTTTGTTGCCGCAAAAAAATCCGCTTGAATATTACAATTCGCTTTTTACATCGTATAATACGCCTGATTTTACGAAAACGGCGGTAGATGTTTCTAAAATTTCTTTAAGAAACCGAATCGAAAGTAAGGAGCGGGAAAATATAACTGTTAGAGAATAAAAAATAATGAAAATGAAAATCAAACAATTTACTTTTGCAACTCTTTTGTGTTTTGCCATGAATGCTACTGCACAAGACAACCTTACGAAAGTTGTCGGGCAAATACGTGATTATGAGTATTTTGCCAACGGACAAATCGCCCTGCTTGCAACCGACATGAAGACGGGCGAAGTTATAGCCGAATTGAATCCCGATATGTCGGTGATTCCGGCAAGTAATACAAAACTGTTTTCTACGGCTGCGGCTTTGGAGCTTTACGGTCCTGATTTTAAATATCAGACCAAACTATTTTATACAGGAAAAATTGACAAATCCGGCGTTTTGTACGGCAACGTTATCATAAAAGGCGACGGCGATCCTACACTCGGTTCAAAGTTTTTTTATGACAGCGAGAATTTCAATTATAACGCCAAATTCGTTAAAGCGGTTCAAGATGCCGGTATCCGCAGAATTTCGGGTAATGTTATCGGTGATTGTTCAGCATACGCCAAGGAAATGACCCCTACGACATGGTCTTGGGAAGACATCGGAAATTATTACGGCGCAGTGCCTAACGGTCTTACCGTTCATGACAATTATACGACCTTGCATTTCAAAACCGGCAAAGACGGCACAACGGCGGTTTTTACGGGCAGCGACCCTGAAATCAAAGATTTAAAAATGGAGGTTTATGCCGTTGCCTCTCAAAACGTTACGCGGGAAAGCACAAATGTTTTCGGAAAAACTTTTCAAAACCAAAAGTACATCGAAGGTTTTGTGCCTCAAAACAGAACTGACGTTACGGTAAGAACTATTATTCCTGATCCCGCGCTTTTTGCGGCTTCACAACTTCTTGACAGTCTTAATTCTAACGGTGTTCAGGTTTTGGGACAAGCGTTGAGCCGTCTTGACAGCAGTAAGTTTGTTGCGCATGATACCGCCAAAACGTTGATTTGTACGTTAGAGTCGCCGACTTTATTTGAAATTATTCAGCAGACAAATTATTATAGTATAAATCTTTATGCAGAGCATTGTCTTTCTCTTGTCGGTCTCAAACAATTGAAAACAACTTCCGTAAATTCAGCATGTTGGGCTTTGATGAGTTTTTGGAAAAACAAGGGTATGGACACGCGCGGAATGAGCATTAATGACGGTTGTGGACTCTCGCATTACAATATCGTAACGCCGCGACAACTATGTTTCTTGTTGACGTATATGCACAATACTTCGCCGTATTACAAGTCTTTCAACGAGAGCCTGACGATGTGCGGCGGAAAAGGTACAATGGCGGGAATGTGTGCCGGGACGAGAGCCGTCAACAATGCAAGAGGCAAAAGCGGTACGATTCGCAGAGTGAAATCGTATTCGGGATATGTTACAACGCGTAGCGGAAGAGAACTTGCTTTTTCGATTATAATCAATAATTTCACATGTTCGTCAACGGATACAAGGTTTATGATGGAGAAATACATCGCAGCGTTGGCGGATTATAATAAATAAAACATTCGGATAGTCAGCCAAATCTCGAAAAAAAAGTGAGATTTGGCTGGTTATCTCGTAAAAAATGTCGTTTTTTGTAAAATAGCCAGCCAAATCTCAAAAAAAAAGTGAGATTTGGCTGGCTATCTCGATTTTTATTATTATATTTGCCCAACAAAAATTTTCAAGACTATGATTATCGGACGTGAATATCAGCAAAAACTTTTAACAGACCTTTTGGATAGCGATGAGTCGCAATTTGTGGCTGTCTACGGACGGCGTCGCGTTGGAAAAACGTATCTCATTCGGGAAACGTTTAAATATAATTTTGCATTTCAACATATTGGTATTCAGGACGGTAACAAGGCAAGACAACTTTCGGAGTTTGCTCTTTCGCTTCAAAAAGCAGGTGCAAAGATTTCAAAAAAGTTCAAAGATTGGTTTGAGGCATTCCATACGTTGGAAGATTTTTTAGGAAAACTGCCGGAGGGAAAGAAAATTATTTTCATTGACGAATTGCCGTGGATGGATACGCCGAAATCAGGATTCGTTTCTGCTTTGGGATATTTTTGGAACTCGTGGGCAACGATGCGCAAAGATATATTGTTAATTGTATGCGGAAGTGCTACTTCGTGGATTATCAGCAATATAATTATGAATCACGGCGGACTTCACAACCGTTTAACACGACAAATCTACCTTGAACCGTTCAACCTTCATGAGTGCGAACTTTATGTACAAAGCCGCGATTTGGTTTTGACACGTCAGCAAATTTTGGAAACTTATATGATTTTGGGTGGGATTCCGTATTATTGGACGTTTTTGCAAAGGGAATTGTCGCAGGTTCAAAATATTGACAATATGTTTTTTAGCGAAAATGCGGACTTGGAAAACGAATTTGACGCGCTTTACGCCTCGCTGTTCAAAAATCCCGAACCGTATATCCAAATCATCACAATATTATGCAAAAAGAAAGCCGGAATGACCCGCAACGAAATCATCGCCGCTTTGGGTAAAAGTGCCGGCGGTACGCTCTCAACAATTCTCAAAGAGTTGGAGCAGTGCGACTTTATCCGCGCATATTATCCGTTAGGTAAAACTACGAAAGAGACTGTATATCAATTAATTGATAATTACACGCTTTTTTATTTTAAGTTCATTAACGAAAACCGCAAACACGATGCGCAATTTTGGACACACTCTATTAATAAACCCGCTTATTCTGTGTGGTGCGGTTTGGCATTTGAGAGGGTTTGTCTGCTGCACTTGGAACAAATAAAGAGAGCCTTGGGCATATCGGGGATTCTTTGTAACGTTTGTTCATGGGTTTACCGTCCGAAAGACGAATATGAAACCGGCGTTCAGATAGATTTGATAATTGACCGCGACGACAACGTGATAAATCTTTGCGAAATAAAGTTTTCTTCCGGGAAATACGAAATCAAAAAACAATACGATGAAATTTTGCGGCGCAGAGCATCGGTCTTTGCCTCCAAAACCGAAACGCGCAAAGCCGTACGAACCATTATGATAACGACATACGGACTTTTGCGCAATGCTTATGCGAATGATATTTTGAATCAAGTGGTAATGGATGATTTGTTTTTAGCGGAATAACAAAAAAAGTTATCAACATTATGTTGATAACTTTTGTAAAGTACTGAAAGAGTGTAGATTAATATATGGGTAAATAGAAAAATTAAAAATTCATCGTAACGGTATTTTTCAACGTTTTTCCCGAAAGTTTTATCGTAACTTCAAACGTATAAGTACCGCTTTTTTCGGGAAGTTGATTGAAACTAAGGAAACAATACGGATCAAATAATTGAATATTTTCGCCGTTGATGTTGTCAGTCAAACAATTATTTGGTTCTTGTTGATACTTACTTTGTATGTATCCAAAAAACGAATTGCAATAAAAATCAGTTATATCTGACAATGAAGAACCTTGTTTGTGTTCTGCGTTATAATCTTCATTGCAAATAACATCTATTTCTACGATATTATCAGGAACTGCCAGTTGACTGAAAGGAACGACCCTGCGATTAAAACACGTATCACCATATTGTTCTGCAAACTGCAAGAACTTTTTTGCATTTTCTCTTACCATTAAAGATAATTCTTTTTTATCAACAGGTATTATTTCTGGGTTTCCGTCTTTGGAAACATATCCGACAGGTAAAGCACCCATACCCTCATACACAAAATCTGCCGCACCGACTTTTTCTGCGTAATTACTTAATCCTTCCACACCGTCAAGCGCATACTGCTCTCCGGTAAATGTAATCAGTATTTTCGGTGTGTTTGCCTTCTGAAAGGTAGTTATGTCAATAGTTTCATACTGTTGCAAGTTTATATTATTTGGAACAATATATTTTTGTATAAAATATTTAGATAGAACTGCACCGTCTTCTCTATCGACGATAATCACCGTGTCGGAAGATTTCTTAACTTCATCTTCCTTCTCACTTTTTTTCTGCTGAACTTCGGGTGAATTGTTATTAATAACAGTTTCATCGCTGTTTTTGTCATTATCACATGCGCATACGCAAATGGATAATGACAATGTAAGTAATAAAAATACTTTTTTCATTTTTTTTTTTATTTTAATAATTAAACAATAAATTAATCACCACAAATGTAACATTTTTATTTGAATGTTGTATTTTAAAACTCCATCGTAACGGTATTTTTCAACGTTTTTTCCGAAAGTTTTATCGTAACTTCAAACGTATAAGTACCGGAAATTGAAGGATGTTCTGTGAAATAGAAATAACAATAAGGCGCAAAACACTTTACCTGCTGTGTATGAATTTCAGAAGAAACACAATCAATTGGCTCGTAACCATAATCATAACGTAATCCTATATCAGACTGACGTTTAAGATTCGTGTATTTATATCCATTTTGAATAAAATTATATGGCGTAAAACTGCAAAAATTAATAATTTCTGACAAATTCACACCATGTGTATATTTCGAACTAAAATCTTGACTACAAACAACACTTATTGCCGTTAGAGTATCATATACAACTATATTAGAATAAGGAACAAGATTTTTATTATAAGATATATCATTGTTTTTCGCTGCAATATTATTGAATTTTACAGAATCACCAATAGAACAATCTTCTCCTGAAAAATAGACAATGAACATTGGAAGAGTACAAGTATCATTACTCTCTAACTTAATATCAATACTATCAGCATTGCGGTAAACCTGAATAAATGATTTACTAAAAGTAGTCCCATCCAATGGTTCATCATCCTTACAACTGAATTGCATAATAGCAAAAAATACAATAACCAATAGAGTAATTTTTTTCATATTAACCTCCTATTTTCTAATACCAGTTATCATAGTAATTTTGTATTGATAAAAATGATCTTCGGAGGCTTTGCTAATACTTTCGGAATAATTTGGCCCCGAATTTGTATTAAAACTATCACCCCAATAATACCCATTACTACTTCCATCACTCCAACCAAAATTACATAAAATATAATCAACATTTTCATTCCTCGTAATAAATTCAACAATCCCATCATCAGAATCTGGGGTTAATTCTTTAGGTGGTATAGTAGAATAAGTTTCCGTAATCGTTCTTGAAAGTGTAAGTGCACCATGCACAAGCCAACTATGTCCTCCAGTATGATAAGTATTATACTTAATGCCAAATACTGTTTGATTTATTTTATGACTATAACCACCTAATATAACGCTATAACCTTTTTTAACTTCCTCTAAAACTTCTCTTTTATTATAACTTTTACAAACACCACCTTTTCTATAACCGAAATTTTCTAATGTATGCGGTATATTTTCATCGTCAGCAGAACTTCTATTTAATCCATAACTCATATTGAGGTTTTTAATTGAGCCTAATTGTCTCATTAATTTTGCAACATCATCATTATTATTTCCTAAAATCATATCATTCCAATGAAAACTATAAGCATCATAACTATCAGGATATTTATAAATAGACATTAATTGTGCGCATGCAACTGCTACACATCCAACCTTACAATAATTACCTCCATTAAGAGGACAACATTTATTGTAAGGAAAACTTTGATACCAATGCACCTTACAATATCCACCAATAGGATTATGAAGTTTACGTACATATGGACTACAAGTTACATTTATTTTATATTTTACTTTTGGCTCAGGAGTATTTATATTACCATTATTATCATATTTTGGAGCTTGTTGGTATAATTTTCCTTCCAACCCAGAAAGAAATGTTATCAACCCCGGATCATCAATAACCTCATTTGTGTCAATACTTCCGCCCTCTGTTATTGCCAAAAGTTCCGGCATATCACGGGTTGCTGACATAATCGCAAAGCCGCCGTTATTTTCAAAATTAAAAACGTGAATTTTCGCCTCAGGCGTTTCTTCCGTAGATTTTGAAATACTGCGTTTGTCGGATTTCAAAGTAAATCCGTCAGAGATCTTTTTTGAAGAAAAGTCGTCGCCGCCGCGTTTGCTGAGCGATGAAAAATCTTTTAAAAGACTTTCCAAATTCTCGCGGGCTTCTTCAAGAGTGATTACATTTGATTGTACCACTTCATTTACAATCGGTTCATCTTGAACCTGATTTTGAGGAACTAAATCCTCTTTGTCTGTGCAGGCGGCAAAAAACATCGCTGCCGTTACTGCTGAAAGAATAGCTCTTTTCATATTAATTAACTGTTTAATTTAATTGATAAAAATTATTAATTTACAATAAATTACCTAATAGTAATATTTTTAGAATACACTACTGTATTACCTTGACTTACGATTATATAATAATCGCCTTCGCCGTAGTCATTGAGCATACAACTAAATGTTGTACCGCCTCCGGCTGATATTCCGGCTACAATTACACCGTCGCGGTAAACTTCAACCGTGCCGCCGTTAGAAATAGAAGAAAAACTAACGGTCAAAACCGTTGAAGAAATGTTGTAAGAGACATTTACAGACGGTTTTATAGGCTCGTTGATAATTTTTCTTGTAGGGTCAGGAAATTTTGTTGGGTCAATGCCAGCAACTCCATAACCGTTTGAAACATTTTGTGCATTTGCATGAATAGTTGCAAGCATTACAAATGTTGTTGTAATAAAAACTTTTTTGTTCATAATTGTACTTTTGTTGTGTTAAAAATTATGTCGCAAAATTATATATGGAGTTTTATTTTTACAAGTATGGTACTTCAATGGAAAATAGAGAAAAACTTGACAATCAATTATTTAGTTTTTTAAGATACCCCCATTTTGAAGTGTTTTTTCAATAAAACTAATTTGATTCTTTATTATTTTTTACTAATTTTGTATGGTCATTTGAGATAAAAAAACTATGAAAAACTTAAAAACTGAACTGATTATTCTTATATTTTTGCTTTGTGCATGCAACGCCAAAGATGCAATATATTACAAACTTGTTGAAGTTGATACGTTATTAAGCAACTATAATGATTCTTGCGCAAAAAAAGCCTTGAATGCTATCAAGCCTGATATGATTACAAATAATGAAAATAGGGCTTACTACAACCTTTTGCTCACGAGGTATGATTATTATGAAAAAATAATAATGGGGAACAAAGATTCTCTAATTAATTTCAGTATTAATTATTATACTAAAAATGGTGATAATCATAAACTTGCATATTCTTATTACTTCCGTGCATTGATTTCTTTTCACGATTACAGCGAAAAAGTTTTATTAGATTTAAAAAGAGCGGAAACATTTGTAAAAAAAACAAACGATTATGCTCTTGCGAGTAAAATTTACGGAGCATTGACTTCTTTTTACGGTAATTCTTTGGAATCAGAAGAATCTCTAAAATATGCAAGAAAAAACTTCTTTTGTGCAAACAAAACTTCAATACAGCGGCTAAAAACTTGTGCGTTGATAAATTTATCGGTTTGTTACTATGACGCCGGACAAAAAGACAGTGCTATTATGTGTGCAAAGGCAAGTGAAAAATTTGCAGCGCAATTAGAACCTTATTATCAAGCATATATATATTCCAATTTAGGTACGGCATATTTTGAAAGTATGCCTGATTTAGCAGAAAAATATTTAAAAAAATCTTTGGAATGTCATACTCTTGCACAGACTTATAAACTCTTGTCAGATTTGTATTTATCTCAAAATCAAAAAGAAAGAGCCAAACAACTATGGAATGATGCTTTAAAAATGTCATGGGACGAATTAAAAGCGGAATTTTTAGCCTCAAAAGCCGAATACGAATTTGAAACAGGAGATTTTGTAAGTTTTCGGAATACAAAAAACGAGGAGATTTCCGCGTTGAAATCTTCGTATGAAAAAAAATTGAAAAACAAGGCGTTAGAACTCGGTAAAAAATATGATTTCAAAATTCAGGAAGAAAAATTTCGTATGCGTTTGGTTTTGATAGTATCTTTTGTAATAGGTTTGGTAATAATATTTTACTTTTTTTATGTTGCAAAAACGAGCCGTCTCGAAAAAGAAAAAGCCGAATACAAATTGAAATTGCGCAAAGAAAAAGACCTGTTGAAAAAATTGGAATCGGATTTGGAATTATTTAAAGCCGACCAAAAAAACAAAACGAAAGAAATATCGGTTTTGGAAAAGCGTATTGAGCAATTAAGAAACGATTATCAGAAGACACTTCAATTAGGCAGAGAATTATTTGAGAAACTTAAAAAAGAAGTTTCCCCGATGAATTGGTCAAATACTGACGTTTTATGTTTGTTGGAATACGTATCAATCTCAAATAGAGAGTTTTACGATTCACTTGAAGTGGATTACATTAATTTAAGTGATTTTCAAAAACTGTTTTTAATCGTCAGCGATTTGTTGGGAAAAGATGATTTTGCTGTTTGTAAAATGTTCGCATTGAAGAAAAATAGTTTAAGGCAGAAGAAAAACAGAATCAGTTCCAAAAAAATAGAATAATTCCGATTTTGCAAATTTCAGGGTTGGATTTTATTGAATTTTGGCAGTTTTCAGGGTTGGATTTTATCGAAATTTAACACTTTTCAGGGTTGGATTTTATCAAATTATTGTATCTTTGCGCTGAAAATCTTATAGTTATGCAGTACCTAAAAAGACATATAGATGCGGAACTCCTGAAATGGAAAAATTCCGTCAACAGAAAGCCTCTTTTGCTCAGAGGTGCCCGTCAGGTCGGAAAGTCAACGGCGGTGAGACAATTAGGCAAAACATTCAGGTATTTTATAGAAATCAACCTTGAAAAACAGCCGATGTTCAAAACTTTGTTCTCCGAAAATATTGACGTAAAGAAAATATGCACTGACATCAGCGCGGTAGTTTCAACACCTATTGTTGCAGGTGAAACTTTGCTTTTTATTGACGAAATCCAAACTTCACAACATGCAATAATGTCGCTCAGATATTTCAAAGAGGATTATCCTGAGTTACATGTTATTGCGGCGGGGTCGCTGTTGGAATTTACATTGTCGGAGTTGCCGTCATTCGGTGTTGGAAGAATACGCTCTATGTATGTATATCCGTTTTCTTTTGACGAATTTTTAACGGCACAGAATCTTGACGAGCAAGTGAAAACAAAAAATAATGCTAATCCGCAAAATCCTGTTTCACAACCTCTGCATGAAAGTCTTAAAAACCAACTCAGAACTTTTTATCTGACGGGCGGAATGCCGGCAGCGGTTGCCGAATGGCTTACTAATCATGATTATATGGAAGTGTCAAGAATACACAATGATATTTTAGATACATATCAGGACGATTTCGCAAAATACAAAAAGAAAATTGCGCCGTCGCTGTTGAGACAGGTTTGGAGGTCGGCTGCATTGCAAGCCGGAAAAAAGTTTGTTTTTGCACAAGCCGGTGAAGGTTTGCCGTCGCAACTGATTAAAGATACTCTTAATTTGCTTTCTTTGGCAGGAATTATTATTCCCGTAACACATTCTAATGCTAACGGAGTGCCTTTGGGGGCGGAAGAAAATCCGAATTACAGAAAGTATCTTTTCCTTGATACGGGTCTTATGCTGACAATGCTCGGCACACCGCCTGCTGATATTTTGCTTTCCAATGATGCCGATTTGGTAAACAAGGGTGCAATGTCGGAAATGTTTGCAGGATTGGAACTCGTAAAATACGGTGATTGTTTCAAAAAGGCAGAAATCAATTATTGGCAGAATACTACCCGTAATGCTGATGCCGAAGTTGATTATCTGACAGTAAAAGACGGTAAAATTCTTCCGGTAGAAATCAAAGCCAATACAAAAGGCAGTATGCAGAGTTTGTATTATTTTATGCGCAAAAAGCACTTCTGTGATGCTGTACGAATTTCTATGGAAAATTTCAGAACGTTTACAAGAATTGACTCTGAGGATAACAATGCCGAAAGACGAATCCGTATTTGTCCGTTGTATGCGGTAAGGTCGGTATATTTATGATTGTTAATACATCAAATAATCCTTATATTTTTCCGTCCCTTTGAACATGAGTTTGCCGATTTTGCAAATTTCGGAAACAATTTCCGTAAGATTATTCGCAATTGAGATTCTCTCGTTTGATTTGTCTTTGCGGGTGGCGGTTTGAGAATTATAGAGCGACAGCGTTTTTTTGTATTCCGAAATAAAACCGTTGAGACCGCCGGTTATAGAAGCCGGTATGCCGAGCCGGTAAAAATTCGGACTTAAAGCCTGAATTTTACGAATTTCGTCCGTAAACGTTGTGTTGCTGACATTATGAACTTTTAAATTTTTTAGCATTTTAAAGTATTCGTCCTCATTGTGTCCGAGTGCTGACAAACGGCATTGTATTATGCGGATTGTCTTGATAATCTGTTTTTTTAACTCTTTGCATCGGAGATTCAAATTGTTGATTTCTTTTAAGTTTTCTCTGTCGGGAGTATAATCCTTAAATTTTGTCAGCAACTTTTCCATTTCGTATAAAGTGTCCCCGTTCAAAAAGCCTTGACTTGTAAGGCTTTTTAAATCCCTTTTGCAGACCGTTAATAATATTTCTGCCTTTTCCGTTAATTTTTTCTGACTATAACCGAAAGCCCGTTGCATAATAGTTTTTACATCAAAAATAAATCTATGTCTTTGCTTTTAATATTAAATTTTTTGCCGAGATAATCGTTTGTTAAAAGTCCGTTATAACAATAAACACTCTGACGGATTAAATTGTCATAATTAATTTTTTGATAAATACCGCCGTTGTTATGTATTTCGTTTATAAGCGGATACAATACATTACTTAAAGCAATGCTTGCCGTGCGTGGCACAAGAGCCGCAATGTCAGGAAGACAATAATGTATTACGCCGCAACATTCAAACGAAGGGTTTTTAAGTGTCATAGGTTTTGAGGTTTCGAAGCATGAACCCGTTTCGATGTTTAAGTCTACGATTACCGAGCCTTTTTTCATCATCGCGATATTTTCCTGAGTGATGAAAGCATACGAGGGAGATTTTATACATTTTGCGCCGATGACAAGGTCGGCAGAGGCGAGGGCTTTGTTCAAAACCTGAGGGAGAAGGACTGAGGTAAAAACCTCGTGTCCGAGTTTTTGTGCAAAGAGTGAAAGTTTTGATATTGAAGTGTCAAAAACTTTTACCTCTGCGCCGACGCTTAAAGCCGTTTTGGCCGCATACAAAGCCGCCGTTCCCGTCCCGATTATGACAACCGAGGCAGGTGAAATTCCCGTTATGCCGCCTAACAAAACACCTTTGCCGCCGGTTTGACGGCTTAAATATTCCGCGCCGGTAAATACAGCCTCTCTGCCCGCAATTTCGCTGTTGATGAAGTTGACTGGATAAAAATCTTTTTCTGTCTTGATGTATTCTAACGCCAAGGCGACGGCTTTTTTCTTCAAAATGTTTTCTATTGCCTGTTTGTCGGCTCTTGCTACCGAGAGATGCGAAATCAGAGTTTGTTCGTGTTTTACGAAAGAGGTGTCTTCTCTTGTGAAAGGTGACACCTTTAATATAATGTCGGAGGAAAAAATCTTTTCTTTGTCTGAGGTAACCGTTGCGCCGCTTTTGAGGTATTCCATATCGGTATAATTAGCACCGAGTCCCGCTCCTTGTTCCACAATAATTTTATGACCGCTTTCTGTAAGGATAGAAACGCCCATAGGAGTTAAAGCAACTCTTGTTTCTTTTTGAATGTCTTCCTTCAAAACCGAAATACAGAGTTGTTTTTTTCCGTTAAAAGCCTCTTTTGCTTTTTCTCTTGGAATCAAGGCACATTTTGTCGCCATACTTTCTTAAAAAAAAATTATAATGAAACAATTCTTTTTCCGTCTTCCGTTACGCGGATTGTTACTTCTATTACATTGTCGCCCAAAACGGGATAAATAACCTCAGGCCATTCTATAAAACAATAGGTGTCGCCGTAGATGTATTCTTCCGTCCCCGCTGACATAGCCTCGTCTAAATCCTTGATTCGGTAGAGGTCGAAGTGATAAATCTTTTCGCCGTTTTTGCAGAGATACTCGTTGACAATCGAGAAAGTAGGAGAGGTTACTTCGTCCGTTACTTCAAGTACTTTGCATAACGCTTTGATAAACGTTGTTTTGCCGGCACCCATAGGTGCGTCAAAAACTATACATTTTTTGTCCTGAAATTCCTTTCGGATATATGACAAAAAATCCTTAGCCGTTTGTTCGGCTTCTTCAAGAGAGTTTATGATGAATTCTTTTTTCATTTCAATTTTTTGGGATTAAGTGTTACTATCGGTATCAGCATTTCTTCCATTGAAATGCCTCCGTGTTGAAACGTTTCTTTATAATATTTTACGTATTGATTATAATTGTTCGGGTAAACAAAAAAGTCTCTGTTTTTGGCAAAAACGTATTTTGAATTGATTTTTGCCGGCGGCAGATGTGCTTTTTCGGGGTCGTTAACAAAGAAAACTTCTTTTTGATTCAACTGCAAATCCTGACCTGTTTTGTATCTGAGGTTTGAGGTCAGTTGTTTTTCACCGGTGATTTTTACGGGGTTAGAGACCCGTGTAGTGCCGTGGTCCGTGGTAAAAACGACTTTGTAATCCGTGTCAGAAATCATTTTCAGAAGCGTAAAGAGCGACGAATGTTCAAACCAAGTCCTTGTCAACGCCCTGTAACCCGCAATATCATCGGCAAGTTCTCTCATCATCGGAAGTTCGGTTCTTGCGTGCGACATCATGTCAACAAAGTTGTAAACCACAATGTTGAGTTTGTTAGAGTTTATCGTGTTGAAATTGTCATTTATCTTGTTGCCTTCCTTATTGTTGAAAGTTTTGGCGTAATAAAACTTAAAGTCCTGACGGAAACGCTGCAACATCGTTTTGATGAGTTTTTCCTCGTTGTTGTTTTTGGAGTGAAGTTCGTCTTCGTCAGTCCAAAGTGCGGGATATATCCGCGAAATTTGCAGCGGGGTCAGCCCCGAAAACATTGCGTTTCTTGCGTATTGTGTCGCAGTAGGAAGAATCGAAAAAATAATTTCCTCTTTTTCTACCGTAAAGTATTCTGTAATAAGTGGTTGAAGGGCTTTCCACTGGTCAAACCTGAGATTGTCGACCACAATCCAAAACACTTTTTTGTTGTTGTCCAACATCGGGAGAATCACCTCTTTGAAAACATCGTGCTGCATCATGGGACGGTCTTCGCGTTTGCCGTCAATCCACTTGACGTAATTTTTTTCTACGTATTTGCAAAATTCTTTGTTAGCCTCTTCTCTCTGAAAGTCGAAAATTTCAAAAAGCGCGTTGTCCTGACGGTTCAAGTCTTGAAGTTTTAAGTCCCAAGTCGTCAACTTTTTGTATAAAACTTTCCATTCTTCGATATTGGAGACCTGAAAAATCTCCGAGCCGAGCCTTTGAAATTCAGTTTTGTATTCTTCCGTTGTTTTTATGCTGACAAGTCTTTTGTTGTCAACATTCTTTTTGATTGACAAAATTATTTGGTTAGGGTTGACGGGTTTTATCAAGAAGTCAGAAATTTTGTTGCCGACAGCCTCGTCCATGATTTCTTCGCCTTCGTTTTTGGTAACCATTACCACGGGAATGTCCGAATTGATTTCCCTGATTTCTTTCAGAGTGTCTATGCCGCTGATTCCCGGCATATTCTCGTCCAAAAAGATAATGTCGTAAACCGTAGTGCGTATTTTTTCCAAGGCGTCGGTGCCGTTTGTTGCGGTATCAACGCTGTATCCTTTGCTTTTTAAGAAAAGGATTTGAATTTTTAAGAAATCTATTTCGTCGTCAATCCAAAGAATAGAGTAACCCATTTTTTTATTCCTTTATTATAATGCCGTGAAGAATTAAGTAAAGAAGTTGGTCGATGTTAGCGGTAAATTCCTCCGCATTGTCGGTCCTGAAAACATAATCTTCTATGCCTTTTACTGCCATAATCAGAGCCATTGCCGCTAAGTCAAGGTTTTTGACAAAAAAGTAATTTTTGTTTGCACCTTCTTTAAGTATATCTTTAAATAATCTTATTTCTTCCTTGTCGTACAAAGCGTTAAGCCTGCGGACAAAATTTATGTGTCGAAGTTTTTCGTTTTTCAACGCCGACTGAAAATTAGTGTAGATTTTAATAATGTTCATTCGTGTTAAAACGTAAACTTTGATTTTGTCCACCGGATTAGGAGTTTTTTTCAGAGCGTCGATAATGGTGTGCCTGAATGCGACTGCTTCTTTTAGTACCACCGACTGAAAAATCTGTTCCTTGCTTTTAAAATAGTAATAAATGGAACTTTTACCTTTGCCGGCGGCTTTGGCAATATGCTCCATAAGGGTCTTGTCGTAACCGTATTTGTTAAAAACCTGACGTGCCGTTTCTATAATAGCATCGCGGTTTTTGTTTTTTTTCAGTGAGTCGGTAGTTGCCATTTATTTTTTTCGTTTTTATATTTTCTAAACAAAGGGTAAAGTTATAATTTATTTTCTTAACGGAAAAAACTTTTGCAGTTTTTTTTTTATTTTTTTTAATAAAATGTTTATCTTTGCATTATCAAACAGAATCAGATGAGCAGAAAAACTATTTGGATATTGGCGGCAGTGATGTTTCTTGCCATTTGTTGGTTGGTTAATATTCAATACTCGGACGTCCAGACTTTGGTCTCGCTGAGAAAACAGCAGTTTTCTAAGCAGGTTATGCAGTCTTTGACGGGCGTTGTCAGCGAATTGGAGAGAAGGGAAGTCGTCAATCAGGTTTCTAACGATGTCGTAGCCGTGAGTTTTGACACGGCCTCGTCAGTTTCGCATCATATCGTGTTGAAAAACAACGGTTTTGTGATTGTTGACTCGGTTCAGAAAGACACTTCAAAAGGAGCGATACTTTCTAAGGGCAGCGATTCGCTTTATTATCCTATAACCGGCAACGGTTCGGGTAAGCCTTTTGCTTTTGATTATGCTACCTCTGACAGAGGCAAAATTCAAGACCAACTTATTAAAAATATTCAGCACAATAAGACGGTTTTTGTCGAAAATATTGTTAACAACCTTATCAGAAAGCGTGTTAACATAGAAGAAAGGGTTGATGTGGGAATTTTGAGCAAGGTACTTTCTCAAAACCTCAAATACAACGGAATCGACATGGATTTCTGTTTTGCCGTTATGAAAGAAGACAAGACGGTTTTTTGCCGTTCTGAAAATTATGATGATAAGGAAGAAGAGTTAACCCGTTATGAGATAAGGCTTTTTCCTGACGACGACGTGATTTCGCCGGAATGTTATTTGACGGTTTATTTTCCGATGGAGAAAAAATTTACGTTTGAGTCCATAAAGAAAAATCTTATTGCTTCGCTTGCGTTTTCGCTGATAATTTTGGGGATTTTTGTCGGGACACTTATTATAATATTCCGTCAGAAAAAACTTTCCGAAATGCGAAACGATTTTGTCAACAATATGACGCACGAACTTAAAACGCCTATTTCGTCGATTTCGCTTGCAAGTCAGATGTTGAAAGACCCAGCGATTGCAAAAAATGAAAAAAGTTTTGCGCAGATAACCTCGGTGATAGAGCAAGAATGTAAAAAACTCGGCTTTCAGGTAGAGCGGGTGCTTCAAATGGCTACTATTGATAAGAGCCGTCACGTAATGAAAATAAAGGAAATCTGCGTTAACGAACTTATCGAAAAAGTTGTTAAGTCTTTTGAATTGAAGTTGAGCGATAAGGGCGGCGAGTTGAAATGCGTTTTTAATGCCAAAGACGATTTAATCGAGGGCGATGAAGTGCATATCGGCAATCTTATCAGCAGTCTGATAGACAATGCGTTGAAATATACTGTGGATAAACCTCAGTTGAAAATAGAAACCTCTAACGTAAAAAAAGGCGTTGAAATTGCCGTTACGGACAACGGAATCGGAATAAGTCATGAGGATCAGAAAAAGATTTTTGACCAGTTTTTCAGAGTTCATACGGGTAATATTCATAATGTAAAAGGGTTCGGTATAGGACTCAGTTACGTAAAAAAAGTGGTGGACGAACATCACGGCAGTATAAAATTAAAGTCAGAACTTAACAAGGGAACTACTTTTTTTATATATTTGCCGTTTAATCAGTAACTAATTTTAAATCGTTATATGGAAAGAAAAGTATCAATATTGCTGGCCGAAGACGACGTTAATTTGGGTTCGTTGCTCAAACAGTATCTCGATGCCAAGAATTATGCGACGGATTTGTATCCCGACGGAGAGAAAGCGACCGAAGGCTTTCATCATAACATTTATGACATCTGTATCTTGGATATTATGATGCCTAAAAAAGACGGTTTTCAGGTTGCTACGGAAATCCGTGAAATAAATACCGATATTCCGATTATCTTCTTGACAGCCAAGAATTTAAAGGAAGATGTCTTGAACGGTTTCAAAATCGGAGCAGACGATTATATCACAAAACCGTTCAACATGGAAGAATTGCTTCTTAGAATTGAGGCTGTTTTGAGACGTTCGGGCATTACCGACAGCGAGGCGGTAACGGTTTACAACTTAGGCTCTTACGTTTATGATTCAAACAAGCAGACTTTGCAGTTCAAGGCTCAGGAGCCGGTAAAACTTACGACAAAAGAATCGGAATTGTTAAGACTTCTTTGTATGAATATGAACAAGGTTTTGGAAAGAAATTACGCCTTGAATCAGGTTTGGGAAGACGACAATTATTTCAACGCCCGCAGTATGGACGTGTATATCACGAAATTAAGAAAACTTCTCAGAGAAGATCCTTCGATTGAAATTCTTAATATTCACGGCAAAGGTTATAAACTTATCGTATCGGAGAATAATTAATGAAGTTGTCTTGTAGAATAACATTGCGGCTTTTTTATGCGGTGTTGTTGGTGAGTGCCGCTTGCAGCAATACTAAAAACACCGCTTCAACAAGGGCGTTCCATAACGTTACCTCCCGTTACAATGTTATTTTCGAGGCCCGGCAGTCGTATTTGAAAGGCGTTGACAATATAGAACAAAATTATAAACCCGATTATTCGGAACTTCTGCCGGTTTTCAAAATAGATGCGCCCGAGGCTTCAAGTCTTGCCTCGGCCGATATGGACGCATGCGTGGAAGAATGTGGTAAAAATATTTTGAAACATTCGATAACGGCAAAACCTAAACGCGGGTATTCGCTTTCCGGCATGGATTCTCATCAACAGTCGTTTTACAATAAGAACGAATATTGTAAATGGATTGACGACACGTATCTGTTGATGGGCAAGGCTAACTATGTAACCGGCGATTATGACAGAGCCGAACCGTCTTTTCAACTCGGAATTTCAAGGTTCAAACACGAACCTTCGAGGTTTGAAGCGCAGTTTTGGCTTGCGAAGACTTTTTGGGCGCAAAAAAGTTATAACGAGGCGTCAGAGTTATTGGAAAAACTCGAAAAAGATAAACGGCACCCGAAAAAACTTGATGCCGACATTCATCGTTTGTATGCTGACATCGCAATTTCTAATCATCGTTATTCAGCCGCCGTTAAGGAGATTGACAAGGCGTTGTCGCTTATAAAAAAGCGGAAAAAGAAAGAACGCGCTTGGTTGCTTTTCATTAACGGCGACCTCAACCGCTTGGCAGGAAATTATCCGAGGGCAAAAACCTGCTATCAGGAAGTTATAAAACTTAATCCGCAATATCCGCTTGTTTTTAATTCAAAAATCAATCTTGCTACCGTTTTTACACGCGGCGAAAATGATGCTTATATTCGTCAGCAACTTCAACTTTTAGCAAAAGACGACAAAAATAAAGAATATTTCGACCGTGTTTATTATGGTTTGGCTGAATTAGACAGAAAGAATCAGGACTTTAATTCAGCACTTGTTAATTATAGAAAATCAGCGCGTTATTCATCGCAAAATAATGTTCAAAAAGCCAAATCTTATATGGAGGCGGCTAATATTTATTTCGACAGAAACGATTATATTAAAGCAGGAGAATTTTACGACTCAACGATGCAGTTTTTGCCGACAACTTATTCGGGTTATGACGAAATTTCTAAAAAGGCGGCAAACCTCAGAGAACTTATTTCGTATATTGAAGCCGCTGAATATCAGGATAGTATTCAGAGAGTTGCTAAAATGGACGTGGCTCAGCGTCAAAAACTTATCGCCAAAATTATCGACGATGTAATTGCGCAAGAAGAGTTGGAACAAATTGCTGCAACAAATCCTTATTATAGTTCGTCCGATAACAATTACGGCGTTGAATATACAGGTCAGGACGGCAACCCTAATTTTCAGGGAAAATGGTATTTGTATAATGTTACGGCGTTGAATTACGGTCGTCAGGAGTTTTTGAAAAAATGGGGCAACCGTCCTCTTGAAGACAATTGGCGCAGAAAAAATAAAAGCGTTGTCGAAAATTCAGACGAAGAAAACGCTGATACCGATGAGGAAAAACAAGGCGACGAAAATGATAAGAAAAAGCCGGAGTATTATATCAAAAATCTTCCTCTTACCGATTCTGCGATGAAATTATCGCTTGATAGAGAAGCCGATGCGTGGTATAAAGCCTCTGATGTGTATTCCGAAAAAATCAATGATTTGGACAAGGCAATAGAAACGCTTTTGAAAATCAACGAAAAACACGGTGATTATTATTTGAAGCCGCAGGTTTATTACCGGCTTTACGACCTTTATATGAGAAAGGGTGAAAACGGTCTTGCTGAGTATACGAAAACTTTGCTTGCCTCGGAATTTCCCGAATCGGGTTATACAAAAATCTTAAACGACCCCGATTATCTAAAACATGTCGGACAGAGAAAACAACAGGCTGTGGAGTATTATGACAGAATGATTGATTGTTTTAATGCCGGAAGTTATGCTGCCGCGTTAGAAATGTGTGAAAACGGTAAAAAAGAATATGCCGGTTTGGACATTGAGGAAAATTTTATTTATATGCAGGCACGTTGTTACGGCGGACTTCAACAGACAGATAAAATGGCTCAAACGCTTCATTTCTTGATAGATAACTATCCTGGCAGTCGTCTTGTTCCGTATGCAAAAAACAAACTTTCGGCTCTTGAAGGCGGCGAAAACGGTGAAGGTAAATTCTTGAAAAACTTTGCTCAAAGACCGCATTATTTCGTAGCCGTTGCCGACAAAAGTAAGGAAAATGCTAAGGAAATTAATTTCAGAATTTTGAATTTCTGCGCCTCTAACGGATATTCGCAGGCCGAGGTTGACGATAAGGATTTTGCCGATAAGTATAAAATTTATACGGTTTCGGATTTTGAAACCTTAGACAAAGCGGCAGAGTTTTTGAGAAAGTTTCTTTCAGAGAACACAGATTTGGGAACGCATAAATTTTTCATAATTTCTGATGAAAATTTTTCTCTGATTAAAGAAGTCTCTGATATAGAGCAATATTATAATTTTTATTTAAACAATTACAATAATTAAAATATATATGAAGCAAGAGGGATTTAGGGTTAAAGGAGTTATAGGAACGGCTGCTGTTATAATGAGTGCTGCCGTTTTAAGCGGTTATACATCATGCGGTTGCGGCGGGAGTGAAAAGTTGCGCGAAAACGATACTATCATTATTCCTGACGATGAGCCGGAGAGACTGCCTCAGACAATGAGTTTTTTTGTCTTTGATGTCAACACTAATATTTTTACCGGCAATACGCCTGAAACTATGGATATTATGGAGGAGATTACGGGCGTTAAAGCGGCGATTTCGCATGACGGTGTAAAAATTGCATACGTAAGACCGACACCTGCTCCGAGCAGTGTTTACGTTTATGACCGATACGAAAGAGATGACAAATACTTGGAGTTTCCTGCCGATGCTGAGGTTTCGGATCCGGTATTTTCGCCGGACGGCAAATTCTTAGCGGTGCGGATTTCTTTGGCGGGCGAAAACTTGTCAAGAGCGGCATTGTATGATTTAAGAAAAGATACATTTAAAATAATAAGCAAGGATAATTTGCCGGTTTTTAATCCGACTTTTTCGCCGGAGGGTAAAAAAATGGTTTTCCATGACATGACGAAAGTGTTTGTTTATAATTTCAACGGTTTTTCTTCGAGACTTGTAAGAACTATTGGTTGTGAAGAGTTTTGTACGGAGAATAGTACCGGCATTTCCGAAAACAGCAAGTTTCAAATCACTGACGATGAGAATTTTATCTATTACACTTATAACTGTTATAATGATACTCTCGTAAGTTCTACCGTGCTTGCCCGCTTTGATACGGAAAGTTTTGATACGGAAGATTTGTCGCCTTCGGATAAATTCTGTACCGATTTTCAGGCTTCGCGGGACGGAAACATTTATTGTTTTTTAAGAAAAACTGCTGATGATTCGTCAGAGGCAAAACTTTATGTAAAAACGCCTTCTGATAAGAAAGTCATTGTGTTTTCTAAGAAGATTTTTGATTCTCCGAGTTCGTTTTCGGTGGCGTATTGAAAAAAGTGTTAAAAAAAGTGTTAAAAAAATTTCGTACTTAAAAATAAAGTACTTATCTTTACCGATGATTTGGAAGAAACAATCAAAATTTGTAATTATTTAAATAACAGTAAATTATGTCAAAATTAAGATTATTAGGTTTAGCGTTTATGGCTTTTGCAACTATCACGTTTGTTGATTGCAGGGGCAACAAAGGCGGCGATCAGGCTTCTGAAAGCGGAGATACGCTCTCAATTCCGAGTGATGACGGTTACGGCGACCTTGCTACGGTTATAGAGAGTAATGAGGATATTTCTAAGGATAATATTCAGGAGCAGGTTTTAACGGAAGACAAGAGCGGAAATCTTGTTCCCGAAACTACTGAAACTCACAACGATACGGATAAATTTTATATCGTTGCCGGCAGTTTCACGTTGTACAGCAACGCTCAAAAGCAGAATAAAAAACTCAAAGGTATGGGTTTTGATTCAAAAATTCTTGAACCTTACGGTCAGTATAACAGAGTAACGGTAGGCGAGTTTGCTACACGTGAGGCTGCACGCGCTGCACTTCCGGGTTTGAGAAGCAAAATCAAAGACCAGACTTTGTGGTTGCTTAAAAGATAGTTTTTCCCTTTTTTTTTATTTTTTTTCTGCGATTGTATCTTCTTTTTTCGTTTTTCCTAAAAAGGGGGTAGTCGCAGTTTTATGTTTATATTTATGGAAGAAAAAGTCAAGGATTACGAGTTGGTGTACCGAACTTCGGCTCTTATGAAGGAGGTCGCAGATTTGAAACAGCAAATCAAACAACTCACCGAACAAAACGAAAAAGCGCAGTTGGAGATTTACCGTTTGGAGAATATTCTCTCCGTTGTGCCGCAGGAAACTTTGCCGAAAGGAGTTAATTTCAATATCGGCGGCAATGCTTTGCGCTTTAAGATGGCCACGGTGATGTATGTTGATATTCGCGGTTTCAAAACTATTTCTACGGAGGCTCATACGTCCGATTTTATTGACGAATTAGACCAGATTTTTATTTATTTCAACGAGATAGCCGCAAAATACAAACTTCAAACCGTCAAGACGATAGGTGATGCGTATATGTGTGCGGGCGGTATTCCGCAAAAAAACATCACTAACCCGATAGACGTGGTTTTGGCGGCAATGGAAATGAAACGCTATCTTAAAGATTTAAGGGAAAGTTACGAAAAAGACAACCGAAAATTTTGGGAACTCAGAATAGGGATTCATACCGGTCCTGTTATTGCAACACCGCAGGGAAAAAAGAAAATAACTTACGATATAAAAGGCGAAACCGTTAACATCGCTTCAAGAATGGCCTCTGCCGCCGATGTCGAAAAAATCAACATTTCGGTCTTTACATACGAACTCGTCAAGGATTATTTTTTGACGGAATACAACGGAATAACGCCCGTAAAATATCAGGGCGATTTGGAAATGTATTATATCCGACGCTTGAAACCCGCTTTTTCGGTCAACCGTCAGGTAGGAGAGTATCCGAATGAAATTTTCAGAATTAAATATTTGCTTAGGCAGTTTACCGATTTGCAGGAGATTATTCTTGATAAATTGGAAAAAGAACTTCCGAAATATCTTCATTACCACAATTTTAAGCATACGATTGACGTAGTTAATCAAGCCGAACTTATCGGTTACGGCGAGGGTGTTGACGATGAGGATATTTTGCTCTTGAAGACTGCGGCACTTTTCCATGATTCGGGACAAATAGTCGGAGGAGAAAACCATGAATATTACAGCACGCAAATAGCAAGGGAATATCTTCCGAAATGGGGTTACACCGAAGAACAGTCGGCTAAAATCTGTACTCTTATAATGGCGACAAAACTGCCGCCTAATCCGACGACATTGTTGGAGAAAATTATGTGTGATGCCGATTTGGATTATCTCGGCAGAACCGATTTTATCCCCGTCAGCAATACTCTTTACGAAGAACTCATTGCGCAGGGCAAAAATATAAGTATCTTAGAATGGAACCGTAATCAGGTAAAATTCTTAACTAATCACCAATATTTTACAAATACGGCTCTTACGCTTAGAAAAGTCGGCAAGGAATATCAAATAGACCGTCTGAAAAAACTTATCGAAGAGGACGAAAAAAAATTGGCTGAACAAAAATAAAAAAAGCCGGAACAGTTTCACAACTATTCCGGGCATCAAAAAATAAACAACTAAAAAAAGAAGTATTTTATAACATGAAACACATCTATATATACGAAAAAAATGAAAAAAAGTTTCAAATTTTCCGTTAAAAAGTGTTAAAAGAATTTTTGTGCGTTTAATTTTTAATTGTGGTGCAAAAATTGTTTGAGTTTTTAATTAAAACATTGATTGACAAATGAAGAACAATTTTAAACATATAGCCCTTGTGGTGGTTGCGATTCTGATTTTTTACGTCGGGGTAGCCTCCTTTTTGTTATATTCTGATTATCAGTATTCTTTGGATAAGACAGTAAAAACTTCCGACAATTACAGCGTTCAAAAAGCCGGTCAGATAGTTTCTCATATTGACCTTAATATTGCTAATGCTGCCGTCCTGAGTGATATGCTTGCTTCCGCAAAAGAAAAATACGACACAAAAATATCTTCTTTTGTAGAGCAGAGTCTTAAAAATTTTATAACTGACAACAGCGACGTACTTTCGGTAACCGTTACTTGGGAACTCTCCGAAATGGATAAACTATGGAACAAGCCTTGTGGAAGAATTGTTGAAAAATGTTATATGAAGGACGGTTTGGCGGCTTTTGTCCGCGATACGGTGGACAGAGACGGAGAATATGTTTCGGAAAATTATTCGCAGATGAAAAACGGTACGACACATGTTTTGTTTACCGACCCTTATTTGAACACTTCTGATTATGTATCAAGGTCTGAGGCAAAATATTGTTTTGCGGTTGCAACGCGCATTATGACCGACGGAAGATTTATCGGAACGGTTATGCTTGAACTTCAACTCTCTGATTTATACACACTTTTGGAGAATATGCCTTTGGATTATGCCGGAAAACCTTTTCTTGTTGCCGACAACGGGAAAATTTACGGTCATCGAAACCCAGCTCTTGACGGTACTCTGTTTTTAGATGCTTATTCGGGTATAGACAAAAACGATGAAATAATAAAAGTTTTGAATGACGGTATTATGGGTAGTTCGGAATATGCTGATTCGGTGCGTGTTACGCTTATTCCTATGTACGTCAGAGAAAATGGCAGACCTTGGACTTTTGTTTCGGAGGTTTCGTTGCCGAGAGTTTTCAAACAGTCGGCACGCAGGGTGGCTCCGTTTATTTTCTTGTCGTTTTTGGGAATTATGGCGATGGCGTTGTTTACGTTGTTTTTCGTAAAGCGCAACACTTCGCCTCTGAAACATGTTGCTGAGGTTTTAGGTTTTGTTGACAAAGGCGAATATGACAAAATTCAGAAATTGTCGTCAACGGACGATGAAATTCAAGAGTGTTATGAGGTTGTTAACACTCTTGCTGACAAGATTTCGAAAACGACGGCTTTTGCTAACAGTATCGGTAGGGGAGACCTTAATGAAAAATATAATATAACCAATCCTAACGGTTTAGACCTCGCACTGTTAGACATGCAGAAAAACCTTATCCGCGCCCGTAAGGAAGAAGAAAACCGAAAGGTGGAAAACGAAAAACTTTCATGGTCTCAAAACGGTCTTGCGCAGTTAGGAGAATACCTTCGTATGAACAATGCCGACATCGGAGAATTTGCGTACAATGTCGTAAGTTTTCTTGTAAAATATATGGGTGCGCTTCAAGGCGGGCTTTTTGTTACTGAGGAGCAGGACGGTACAAAATATTTGGATTTGAAAGCCGCATACGCTTTTGACCGTAAAAAACAATTGGAAAGCAGGGTTCAGTTCGGAGAGTCGCTTGTAGGACGTTGTGCGATAGAAGGAAAATCTATTTTTTTAACTGACGTGCCTGACGGTTATCTTTATATTACTTCGGGTTTGGGCGAAAACAAGCCTTCATGTATTCTTCTCGTGCCGTTGAAATTTGAAGACGAGGTTCACGGCGTTATCGAAATTGCTTCCCTGAAAATGGTGGAAGAGTATCAGAGATTTTTTCTTGACAACGTTGCCGAGCGTATCGCTTCAACAATTTCTAACATCAAGAAAAATATTAACACGGCAGAACTTTTGGAAAAATTCCGTACTCAGTCCGATGCTTTGGCTGTCAGAGAAAAAGAAATCGAAAAATCTTACAAAGACATAAAACGTTCAAAAGACGAAATCAAACTCAACGAACTTGAAACCGAAGCAATTTTGGAGGTTCTTTCTCAAAGTTGTATCATTATGCGTTATGACACCGGCGGTATGGTTACGGATTTGAGGGATTTAACTCTTGAAGTTACGGGTTATAAACGCTCGGACATCGTAGGACATTATCTTAAAGAGATTCTTGCTCTTACGAAAAACGATATGGACAACTTTGACGTATTTTGGAACGAGATTATTCAGGGCGTTAAAAAGACGAGAAAGTTTACTCGCGGCGAAACCCTTTACAAAGAGACGTTTACGCTTATAACCGACGAGTACGGAAGACCTTATAAAGTTATCAGTATTGCCGTGCCGGTGTAGGAGGGGGGTGAAGAAAATGTCGCTGAAAAAAATATTACAACTTCCGATTATGCAATACGCGGTAAATTATTTTGCCGCGTTTGCTTTGTTTTTTATATGCAGAGTAATTTTTGTAGTTGCTAACCAAAATATTTACGGCGAAATTGATTTTTCGCACTATCTGACACTTTTTGGCGGCGGAATGAAATACGATTTCGCTGCAATTTTTTACTTGACGGCGGTAAGTTTGGTGATGATGATTTTGCCGTTTAAATTCGCTTTTAACGAAACATACAGAAAAATTGCAAAATATTTTTTCGTAATTCCGGTTTCGCTCGGCATTTTTGCGAATATTTTTGATGCGGCGTTTTTCCCGTTTAATGCGCGGCGTACTAACTTCTCGTTTTTCAGGGAGTTTTCTAACGAGAATAATCTTTTCGGAATATTTTTTAAAGGGCTTTTTGACTATTGGTATTTGACGCTTGCGGCGGCGGTTTTAATCTTTTTGCTCGTCAAGTATTATTATAATCCTAAGGTTTCAGACCCTTTAATTAAAAAATACAGTCTAAAAATTTTGCCGTTGACGTTGCTTTTCATTTATTTCTTTTTGGCCGGTGTACGCGGCAGTTTTTTTATTGATGCTGACCACCGCCCGATGAATATGAACAACGCTAACGAGTACATTAAAAAAAGTAACGAATCGGCAATCGTCTTAAACACACCTTATTGTATACTCCGTACCTCAGGTGATGTTTCGTTTTCTGACCCTAAGTATTTTCAGGCGGACGAGTTGGAGAAAATTTATTCGCCGCTTCACGAGCCGAAACCTCAGGGCGAGTTTAAACCGATGAATGTTGTCATATTGATTTTAGAAAGTTTCGGTAAGGAATATTCCGGCTTTTTTAACGGTAATGAAGGTTATACGCCGTTTCTTGATTCGCTTTATCAAAACGGCTTGACGTTCAGACATTCGTTTGCAACGGGCAGAAAATCCATCGACGCAATGCCGAGCATTTTGGCAGGGATTCCGTATCTGACCGACCATTTCTTTATGGGAATGTATTCAAACAACAAAGTCAACAGCATTGCAACACTTTTGAAGTCAAAAGGCTATTATTCTGCGTTTTATCACGGTGCGCCAAACGGAAGCATGGGCTTTTTGCATTTTTCGCGGCTTGCGGGCTTTGATGATTATTTCGGCATGACGGAGTACTGCAACGACAGCCGTTTTGGTGCGATGAACGATTTTGACGGTCATTGGGCTATTTGGGACGAGGAGTTTTTGCAGTTTTACGCCAAAAGTATGGACGAAATTCCGCAACCTTTTGTTACAGCGTGTTTTACGGCGACCTCACACAATCCTTTCCGTATTCCTGAAAAATATAAAGAGCGTTTTCAGGAAGGTCCTCAACCGATAACAAAGTGCATTCAGTATACCGACAACGCTATACGCGAGTTTTTTAACGCGGTGAAAAAATATCCGTGGTATGAAAACACGCTTTTTGTCATCACTGCCGACCATACAAACCAGACTTTGAGCCGTGAATATACGACCGACAGAAACGTTTTTAAAGTTCCGATTTTGTTTTATCAAGAAGGCGGTATTAAAAAACTCTCTGACAAACTCTTTTGTCAGACCGACATTACGCCGACGGTTTTGGATTATTTGAATTTTGACAAGCCGTATATTGCTTTCGGCAATTCGTATTTTTCCGAGTCCGACACTTTGGGTTACGTGGTGAATTTTAGCGAACCGCTGTATCAGATTTCTATGGAAAAATATTTTTTGCAGTTTGACGGAAAGCAAGAGACAGGCTTTTTTATCCCCGGCGAAGACGTCTTTTTAACGCACAACTTAATGGGTCAGTTTCCCGAGGAAGAAGGAAAAATGTTGAACCTCTTAAAGGCTGAAATTCAACAATATCACAAGCGAATGATAGAAAATAATTTAACTGTAAAAGAATAAGCAATTAAAACATTTTGCGGAAAGTGCAGATTTTTGGTAAAAAAAATTGCGGAAAGTGCAGATTTCGGGTGAAAAGATTTTGCGCTGAAAATTATTTTTTGTACTTTTGTTCCGAAAAAAACAATCAGTTGCATTAATTATGGTATTCAAACGCAAATTATATGACGAAATGCTTCGCTGGAAAGCGGAATTATCGGATAAATACGCACTTCTGATAAAAGGTGCGAGGCGTGTCGGTAAGTCCACCTTAGTGGAGGAATTTGCAAAAAATGAGTACGATTCATACATACTTATAGATTTTTCCGTTTCTTCCGAAGAAATGGACGGCTTATTTGACAATATGCGCGACTTGAACTATTTCTTCTTCCGTCTGCAAAATATCTTCCAAGTAACGTTGTACCAACGCCGGTCGGTAATCATCTTTGACGAAGTGCAACTCCAGCCTTTGGCACGTCAAGCCATAAAGCACCTTGTAAAAGACGGAAGGTACGATTATATTGAAACAGGTTCGCTTCTTACTCTCAAAAAGAATGTCAAAAACATCGTGATACCGAGCGAAGAACACCGCCTTACGCTCTATCCGATGGACTACGAAGAGTTTAGGTGGGCGTTAGGCGACCAAGTGTCAGCGGATTTTCTAAAACAAGCATTTGAGATGAAACGTCCGGCTGGAGATGCCGTACACCGCAAATGGATGCGCGACCTCAGGCTTTATATGATAATAGGCGGTATGCCTCAGTCTGTTGATACATATCTGAAAACCAATAATTTGCAGCAAGTTGACACTATCAAGCGCAAAATTCTTGAACTATACGATGATGATTTTCGCAAAATCGACCCGTCAGGAACGGCATCGCTGGTTTTCCGTAACATTCCGTCGCAACTCTCGAAACATGCCTCAATGCTCAAAATAGAATCCGCTACCAACAGCAGGGCTACCGCAAACACACCCGCAATAATTGCCGACATGATAGACAGCATGGTACTGACACCGGCATACCATTGTACAGACCCGCACGTAGGTATGGGTCTGACCAAAGCCCCCGAAAAATTCAAAATGTTCATTAATGACACGGGGTTGTTCATTACATTATGCTTTTGGGACAAGGGGATTACAGAAAATGTCATTTATAACCAACTTCTTGCGGACAAACTTGATGCTAATCTTGGTTATATTTACGAAAACCTCGTTGCCCAAATGCTAAGAACTGCCGGATATGAACTATATTATTACACATTCCCTGACGATAACAAGCACAACTATGAAGTGGATTTCTTGCTTTCGTCGGGCAACAAACTGCTGCCCATCGAAGTAAAGTCGTCCGGCTACAAGACTCACAAATCCTTAGACGAATTTTGTAGGAAATACTCATCGCGAATATCCCGACGCATATTGTTATATACCAAAGATTATCACAAAGACGGAGAAACGGTTTGCCTGCCCGTTTATTTCACGCCGTTTTTGTAATTAAAGACTGAAATTCAACAATATCACAAGCGAATGATAGAAAATAATTTAACTGTAAAAAATGAAAAATAAAATAAGAAAAACTTTTGATTGTTATTTACTTGCAACAAGTGTTTTATCATTGATTTTTATAATTACGACCGCTATGAATTGCGGCGTGAAAATTACTTTTTATTCGTTGCTTTATATTATTGCTTCTTCTGTTTGTCACGGAGCGGTAGTTATGTTACTTCCGACAATAATCACTTTTCCGCTGAGATTTTTGTTTAGAAACAGCAATATTACTGACACTGTTTTTGCAGTTTTGACAGCCTTGATAGAAATTGTCATCATAATTGATTATTTTGTTTTTGCGTTTTACAGATACCATATCAACGGCTTTGTTTGGGGACTTTTGACAGGTCCTGCTGCGGGACAGATTTTTGTTTTTGATGGTTGGGTTGTTTTTAAGTGTGTTGTCGGTGCGTTAATTATAATAGTAGCGAATATTTTTATTATTAATAAGTTAAACGGATTTATTTCAAGAGTTAGTTTAAGAATTCCGCTTTTTACGCTTTTGTTTTTTGTTTTGACTGCAAATTGTATGCACGCATACGGAGCGGCAACATTGAATTCTGATGTCATAAAATGTACTGAGGCTATTCCGTATTATTTCCCGATACAGTCAAACAGTCTTTTGAAACGTCTCGGACTTGTTGATTCTAAGAAAATTGAAGCAGCAAGGGCGGGTAGCGGAGATTTAAATTATCCGAAGGCTGAACTTCAATGGAATGATTCCATAACACCGCCTAACATCATTTTTATAATGATTGACGCTTGGAACAGGCGGACTTTCAATGAAGACAATACGCCGAATTTAGAAAAATTTTCTAAAAAATGTGTCTATTATTCTGACCATGTAAGTGCGAGCAACGGTACTCAGGGCAGTCTTTTTTCTATTTTTACGTCATTGTCCTCGTATTATTGGCAGGATTTTGAGATGAATACAATCAATCCCGTCTTTGTTGACCGACTTAAAAAACTCGGTTACGATGTTAAAACGTTTCCGGGCGCGACCTTGCGCAGTCCGGCTTTTGACCGTGTTTTGCTGCATGAATTTCCCGATATTAACACCGATACCGAGGGTAAAACCGTTTATGACAGGGATTGTAATTTGACGGCTGGTTTTGTTAATTTTCTTGACGGTGCAGCCTCAGACAAGCCTTTTTTTGCATGGCTTTTTTATGACCTTGCCCATTCGTATGAAATGCCGAAAGAAAGACTTTGGAAATACCGTCCTACTTGGGAATTTGCCGATTATACTTTACTTTCGGCTGATATGAATCCCGAACCGTATTTCAATCTTTACCGAAATGCCGTTTATCAAGCCGATTCGCTTGTCGGAATTGTTTTGAACAAAATTCAGGAAAAAGACCTTTTGAAAAATTCGATTATCGTAATTTGCGGCGACCACGGGCAGGAGTTCAACGATAACGGGAAGAATTTTTGGGGACATAACGGCAATTTTTCTGATGTTCAAATCGGGACAAATTTGCTTTGGTATTCGCCGGATTCAGAGCCTAAAACCGTGAAATACAGGACTTCGCATTACGATATTTGTCCGACGATTTTAAAAAGTTATCTCGGATTGAAAAACTCGATAGCAGATTTTGGTATAGGTAAAATGCTGACAGATAGTACTTTGCGTGATTGGCTTTTGGTTGGTAGCAGGGATAATTTTGCGTTTCTTCACAAAAATCATATCTACGAAAAACGTCCTTCGGGGTATTTTTTTGCGACAGATGTTCATTTGAACGAACTGCCGCAAGATTCAATAGACTATAACGTTTTGAACGAAAAAATCAGAGAGATCGGAAGTTTTTATAAAGGAAATTAACTATTTGTGTTTACATAACTTTGCTTGTCGTCGGGAAAATATTTGTCGGCAAGTTTTTTTATAGTCTTATTGGTTTTATGTTTTTTGATGTATATAGGAATTTGGTTTAGTTGTATTTCTGAAAATAATTGCAATTCAGTATCTAAATCAGCATTTGTAAACAATGAGGTAAGAAGTAGTTGTTTTGCTTCGTTTATCCATTGCGGTTTGTTTGACCAATAGTGGGCAATGTACGGTTTTGAGGAGGTTAAATCCGATTTTTCTTTCAATGCGATGCTTAAAGAATATTGCTCTATAAATTCGGGGTCGACATTTTCCTCTAACATACCGTCGCATAGAGACAATGCTGTTGAAATTAGTTCGGATTTTTTTTCGGACGGAAGACCACAGACTCCGGCACACCACATGTCGTGTTTTTCTGAAATCGTAATATCGGCTATGTTTTTTCCTTTTAGTGTATTGAACAATCGTTTATGTTTATGCGTAGTTTTTGACGGGTGTCCTTCATTGCCGTCCATAAATGATTTTCCGTTTTTGATTTCTTGTTTTAATGCGGTGAAATCTCCGTACAAAAAAGTATCACAATCTATATACAACATATCATCAGCGGGATAGAGTGTGCAGATAGTTTCTATGGCTTTTAGTTTGGTACGCCAAAAGAAATTATGTTTTCCTTTCCATTCCGTTATGCGTTTTTCATCTACCGGTATTATTTCTGCAAAATTAAGGTGATTGAAAAACTTCGGGTTGGAGGTTATGATAACAATTCTGTCATCTTTTTGTAATTGTCTTTTAAAACTTAAAATCGAAAAATATGCTTGAACATATATGTCCGAATTTTCCCCGAGTATGTAATATAAGATTGTCATGATTGTTGTTTTTTAGTTCTTTTTATCGTTGTTGTTTTCCCAGATTTTGGCGAGTGTATAAAATTTATAATTTGCTTCGTTGACAGCCAAGACAAGACCGGCTATGCCGTGAAAAATCCCGCCTTTGAAAAAGTAATATTGAATAAACCTGAATGTAGGTTTTATTATCATTTTTAACCAACCTGCCTTTGCTCCTTTGCGCCTTGATATTTCGTTTTGCGTGTAGATGTTCATTTTGTGAAGTTTAGTGAACAAAGTCATAGATTTATGAATCATCGCAAGGTTGGTTTTTCCTGACGGAATTTTCTCCGTTGTGCCGCTTATTTGCGGTTTTGAATGTACGTGCGGCGGCCAATATGCTTTATCTTTACGGAAAAATCTCAGTTGGTAATCAGGGTATGAATTTTTTACGAAACAATTCATAATGTAGTTTTTACGGGGAATAAAAAGCCCGTCAGACGGATTATTTTGAATGTATTGATACAAAAAATCTTTTAAATCCGCCGGAATTATTTCGTCGGCATCTACGGTCAAAACCCACGGATATTTAGCCGAGTGTATCGCAAAATCACGGGCAGGCTCTGCGATAGTGTGATTCCCTTTCGGAAATGTTATGACTCTGCAACCGAATTTTTCTGCAATTTTGACAGTGTTGTCAGTACTTTCCATATCGCAGACTAAAATTTCGTCAAATCCTTTTACATATTCTAAAATTTCACCTAACGAATTTTCTTCGTTATAGGTGTGAATTACAACTGAGATTTTATTTTCCATCTTTTTAGTTTTTCTTTATTTTTCCGAAAGTTTTTATGCTTGTGTATTTACGCCAAAGGTTCAGTTTCCTTTTTTCGGGGACACCGTGGCGGCGGATATAGTCTTTTGCACCTTCGAGCATGCGTTTCGCAACATTGCCGTCGTTATAAGGGTCATAATTTTTTATAATCCACTGACGCAGTTCGGTAAGTTTACCGTCGGTTTTAATCTCATCGTAGGCTTTTGACAACTGCATAGGATCTGTAATATTTTTCCAATAAATATCCTTTGCAACGGCATCTAAGGTTATAACGGGTTTGTCCAAAAGCAGAAATTCGTAGATTGTGGAACTTGTATCGCTAATCATTGCATCTGCCATAAGCATATACTTTGTTACGGTATAGTCTTCAATCCATAAGATGTTGTCGTGATTAGCGGCAAGAGCCTTGTATTCGTCGTTCCATTCCTGTTTTGTTAACGGGTGAAATTTAAGTATTAACAAGACATCTTGTTTGTTTACGAAATCAACGAGACCTTCCTTGAATTTCGGTAACGAAGTAAGGCTCGGCGAAAATGTCGGGGCATAAAGAACAAGTTCTTTTTTGCCGTGTTTTTTTAAGAGTTCTTGTTTTTGTGCTTCAAAATCGTTTTTGTGCTGAAAAATCCAATCTTGACGCGGCCAACCCGTTTCTAAAACTTCAAAATCTTTGTATTTTTTTGCGAGTTTTTCAAATCCGGCGGTAAAGAACGGTCCTTGCGTAAAATATGTGTCAAAATATCTTCTGATAACCCAATGGTCTTTTTTTTCTGCTGCGTATCCGTGAAAAATTTGGATTTTAACGCCTGAAAGATAATACGGAACGATATTACCCGGACAAAATATTGCATCGGGTTTAAAATCATAGATTTCTTGAATCGAATTAGTATAATTGACTTGGTCTTTTAGCGGAAAGTCGGCAATTTTCTTTTTGTGAACATACCACAAAATTTGGTTGTCGGAATCCTTTTGACCTTCTTCTTGAATGGGATTCAAAATATCAATTGCGTACTTGTTTTCGCAAAATAATACTATTTTCATTTTTGTAATTGTTTTCAAATTTTCAAATCCTTTACTTTTTCGTAATCCTCTACCGTGTCGATTTCCATCGAGAAAAAATCCGTCGTGTCAAGATACTTAAAAATGTAACCTTGCGGAATAAGCCTTTCAAAGCATTTTTCGTAAAAAACGTTTGAAAGACCTTCGTTATCAATCATTTGATGAAGTTCTTTGAAAAGTGCCTCGGAATAACGTTTAGAAAATTTTTCTAATCCGACAGACTCGCCGACGGCTTTTCCTATCCTGCAAACCTTGCTGATTTCAAGAACGTTGCGGTCGTCATCTGAAATAATTTTTATCTCTTCTTCGCCGAGCGCATGGCGGTTCATGGCAAGGACGTCTGGATTTTTATCGTTTAACAATGCCGAAATTATTTTGTCAGAAAACAAAATATCACTGTCCGACAAAATAAACTCTTCGCCTTTTGCAAATTCTTCCGCCAAAAACAGCGAATAAATATTGTTGGTTGTAGAGTAATCTTTATTATAAATAAACCTTACATTTAACAAGGGATAATTGGTCGTTACAAAATCTTTTATCATGTTTTGTAAATAACCCGTAACAATCAGAAATTCAGAGATTCCGTTGTTAATAAAATTATCCAAAGTTCTTTCTAAAAGTGTTTTTCCGTTAACTTTCAGAAGGCATTTCGGAGTGTTTTCGGTCAGCGGTCTAAGACGCGAGGCTGTTCCGGCAGCAAGGATTACGGCTTTCATTTTTTATTTTGTTTTTTTAGCAAAAAAATCGTTTAAAAATTCAATCGGTGTCATTACGTTTGCACCCAGATTTTCAAAATCTTTTTTGTTACGGGTAACAATGACATCGGCATTAACAGACATCGCTGATTCATATTGAACACTGTCTTCAAAATCTTTGCGACGGAGTCGTAGACTCTCTTTTATTATTTTTTCGTCAGCAGGAGAAATTGTACAAAGTTGTGATAAATTACCAAATTCCTCGTACAAATCATCAATACTAAGTCTTTTTCTTAGAATATAAAACGCATTGATTATTGTAGTTGCAGATACAATAATGTTTATTTCCTTTTTTTCAGCAAGAGACATTATTGTTTCTGCCGGTTGAAAAAAATCGGCTCTTTGGTCGTAAAAATCAATAATGATATTAGTATCTAAAAAAACTTTCATTTGTATTTTTCTTCTAATGCTTCATACAACTCTTCCTTATATGTATCCGAAATTAATATGCGCTGTTTCGGTCTCATTGCCATAACTTTCGGCGAAATCGGATAATCCCACCAAATAGGTTTCGGGTCAGGGATATTGCTTTCCTGAACTTCCGGTTCTTCCGTAATATCTTCGTCCTCAAATTTGGTAGACATTGAATCTGTTTTTTCTGTTATTTTCCTTGACAGAAAATTCATCATCTTTATCATTTGAGGTAGCGATAAAGTCGCAAGTAACGACTCTATTAAGGCGATTTCAGTGTGTTTTTTTGTCATTGTTTTCATTTTCCTGCAACTTTTTTGATTGTGTCAATAACGATTCTGTTTTGTTCGGGACGACCGAGCGTTATGCGCAAATGTGTGTTGATGTCCGGCTCGTTCATAAACTTGATTTTGTAATCCAACTCTTTGAGCGCGTTTTGAAGCCTTTCTTTCAGTTCAATCGGGTATTTAATCAAAATGAAATTTGCTTGAGATTTGTAGACTTTGAAACCGTCAAGCGAACCGATTTCTTGTTCGTAAAGTTTACGGTCTTCGTTCATTTTGTCAGCGATATTGCGGTAATAATCAGTGGCTTTAAGGGCGGCGATTGCAAGTTCCTCAGAGATTCTGTTATAACCCAAATATTTGTTGCCAAAACGGTTGAATTTTCCCAAACCGTTGCCCGTAAAACCAAATCCCATTCTAAGTCCCGGTAATCCGTAAAATTTACTCAACGTGCGGACAATTAACAAATTCGGAAACTCATCAATTAATCGTTTGATGTAACTATTATCACGGTTGACATACGAAGCGTAAGCCTCGTCGATGATGATGTAAGTGGTTTTCGGGGCTTCTTGAAGAAGGTTCTCGATTTTTTCGGGTGTTAAAGCGTTGCCTGTCGGATTGTTGGGCGATGCCAAAAGCAAAATCTTGGGATTCAACTCGTGAAGCATTTTTTTGAGTGCGTCCATGTCGTAACGGTAGGTGTCGCCGTCCTCGTAAAGCGGGTACTGAATGGTCTGACCGTCAACCTCGTCGGCAATTGATTTGTAATACCACCACGAAAATTTAGGCACGAGCATAATGCGGTTGTTGTCGGGAAGGGTGAGGAAGTAGTGAACCGCCTCTTTCAAAAGGTCTTCGCCGCCGTAACCGAGCATAATTTGTTTTTCGTCAATGCCGTATTCCTGAGAAAGGAAAACCGAAAAAATGCTTTTTTTACCTTCGTCATAAATTCTGGTATAAAACCCAAGTTTCTGAGTATCAAAGTTTTTTAACGCCTCCAACACCTCAGGTGCAGGCGCAAAATTAAATTCGTTTCTGTCTAAAAAGTTCATCTCAATATCGATATTTTTCTTGTCGCAAAGGTAAACATTTTTCTTTTGCCTTCAAAAACTTTTTTTTCGGAGGTATTTTGATTGGGCGGCGTACAATGGGAAGTAAATTTTACGCTCAGTAGTAATTTATGGTAAAAAGATTTTACGCTCAGTAGTAATTTTAGTTAAAAAAAAATTACGCTCAGTATTTTTTGTTGCATAAATCAATTATTATCAGTAACTTTGCCACAAACAAAAAATTGCTCAAATGAAAGACAATGTTTTTAAGCGAAAAGTATACTGAACTTTACAAAAATGCAAACCGTTTTCAGATGTCAGCCGTAGTTGATAACACCACCACCGAAAAACGTCAGGAGTTGTTGGACGAAATGCGAGAAAGTATGATTGCCAATATTGCCTATCACAGTAGCGATCCGCACGTGGGATTGCGCCTGACCGCCGATTTCAAACGTTACAAAATGTACCTTTCCGACACGGGATTGTTTGTAACATTGGCGTTTTGGGATAAGGACTTTACCGAAAATATCATCTATCAGAAACTACTCTCTGACAAATTGGATGCTAATCTTGGCTACGTTTATGAAAATGTGGTGGCGCAAATGTTGCGCAGTTCGGGCAACGAGTTGTATTATTACACTTTCCCGAGCGAATCCCGCAACAATTACGAAGTGGATTTTCTTCTTTTGCGCGGTAACAAACTGATGCCAATCGAAGTGAAGTCGTCGGGCTACAAGTCGCACAAATCGCTTGACGCCTTTTGTGAAAAATTCTCTTCTCGAATATCCAATCCTGTGTTGTTGTACACCAAGGATTACCGTTGGGAAGAAGGAGTTGATTTTTTGCCAATATATTATACACCTTTTTTGTAGTTTCTTATAGGAAAATCTTATAACCTATGACGCGCCACTTTTGGAACATATTCACGAGCAAACGCAGCACCGAGGCTCTGCACGAAATTGAGGTTTTGACGCGGAGTTTTGGCTTTATTGTCGATTACAAAAAGTTTGCGGAGGATTATCATATTTTGCAAATTGACATCGAAAACACCAAGACCGACGCCCTTTTTCAAAAGATTTCCGAGACATTCAGCATCGAAAAATACAACGAAATCAAACTTAACAGGGCGGGGGAGGACGAGGTGTTTCTCAACGTGAAAATTATTTGAATTTTATGCAAATCAAATCACGATTTGTAAAAAATCTTTACGCCTTTGTAAAATTATTTTACAACTTTACATATTCGCCTAAATGCTAAGTGGTTAGTTATTAACTAAATAGCAAAATTGGCACACTAAATGAAACATCCCGAGGCATACGACGCCACATTCCCCAAAAAAGAGAAGAAAGTTTTGCCGGGACAGTTATTTTGATTAACTTTGCTAACTTGAATTAAATCAGCAATTATGAACAATATGATAGCCTTCTGCGGTCTCGACTGCGCAAAATGTGACGCCTACATCGCCACCCTAAACAACGATGACGCCCTGCGCGAAAAGACTGCCAAACTTTGGAGCAAACTCAACAATGTTGAGATTCTCCCCGAACACATCAACTGTGACGGCTGCCGCGCAAATGGCAGAAAGACAGTCTTTTGCGACCGCCTTTGTCTGATACGTCAATGTGCGTTGTCAAAAGGTTTCGCAACCTGTGGCGACTGTGCAGAAATGGAGAAATGTCAAAAAGTTGCAATGGTAATTGGCAACAATGCCACGGCGTTGGAGAATTTGAAGGAGAAACGATACAAATAATTGAAATATCTATGAAAACCAACAAGGAATACCCCGCAACTCATTCTATGTCAACGGCTTGGTTTTATGCCGATAAGGAAGGAAATGTAGCGATAATTGAGTTTGAAGATAATGGTCCTGTACCTGAAAATATAGCCAATACGCAAACAAGTCTTTCTGAATTTTTGTTTGATACATTTACAGAAAAAGAAATATCATTTCCTTTTCGTCAGTTGAACTTGACAGACAATCAAGCCTTAGAGTTTTATGACAAATCTTATAAAAAAGAAGAGCCAAATGATTTGTTGTGCTATTCTGTTGTTAAGATAAACCCGGAAAATGAGAATGTGTTTATCCAAGAAATAGTTTCTAAAAACAATGAAAAAGAAGTTACTTGTCTTTCTCGAAATTTAGGACTTTATTATATTGAGTTTATTAAAAATCCATCTGTACTTCTTCTGAAAACATTGGAAGATGTTAGAATAATTGATTATTATATATCAAGTAATTATGAGTCACATATTAATTTTAATGATATGGAGTTTAAGAAACTGCCATTCTATGTTTATAAGCAATCTTATTCGAGAGAATTGCCCATTGCACGTGTTGTAAAACCTGAATTTTCTGTAAAAGTTTCGCAATTACCACCAAAGGCGAAGAACGAGATTATGAAATTGCCAATTAAATTTTCAGAAACAGAAACATTGCAAATAACAGATTACTACATTTCTGATTGGGCGAAATGGGATGATGACGATTTTGAAATTTTATCATTCAACATTTCACCGGAGGAAAAATTGGAATTTGACTATTATAAATTATCTGACGGAAAAGGTTCATTTGCATATTATTTGAATTGTCTGCCTTTATCTACAAGTGAACATTTTTATTTCAATCAATGTTCTTATTATTGTACGGTTTTGATATTAGAATATTCAGGCAGTCCAATGATAGAAATTGATTATAAAAAAGGGAATTTTGCTGCAATGTCTGCTTTTTCAGACGATAAATTAAGTGAAAAATTGTTTTGGAGAGAAAAAAAGGATTATTTAATACAATTGTCCGAAAATGAAAGAATTGAAAGGTTTCAGAAAAACCCGATTGAAAAAGTTGTAAAGTTTTTGAATCCTTATCTTTTGATTATTGACGATGAAGTGATGTCAATAGTTGAAAAGTTTTTTGCTGTTGAAAACCATAAAATCACAATCAACGACCAATCTTTCCCATATTTCCTATTTTCGGAAATAAAGGCTCATTGTGACCAAATAATGGAATGTGCCAACAAGGAATACCGTGGCATAAAGATACCCATAAAACTCACTGAAAATGAATTACAAAAACTTGAAACTTCTGTCGATTGACCTTTCAAACTTTTGCAGCAAGCATTGTAATTTTTGTTACAATCAGAGTTCCAAAAGTGGGGCGACGCTTTGGCGGCCGTCGGAGGTGGTTGCTTTTGCCACCGACTGCGCTAAAAACGGTATTGAAGCCGTGTCGCTTGGCGGTGGCGAACCGTTTGAATATGAGGGAGTTTTTGAAATTATAAAAACGTTGCAGCCGTTGGTTTATTTGTCGGTGACAAGCAACGGATTGCCGTTGGAAAATCCTGAAATTTTTGACAAAATCAAACAGAATAGCCCCGACAAAATCCACATCACGATACATTTTCCCGACAATGCCGCCGAGGTGGAACGGGTGATTAAAATGCTTGAAAAACTCACCAAAGAAACGTCTGTTACTGTTGGTGTTAATTTACTTGTAAATGCCACTAAAATAGATAGTTGCAAGAGAGTTTATGCACAATTGATCGAGGAATTGTTGACTCCAAAACAGATAATCCTCATTCCCCAACGCTTTTCGCAGACGCCCGACGCCAAAATGTTGTTTTCGGTGGCGGGAGGACAGCCGTTTCAGAGTCCGTCGTGCCTTCTCAAATGTACTCCGCCCGAAAATTTTTGCTCCGTCTCTTGGGACAAAAAAGTGAATTTTTGCAGTTACGCCAAAGGAAAACAACCTCTCGAAACTCTTGATTATCAAGGATTGACACGCGCTTTGGATAAGATAAAATTCGGAAGTTGTGCATAATAATTGTATAATTTAAAAACATAATAACAATGAAAACTTTTCAAGTAAAACCCTCTACAAATTACGACATTATCAAGCCCCTTTTTGTTGAGTATTCGCAAATTAAGGGTGCGGAAGGATGCTTTGTCTCTTTTGAAAAAGAATTGGCGGATTTGGCGACGTTTTACAAGGGCGGGGCGATTCTCGTGGGCTTTGAGGACGGTGCGCCGATTGCCACCATCGCCCTCAGAAAAGTGGATGACACCACCGCCGAGGTGAAACGCCTTTTTGTAAAACCCGAACACCGTGGCAAAGGCTATTCTCGGAAAATGTTGGATGCAATGTTTCAATGTGCCAAATCGCTTGGCTACAAAGAAGTTATGCTCACAACACGCCCCGAAGTAATGCCCGTTGCGTACGCCCTTTATCAGCGCATTGGCTTTAATCAAATTGACCTAAAAGATGGCGTGGCAACGATGCGGATGGCATTGTCGCAATAAAAAAATCCGCGACATTTCAATCGTGATAATCCTCCTCGCTCCATTCAAACTTGACAGTCTCAGGCACCATATATTTGCCGATTTTGTAGTCGATATTCGCCTTGTGGGCTTGGCTTAGTTGAAAACGTCGGGGGATGCGGTACATCTTGCCGTCCTTGATGAAACGCGCCCCCGTCTGATGAAAACGAAACGCAACGCCCCGCGCCACACATTGCTCCCTGACGTTGAGAATCCAATCGTAATTGCAGGGACGCACCTCAATTCCCGATTCGCCGCTAACCGCCACTTCCTCAATTTCAGGTGCTAGGTACGGCGTGAGGTCAACGTCTGTAAGCATCGGCGCCACCATAATGCTCTTGTGTTTGATGGGCGACGATAAAAATATCGGCAGACGGTAATCCGCCATCTCTTGATTCTCCACGGTGCAGCCAACGAGCACATTGTCGTAACCGTCGCCCCAATCGTCGGGAACACATTCCATAAAACGGTCGATGCGTTTGGTGAAAAAATAAAACCACAGGTCGCTCCTTTCCTTCATCATCCGCCAACATTCGGGACGCCATTCGTCGGCATCTTTGAGCAAAAAATCGGAGGTGAAGCAGGTGAACACAATCCGTCCGCTTTCGATTTTCCAACTTTTGTCGCGCTTGCGTTTGATGGGCAGGTTGAAATTGCCTGTTTTTCTGCACTCTTTGCTTGAAATTTCGCTGCCGTACATCTCGTCCTGACGATAGACATAGCAATATTTGCACCCCGAACTTATCTTGGTGCAGCCGTGCCACGGATTCCAATCAGCGTATATTTCCCAATGTTCTGCCATAGCGCAAATTTAGGCAATTATTATCATTTGGGCAATTAAATTTTCTTTTTATCTTTGTAACCGATTTAAAACGAATTTAATATACAGACAGACAGAATCATACTCCGTCCGTGGCGTGAATCTGATGCCGAGGCGTTGTTCAAATATGCGAGTAGTCCCGAAGTGGGACCCCGTGCGGGTTGGCCGCCTCACAAAAGCGTTGAGGAAAGCCGCGAAATCATCCGCACCATTTTCAGCGGCGACACAATGTGGGCTGTCGTCTTGAAAGAGACCAACGAGGCAATCGGCTGCGCGGGCTACCTCACCGCCGACCATTCCAACTTCAATATCGCCGCCGACGAGTGCGAAGTCGGCTATTGGATTGGTCAGCCTTATTGGAACCAAGGAATCTGCACCGAGGCTTTGCGCCTGATAATGGATTATTGCTTCAACGTCAAGAAATTAAAGACGTTATATGGCGGTTACTTCCCCGAAAATCCCGCTTCGGGTCGCGTAATGGAAAAATGCGGCTTCGTCCCCACCGGCGACGAAATCACCTGTGATACGCTTGCTATTGGCGTGCCAAAACAGGCGATAGTGATGAAGAAGACAAATTCAAATTAAAACCAATTATGAAAACCGAAATCGACCCTCGCACCACCTCCCGCGCCGCCGCTTTTGAAATGTGGATGACCTCGCCGATGCCGATGGTAACATTGGTCAAGACGTTGGATGTCAGCCGCTTGGTAAGATTCTCCAAACAGCGCGGAGTTAAATTCAATATGTTGATGTGCTATTGCATCGGCAAGGCGGCGACGAGTGTGGAGGAGTTTTTTATGCTGCCCGAAGGCGGTAAACTCTTCCGTTACAACGCTCTTGCCGTTAATGTTATCGTCAATAACAAAAACGGCGGCATCAGTTCGTGCGACATTCCATTTACGGCAGATTTGCAGCGGTTTAATAATGATTATCAATCACTTACTTCAAAAGCCGCAACCGAATCCCAAAGTTCGTTCCTTGAAGATTATATGATAATCGGCACGTCGGCAATGGTGGCTACCGAACTCGACTGCATAGTCAACCAATATACCGACAAATTCGCAAACCCGATGGTGATGTGGGGCAAATATCGTAAACACCTTTTTAAAACCACGTTGCCTATCTCGTTTCAATTCCACCACGTACAGATGGACGGCGGACAGGCGGCGAGGTTTTTGGAGCGGTTGCAGGAAGAAATTTATCAGTTGTAATTTATTTCCTGATAATTTTTTCCACAGTATTTTTAATCGTATTGACCGGCGAGACGGTCTTGATGTCGTCGATTATGGAGTTGTTTTCGATTTTTTCGGTCTTGACGTTGTTGTAACTGATGCCGCTCGCAGTGAGGGTCTTCATCAAAACATCCTGATCGTCAGTGATTAAGAGGAGGTTGTCGCCGTCAAAAAGTTCAGTCCTGCCCTTTGGGACAAAATACTTGCCGCCGCGCTTAACCATCACTACGAGAGTGTTTTCGGGCAGAGGAAGGTCTTTGATGAAACTTCCGCGCTCGTCGATGTCGGCCTGAGTGATTTTTATTTCGGTGGTCACGGACTTGATGTCGTCGGAAAATTCCAAATCAAAATTCTTGGGCTGCGAAAGTTCGTCGGTTTCTTCTATTAAGTTGAGTTTTTTCGCCATCAACGAGAGCGACGTGCCCTGAATCAACAGCGAAATCAACGTGCACATAAACACGATGTTAAACTGTTTTCCTGCGCCCGGAGTGTCGGCGGTGAGGAGCATTATGGCAAAGATAATCGGCGCCGCGCCTTTGAGTCCCACCCACGATATGAACACCTTTTCCTTGAAACTCCTTTTGAACGGCGCAAGGCACAGAAAAACGCTCGCGGGACGGGCTATCAAAATCATTACCACAGAGATAACTATGCCCGGCACGATGGTAGGCAGGAGTTCTTTGGGCGACACCAAAAGACCCAACGTCAGGAACATAATCAGTTGGAAAAGCCACGTCAAGCCGTCGAAAAAGTTGATTGTGGCGCGTTTGTGGACGAAGTTGGAATTGCCGATGACGAGACCGCCGATATATACCGCCAAATAACTGTTGCCGCCCACAAAATACGACACCGAAAATATGAACAGACAGCCCGACAGCACCGCGATAGGGTATAATGAGGCGTTGTCGATGTTGAGTTTGTTGAGGGCTGCAACGAACAATTTTGCCACGAGGAAGCCCGACAATCCGCCCATAACTAACTTTATCACAATGTCCAACACCACCGATGAATATTCCACCGAATCGCCCTGTTTGACGATTCCGATGAGTGTGACGGTCATAATGTACGCCACGGGGTCGTTGCTGCCGCTTTCGGATTCGAGGAGCGGACGGAGTTTGTTTTTGAGGTTGAGGTTTTGTGAACGCAATATCGAAAACACTGACGCAGAGTCGGTTGACGCCATTGTTGACGCCAAAAGCAAGCACGATGCTATGCCGAGCGTCCGCCCCAACATCACGTCAAAAACGCCTTTGATGACAAAACCCGTGATTATCGCCGTAAGTGCCACGCCCACGGTTGCCAAGATGATTCCTTGGGTCAATACGGGACGGATGTCGGCGAATTTGGTGTCCATACCGCCCGAAAACAGAATTACGCACAGAGCCACCGTGCCGATAGTGGAGGCGGTTTCAAAATTGTCGAACATTATGAGTTTCAGCCCGCCGTCGCCAAACAACATTCCTGTAAAGAGGAACACCAACAAAATTGGCACGCCAAACTTGTATCCCGCCTTGCAAGCCCAAATGCTTGCAAACGCCAAGACCGCCGCTATTAACAAAAATCCTTCCATAAAATTTGTCTAATTTTAGAGAACAAAGGTAGTGTTTTTGGGTAAAAAAAATGTTGTCTGAAAATTAAAATTCAATTACAAATTCCATCATTTCCCCAACCTTGCCTGCACCACATTCACCACGTAGTCGCCGAGTTTTTCACATTCGTTGATGATGTCGATGAAGATTGTGCCGATTTCGTAGCCATATTCTTTTTCCTCGATGGAGCGGATGCTGTCTTGTTTGAGACGTTTGCGCAATGCATTGATTTCGTTTTCGATACGGAAGGTCTCATCGATTTTCTGTTCGGCTTTGCGACCTTTTATGGTCTTAATCATCTGATTGATGGCAGCCTCGGCAAGTGTCATCATTTCAGAAAGTTGCGAGTATTGGTGGTCGTTGAAATCTTTGCCAGACGATTTTTTGCGCCTCAAAGCCCGCGCCTGATTGTAGCACGAGTCGGCAATGCTCTCCAATTCGCTGATTTCGCGTAAAAGACGGCGGACTTTTTCCTTGGTTTCGTCGGATAAGTGGTTGTCGCTCAGGAGTTCGAGGTAACGCGCAATCTCAATTTCGGTCTTGTCGCAAAAGTCCTCCGTCTTCTCGATTTCAGCGAAAAGTTTTTCAAATTCGTCATCGCTTTTGGCAACTGACAATTGACGAACATTGTCGAACATCGTCCTCAGTCGCAATGCAAAATTGGTAGTCTCCTTTTGTGCTTGAAGCACAGATATTTCGGGAGTTTTGATGATGCCCGATTGAATGTATTCGAGGCGAAACTCTTCTTGTTTGCCCTTGTTTTTTTCGGGGAGGATTATAGTTACCAACTGTTCTATTTTTGGTACGAACCAAACCAAAATCAGCGTGTTAGCCACGTTAAAACAGGTATGGAACATCGCCAAAACCACGGGCAGGTTAGTGAAAGTTTTTGCTTCGGGGTCAACGCCTGCCAACCGGCACACCATATTGGTGAACGGATAAAAAGCGCACAGCACCCAAATCACTCCGAACACGTTGAAAATCAGGTGCGCCATAGCCGTTCTGCGAGCCTGAGTGTTGGCGGCGAGGGCGGCGAGGTTGGCGGTGGCAGTGGTTCCGATGTTTTCGCCCATAACGAGTGCGATGCCTAAATGTATCGGCAAAACTCCTGTGCTACAAAGCATTATGGTAACAGCCATCACCGCCGCCGACGATTGCGCAATGCAGGTAATCACAGTGCCAATCAGCACAAAAACAATTATTGAGAAATAACTTTGAGTGTCGAAACCCGAAAAGAACTCCACAACGCTCTGATTGTTAGCCAAATCCATCTCTTTGGCAATGACGTTGAGCATTATCAGTGAAAGGAACATAAACGCCGCTCCGAACAAGAAATTGCCAAAAAATCTGTGCCTTTTGATATAAATAAATATCACACCGATAAGAAACGACGGGTAAATTATGGTGTACAAATCAACGTTGTATCCGAGCGAGATAATCCACGCGGTGAGGGTTGTGCCGATGTTTGCGCCCATCACCACCGATATTGCCTGCGCAAGTGTGAGAAGTCCCGCATTGACGAAACTCACTGTCATTACGGTAGTTGCCGACGACGACTGCACCGCGCTTGTGATGAATGCGCCCGTGAGGATTCCTGTAAAACGGTTGGAGGTCATCGCCCCGAGAATGTGCCTCAGATGACGTCCTGCCATCTGTTGCAGCGAGTCGCTCATCGTTTTCATTCCAAAAATCAACAGTCCGAGCGTGCCGAGTATTTTTACGGCAAAAATTAGGATTTCCATTATTTCTAATTATTTAATTCTTTTTCTTTTTAAGAATGGCGGACAATGCCATCGAAAGTCCTAATACAGAGAATATTACGATAAGACTTACAAGAGTTGGAATTTCGATGTGAGGCATTGCGATGTTCCATCCAAAATGTTGGAAAACTGCGTTGATATAGCCGTCCATAGCAAGCAACATCTTGACACCCACAAAGATAAGGATTATGCCCAAACCGTATTTTAAGTATTTGAAATATTGCGACACCGCAGCCAACGCAAAGTACAAGGCGCGGAGTCCGAGGATTGCGAAGATGTTGCTCGTGAGCACTATAAATGGGTCGCGGCTAACTGAGAACACCGCAGGAATACTGTCAACGGCAAACGCCACGTCGGTGGTTTCGATTACGATGAGCGCAACAAAAAGAGGTGTGGCAAATCTACGACCGTTTTCCTTGATGAAAAATTTATCGTCGCGCATACCGTCGGTAACGGGGTACAACTTCTTGAACCACTTGACGATAACATTCTTCGACGGGTCGGTGGATTGGTTGTCGTCGCTTGCAAACATCTTGGAGCCTGTGTAGAGAAGGAAGATTCCGAAAAGTCCCAACACCCATTCAAATTTTTCCACCATAGCCGCACCTGCAAAAATGAAGATGCTCCTGAGTACCAACGCCCCGAAAATGCCCCAAAACAGTACTTCGTGCTGATATTTTCGTTCAACGCCAAAGAACGAAAAGAGCATCAGGAAGACAAAAAGGTTGTCCATCGAAAGCGACTTTTCGATAAGGTAGCCTGACAGAAACTCCATCGCTTTTTCGTGCGGGTCGTGAGGATAAAAGAAGTAGATTCCAACGCAGAAGAGTAGCGAAACGCCTATCCAAACGCCTGTCATTCGGAGTGCTTCGCCCACATTTACCTCGTGCTGACCTTTGCGTCCGAACATTTTGAGGTCGGCAACCAACATTATCAGCACCAAAACATAAAACACTATCCAAGCCCAAAGGGGCATTCCCATAAAATCCATTTGTTATAAATTTTTATTCGTTTTTAATGACGCTGCAAAATTATAACACGGAAATGAGAATATAGAAGATTTTGGGTTACATTGCTGTTACATTGAGTTGATTGTCTTCATCTTTGTCGTCAAGTTTCAGATAATCAGAGGCTTTTTCTGACGAAATCACGCTGTGTCCTATCTGTTTTTCGATGTCTTGACGGGCAATTTTTGCAGCGTGTCCGCCGCTTTGTGCCACTTGACGGTTTTCCGACATACTTTTGGGATTGCGGTGTTTTGATATTTCTGTTGTTGCGGCTTCTGCCAAAGTGTTGAGCGCAAGTTCCAAATTTGTCATATTATCACGCAAATTCTCCTTTTTGAGCCCTTTGTATTGTTTGTATTCGCTTGTTGTCATTCCGCTCCAAGCCTTGGTCAAGATGTTGGTGAGTATCGCAAAATCACGCTGTTCTGTTACTCCTGAACGCCGCCATTCATTGGTCAGTTCGTTGCGGGTGCGGATAGATTTCATACGGTTCTCAATCCATTTGTCAGAATAACCCTGCCTGCGGTAATCCTCAACAGCCATTTCAAACGTCAGTTCGGGGTCTATCATTTGGTCGATACGCTGACTGCCCACCTCGGCGAGCCATTGTTTGATTGGCTCTGCCTTTTTGGACGGAATCGCCTGAATAATGCGCAGCAACTGTTCCATATCGGCAACATCGGTGTTGTATTTTTTGCCGTCAGAAGCAATCATTTTCAGTTGGTAACAATTTGTTACCAACTCAAATCCTTCCTTTATCAGTCTGCCTTTCAGGACTTTCCAATATTTACGCGCGGCTTGGTAGTCGCTGTCGGTCAGCACTGCGACTACATCAACGATGGAAAACCAATACTTTTCGAGTTTGGCATCCCATTCAATTCGTATTTTCTTGCCTTCAAATAGTTGTATTGTAGAATTAGCCTCCATATTATTGAAATTCTTGATAGTGTTTTCGATTTGGCAAAGTTACTAAAAAATATCGGAGAGACAAAAAAGTTTTTTATTTCGCCAACCCAAAACGCATCGTAAGTCCTCCGTTTTCAGCGTTTTGAGCCGAGATGGTGCCGCCGTGAAAAAGTACGGCGTTTTTTACAATCGAAAGTCCCAAACCTGTGCCGCCTTGTTTTCGGCTGCGGCTCTTGTCGGTGCGGTAAAATCGCTCAAAAATACGTTCCAAATGGCACTCATCAACACCGGGACCGTTGTCTTTGAAAGTAAAAATCCACATCACGCCGCTCTCCTGAGCCGAAATTTCCACCGCGCTGCCCGCTCCGGCGTAGTTGATGGAATTTTCCAAAAGATTGCGGAAAATGCTGTAAATCAACATCTCGTTGCCGTTGATGCAGATGTTTTCGGGAAGACAGTTGTTCACAGTCAGTCCGTTTTTCTGTATCAGCGGAAGCATATCTTCAATCACTTGCGAAACTATTATTGAAACGTTAATCCGCTCTTTTTTAAGCATTTGCGGAGCATAATCCATTTGATTGAGCATCGAAATGTCGCCGATGAGCGAACTAAGCCTTTTGGCTTGAAACGCCGTCCGCTCCACAAATTTTTGTGTTATTTCGGGTGTAACATTCTGATTTTCAAGGATGGTTTCGGTGTAGCCGAGAATCGCCGCCACGGGAGTTTTGAGTTCGTGGGCTATGTTTTGCGTGAGTTCGCGACGGAGTGCCGCCTGTTTTTCAGCCTCACGGCGCGACAACCGCTCGTCCATACTCTTGGCGTAACGGTGCAACAGAAATCCGAGCACAATCATCACCACCACAGAAAACAGAATCAGATGCGTGTCGGTGGTTTCGTTAAAGGGCTGAATTTCGTACTTGTCGAAATCCTCAAACAGCACAAACACAACGCCATATACCAAGAAAACAGCCATCACGCTGAGCCACATTTTTTTGCCTTCCGTAAGTTTTTTCATCGTCAATCCTCCAAAAATGTGTATCCAAAACCCAACCTTGCGACGATATTGGCAGAATAACGACCGATTTTTTTGCGCAGACGTGTGAGGTTAACATCCACTGTGCGCTCGGTAACTATCACGTTTTCAGGCCATACAGCGTCCATCAACTCCTTGCGGTTGAAGTGTTTGCCCTTGTTTTTGAGCAAAAACACCAATAGGTCAAACTCGGTTTTTGTTACCTCCGCCCTTACGCCGTCTGCTGTTACGCTTTTTTTAATGAAATCAATCACCAAACCATTGAACGACAGAGTGTTGGTCTCCTCGTATGTGCGGTTTAGAACAGCCTTCACCCTTGCCAAAACCTCCTTGATGGAGAACGGCTTTTTGATATAGTCGTCGGCACCAAGGTCAAAGCCCGTGAGGGTGTCTTCCAAAGTGTCTTTGGCGGTGATGAAGATGATTGGAATTGATTTAGTGAGTTCGTTGGTTTTCAATTGTTTAGCCAACTCCAACCCTGAAAGTCCGGGCATCATAATGTCGAGCAAAAACAGGTCGAAACCCGCAAGTTTTTTCCTGAGCATTTCGTCGGCATTGTTGGCGGTCTCCACTTGAAAACCTGAGGTTTCGAGATTGAATTTCAGAATCTCGCACAAATCCTCCTCGTCGTCGGTAATAAGAATTTTCTTTTTCATAATGTATCGGCGCATTAAAAACGTTGGCAATTTACAAAAAAGATTTCAGATGATAAAAGGTGTGCGTTTATTTCTCCGCCGAAAACATATATCCGAACCCTGCGCGAGCCACGATATTTCCGGAATACGCGCCGATTTTTTTGCGGATTCGCGCCATGTTGACATCCACGGTGCGGTCGGTAACAACCACATTTTCAGGCCATACCGACGACACCAATTCGCTGCGAGAAAACAATTTGCCCTTGTTTTTCATTAGGAACACTAAGAGGTCGTACTCGGTCTTGGTGAAGTCGGTTTTCACACCGTCCACCACCACGGTCTTGTTGTCAAGATTGATAATCAACCCCTCAAAAACAATGGTGTTACAATCCTCGCAAGCCTTTGTTAAAGCCGCCTTTGCCTTCAACAAAACCTCCTGAACAGAAATGTTTTCTTTGGCGGTGATAACAATTAGAATTTCGCACAAATCAGGGTCGTCGTCCACTATAAGTATTTTTTTTGTCGCCATAATGTGGATATTTTTTTGCTAAAAACTGCGGAAATGCGACAATGCACATTCCCGCAGCGAGCGTTGGAATTGACAGAAAAACAAAAACTTAGTAACTTACCACCAAATTATTGAGATTATTGCATTGTGCTTTGTCGTGAACGCGGATTGGCTCTGACGGTACAAAATCGTACTCAACAAATTTGAAAATCTGCGAAAACGCTATCGAATAGTCGGTTGCAAACAGCACTTTCAACTTCATTTTTGAGGCTGACGAATGTCCTATGTCTGCCATGTCGCTGAATTTGCCTTCGTTATAAAGTTTCATAACCTCGTCGAAACGCTCTGCGTCAAACATAAATTCGCGCATTTTCATTGGCTTGTCGTCATAGAAAAATCTATCTTTCTTGACGAAAAATTTGATTAGTCCATAGATGATAAGGCATAATCCCGCCATCAAAAGAAACATCGTTGTTGAACCGTTGTCTTTGTCGAAGTTTTGTGCTAAAAGGGCTGCCGCACCGAGTGCTATCCATAGCAACCCTATGAAACCGAATACTTTACGTTTTGTTACGTGTCCTAATGAGAAGGCTTCTACACCTTCGTCTATTCCTAAAATTGAATTATCTTTATTTGCCATTTTTTTTTAAATTTTTTTGATAAATTAGAATTACGGGTAACACAAAAAACACGAAACATTTCGTGCCTCAGATTTTTAAGTATGTAGAATGGCAAATCAGAGCGAAAGTTTGCACAAAAAATGCAGTAATGTTCCGCCGAAATGTTTCAGGTGGCAAAACATCAAACGTTCTTGTGCGAGATATTTTAGGGGATTGTCATCAGAAATAATAACTAACGAATTGTAAGAGAAAGTTTTACGCTTTTCGATATGACGTTGAACGGGACGAATACGAGCCACGGTTCTCAGCACGGGCGCATCGTTTGTTATCACAAGTCCAAACCACGAGAAACCGAGATTTTGTGTGTTGTCGGTATCGTTGTTTTCTAAAACAGATTTTTGAAAATCGGAATTGCAAATGTCGGTCTTCTCCTGCAACTTAAAATCGCAAGAGGTTGAAAATAAAATAATTACCAATATCAAAAGCCTGAAAATCATAACTGCAAATTAAACACATTTTCGTCGGATAAAAAAAATAAAAATATTAAAATTTGGTTACAACTTTATTCTAAGAAAAAATTATTGAGTATGGGTGTGATAAATTCTTTGCCGAATAACAAAAAATTCCTATCTTCGCCCATGGATTATTAACAGAATTAATTATGCAACTCACAGGAACAATCCAAGAGCGTGTCGACCAAGCCATAGCATTTGCCAAGGCGCACCGCACCGAAAAATACGACCACGAAAAGTTCGTCAATCTTTACAAAGAGGCGGGCGTGCCGTACACCGAGGCGGCTGAAAAGTTTTGCCGCGAATGGTGCGGAGTGTTGGAAAAGGTCAAGCTTTATCCCGACAGTCCCAATGTCGTTGGCGACGACGGGTCAGAATTGCTTAGCGATATCGACTTTTCTTTTAGGATCCTCACCGACGCAGATGACCTGAGATATTGGTATGACCCCGACTATACCGAGGGTGATTATTGTGATGATTGCGCGATATGGATAAGGGAAAATTGCGGTGCAGAAACCGTCCCCGTAGCGTCTGGGGGTTATTACTATCCGGATAAAATATGGATTAGTCCCGATGGCAAGTTGGTGACCATTTTTCCCGACGATGGACCTTGCCATCAACACATTTACAACAATCTCGACGATTTCCTTCACGAACATTTGGACGAACACTGCGCCGACAAGGTAGAGATGGTTTTGGTTGAGAAAAGGATTGAAGGCACTTTGGACGAGCGGATTGCCACGGTAATAGAATTTGCCAAAACTCACGGCGGATTCCGCCATTGCAGGCTTTTTGCCGACTTTTATAACCGTGCGCCGTTGGATTTGAGCAAGTTAACCGCTGAACAAAACCTCTCCGACGAAGCCGCCGCCGCCCTCGTGCTTGAAATTTTGCAAGACAACACGCCCGATTATTGGAATGAGACAACATTGCCCGATATAATACAATTTGTGGAGGAATAATTATGGAAAATAAAGACACACGTTTTGAAAACATCTCGATGACAGGCCGTCTGTGCTACATTTTTATGTGCATAGAGCGGTATTTGCTCGCACGTTACCCCGACAAGGATTGGACTGTGGTTGCCCAAAAGATGTGGCAGTGGACAAAGCAATGTTGGGCCGACGGTTGGTGGGAATACGGCGACGTTGTACCCGGATATATTATGAAATTCAGGAATTTTGAGGAACTCACGTTTCCTTGCACCGACATCACACCTGAACAATTTGAAACGCTGACGGCACTATACAGGAGCATTCCAAACGGTATAGGCGAGTTAAACGACGTGCTGAACATTCCGCATAATTTGGGGTATATATGTGATGCAGAAGATTATAAAAGCATAATTGGCGAAGAACAGACTTTGAAAGCCATCGCAAACATCGAAGGAATCCTAAAAATCCGCGGCATAGAGTTGCCCGATGTTTCACTTGTTTCGGAATATATCAAACACGACCCTCGCGACGCCGCCCGTCAAGAAAAATTAAGAATCACCGACCGCGACGAAGTTTGGGGACAAGGCATTGATGCCGATTATCTGTCGGTGATATTGAAGAAATGAAAACATTTGGTGGAAAAATTTTGTTATTTTTTTGCGATTATCATTAAAAACCGTATCTTTGCCGTGAAATTACCTTGCAACGGCATAATGCGGGAATAGCTCAGTTGGTTAGAGCACACACGGTCATTTTTATGGTGTGAAGACACGAGTTCGAATCTTGTTTCCCGCTCATTTTTTTCTACTATTATAATTTGCGCAATCTATACTAAAAAACATAGATTGCGCAAATTATAACAGTAGATTTAGTTTATGATAATCAACCGTCGTTACGTCTTCATCTTCTTTTTCTTTGCTGCCGGAAAGAGTACGTTGTTGAGAATCAGACGAAAACCGGGTGAGTTCGGGTGAAGGTCAAGGTTCGTAGGCTCATCGCCGACATAGTGAGTGTAATCCTCAGGGTCATGTCCGGCGTACCATGTCCAAGTGCCTTTTTCGTACTCGCCGTGAATATAACGCGCCTCGTTTGCGGCTTTATTTTCGCCCATTATCAAAACCGACGATTTCAACACTTTTTTATTGTATGCCGTCGTCTGACCCATAAAACCGTCAATCACTGACACATGGTTCTGACAAAGCATAGTCGGCACGGGGTCCCATTTCGCCGAAAAGTCAAACAACGTGAAAATATCATTATCCTGACTGACACGCCGCGTTCTCGTCGCGTCAATGTCTGAATATTCGTAAACGTTAGGATTGAGTTCAAGTGTGAAGTCCTTGAAAGCAAACGTTTTAGAAAAGTCAAGTTTTTTCTGACAATCAGGGTCTATGCCATCGCCGTCAAACATCGGCTGACAAATGTCAACACCCTCAGCCGCAAGCGCAATGTCAAAACTGTCCGTCGCCGAACACATCGCAAACATAAAACCGCCGTTGCCGACAAAGGCTTTCATCGTTTTCGCAACAGCAAGTTTCAACTCCGAAACCTTTGAATATCCCATTTTCTGCGCCAAAGCGTTAAATTCCGCAACTTGATTTTTGTACCAAGGCGCATTTTTGTACATTGCGTAAAATTTTCCGAACTGCCCCGTAAAGTCCTCATGATGAACGTGTAACCAATCATATTTTGAAAGTTCTCCCGTCAGAATTTCCTCGTCGTAAACCACTGTGTACGGAATTTCGGCGTATGTCAAGACCAACATAACGGCATCGTCCCAAGGCTTGTAAGTTTTAGGAGCGTAAACCGCAATTTTCGGGGCTTTCTCCAATTTTATCTGCTCCATATTGACGTCATTGCGCGAAATCTCCGACAAAATATTGTCTGCGGCTGCATCGGCAATCTGTTCAAAACGGACGTTTCTGACACGGCACATATTGGCAATATCTTGCGAAAAATCCGTCAAAAAACTTCCGCCGCGATAATTCAAAAGCCATTCAGCCGTTCCGCCGCGTTCCAAAACCGCGTAAGCAATGCCGTAAGCCTTCAAATGATTTGTCTGTGTTTCGTCCATCGGAATCAAAATCTTTAAGCCCCATGACGAAAAGCAGGCAAACGTTAACAATATGGTTAATAATACTTTGTTCATAGTTATTTAAAGTTTTACTTTTAGAACGGTGCTTCTTCCGTAACGGGCGGCGGCGGTTGAAGTCCTCCCCCTGTTGCACCTAACGCGCTGAAACTGTCATTATCGTTCATTGACGAACCGATAGTCATATTTCCCGCCTCGTCCAAAGACGGTATGCCGCTTGAAAGTCCCATCGAATCCCATTCTTCAAACCTTGCAAACTCGGCTCTAAACCTCAGATTTACGTCGCAGGTTGCACCGTTTCTGTGCTTTGCAATTATCACCTGACCTAAACCCATTGTTGAATTACCTTCCGCATCTTGTTGAATACCATAATATTCAGGACGGTGAATAAAACAAACAATATCCGCGTCCTGCTCGATTGCTCCCGAATCACGAAGGTCGTTAAGTTGAGGTCTCATGTCGCCGCCACGCGAGACCGTACTACGGCTCAACTGCGACAGAGCGATTATCGGCACGTTAATTTCCTTTGCTAACTGTTTGATACCGCGCGAAATAGTCGAAACTTCCTGCTCACGGTTGCCTCTGACCTCAGGCGGACCGGACATAAGTTGCAGGTAGTCAATCATAACCATTCCGATATTGTGCTGCATTTTAAGACGGATACATTTTGAACGGAGTTCAAAAAGCGAAATTGCCGCCGTATCGTCTATATATAAAGGTGCGTCTTGAAGATTTTTGACCTTGCTGTCTAATTGAGTCCATTCAAAATCTTCGAGTTTGCCGGTACGGATTTTTTCTGACGAGAGTTGTGTTTCGCTGACAATCAAGCGGTTGACCAACTGAACCGCCGACATTTCAAGCGAGAAAATCAAGACGGGAATTTTAAAGTTAACCGTCATATTACGCGCCATAGACAAAATGAAAGCCGTTTTTCCCATCGCCGGACGTGCCGCAACGACAATCATATCCGAATTTTGCCAGCCTTGCGTTATTTTGTCCAAAGACGTAAAACCCGAAGGCACGCCCGAAAGTCCGTCTTCTCGTTTTCCGGCATCTTCGATTTGCTTGATTGATTCTTTCAAAACGTCAGCCATAGACTTTGTTTGCGTTTTGATGTTTCCTTGCGCCAAATCGAAAATAGATTTTTCGGAATATGACAAAATGTCATCAACGTCAGTTGTCGGGTCGTAGGATTTGTCTTCGATTTCGGTGGCGATTTTGATTAACTGCCGCTGAATGTATTTCTGTTGAAGAATCCTTGAATGAAACTCCAAATGCGCTGCCGAGCCGACTTTTTCGGTCAGCGATGCGATATAATACGGTCCGCCGACATCTTCGAGAGTTCCGTTTTTAGAAAGTTGTTCTATAACGGTGTATAAGTCAATCGGTTGCTGCGCCGACGACAACTGCATAATAGCCTCGTAAATTTTTTTGTGCGAATCGGTGTAGAAACTATCAGCACTTAAAATATTGAAAACGTCAATTTCAGCACCTTGTTCGACCATAACTGCGCCCAAAACCACCTCTTCGAGTTCCAAATCGTGAGGCGGTATGCGGCCGTACTGGTCGTTAACGTGCATAACAAATTCCTTCTTCTGTTTCAAAGAAGCGGTTTTGGAGTTTGGTGTTAAAGCCGGCATTGTTTTTCCCTAAAAGTTTTTTATTCCTGATAAACGCCCATTGCGCAAAATTTTTCCAAACGCTGATTAAGGAGCGTGTCGATGTCCGTTTTTTCCAATTCGGCGAGAGTATCGAGAATTGTTTTTTTAACGGTTGCATACATTTCTTGCGGATTGCTGTGTGCGCCTCCGAGCGGCTCTTTTATAACGCCGTCAATCAACTTATTGTTTAACATATCCGATGAGGTAAGTTTAAGAGCGGCAGCGGCTTCGCGTTTAAAGTCCCAACTTCTCCACAAAATACTTGAACAACTCTCCGGCGCGATAACCGAATACCAAGTATTTTCCAACATATAAACTTTGTCCCCGACACCGATTCCGATAGCACCGCCCGAAGCACCTTCGCCGATAACGATACAGATAATCGGAACTTTTATACGGAACATTTCATAAATGTTTCTTGCAATTGCCTCAGCCTGACCGCGTTCTTCGGCTTCCGAACCCGGATATGCGCCCGGAGTGTCAATGAAAGTAACGATAGGCTTCGAGAACTTTTCTGCCATACGCATAAGACGGAGGGCTTTACGGTAACCTTCGGGATTAGCCATTCCGAAATTTCTGTACTGACGGAGTTTTGTGTTTTCGCCTTTTTGCTGACCTATAAACATAATCGGTTTACCGTCAACAGTTCCCCAGCCGCCGACCATCGCGGTATCGTCCTTGATGTTACGGTCGCCGTGAAGTTCTATAAACTCGTCGCAAATATTGCGGATATAGCCCAGAGTGTAAGGTCTTTCAGGGTGTCTTGACACCTGAACCCTCTGCCACGGAGTAAGGTTTTCGTAAATTTCCTTTCTGGTCTTGACGATTTTATCTTTCAACTCGCTGATTGTAAGGTCAATGTCAACAGACCCCGCTTTTTTTATTTCTTCCGCCTTCAAAAGTTGTTCTTGAAGGTCTTGTATAGGCTGCTCAAATTCAAGTAATTGCATAATGTTATAACATTTAATTTTTTTCGGGGACAAAGGTACAAAATTTTAAGCAGAAAAAAAAACTAATCTTCTATTTCAAGACTTACTGCTTTAATTTCCTGCCAGCCGGCTTTGTCTGTTACGCGAATCATAAAATGATAATCGCCCTCGGCAATCGTTTCTGGGATAGGGATTTTTAAGTCCGCCGTATAAACTTTTTGTCCTGAGGGAATGTCATAACTCTGATTGAACACCCAAGCATTTTCTACGTCGCCGTGTTCGTGGTCGCCGTGTTTTGAAATCGTTTTCGCGGTTTCTGTGCTATGGCTGTGTCCGTCAAAATTGTTATGAATTTCGATGTTGAAACTGCCGAGTTCTTCATTATCGCGGAATATTTGATGAACGAAAATCGTATCGCCCGGCAAATATTTTCCGCCTTCAACGGGAGTTGCGCCCGTATTGTCAAATGAAGGTTTTTCCGTGTCTTTTTTGTCCTCGTCCTTGTTGCAGGACATTGAGCCGCAAAGACAAAATGCGGCTGCACTGATAGTTAAAAATTTTTTTATCATTTTTTTTTAAATTAAAAAGTTTAAAATTTAAATTCGATTTTCATTGAAAAACACCTTCCCGCCTCGGGGACGTCAATCAAACGGTAATAACTCGTGTGATTGTAATAAACCTTGTTGAAAAGATTTTCTACCGAAAAATCCGCACTAAGTTCCGTCTTTTTTAAGACGATTTTTTTTCCTGCTGACAGGTTAGTTAAAAAGTAACCGGGAGTTGGTTTTTCGGGCGGTACAATATTTTTTTGTGCGCCTGTATATTTCAGTGTTACTGACACATAACATTCGTTACCTTTTCTTTTTCTTTCAATAAAGTATTTTGACGTATTAACTATGCTCCACGGCTGAGAAAAGGGAAGTCCGTAACCTTTTTTATCACCTGACAACTGCTTTGATTTCAAAAATTCTCCGCCCAAAGAAAATTCTGCTTTCTTCTTTAAAGCGTAGTCCGCCTGAAATTCGCCGCCAAGTCTAAACACCTCATTTTGAACGTATTCGTAAAGTTGCAGACCTTCAACATAACGGCTTTGCGGATTAAGATAAATGTAATTCGGGAAAAAGTTAAGAAACGGCGTGAAGTAAAAAGTAAAGCCGTTTTTTTGAAAATTAACGCCGAAATCCGCCTGATAAGAAATCTCCGGCTGTAAATCTTTGTTTCCGCGTTCATATCTAAAAATCTGATAGTTAATACCGTCAGAGCCGAGTTCTGCGGCAAGCGGTGTGCGGAAACTTTTTCCGAGGTTACACTTCAACACCCAATCGCCGACCTCATAGTTAAGACCACAAGAAAAAACAAAACTTCCGAAATGTTTTAAAAAATCTTCTGAACGCGTAACAAACGCTGAATCACCGTTTTGCAAAGGTGTTTTAAACCAATCCTTATACTCAAAAATTTTCATTGACGAAAAGTCTGCACGCACGCCGGCAGAAAGAATAAGATTGTCAGCGGCATAAAACTTGTCGCAAAAATACATGCCGTTTGCAGTGCTTTCAAACGACGGCAAAACATAGCCCCAACCGCCGCTGCTGTTTTTCTGAAACTCGTTATTGATTCCCAAATGCAAATTATGATTTGCCAAAATCATTTTATATCCGGCATTGAAAGAAAATGTGTTTTTGTAAAAACTTCTTTCCAAAAAGCCGTCAGGTTTTGGCATATAACCGTGCGAAGTAGGCTCTGAAAATTCTTCACGACTATTATTCTGAAACGCTAAGTCAAAATTCAGGCTGCTACGCCCTATTTTTACCGTATTGTTGCTGACTGCCATCAAATGATTCGCCGTAGAAAAAGGGTAGTCGATGTCAGAAAAACTTTTGTCGAAATCAATTTGCGAAAGACGGATTTCGATACCGTGAGCGTTAGCAAAAAAGCCGCTTTTTGTATAAACATCTGAAATGTTGAGCGTACTTTTAAGTTTTTTGCCTTGAAACCCAAGTGTCAACGTCGCATCACCGTTTTTTCCAGCCGTATTTCTTAACCGATTGTCTTTCAATTTGATGTAGTAAGAATAATACTGAATACTGTCAACGGGGACTTTGCTGTCGGAATATTTTTCGGCGGAAAGGCAAAGTTTATAAAAAAACTTGTCCTTTATGCCTTCCGTGTTAGCAGAAAATCCGAAAGAAGCATTATTACTGCGGACAAAAAACAACACGCGGCTTTCCCTCTGTTTTTCGGGCAAAACGTTATCTTTCAGGCTGATAACACCGCCCAAAGCGTCAGAGCCGTAAATCATTGCCGCCGGACCTTTGATGATTTCCACTTCATCAAGCGAAAACTGAGAGACTTCCAAACCGTGTTCGTGTCCCCATTGCTGCCCCTGATGTTTTATGCCGTTTTCGACGACGGCAAGACGGTTGAAACCCAAACCGCGAATCACGGGTTTAGACACATTAGAGCCGATATTCATTGCCTGAACGCCCGGAATAAGGCTCAAACTCTGCATTAAACTGCCCGAAAAATTGGTTTCAATAAAGTTTTTGTCCAATTTGACGATGTTTTGCGGCAGTTTCATTTGCACTTCGAGATTGTTTTTGTCGGCTTTGACGGTGATTTCGTCGATGTCTACACCGTTTTTAGCAATTCCCCAAAGGCTGTCTTCCTGAGCACGGGCAACCGCACAACAAACCGACAAAAAAGCAAACAAAATTATGCTTTTCATCAATTTTTATGTTAATAGAGAAAATATTAAAAATAAGAATGTTATGAAATGTTATTTAAAGGAAGGCGGCGCACGTAAAAGGCTTATTAAAACCTCATTCAAAACAGGTTTCAAAACTATAACCGCCAAAGAAATTTCTACAGGTTTTTCTAAAATTATTTCAACGGAATTGTCTTTTTCTTGAAAAGGAGAAAGCAGGAAATCACAGATTTTACAAACTCCGTCAACGCTGTCCTTTTCAGTCTCGATTCGAGAGTCGTCGCAATGCGTATGAAAACTTTTCACTGCAAAAACAGGCAATAGGACAAGAAGAAATCCCAAAGCCAAAATGTTACGATATTTTTGCAAAGTTTTCATGGCGCAAAGGTAGAAATTTTATTTTAAAGCAAAAATTTTTCTTTTAAATTTCAGGCCATTGATGTTTCGGATAACGGCGTTTAAGTTCTTTTCTGACCTCTTTGTAAGCGTTTTGCCAAAACGATTTCAAATCGGAAGTCAGTTGAACGGGTTTATAGCCGGGCGACAAAAGTTGCATTAAGACCGGCATTTTTCCGCCGTTGATTTTCGGCGTTTCCTGCCACTGAAAAACCTCTTGAAGCCGTACCGAAAGCACCGGCTGTTTTCCGTCGTCAAAATACTTTAACTTTATTTTATGACCCGTCGGTACAACTAAAACCTCGGGCGCAAGTTTTTCTAAACGGCTTAATTGTTCTGTTGTCAAAAGACTGTATTTTACGGCTTGAATAATGTCTGTTTTCCTTAGTTTTTCAACTGTCGTAACGCCGCTGATATACGGAGAAAGCCAACTTTCAGCGGTGAGAATCAAAGTGTTAATTGAAACATCGGGAAAATCTTCTTCGCCCCAAATTCTTAACGACAAAATCCTGTTCAAAAAGTTAAAAACTTCGTCGCTGAAATCCAACAATGTTTCGCCTTCTTTTTTGATTGCCTCCAAAACTATTTTTTCGGCTTCTGACGCATCGGGCTTTACGGGCGTTTCCTGCAAAATTATGTTGAAAAGTTTTAATTGTTTTGTTGACACCAATCCGCCTTTTTTGGTATTCCAAACCGTCAGGATTTTTTCCCTAACCATATCCCTTAACATCGACGGGTCGAGCGGCGAGGCTAAAAAAATCTTAGCGATTCCGTTTTCGCGAGTGTTAAGACTTGCAACGGTGAGCCAGTTTTCGCCGGCTAACGTATCTTCTCGAAAAGTCTGCGCTATCGTCCCGTTAGAAAGCATAAACTGAGCATTATTGCCCGGCTTTGCGGAGGCGATTCTTTCAGGAAAAGCCTGAGCCAACAAAAAGCCCGTATCGTAACAATCAAAGCCGTCATTATCTTCCTTGACATTAAACATTTTTCTTAGTTGACAAGCATAAAGTTCCAATCTGTCAAAGTTTTTGTTATGACGGTTTTCTTTTCTGTTCTGACGGAGTTTTTCTATACGCAAATTAATGTCCGTGCCGTACTCGCTTGAAAGCGGATCGCGATTGTCAAGAATTGCGGCAATGTCGGCGGCAAGCGGCAAAAGCGACATTTTCTTTGCCGTCAACAACATTTTTGCGATTCTCGGGTGCGTAGGAATTTTTGAAAGTTCTTTTCCCAAAGGCGTGATTGAAAAATTTTCGTCAACGGCGTTGAGGTTTTTCAAAAGTTCTTTTGCAAGGCGGACGTTAGTTTTGTCAGGCGGTGAAAGCCACGTTAAGTTTTCGGGATTCGGCTCGCCCCATTTCGCTAAATCCAACATTAAAGGTGTTAAATCTGCGTATTCAATTTCGGGACGACGGTTTTGAGCCATACGGCTTTCGGTTGTCAAATCCCATAAACGGTAACAAAAACCGTCTGAAATTCTGCCTGCACGCCCCGTCCTTTGACCTGCCATATCGAGCGAAATTCTTACTGTTCTAAGTCCCGACAATGCACGGTCTGAATTATATTCTTGAATTTTAGTTAATCCGCTGTCTATAACTATTTTAACGCCTTCTATCGTAAGTGAAGTTTCAGCAATTGACGTCGCCAAAACGATACGTCTTCTGCCAAAAGAATCCGGCAAAACGGCTTCCCTTTGAAGTTTCTGCGGCAACATTCCGTAAAGCGGTTTTATCAACACTTTTCCGACTGAGGTTTTCAAAAATTCTTCGCACTTTTTAATCTCGCCTTCGCCGGGTAGAAACGCCAAGATGTCGCCGTCTTGATGCTCTTCTAAGGCTTTTAAAACGGTGTTTGCAACTTGTCTCGGTGCTGAAAATTCGTCGCAACAGCCTTCGTAAAAGACTTTTACGTTATAACTTTTTGTCGTTGCCCTTACAACCGGCGCGTTAAGCAGTGCTGACAATTTGTCCGTGTCGATTGTCGCGGACATTATGATGATTTTTAAATCGGGGCGCAAAACCGTCTGACATTCACGGATTAACGAAAGTGCCAAATCAGCGTTAAGGCTGCGCTCGTGAAACTCGTCGAAAATAACTGTTGAAACGCCGTTTAATTCGTTGTCAGACAAAAGCATACGGGTTAAGATACCTTCCGTTACGACTTCTAAGCGGGTCTTTGCTGACTTGCACGTTTCAAAACGGATTGAATACCCGATTGTGCCGCCCGTTTTTTCTCCCAAGAGGTCTGACATTCTGTCGGCGACGGCTCTTGCTGCAAGTCTGCGGGGTTCAAGCATGATGATTTTGCCGCTCTTAGGATAACGTTTTAAAATTTCTAACGGCAAAACGGTACTTTTACCCGTTCCTGTCGGCGCAGTAACGATAACGGTTTGATTATTAGAATATTCTCTAAAAAACTCTTCAAAAATTTCTTCAATCGGGTACATAAAATCTTTTAGTTTTGAAGTCTGCAAAATTAAAGAATATTTTTGATAATAAGTTTTTTTTTCTATTTTTGTGCATAAAGTTTTTCTGAAAAAAAAATTATGGCAATATCACAAAAGATAGCACAATTAACGGCTTTGGCTCTCAAAGACAAAGTGTTAACTATTGTCGAAAAACAGACAATTATTGATGCTGCGGTTCAGGAAGGCACTTCAAGAGAAGAAATTACTGATTATCTTGACAATGCCTTAAAAGAGGGTTTGAAAAAATATGCGAAAGAAGATTTAAAGCATTGTCCGTTTTGCGGGGCGCAAATTCCGCTTATTTCCGACAACTGCCTTTTTTGCGGCAATAGCCTTCATAACGTTGATAATCAACACGTAATAAAAATTTCCGGCAAGGAAGTCGAAATTATCAACCGTGAAAACTTAAACACCGCAAACTCTCAACGCAACTTAAAAAACTGCCCTGACTGCGGTGCGCCATTTCCGTTAATCAGCAATATTTGCACTAACTGTGGACACGTTCTGCACGAACAAACCGATTCGGCTCTTAATATCAAAAACCTCAAAACAAACATTGAAAACAGCATTGAAGCCATAAAAGCCGCGCCTAAACCTACCGTTTGGGACGTCATTAAATTTCGTAAAGCAATAGTTTTATTTGCACTTGCAGCGGTTTTTATAATTACGGGATTTTCAGTTTCGGGAATAGGGACTTTTGCCGGCGGGTTTATTATTCTGTCCTTCATATTGCTGGTTTTGTCATTTATTAATTTGAGAAAACAAAAAAATGAAAATTCACCCGTAAAACTATCCGACGACGAATTTTATAAAGCCGTTTATTCTCAGGAAATGTATGCTTCGCAAATTGCGACCCTTTACGGCGGCAACGATGAAGCCGAAAAACTTTTAGAAAACTTATCATCGGAAATCAACCTTCTGAAACAAAACCGAAAGAAAAACCGTAACATAATTTCAGTATGTGTGTTATTGCTGACTATTTGCGTGATAATACTTCCGAAATTTGCACCGTCAGCCAAGACAAATTATCAAAAAAACAAAGAACAGCACAAAGAAATTTATGAAATGTCAGAGATAAAAAAAGTTTTGAAACCGCTTCCCGAATACAGTGTTGACGAAAATTTAAGCCCGTATTTCGATGCAGTTTCTGAGGCGGAACTCTCTTTTGATGTTTTGTCTTCAAAAACTTTCATTCAATATTCTGACGGTCAAAGACAATTCTATAAGGTGAGAGTCAACAATGTAAAACTTGTTTCAAAAGGTAAAAAAATGGAAAACGGCGCAAAAGTCAATGACCTATGTATTGTTCTTTGGAACAAAAATAAAGAAGGTCTTAGTGCATATTATCCTATGAATTTGGATTTTACGGATTATTACAAAGGATATGAAGACAACATTTATTCTTTTGTGGAAAACGCATACGAAAGTTATTACGGCGATTTTAGTTCCGTTGACTCTTCCTCGAATGTAGAGTCACTGAAAAATATTGCCGACAGTGCGTATTATTATACAATTTATATTGAGTAAAAGCATTATGAACGAGAATAAAACATATTTTCAACGTGTGAGTGTCATGTTGGAAAACCTTTTGAAAGACTATAAAAATCAATATCCGAAAAATTACGGAGATTTGTTCAGAGATTTTTTCCCGATTTTGTTGATTGTTTTAGGTGCGGCGGCGTTTGTATACGGAGCTGCAACAATGACTGACTCAGCAATGTTAATCGGAGTTTTGGTAAGCCCTGTGCTTATAGTTTTTGCGTTTTCTCTAAAAAGAGTTAACCGTAAAAACAGACCGGAAAACGTTGACTTTTTGTCGAAAATCCGCTCGCTTGAATTACAAATGGTTACTTTCAACGAATATCCTGACGTAAAACAATATTTGGAGCAGTTTGAAAACCGTCTTAACGACACGGTTAAGAAAAAAACTGACACGAAACGTCTGTTCAAGAAATTACAAATTATGCTTTATTGTTTGGTTGCTGCGTTCTTGACCTTTGCGATTATAAAGGCTGCTTCCGGCAGAATAAAAAATGATGAAGATGCAAATCAATTATATAATTATTTGGAACTTCAAGAGTACAAACCTTTTTTGACGATAACACCGCTGACGAGAAAAGTAACGGAGAATTGTCAAATAGAAAGTCCGCAAATAGAGGTTTTTCTTAATGGTCTTAATTCCAATTGGCTGACGATTAAAGAATTGAAATTATCCGGCGACAAAAACGGTCTATTCCGTTTGTTTATCACGGATAACAACGGCAAACACATAAGCCGTTGTCCGAAATTTGTTTTTTCAGGCGACCAAGACAAAAAAATTATGTCGATAATGCTCTGTTTTGACTCAGAGCGCAAAACGAGAAACGATTTTGAGGCGTTGAAAGTATTGAAATATTTGGACGAACACAAAAATGATTTGCGGTTTGTTGTCGAAAAAATGGAATAAAAAGCGGGGCTTTTTTCTGCCCCGTTTTTATAAAAAATTTTATTCGCTTGCCTGAACAACGTTTATAATATAATCGCCGAGTTTTTCACATTCCGAAATGACGTTCATATAATGCGAACCTAAGGCGTAACTATATTTTCCGTCAGTTAAGGCGACTGTATTTTGATTTCTTGTCAGACTTCTAAACTCGTTAATTGCGTGTTCGTTTTTCATTGTCATCGCAATGTCGGCTTTTTCATTTTCTTCTCTGCCGGTCTGATTGACCATGTGCGTCAAAGCAGTCTGAACCAAACCAAACATCTTTATAATATTAGCCTTTTGTTCGGCAGAAAAATCGTCAGAAACTTTTTCCCTCTTATGATTAATCGTTCTCGCAATGTTGAAACAAGCATCACCGATACTTTCTAACTCCGAAATTATCTTCAACATTTTTTGAAGTTTCAATTTTGACTCGATAGTTAATTTTCCGTCGCTGACTTTACCGAGGTATTGGCCGATTTCGATTTCCATGTTATCGGTAATGCCTTCGTATTTTTCTATGCGTTTATAAAGTTCGTCAAAGGTCTTTTTGTCAGTAGTATCCAAAAGTTCTTTGACTAACGAGAACATCTTGTCGCAACGTCCGGCAAAATTAAAAATCTCTTTTCTTGCTTCCAAGAGGCTCATTTCAGAAGTAGAAAACAATCCGCCCGAAATATATTTAAGTCTGTATTCTTCGTCTTGTTCGGTTTTGTAGGGAAGAAGTTTGCAGACAAGTTTTTCGATTTGGTCAACAAAACCTATTAATAAAAGTGTATTGAAAACGTTAAAGGCGGTATGAAACATTGATAGTTTTATCAACACATTGTTTTCAGCCCTCAAAACGTCAGTTGTAAACCAACTTACGACGTTACAAAACGGATAGAAAATCAACAAAATAACCACCACGCCGAAAACGTTGAAAAACATGTGCGCCAAAGCCGCCCGCCGTGCCGGAACGTTAGCCGTCAGAGCCGCAATATATGCCGTAACCGTTGTTCCGATGTTTTGACCCATAGCCAAAGCAGCAGTCTGTTCAAAACCGAAACCCGGAATATTCATTCCCAAAAGCATTAACGTTATTGCCATCGTTGCCGCCGAAGCCTGAACAATACATGTTACAAGCGCACCGATTAACACAAAAAGCAATATCATCAAAAAGCCGCTGCAATCAACACCGTCCAAAAGATTTTTAACTACTTCACCGATTTGCAGGGTTTCTGCCATGTTTTGCAAGAAATGCAAGCCCATAAACAAAAGCGCGAAACCGAACAAAAACTCACCGAAACTCTTCTTTTTGGAATTTTTAGAAAAGATGAAAATCAATCCTACCGCTAAAATCGGCAACACAAACGAATTAATGTTGAAACTAAAACCGATTACCGAAATTATCCACGCTGTAACGGTTGTGCCGATATTAGCACCCATTATAACGCCGATTGATTGTTTCAGGGTCATTAAACCGGCGTTGACAAAACTGACAACCATCACCGTCGTCGCAGAACTCGACTGAACAAGAGCCGTTATCAAAATACCGGTGAAAACACCCATAACGCGGTTTTTAGTCATAGCGGCAAGAACTGCACGCATTTTTTCGCCGGCGAATTTTTCCAAACCGTCGCTCATGACTTTCATTCCGTAAAGGAACATGCCGAGCGCACCGACTAAGGAGAGAATGTTGGTTATTGTGTCCATCTAAAATGAATGATTTTGGCGCAAAGATATTACTTTTTTTCTTAAAACAATTTTATTATACCGTTAAATAAAATATAGGGCTGTCCGTTAAGGGGCAGCCCTATAAATATTTAAATGGAGAACTCTTTCTTTATAGTGTCAACATAATCGAGTTTTTCCCAAGTGAAAAATTCGACTTCTTTTTTAACGGTTTTGCCGTTTTCAACAACTTCAACTGTCTCAGAATACGGCTTTCTGCCGAAGTGTCCGTAAGAAGCGGTCGGCAGGAATATCGGGTTTTTCAATTTCAAGCGTTTGATAATTGCCGAGGGTCTGAGGTCGAAAATTTTTGCAATTTTTTCAGCAATTTCAGAATCGCTTTCTTTTACTTTTTTCGTTGAAAACGTGTTAACATATATTCCGATAGGTTTTGCAACACCGATTGCGTATGCTACCTGAACCAAAACTTCGTCGCAAACACCCGCTGCAACAAGATTTTTAGCGATATGACGTGTAGCGTATGCTGCCGAACGGTCTACTTTTGACGGGTCTTTTCCCGAAAACGCTCCGCCGCCGTGTGCACCTTTGCCGCCGTAAGTGTCAACAATGATTTTTCTTCCCGTCAAACCCGTATCTCCGTGAGGTCCGCCGATAACGAATTTTCCCGTCGGATTGACAAAAAGTTTGAAATCTCTTTCAAAAAGGTTTCTTTCTTTTTCTGAAAGTTTTGCTTTAAGTCTGGGGATTAAAATCTCTCTGACATCGTTAGTTATCGTATCCAACATTTTTTTGTCAGCCTCTAATTGTGCTTCGGGAGTATTGTCAACGGGTTTAACAAAATCATCATGCTGAGTGCTGATGACGATTGTATCAATTCCGAGCGGTTTGTTGTCGTCAGAATACTCCATCGTAACCTGAGACTTTGAGTCAGGACGCAAATAAAGCATTTGTTTGCCTTCTCGACGGATTTGTGCGAGTTCAAGCAGAAGTTTGTGAGAAAGTTCTATACTAAACGGCATATAATTTTCGCTTTCTCTAACGGCATAACCGAACATCATACCTTGGTCTCCCGCACCTTGATTTTCTTCGTCTTTACGCTCAACACCACGGTTAATATCCTGACTTTGACCGTGAATTGCAGAAATAACGCCGCAAGAATTACCGTCAAACATATATTCGCCTTTGGTGTAGCCGATTTTATTAATAACATCGCGGGCTGTCTGCTGAACGTCAACATAACCGCGAGTTTTAACCTCGCCTCCGAGGACTGCAAGACCCGTTGTAACAAAAGTTTCACAAGCCACTTTTGATTCTATGTCCTGCTTTAAAAATTCGTCGAGCAAAGCATCGGAAATCTGATCCGCTACTTTGTCAGGGTGTCCTTCCGACACCGATTCTGATGTAAAATAGTATGACATAATAGTCCTTTTTTTTTATGTTTATGCTGCAAAAATAATTATAATTTTCTTTTGCGGCAAACTTTTTACTTTATTTTTTTGCAAACAAAATTCTGAAAACTTCTTCAATTTTGTTGCAAAGTATGACTTCGATTTGCGTTTTCATAATCGCGACGTTTTTTTGGTGCGACTGCGAAATAATTATCCTTTTGAATCCGAGTTTTTCGGCCTCCGTGATTCTCTGCTCCACGCGGTTAACGGGACGGATTTCGCCCGTCAGCCCGACTTCACCCGCAAAACACGTATGCGTGTCAACGGCAATATCCAAATCGCTTGACAAAACGGCAACCAAAACCGCTAAATCCATTGCGGGGTCAATAATTTTGATTCCGCCCGCGATGTTAAGAAAAACGTCTTTCGTATTAAGTCTGAAACCTGCCCGCCGTTCCAAAACCGCTAAAAGCATATTAAGACGTTTTGAATCGAAACCCGTTGTGCTGCGTTGAGGCACACCGTATGCTGCCGTCGAAACAAGTGCTTGAACTTCAATCAAAAACGGTCTTAAACCTTCAACCGCTGCGGCAATCGTTACGCCCGAAGTATCCTTGTCGTGGTGAAGAAGGAGCAATTCTCCCGGATTGCTGACTTCACGCAGTCCGTTTTGAAGCATTTCGAAAATGCCGACCTCAGAAGTAGTACCGAAACGGTTTTTTATTCCGCGCAAGACTCTGTAAACGTGGCTTGAATCGCCTTCAAACTGCAAAACGGTGTCAACCATGTGTTCAAGAATTTTCGGACCAGCAATATTTCCGTCCTTATTAATATGACCGATTAGAATTATCGGGACGTTAAACTCTTTTGCATGACGGATTAACAAATCAGCACATTCGCGAATTTGCGTTATTGTTCCGGGCGAAGAATCCACGTTTTCGGTTCTTAAAGTCTGAATAGAGTCTACAATCACAAGTCCCGGATTATTTTCCTTGATGTGCGGGATAATATTTTCAACCGTTACTTCGCAAAGAATCAAACAGTTGTCTGATTTTGCTGAAAGTCTTTCAGCGCGGAGTTTTATCTGCGAGGCACTTTCTTCCCCCGAAACATAAAGTGTCTTTTGAGGTATGCTGAGTGCAATTTGAAGCAACAACGTTGATTTTCCTATTCCGGGTTCTCCGCCGATTAATACCACCGAGCCGGGAACGATTCCGCCGCCCAAAACTCTGTTAAATTCTCCGTTTTTAGTATCAATTCTTTCTACTTCATTTGTCTTGATTTCAGAGAGTTTCTTAGCCTTATTTGAAATAACGCTTTTAGTAACTGCACCGGAAGGCTTTATATCTTTTGAGCCTATTATCTCCTCCGTGTAGGAGTTCCAAGAATTGCAGTAAGGGCATTTTCCCACCCATTTTGGCGAAGTTGCCCCGCATTGCTGACAAATATAAACTGTTTTTTGTGCCGCCATTTTTTTTTACACTTATTTATAATAGGTGTGCAAAATTATGAATTTTATTAAAATTGTTAAAATTTTTTAAGAAAAAAAAGAAAAAAATTTTTTTTTCTGAAAAAAGATATATAATTTTAGCCGTTGAATTTGAAGGAAGTTTTTTTAGGACGGAAAACAAACTCAGCAATTTATGTAAATAATTAACAAACAATAAATTACATTTTATAAATTAAACTAAAAGTTATATTATGGTAGCATTTAACAAAACCAAAAAATTTGCGAAGATTTTCCAGAAGGTTAACTCGCTTGGTGCTGCCGTCGTAATTGTCGGCGCGTTGTTTAAAATCCAGCACTATCCCGGTGCATCAGTCATGCTTATGGTCGGACTGTTGACCGAGGCTGCAATTTTTACCATTACGGCGTTTGCTCCGCTGCCTGTTGAATATCATTGGCACAATATTTTCCCCGAGCTTTTGATCGGTGAAGAAATTGAGGAGAAAGTCTACAACAATGACGCTCCCGTTGCTCGTTTCAACGAGGAAACTGGCGAAATCGACGTTACCCGTTCTCCCTACAACTTCTACGGTGAAGGCGGTAAAGTTGCTTCTCCGAAACTCGGTGCAGTTGCACAGACAGACGGTACGGCACTCGCTAAATTCAACGAAATGTTGGAAAAATCAAGCGACAAAGGTAATTTCTTCGACAAACTCGGTAACTCATTTGCAGATTTCACCGAAAACGTTAAAGGTATGGCTTCTGTTGCAAACTCAGCAGTTGCAGCAAAATCATTTACCGAAAGCCTCAATTCGGCATCTAACGCAGTATCTTCAATCAACTCTGCGGCTGACGACTTGTCTAACACATTGGGCAACGTTCAGAGCAAATTCTCAGGAATCAAAGATCTTGACTTCACCGCTCTTACCGAAGGCAACAAAGAATACAGCAACAATATCAAATCACTCAACGGTAATCTTAAAGCAATCAACGGCGTATTCGAGATTCAATTGCAGGAAATCGATTTCGACACTATGATTGCAGGTTTGAAAGAATCCGTAACGGGTGCAAAACAGTATTCTACCGAGGTTACAAAACTCAGCAAGAATCTTCAAGCACTCAACACCGTTTACGGCAACATGCTTACTGCTTTGAACGTAAAAGTAAGCTAATTTTTAACAATTAAAATTTAATTAAAAATTTCAAATTATTTAAGACACTATGAGTGGAGGAGGAAAAGAGACCCCAAGGCAGGCGATGATAGGTATGATGTACCTATTCTATACTGCGCTGTTGGCTTTGAACGTCTCTGCTGAAATTCTTACCGCGTTTACGTTGGTCGACGGAAGTTTGAGAAAAACAAACACTATTACGGAAGGTGTTATTGAAAGTACTCAGACTGAATTTGCCAAGGCAATGACAAACGACCCTAACGGTACGAAAAAATACAACGACCTTGCAACGGAAGTTGTAGCAGCAGCAGATAAAGCGTACAAAGAAATCCAGCACTATAAATTGGCCTTAGTAGGAACGCTTGAAGGAGTATACGGCGAAAATGATTACACCGTACCTTACAGCGAGGCTTCCGATGCAAAAGACCAAGAAATCGAAAAGGCTTTGCGCGACAAATGGGCAGTAGACAAGCCCGAGGCCGCAGATAAGAATCTTGTTGATATTGACGACCTCGTTTCTAAAAAAGACGATAACAATGTCGGCGGTGAAATCTTCATTACCAAAGGACAAGGTAAAGTAGTTGCAGCCGGACGTGAGGGTTACAAAAACACCCTTATCGACATCGTAAACAAAGGTACCGATAACAGCGAGTCTTCTCAGAAAGCAAAACAGGCTCTTATCGCAAGTTTGAACGAATTACTTTCAACAGCACGTATGAAATCAGAAAGCGATGACATTGACTCTGTTGATTGGGACGTATCAAACTTTGAACACTTGCCCGCTGCCGGCGTTTTGACCCTTATGACCAAAATGCAGGCTGATGTTAGAAACACTGAGTCAAGCGTACTTTCATATTTGTTGAGCCAAATCGGTAAAGCCGATATGAAATTTAACGCTATCCGCGCCGTAGTAAGCCCGACGACAAGCAGTTACGTTCTTGTTAACGAGCCTTACAAAGCAGACGTATTTATCGCAGCATACGACTCTACACAAAACCCCGACATTTTGGTTGGCGGAAGCCCGCTGAAAGTTGAAAAAGGTGTAGGTAAGTATAACGGAAGTACCGGTTCGGTAGGTGTTAAGACCTTTGCAGGTGTTATCAAATTGAAAAACAAATCTACCGGCGAAATTAAGGATTATCCTTTCAAAGGCGAATATGAAGTTGGACAATCATCATTGTCAGTATCTCCGACTAAGATGAACGTTCTTTATATCGGTGTTCCGAACCCGTTGGAAGTAACTGCTTCGGGTTACAACTCTGAAAAACTTCACGTTTCAATTTCTCAGGGTAGTGTATCAAAAGGTAATGGTGCAGGTGCTTATTCGGCAATCGTAAAAACTCCGGGTACTGCAAAAGTTAGTGTAACGGCTACCGTTGACGGTCAGACCAAAAACCTCGGTGTAAGAGAGTTCCGTGTAAAACGTGTTCCGGACCCGAGAGCCTCAGTTACGACAAAAGAGGCTTGGGGTAAAGGCGGTACGGTTTCAAAAGCAATGCTCGCTGCCTCCGCCGGTGTTAAAGCCGAACTTGAAAACTTTGACTTCGATATGAAATTCCAAGTTACGGGTTTCAAAGTTTCTGCAACAATTAAAGGTTTCGTTCAGGACGCAACAAGTGCAGGTCCTGCATTTACGGCACAGCAAAAAAGCATTATTAATCAGGCTCCCGCAGGAAGCAAACTTTATATCGAAGATATTAAAGCAAAAGGTCCTGACGGTTCTCTCCGTGATTTGGGTGCAATCGTATTGAAACTGAAATAATTTTGCAAAAAAAATAGTCTTTTTTAGACAATAATCTTTAAAAAAAAGAGTTTTAATAATACAAACGGGTTTATTAAAACTCTTTTTTTTATTTGTAAATTTTTTTATTTGAAGATAATTATGAAAAAGATTCTGTTATTAATGGCTGTTGCAGCCGTTATGCAATGTTTTGATGCTGCGAAAACTCATGCACAGGTTTTGCTCGGTCTCCCGTATGAAAAAATCCATACCATAAACCGTAAACCTGTACCGTTTCAGTACGTTAGGGAAGCGGACGTAATGTGGTCAAAAATTGTTTGGCGTTGGATAGAACTTTCCGAAAAAGCCAATCAACATCTTTATTATCCTACCACACCTCAGGACGGAAGAATGAGTTTGATTGACGTACTTTTGGAAGGTATTCACACACAAGGTCTTACCGCGTACAATCCTGACTTGACCGATGAATTTTCTAACATCATCACTGAAAAGGAAGTTCATTCGAGAATGGGTGCTATGACGAAACAGCAAGAAGTGGAAACTCTTGACGGCGAAGGTACTGAAATGAAAATCATTGACGAACCTTATCACAGCAATGAGGTAAAGGCTTATATGTTGAAAGAACTTTGGTTTTTTGACAAACAGCGTTCGGTTCTCGAAGTAAGAATCATCGGCATTTGTCCTATACGTTTGTTTGCAAAAGACGGTGAAGAAGAAGGCGGTATTCCTCAGAAAAAACAAGCATTTTGGATTTACTATCCCGAGGCAAGAAAAATTCTTTCTAATGCTGAATGTTTCAATCTTCAAAACGACGCAGCACGTTTGAATTTCGAAGATATTTTTGAAAAGAGATATTTTTCAAGTTACATCGTTCAGGAATCTAACGTTTATAACAACCGTAGAATTGAAGAGTACACGACAGGTCAAGAAGCATTGCTTGAAGCAGAAAAAATTAAAGAAACAATCTTCAATTTTGAGCAAGACCTTTGGGAATACTAAAAAGTATAAAAAAGCCGACTTGAAAAAAGCCGGCTTTTTTTATGACAATTTTTTTACGGCAAAAGGCAGCATTTCGATTATATCACTTGCGATTAAGCCCTGACAACCTTTTTCTTTTGCCGCTAAATCTCCAGCAAGTCCGTGAAGATAAACGCCGAGTTTTGTAGCCTCAACAGCAGTGTATTTTTGCGACAAAAGCCCCGTAATGATTCCCGTCAATACGTCGCCGCTACCTGCCGTAGCCATGCCCGGATTGCCCGTTGAATTAAAAAACACTTCACCCTCCGGCGTTGCTATCTCAGAATATGCACCTTTTAAAACGATAACCGATTTCAATTCAACAGCCTTTTTCCTGAGCAATTCAAGCCGCTCAAACGAATTTGAAGTCTTACCGAACAAACGTTCAAATTCTTTGACATGAGGCGTTAAAACGGAATTTTCGGAGATTAAATTATGAAGATTGTTTTTCGCGATAACATTCAGCGCGTCAGCATCCAAAACGGCAGACCGCTTTGATATAATATTTTTGACGATTTTTTTAGACGATTCTGTGACTCCGATTCCCGGACCGATACCTATCGCCGAAAACTTTTCTAAATCAGGAAGTTCGCCAACGCTTAACATTGTTTCAGGCGTTGCAGTTTGAAGAATGTTGACGAGTTTTTCGTCAGTATGAACCGTTACCAAACCCGCGCCCGCACGATGACACGCCCGCGCCGCTAAAACCGCTGCGCCGCCTTTTAAATACTCTCCCGCAATCAACAGAGAATGTCCGAAAGTACCTTTATGCGAAAACTTTTTGCGCGGTCTAAGTATTTGCTTTATTTCGTTTTCCGTCAAAAAATTATACGGACTATCAATATCCGTTTTTTCCAAACCTATGTCAACAAGTCTTAACTCGCCGACAATATCCTCATTTTCAGGCAAAAGCATCGAAACCGCAGGCGTATGAATTTTCAACGTTATTGTGGCTTTGACAACAGTCTTCGGTAAAACTGCAAAGTCAGAAAGCCCGGACGGAATGTCAACTGCAATAACTTTTGCCTTAGAAGAATTGATTTTTTCAATAATTTCAGCCGTCAAGCCTGTGATTTCTCTACTCAAACCCGTACCGAAAATTGCGTCAATTACAACGTCCTCTGCACCGATTTCAGGAATATCATCTTCTGTGTTTATTTCAAGTATTTTTACGCCTAATTGCTTTAAACGGTTATAATTCAAAACGTTATCTTCACTAAAACTTTTAAAACAAGTTAGCCTGTAACATGTTACGTTGTCATAACCGGAATTAAACAACATTCGCGCAATACAAAGACCGTCGCCGCCGTTGTTGCCCGAACCGCAGAAAATTTTTATATTGCTCTCAATGTCAGTTGCCTTAATTATTTCCTTAGTGAGGGCTTCTGAGGCACGCTCCATCAATTCTGACGACGAAAGTCCTTGCTTTTGAATCGTCAAAACATCTATATTGTGCATTTGTTTTGAATCGGGAATTTTCATTTGTTTCTGTATAAAAATATTGAACCTGAACGTTTTAAACTATTGCCGTCCTTCCCGAAAACAATAATGTCGTAAAAATACGTGCCGGGCGGACATTCACGGTTGCCTTTGTTGTCAATAGTGCCGTCCCAACCGAAAACAGAGGCTTCAACTTCGTTCCATTTATAGACCGTCTGTCCGAACGAATTGTAAATTTTGCCCTTTATAGAACGGATATTCGCGGGCATTTGTGTCAAACCGCCGCTTTTAAGAAAAGAATCTTCGGGGTTGAAAAACGTGAAAATATCATTTTGACCGTCTCCGTTAGGCGTAAATATATTCACTTCTTTCACCTCCAACGGTCTCGGCACTATTTTGACGGTCTGAGTGTCCCTGTCAGCACAACCGTTCTCGGAAACGCCCTCAAAAATAACTTGATAAATGCCCTGCTCGTAATAAGCGTGCGGCGCGGCATTGGTGTTTTCTTTCGGAGTTTTGTCGCCGAAATCCCAAGAAAAAGATTTTGCCCAAGAGGTTTGGGACTCAAAGTTTATTTCATCACCGATAAAAACGGTCGGCTCTGTTGCTCCAAGAAAAGTCGGCTTTTCAACCTCCGTAAAAACCGCCGTGTCATAATAGCACGAAAAATTGTCGGAAATAGTAAACACATATCTTGTAGTGCCGTATTCAGGCGGAGTACATTCTGCAATACCTTCGCTCGTAGCCGAAACGCCCCTGCCTGACCACACCGCACGACGTAAATCGTATTGAACGCTAAAACCGTCAACCACTGTATCTTTGATAGGCATACTTAAAGTTATTTTTTCACCGAGACAAATATTGTCGTTATCGGCGGTAAAATCTCTGAATGACGGTTTTATACCGACCTTCAACTTTAAAGAAGTCTCAGCCGAATAGTTTTCAGTTGTCGCTTTGACTGAAACCGTATACTCGCCACCATTTTTGTAAGCGTATTCTACAAAATTCTCGTCAGTAACTTTTCCTATGCCATCGCCGAAATCCCATAAAAACCGAGCATTAACTTCCGTGTCGTCAAGTATTGCTTTAACTTGAAATGTATAATCATCTGACGGACAAAGAATTATTTCGTTCGCAGAATTTAATATTTCAACCCTGAAATTTTGTGCGTTTACACTCAAAACAGTTATAGCAAAAAAAAGTGCAAAAAATCGTTTCATTTTCAAAAAAAAGTGTTTCGCAAAATTAGAAAATATCAATAACTTTGCAAAAAATATTACACTATGAAGACCGCATTAATCACCGGCGTTACGGGTCAGGACGGCGCGTACTTAGCCGAATTTTTAATAAAAAAAGGATATATCGTTCACGGCGTTAAAAGGCGTTCATCGCTTTTCAACACCGACCGTATCGACCACCTCTATCAAGACCCGCACGAAGAAAACCGAAATTTTCTTCTTCATTACGGCGACTTGACCGATTCAACAAACCTTATCCGTATCGTTCAAGAGGTTCAGCCTGACGAAATTTACAACCTCGCCGCAATGAGCCACGTCGCAGTAAGTTTCGACACGCCGGAATACACCGCTAACGCTGACGGTTTGGGAACGTTAAGACTTTTGGAGGCGATTCGTATTCTCGGTTTGGAAAAGAAAACGAGAATTTATCAGGCCTCAACGTCAGAACTTTACGGCAAGGTTCAAGAAGTACCTCAAACGGAAAAAACGCCGTTTTATCCGCGCAGCCCTTACGCCGCCGCAAAACTTTACGCCTACTGGATAATGGTCAATTACAGAGAGGCTTACGGCATTTTTGCGTCAAACGGAATACTTTTTAATCACGAATCACCGATTCGCGGCGAAACATTTGTAACACGCAAAATCACCCGCGCCGCCGCTAAAATCGCCCTCGGAATGCAGAAATGTCTTTACCTTGGTAACCTTAGTTCAAAACGCGATTGGGGACACGCAAAAGACTACGTCAAAGCGATGTGGATGATTCTTCAACACTCTGAGCCTGATGACTTTGTGATTTCAACTGGCGTAACGACAACGGTCAGAGATTTTGTTAAAATGGCGTTCAAAGAGACGGGCGTAACGTTAGAATTTCAAGGCGAAGGCGTTAACGAAATAGGTGTCGTTTCTGAAGTTTCAACCGACGCAAAATTCCGCGACATCAACAATCACGTTAAAAAAGACGATGTCTTAGTGAAAGTTGACCCCGCATATTTCCGCCCGACGGAAGTGGATTTATTAATCGGCGACAGCACCAAAGCACGTACAGTCCTCGGCTGGAAACCCGAATACGACCTTCAAAAACTCGCCGCTGAAATGGTTCATTCCGACCTCAAAATCATGAAAAAAGACCGCTACTTGGCTGAGGGTGGATTTAAAATTTTAAATTACTTTGAATGATTTTTGTTCCCTTTTAAAAAAGGGAACCGGAAAACTTTTATATTCGGCTCGTTTCACTCGCCGATGTTAGCACCGTTTGAGCCAGAACGTCCGCGCGAAGCGCGAATATAAAAGTTTTTCGCTTCCTTTTTTCAAAAAGGAAGAAAGGAAAAATAAAAAATGAACAAAAACAGTAAAATATATGTTGCCGGCAACCGTGGGTTGGTTGGCAGTGCGATTTGTAGAGCGTTGAAAAGGAGAGGGTATGAAAACTTGGTTTTCACGCCGCACGCTCAGTACGATTTGATTGATACAAAGACAGTTGAAGCGTTCTTTGAGAAAGAAAGACCTGAATATGTTTTTCAGTCGGCGGCACACGTCGGCGGAATCATTGCTAACTTGACGTATAGAGCAGACTTCATTTATCAGAACTTGATGATTGAGGCAAACATCATTAATTCCGCGTATAAATACGGCGCGAAAAAATTGTTGTTTTTGGGGTCGAGTTGCATTTATCCCAAAAATCCGCCGCAACCGATGACAGAGGACGTCTTGTTAACCTCTGATTTAGAGTACACTAATGAGCCTTACGCGATTTCAAAAATTGCGGGTATAAAATTGTGCGAGAGTTATAATTTGCAGTACGGAACAAATTTTATTTCTGTTATGCCGACAAATCTTTACGGTCCGAATGATAATTATAACTTGAAAACTTCGCACGTTTTGCCGGCGATGATTAGAAAATTTCACTTGGCTAAATGCTTGTACAACAAAGATTTTGACGGCATAAAAAAAGACCTTGACCGCCGACCGATAGAGAATATTTCGGGCAAAAATACTTTGGACGAACAGTTAGCAATCCTCAAAAAATACGGCATTTTTGCTGACGGCAACGAAACTTTCGTAGAATTGTGGGGCGACGGCAGTCCGAGGAGAGAATTTTTACATTCTGACGATTTGGGCGATGCGTGTGTATTTTTGATGGAAAACGTTGATTTTTCGGACATTTTGGAAAAGCAATTTAATATCAAAGATTTTTCAACACCGTACACGAAGTCGGAAGTTAAAAACACGCACATCAACATCGGCACGGGCAAAGACCTTTTAATTAAGGAGTTAGCAGAGATGGTGAAAGCAACCGTCGGCTTTAACGGCAAGATTGTTTGGAACGCAGACAAGCCGAACGGCACGCCGCAAAAACTGCTTGACGTTTCAAAATTGTCATCACTCGGTTTTAGATACAAAATCGAATTAGAGGACGGAGTGAAAATGAGTTACAAGAATTATTTGGAAGAATAAAATTTAGGGTATCGGTGGTTAAAATTTGCGTAATCTATGTCTTTTAGTATAGATTGCGCAAATTATAACATACGATAAAATATTTTTGTCAGTTTTAAAAACATATTGTATTTTTGTTAATTAAGAGAAAAAATACGACTATGGATTTTGATGTTTTTGATAAGGAAATGCGACGTTTTGAACAGTGATAGAAAATTTATGACAAAAAGTCCGGTTTTTATGTCTATATGTCATGTTTTTGACATTTGGCTTTTTGTTTGGATAAGGGGTTAAGTAAAGAGCAGTCAGGCAAATACCGAACCCTACTCCGAAATATAATTAATTGTTCAACATTAAAAAATTATAGGTGATTTTAATTATGGGGAAAATGGTTGTTTTTCACACTCTCCCAAACCCCGTCACCAACCTATAAATCCTCTCAATCTCCTCAGGGATATAAATGTGTTGCGGACAGTTTTTCATACAGTTGTGGTGAGTGCAGGCGAGGCAATGATGATAGGTTTCGCGCAGATCCATATTCAGTTTGTTGATTGCCCAAAACTCCTTGCCGAGGTTGTAGTAATTGAACTGACGGAACGAGGTGTGAATCTCGTGTCCGTGGGGACAGACGCACTGTTGACAGCGGTTGCAGGCGATGGGTTCAAAGGTTTGGCGCAGACGTTGCAATACCTCATCGAACGAAAAATGCCGCACTTCGTACTCGTTTTCAAACGCTACCGCCTCCTGTTTAAACGTACCTATGCCCAAAAGCGCGCACGAGAAGGGATATTCCAAAATGCCTCCGATGAGTTCGGCGGTTGAAAAAGGACCGATTAAAAGTCCCGCCGCATATACCTTGTTGAGTATGAATCCTTTGGAACGGAAAGCCGTTTCGTCTTGAATACGGTCGAGCATACCGCGTTCAAGGATGTTGCCGCTGCCCTGCAATACGTCAACCCGCGAATCCAATGCGCCACGGTGCAACACATTATAATAATGCGACGCAATGCCGGTAAAACCGATTTTGCCTTCGCGTTTGAGGTCGTAGAGGGCATCGAGAGCACCGCCTTTGGCAAACACCTCATCGGCATTGCTTTCGTCAACCTGATGCACAAAATAAATGTCGGGATTGGTACCGAGGTTTTCGATTGAGCGGATTACCTCACGGTAAATGTCGCCGCCGCTGTAAAAACGTGCTTTGTCGGAAATGATGATTTTTTTGCGGTCGATGGTCTTGGCAAAGAGTCCGAGTTTGAACTCTGCGTCGCCGTATTCTTCGGGAATTGCAGTGTCGTAGAAATTGCAACCGTGGTCGTAAGCCCTTCGCATAATAGCGATTGCGGTCTCATTGTCGGGACTAAAATACGCCGGCAGCACGGGCACCGACCCGCTCAAAATCGGAATCGTCCCAAAGCCAAGTTCCGAGACACGAAGGCCTGTATTTCCAAGAGTACGGTAGCGCATTTGATTATCATTTAACACTACAAAATTAAAACTTTTATGATAAAAAATGAAAGATTTTGGAAAGAAAAAAGTGCTTGACAATTCATAACAAAAAAAAATTTGCCAAACGGATTAATTTTGCTAACTTTGCGAAAAGAAAAATTCAGCGGAAAGAATTATGGCAAAAGAATTTAATACCGAGGTAACTTGCGACCCAAAACTGCACTATATGGTGGACACCACCAACAAGATGAAGGTTTTTGAACGCCTGATTGACAGGAAAAAATACTTCACCATCAACCGTGCGCGGCAGTTCGGAAAGAGTACGTCATTGAAGTGGATTTACACCCACCTCAACGGCGAATACTTGGTTGTGTCCCTGAGTTTTGAAGACACTGAGGAGACCGATTGGGAAAATGCTTCTACGTTTTACCATTTCTTTTGCAGATATATGGTAAAGGCTTTTGAATCAGGCAGAACACAAAATGAGCAAAATGCAAAGTTTTGGGTGGATGCACAAAAAGTCGTTAATCCGGGAATCAAAGATTTGTCAGACAAGATAACGGAATTTTGTCAGAATGATACCAAAAAGGTTGTCGTATTGATTGACGAAGTTGACAAAAGCCTCGACAATGAACTGTTTTTGAATTTTCTTTCGATGTTACGAAAAAAATACATTGACCGTGATCAATTCGGCGACTATTCTACATTTTGGTCGGTTATTCTTGCCGGAGTTTACGACATAAAGAGTATGAAGGTAAAAATCCGTCCCGAGGAGGAGCACAAATTCAATTCGCCGTGGAACGTTGCCGCCAACTACAAACTTGATATGTCTTTCAATCCGCAGGAAATCAGCACTATGCTTGTTGATTACGAGAGCGAAAACCACATCGGTTTTGACATCAATGAAATTTCTCAGGAGATTTACAAATACACTTCGGGGTATCCTGTGCTTGTAAGCGCGGTATGCAAAGAAATTGACGAAAATTTAGACAGGGATTGGACAAAAGAGGGCGTTTTAGCGGCTGTCAACAACCTTATAAAAGACAACAGCGCAATGCTTTTCAAGGACATCACCAAAAACATCGAGAACAATCCCGATTTGAAAAAATTGCTGAGGGCTATCTCGTTGGAGAATTTCAAAATCAGTTATTATGCCGACATTTTCCCCGTAGAGTTGGGACGCTTGTTTTCTCTGTTGAAGGCCGACAAACATTCGTGTGCACAGATTCACAACCTGATTTTCCAACAGCGAATCAACAACTATTTTATAGCCGAAAACCAATTTGGCAGAATCGAAAGCAACGCAGGCCCGAGTGTCTATACCGACAAACAAGGCGACCTCAATATGCCTTTGATTATCAACCGTTTCAAAGACGTTATGAAACGCCGCAAAGATATCAATGCGTCTGAGGATGGACAACCGACATTCCTTGAACGCGAAGGACGTTTTATGTTCATCTGTTTCTTAAAACCGATTCTCAACGGATCGGGATTCTATTACATCGAACCCGAAAACGACGACGGCTCTCGTATGGATTTGGTAATCACCTTCAACCACAAGGAATACGTTGTGGAGTTGAAAATTTGGCACGGCACAGAATACGAACTTTCGGGGCGTGACCAACTTTCGGAATACCTCGAAACCCGCAACCTCAACGAAGGCTTCCTTGTAACATTCTCATTCTTAAAAGAAAAAGTTGTTCAAGAAAAACCCGAATGGATTCAGTACAACGGGAAACGGATTTACGAGGCGGTGATATGATCCCTCTCCCTTCACACATTCCTATACCTATTAAACAACTTCTCTAATGCCTCAAATACTTTGGCTTTGATTTCGGCGCGTTGGGGAAGGAAGGGGTTGAGGGGCGGGAGAACGTTAGCAAGGGCTGTGCCGGTTGAACTAATGTAGCCGTCGGATTCTGACTGCGAAAGGTAGGCGCGGGTTTCGGGTTCTTTGAGGTTGTAGAAGGCGATGATGGTTTTTAGTTCGGCTTCTTTCTGTTCGGCGATAAACTTGTCCCATTCGTCGAAAACGTCGCCCTTGGAGGCTGTCATTCGGTCGATGAAACGCTGTATCAAATCTATCTTGTCGCGGAGGTCGGGACTGGCTTTTACGGCTTTGGAAATCTTTACAACTATCTCCTTATCGGCGCAGTTGTTGTCGTGATACTCCTTTACAAGCATCAAAATGTATTCGATAGAAACTTGTATCTGTTTTACCAATTCCATTTCAAACACAAGGTCGTCGTTGATGTTGGTGTTGTCGCCCTTGGGGTCGCCTTTGAGTTCGTCGCGAAGGTCTTGGTAAATGCTTGTAAAATTCTGAACCTGACCCACTTTGATAATCTTTTTATCGTCGGTGAACTCATCGAAAATAGATAACAAATTGTTCATTTTGAGGAACGCGCCAAAGAGTCGTACAAAGTCTTTTTTAGCATCTAAATCGAGCGTATGGAAAAATGATTCGGTAGGCTCAAACTTTTGTAGCAATTCGTCCACAATCTCGGTGTAACCCGGATGATGTTTGCCGTCGGCGGTGGTGTAGCCGTTGTAATAGTCGGCAAAGGGGCGCAGGATTACATAGCCCGCCGCGTCTTTGTCGCCAAAGAGCGAGAGTGCGCGGTTGGTTTCGGCTTCGAGGTTGCGGAAGTTGACAATGTTGCCGCAGTTTTTTATGGAGTTGAGTATGCGGTTGGTGCGGCTGTACGACTGCAAAAGTCCGTGCATTTTCAGGTTTTTGTCAACCCAAAGCGTGTTGAGCGTTTTGGCGTCGAAACCCGTGAGAAACATTCCCACAACGATTATCATATCCAATTCGCGGTTTTTTACTCGCAAAGAAACGTCTTTGTAGTAGTTTTGAAAACTGTCGCCGTTGAGCGAATAGTTAACGCCAAACATTTTGTTATAATCGTTGATGGCAGAAAGAAGCGCATCGTATGCGGCGGGGCTTTTGGTTTTGAGTTCCTCAATGTTTTCGGGCGATTCGGCAGTGTCGTCGATGATGTCGTCGTCGAAACTTTCAGCCTCCTCCTCGTTGGCTCCGTAGGTGAATATGGTGGCTATTTTCAGACGGTTGTTTATTGGCAACGCCTCTTGCTGACGCTTAAATTCTTTGTAATACTCTATTGCCATCTCCACGCTGTCGGCGGCAAAAATGGAGTTGAATCCGCCCACACGGTATTTCTGTTTTACTTCGGTGGCGCGGCGGCGGCTTTTTACAACCTCCTCAACGTTTTGTATGCGGCTCATAACGTAGGCTTCGGCGCGTTTGGTTTTGGCAGCGTAATGTTCCAAAACATATTTTACGTTGTTGGTAATGCGGCGGGGGTCGTGGAGAGCCTCTTTGGTTTCGATGCCCCAAACTTGCTCGTCCTTAACGTCGTCTTTCATACGCATTGTGCGGATGTAGTCGATGTGAAATTTGAGCACATTGCGGTCGCGGATGGCGTCGATGATGGTGTAGGTGTGCAGTTTGTCGCCAAAAAGGTCGGCGGTGGTCTTGCGCGACGCTCCGATGTTTTCGGCAAAAATTGGCGTTCCTGTAAATCCAAACATCAT
>JAFPZK010000054.1 GCA_017417315.1 Bacteroidales bacterium
CTTTGCTGTGTACTACAAATGCATTTTGGAGTGATACAAATTAATGCCATTGCTGATTTCCAGCATGTTACGTCAAATTTATAGGCGAAATATTTACGAAAAAACGCTAAAAATTTTTTTTAGGGGTCAAAGTTGGGTTAATATATTTTATTATCGCTTTTTGAGTTGAAAGTTGTAATATTTTATTTGTTTAGATGAAATTTGTGTCATAAATTTGCCCTCGATAAATGAATGTTGAACCAATAAAAACGATAGAAAAATGAAAAAAATATAAGTTTTGCAGTGACTTCAAAATATGGTCAATACCAAAATGTTAAAAAAATGCGACGAATGGAACTATTACACAAAAGCCCGCTTATTTTTCAAACAAATCGTCCATAACGACTTGATTCATAATATTGTTAGCCCATTGATTTTCATTTAGTCCGTATGTTGTAACCATAACTATTCTAATCGCTTTTTTGGTAGCGGTTTGAGCGGCAAAAACTGAGGCTTTACGGCGCAATTCATTGTCATAATCCTTTGTTATAGTGTATAACTTTTCTGAAAATTTCATTTCACAAAGATTAATGACATTATCATCGCGGTCAATAAGCAGGTCTATCTGAACACCTTTTGTTTCAGGAGTTTTTGGACGGAAAACCCAAGAATATGCACTACTCACAACCCCTGAAATGCCCAAAGCCTTCTTTATCTGATCTTCGTGTTGAAGACAAAGCCGTTCAAAGGCAAGTTTCGTGAGTTTGCCGCCTTGGTTAACGCCTGAATTTTCAATTATTTCGGTGCGTGTCATTCCGATTTTTTTCGTGCCTAATGCTTCAATAACTTTTATGTAATCGTCAGGCTTTCTGAATAAAGAGGCATACAAGGCATTAAACTCGCGTTTTAGAGCGGCTTTTTTTGAGAAAAATATATTGTCAATGTTTTGTGTCCAAGATAATTCCTTTTGCAAATAATCATAATTGTAACATACTGATTTCAAGTGCAAATATATAAACTTTTTACCAAATCTACCCTAAAAAGCATAGATTTGGTAAAAACTTTTCTTAACTCACTGATTATCAATGCTAATTTTTAGAATTTTTTATCTCTTTCCTCAGATATTCCGCCGTATACCCTTTGTTTTGTTTGATTATTTCTTCGGGTGTACCTTCGGCGATGATTTGACCGCCGTTTTTACCGCCTTCTGGTCCTAAATCTATAATATAATCCGCCGTTTTGATAACGTCAAGATTATGTTCGATGATGACAACCGTGTTACCTTTGTCAACCAAAGCGTTGAGAACGCGCATAAGAACACGTATGTCCTCCAAATGCAGACCTGTTGTCGGCTCGTCCAAAATGTAAAGCGTTTTGCCGGTGTCGGTGCGCGAAAGTTCGGTCGCAAGTTTTATTCTCTGCGCCTCGCCGCCCGAAACCGTTGTCGCCGACTGCCCTAACGTTACGTAACCCATGCCAACGTTTTGCAACGCTTGAAGTTTTTTCAAAATTTTCGGTTGATTTTGAAAAAATTCCGCAGCACGGTTTATCGTCATGTCAAGAATATCTGAAATCGACTTTCCTTTATATTTAACTTCCAACGTTTCGCGGTTGTAACGCCTACCGTTGCAAGCATCACATTTTACATAAACATCTGGCAAAAAGTTCATTTCCACCGTTTTAACACCTGCACCTTGACATTGTTCGCACCGTCCGCCCTTAACATTGAACGAAAAACGTCCCGGCTTATAGTTCATAATTTTTGACTGAGGCAACTCCGCAAACAAATTCCGAATGTCAGCAAAAAGTCCCGTATAAGTACACGGATTACTTCTTGGCGTTCTGCCTATCGGGTCTTGGTTTACTTCGATAACCTTGTCAATGTTTTCAATGCCTAAAATTTCGGCGTATTCTTTCGGCTCTTGAAGCGAGCGGTAAAAATGTTTTGTCAAAATAGGCCGTAAAGTTTCGTTTATCAGCGTTGACTTTCCACTTCCCGAAACTCCCGTTATCAAAACCAATTCTCCGAGCGGAATCGTTAAATCAACGTTTTTCAAGTTGTTGCCTTTGCAACCTCTGAGCGTTAAAAATTGTCCGTTTCCTTTGCGACGCTCTTTTGGCATTTCAATATCGAGAGTCCCGTTAAGATATTTAGCCGTCAGATTGTCTGTTTTTAAAAGTTCTTCCGGCGTACAAGAAGCCGTCAGATAACCGCCTAAACGTCCAGCACCCGGACCGATGTCAATCACGTAATCGGCATTTTTAATCATATCTTTGTCATGCTCTACCACGATGATGGAGTTTCCGTTGTCGCGTAAGGCTTTTAGCGACTTGATTAATCGGTCGTTATCCCGCTGATGAAGCCCGATTGACGGTTCGTCTAAAATGTACAAAACGTTAACAAGTTTTGACCCGATTTGCGTGGCTAACCTTATGCGCTGCGCCTCGCCGCCCGAAAGACTTGCCGAGGGACGGAAAAGGCTCAAATATCCTAATCCGACATCGTCCATAAAGCCGATTCTCGTGCGGATTTCTTTCAAAACTTCCGTTGAAATTTTTTTCTGTTTTGCGGTCAGACGGTCTTCGATGTTGACCAAAAATTCTTTTAAATCTTCGATGTCAATCATCGAAAGTTCGGCGATGTTTTTGCCCGCGATTTTAAAACTGAGTGCCTCTTTGTTGAGCCTTTTGCCCTGACATTCGGGACAGATTCCGGGCGTGGAATATTTTAAAACGAGTTCCGACGAGTCTTCGTCTTCGAGGGCGTTTTCCAAGTATTTCAAGATGCCGTCGTAAGTTGTTCTCGGACTGCCGTATTTTGCCATCCAAGCCATTTCAATCGGCTCTGCGCTACCGTTCAAAACCATGTCCAACTGTTCTTCGGTGAGGTTTTTGACCGGTTCGTCCATCGAAAAGCCTTCTCTTTCTGCCAAAGCGTCCAACTGTCGGAAAACAAAATTATCCGTACGTTTTCCGAGCGGAGAAATTGCGCCTTTGTTTATTGAAATTGTGTCATCAGGAATGACCTTTGTGATGTCGATTTTGTCAACCTCGCCCAAACCTTTGCAGCACGGGCAAAATCCTGCCGGCGAATTGAAGGAAAAATTCATCGGCGCAGGTTCTTTGTACGAAATACCCGTCGTCGGACACATTAAAAGTTTGCTGTAAAACCGTGCGTCTTCGGTTTCGGGATTAAGCAGCATTATGACGTTTTTGCCGAGTTGCAAGGCTGTTTTGACGGAGGATTTCAAACGCTCCATTCCGCCGGAATTTTCTTCGGCGTTTTTAGGGACAACGAGTTTGTCAACAACGATTTCTATGTTATGAAGTTTATAACGGTCGGTTTTCATATTGACGATTATGTCTTTGACCGTGCCGTCAACCCTGACTTGAAGATAGCCTTTTTTGCGTATTTGTTCAAAGAGTTCGCGGTAATGACCTTTTCTGCCTCTTACGACGGGGGCAAGAATAAAAACTTTTTGACCGCCGTAGTGGTTGGTGATGAGGTTACAGATTTGGTCTTCGGTGTATTTGACCATTTTTTCGCCGGTGTTGTAACTAAACGCCTCGCCCGCACGTGCAAACCAAACCCTCAGAAAATCATATATTTCGGTGATTGTTCCGACCGTTGAACGCGGGTTTTTGTTCGTGCTTTTTTGTTCGATGCTGATAACGGGACTAAGTCCTGTAATTTTGTCAACATCGGGTCGTTCAAGCGAGCCGAGAAACTGCCGTGCGTAAGCGTTGAAAGTTTCGATATAACGGCGGCTGCCCTCAGCGTAAATCGTGTCGAAGGCGAGCGAACTTTTACCGCTTCCGCTAAGTCCCGTTACTACGGTCAGCGAATTTCGCGGAATAGTAACGTCAATGTTTTTGAGGTTGTGAACCCTTGCTCCATAGACGTGAATATTGTCTAAATCAAGTTTTTCTTGGTCAAATGCTGTATTTTGTTGCATAACAATTTTCTCTTTGTTTAATAAGCGTTTTCTCTTGCGCCTTTTTGTAACACTTTGATTTTGTATACGTTACCGTTCGGATTTGTTAGTTTTGTATCTCTGAGCCACGGGTTAAGAAGTTTCAGCATTTTGTAAGTTCCCGTAACTTGTTTTCCAAAACTGTAAAGGTCGTTAATTGTAGAGTCCACTTCTATTGTTTCGGTTTTTATGATGGGATAAAGGTCTTTTTCCCTATACACAAAACCGTAATCTTCCGGGTGTGAAAGAAGAAGTTTGTAGGCTAAAATTCTGTATACGTATCGTCCCGTTTCTGTATTGTGTTTGAGGTCGTAGTATGAAGTCTCGCCTTGATTTCTGATGAGCCGTTGCGCTCCTGCCTGACCGCAGTTATATGCCGCAGCCACCATTGTCCAATTTCCGAATTTTTCGTATGCCTGTTTCAAATACTTGCAGGCTGCCTCGGTTGACTTTTCAACGTTGTAACGCTCGTCAACTTCGGAAGTGATTTCAAGACCGTTTTCTTTGCCCGTTGCTTCTAACAGTTGCCAAAAACCGACAGCTTTTGCCGGCGAAACGGCGTGAGTCATACCGCTTTCTGTTACGCAGAGGTAAAGAAAGTCCTGAGGTACATTGTTCTCTTTCAGAATTTTAGACATAACGGGAAAATATCTGTTGGCGCGTTTTATGTACAAAAACGTTTCAGAATGCCAATACATAGTTTTCAAAAGTTCCCTTTCTAACGATTCTCTTACGTCGAAGTATTCTAACGGGACTTTTTCTCCGCAGAAATCCAATTTATCGGGCAAAACAGGCAAATAATTGGTAAAATTGTCTTTCATATCTGCTTTGTAAGTCGTATCAGCAGTGTCTTCTGCCGCTTGAACGAAAAGTTTTACGGCCGCGAAAGCGATTACCACAAACGTCAGCAGATATGCGGTAAAGAGTAGTTTTTGTCCTATTTTATTATGTGAAAAAAACATTTGATTTTATTTTGTAATTATCGGACAAAGTTAAAAAAAAAAATTAACTTTGCATTGCAAAAAAACACCGTATTTTTATGAAAAATTTTTTTTTAACGCTTTTAGCGGTTATTATGCTTTTGTCGTCATGCAGCATCAAGGACGGCAATTTTGAAATTAATATCAAAACACCTGATGCTAATAATATGATAGTCAGGCTTTTTAGGGAGACTACCGGCGGCTTGGCGATAGTTGATTCTTCTAAAATTGAAGTTTCGCGGGCATATCTTAAAGGTTTTGTTTCATCGCCGGAATTGATGTTTCTTTACATCGGCAACGCTCCCGATTATCTTCCCGTATTTGTTGAAAAAGGCACTACGGATATAGATTTTAATTATTCAAAGCCTTCAAAAAGTACAGTTAAAGGCTCTGAAACTCATAAAATTTTTACGGATTTTGTGCGTTCGTATTCCGTTTATTGCGATAAGGCGGCAGGTATTGACAAAATGCTGACTAACGCCGTAAGAAACAGCGATACGGTTATGATTAGCAGTCTTGAACAAGACAGAGAACTTCTCAAAGGTGAAATTACGGGTTTTGAGGAGTTTTATGTTGACAAATATATTGACTCGCCCTTAGCATGTTATATTATAAGTACTCAGTTGATGTACGAGTTAGATTATGCCGGTCTGAAATTTTTGCTTGATAAAATTCCGCCTGAAAACCGCAATAACACATATTATGAAAAGGCTGCGGACTATCTCAAAAATTTGGAAGTTACCGCTTTTGACCCGTTGAAGGCACAATACGAGAATATTTCGTCGGCCTTGAACAAGGATTTGCCGCTTAATTTGTTGATTGTTAAGGCTGCGGAGTTTTTTTTGAACGAACCATACGTAGGCGGCACTTTGGAGGCTGGCGACGAAGAAACTCTTGTCATCAATTTTGATAAATTTGATTGTGTAACCTTTTTGGAGACTTCTACGGCACTGGCTCTTGACAAAAAAAGTGCGATACCGTCATACGAGAATTTTAAAAATAAATTGCAAAATTTGCGGTATAGGGACGGTGTAATCAACGGTTATTTGTCGCGTTTGCATTACTCTTCCGATTGGATTTCTGACAATATAAAACGCGGAAACGTCAGGGATTTAACAGCCGGATTAGGCGGCGAAAAAATAACCGCAAAAATTGATTTTATGTCTTCACATTCAGATATTTATCCGCATCTGAAAGGTGATTCTTCGGCTATTGAGAAAATCCGTGAAATTGAAACTTTTATTAACGAAAATCCCGTTTATTATATTCCGAAAAACAGAATTAAAGATATAAGTTCAAAAATTCCTGACGGCAGTCTTATTTTCTTAACGACTGACAAAGCGGGGTTGGATTTTGCGCACGTCGGAATTTCGGTAAAAGAAAACGGTGTTCTGAAACTTATTCACGCTTCGTCAACAGCGAAAAAAGTTGTCAAAACACCGTCTGCGCTTTCAGATTATTTAAGCGGTATAAAAAACTTTACCGGCATTGCGGTTTTAGAAGTTTTACAATAATTCGTGACTGAGACAATGCAGACTTCCTCTGCCCCAAATTATATTTGAGGCTGACACCCCGATAACCTCTCTGTCAGGAAAAACGCTTTGCAAAACCGTTAATGCTTTGGCATCGTTAACGTCTTGATAAATAGGAACTAATACTGATTTTTCCGTGATTAAAAAGTTAGCGTAACTTGCCGGCAAACGGTTGCCTTTATAGAATACGGGGCGGGGTAGGGGGATTTCTACGACGTTCAGCGGGCTGCCGTCTTCGAGTTTTGCATCTTTCAAACGGCTGTGATTATCTTGCATTGCAAAATAATTTACGTCGTTTTTGTCGCTTTCTTTGCATACGACAACGGTATTTTTGTTGACGAATCTGCAAAAATCGTCAACATGACCGTGAGTGTCATCGCCGGCAATTCCGCAACCGAGCCAAATCACGTTTGTTACCCCGAAATATTGTTCAAAAACGTTTTCGTAATCCTTTTTCGTGTAGTCGGCGTTTCTTACCTGAATGTTGTTGTCCATCAGACATTCTTCCGTGCAAAGCAATGTGCCTGAACCGTTTACGTCTATTGCACCGCCTTCCAAAGTTACTCTTTTGCCGTTGTAGATAGGTTGCAAAACGTCTTTTTCCATAAAGTCGGCGACGATTTGCGGTATTTTGTCGTCCTCTTTATACGGCTTGTAGTTTGCCCAAGCGTTGAAGTTAAAGTCCAAATATACAGGCTTTTGCGTATCATTGTCGATGACGGGAATCGGTCCTGAATCCCTCATCCAAACTCTGTAAGCCGCATATTGTAAGTACTTGATATTGTCCATTTTAGCACATGCGTCAAGAAGAAGATGGTAGACAAGGCTTTTGTGTTTAGAGTCCTTGACAATCACCACGCAGGTCTCTGAAAACGAAATCCTTTTGATAAACTCAACAAACTCGTATTGAACGGCTGTGAGTTTCGGTGCAAAATCTTCTTTGTCGCTATGCGGAAACATAATCAAAACTGCGTTATGTTTCTCAAATTCAGCAGGTAAACGGTATTTCATTTTGTTTTTTCTACAATTTTTTCTGATAAATTCATAAAATATTTTGCCGTCAACGAATTATCGTTCAAGACACTCGGAGTGCCGTTGTCGCCGCTTTCGCAAATTGATTGAACGAGCGGAATTTGTTCCAACAAGTCGATGTTGTATTTTTCGGCGATTTTTTTGTTGCCGTCTTTCCCGAAAATAAAGTACTTATTTTCAGGAAGTTCTGCGGGCGTAAACCAAGCCATATTTTCAACGATTCCGAGAATAGGCACGTCTATTTTGTCGTTTCTGAACATATTTATTCCCTTTACGACATCGGCGATTGCAACCTGTTGCGGCGTTGAAACTATTATCGCACCTTTTAGTTTAAGTGTCTGAACCACAGTTAGATGAATATCGCTTGTTCCGGGAGGCAAATCGAACAACAAGTAATCAAGTTCGCCCCAGTCGCCGTCGTTGATGATTTGGTTCAAGAAGTTAGAAGCCATAGGTCCGCGCCAAATTGCGGGATTTTCGGGGTCGATAAAAAAGCCCATTGAAAGAAGTTTAACTCCGTATTTTTCAGCGGGTTGAATTAAATCTTTTTCACCTTCGCGCCTTGACATCGGGCGGAAATCTTCCAAACCGAACATTTTCGGCATTGACGGTCCGAAAACGTCAGCATCAATCAAACCGACTGAATAGCCGAGTTTTGCAAGTCCGATTGCGAGGTTTGCCGTAACGGTTGACTTTCCGACGCCGCCTTTTCCCGAGGCAACGGCGATTATATTTTTCACTTTTTCGAGCGGAATGTTTTTTTCTTCTTTCGGGCGGGCGTTGTCAGCCTCCGTTATATAAATTTCGACGGGGATTTTTGCGTCAATTTCCGCTTCAATTACCTGATGAACGGCTTTTTTGAGCGAACTCAAAAGCGGCTTTGTTGAATGTGTGATTTTTAAGCGGACAGAAATACCTTCGTTAGAAACTTCCACGTTTTCAACAAGTCCCGACGTTACTATATCTTTTTGATTCTGAGGGTTTGTTATCAGTTTTAGAGCGTTGATAACGTCCTCTTTCGTAAAGTTTTTCATGTTTGTGTTAAAAAATTATTTTTGCAAAGATGATAATTTTTAAGCATTTCCCCAAAAAAAATGCTGTTAAATTGAAAACATTTACTATTTTTGCGTATTAAACCTTTTGAAAAATGAAACAATTAAACAGAAATACGGTTAAAGTGCAGACTTATACCGAAAAAGTTATTCAGTTTGGCGAGGGCAATTTTTTGCGTGCTTTTGCGGATTGGATTATTTGGAAAATGAACCAAACGACCGACTTTAACGCTTCGGTTGTTGCAATTCAGCCGCGAAAAGGCGGCAAAATCAAAAACCTCACCGTTCAGGATTGTCTTTATCACGTCAACCTTCAAGGCTTAGATGACGGCAAAACGGTTGACAATATAGATTTAGTTGACGTAATCAGCAGAGGTATAGATCCTTACGAGGATTTAGACACTTTCCTGAAACTTGCTGAGCAGCCTGAAATGCGTTTTATAATTTCTAATACGACCGAGGCGGGCATTGCTTTTGATTCTTCGTGCAAGTTCACTGACAAGCCAGCAGTTTCTTTTCCGGGCAAACTCGTTCAACTGCTTTATCACCGTTTTGAGTTTTTCAAAGGCGATGTTAACAAAGGGTTTATAATTCTGCCTTGTGAACTTATTTTTCATAACGGCGAGCATTTGAAGGAGTGTATTAATCAGTACATTGAGCATTGGAATTTGGGTTCTGATTTTAAGTTATGGTTTGACAAATCCTGTAAAGTATATTCTACACTTGTTGACCGTATCGTTCCGGGTTATCCGAAAGACAATGCTGAAAAGATAATTCAGCATATCGGTTTTGACGACAAGCAGTTAGTAGTCGGCGAGGTGTATCATCTTTGGGTTATTGAAGCCCCTGAAAGTCTTTCCGACGAGTTCCCTGCCGACAAAGCCGGTCTGAACGTACATTTTGTAGCCTCAGAAGCCCCGTATCACGAGCGTAAAGTTACGCTTTTGAACGGCCCTCATACGGTGCTTTCACCGGTTGGTTATCTTTCGGGCTTAAACACGGTGCGAGAATGTTGTGAGGATTCGCTTATCGGACGTTTTATTGACAAAGTGATGTACGATGAACTTCTTCCCACGCTGAATCTTCCGCAAGACGAACTTACGAAATTTGCCGACGACGTAAAGAATCGCTTCAAAAATCCTTTTGTAAAGCATTTTGTAACGAGTATTATGTTAAATTCGTTTCCGAAGTTTAAGACCCGTGATTTGCCCGGATTAAAAATTTATTTGGAGCGCAAAGGTGAGTTGCCGAAATGTATTGTTCTCGGACTTGCGGCGATTTGCACCTATTATAAAGGCGGCAAACGCGGCAACGACGAAATCACGCCGAACGATGCTCCTGAAATTATTTCTTTGCTCAAAAATCTTTGGGCGATAGGTAGTTGTGCCGAAGTTTCAAAGGGTGTTCTTGGGGCAGATTTTATTTGGGACGAAGACCTCAACAAAATTTCCGGACTTACTGCAATGCTGACGGAATTTTTGGAGAAGATTCAAAAGGACGGAATGAGAAGTGCTGTGGAGATGGTGCTGTAAGGAATTATTTGTCTCAAACGGGCGGAAACTTGCATTTTTTAGCAGTCGCCGCCCGTTTGAGTTTTTGTCCTTTACACAATTGTATATTTCATAAAAATGTCGGCATATTGGTTTTCGTTGTATGTGACTATCTGTTCCATTCTATACTTGCGGTAACAGTTGCAAAATTAAAATTTTTATTTCAATATTCCTGAAAAAAATCTTACCTTTGCCCAAAACAAAACCCATTATGCTACCCACAACGGAAGACCATAAGACCGAGTTCAAACAGTCGTTCACCGACGACGTTATAATTGCCCTCGTAGCGTTTGCAAATGCGAAGGGCGGGAAGGTTTATGTCGGTATGCGCGACAGCGTTTACAATCCCGGACAGTTGCCCGACAGCATCACCATCGAGCAACTAAGGAATAACGACTATACTTCAAAGCCTTATAACAAACAAGTTGCAAAGATTTTCAAGGATATGGGCGAGATAGAGCGTTTTGGCACGGGTGTCAAGCGTGTCTGTGATATGTTCGTTGACTACGGACTTCCAAAGCCTGAGTGGAAGATTTTTGGAGATGGTATGATTGTGAAGGTCTTCGCCACACCAAGTACCGAGAATGTCACTGAAAATGTTACAGAAAATGTCACTGAAAATGTCACTGACAATGTCACAGAAAAACTAAGTACCGAGAAAAATTCCGAGAAAAGTACCGAGAAAAAGGGTGCAAGTGGTCAAGTCGGTGGTCAAGTAAATGGTCAGACCGACCAAGTAACCGACCAAGTAACAGGTCAAACCGACCAAGTAAGTGGTCAAGTAAACAATAAAAAATTATGACTCAATATATCCTCATCAACCCCGCCGACAATGTTTCGGTGGCGTTATCCCCCCTGAAAGCCGGTTGCAAAATCGACTTGAACGGCGGTTTTGTGCTCAGGGACGACATTCCGCAGGGACATAAATTTGCCGTTGCGGCCATTCCAAACGGCGGAAATGTGATTAAATACGGTTTCCCCATCGGACACGTAACAAAAAACGTGGCGCAGGGTTGTCATATCGATCACAACATCCTGAAAACCAATCTTGAAGGCATTTCGGATTACACCTACGCGCCAAAACTCGTTGAGATAAAACCGTCTGAAAATCAGCGCACTTTCTTTGGATTCAGGCGCGGCGGCGGTGGCGTTGGGGTTAGGAATCAAATTTGGATAATTCCCACGGTGGGCTGCGTCAACGGCATCGCCCAAAAAATTGCCGAGAGATTCCGTGCCGAAATCGCTGAAAATCAGGGAAGTGTTGATGCCGTGGTTGCCTTCCCGCACAATTACGGCTGTTCGCAACTCGGCTGCGACCATCAGAACACGCGCCTTGTCCTCAAAAATATGGTGCGCCACCCAAACGCGGGCGGAGTGCTTGTCGTAAGCCTCGGCTGCGAAAACAACCAACTTTCAGCCTTCCGCGAACTTGTGGGCGGTGTGGACGAAAGCCGTGTGAAAATGTTTGAATGTCAGAAAGTTGACGGCGACGAGGTAGAATACGGTTTAAGCCTTTTGAGGGACATTTTTAATGTTTGTTCCAACGACCAACGCACCGAAATCCCCGTGTCGGAACTCCGCGTAGGGCTGAAATGCGGCGGCTCGGACGGACTTTCGGGCATCACGGCAAATCCGTTGCTCGGAATGTTCAGCGATTGGATTGTGGCTCAGGGCGGCACAACCGTCCTTACCGAAGTCCCCGAAATGTTTGGCGCAGAGACAATTCTGATGAACCGTTGTCAAGACCGCAAGACATTTGACAAGACTGTCGCGCTCATCAACGATTTCAAACAGTATTTTATCAGCAACAATCAGCCCGTCTATGAAAATCCGTCGCCGGGCAACAAGGCGGGCGGCATCTCCACGCTCGAAGAAAAGTCGCTCGGCTGCACCCAAAAATGCGGCAAAAGCACCGTCCGCGATGTCCTCAAATACGGCGAGACCATCCAAAAACACGGTCTCAACCTACTTTCCGCACCCGGCAACGACCTTGTGGCAGCCACTGCGCTCGCATCGTCGGGCTGTCAGATGGTTTTGTTTACAACGGGCAGAGGCACGCCTTTCGGGACGTTTGTGCCGACGATGAAGATTTCCACCAACACGCCTTTGTACAACGCCAAGCCCAATTGGATTGACTTCAACGCGGGCGTGATTGCCGAGGGCGAGACGATGGAATGGACGGCGGAGCGGTTCGTTGATTTTGTGATTGCGGCGGCAAGCGGCAGCCCCGTCAACAACGAAAGAAACAACTACCGCGAAATAGCGATTTTTAAGACAGGTGTAACACTTTAAAAAAAGTTTACCTTAGGTAATGCAAATGTTAAAATCGGCGTTTGGGTAAAATATACTTTACTTAAAAATATACAAAAAATTACAAATATACTTTACTTTTTTAGGTTTTTTTAGGGATTAGAATTGTTTTTTTTTAAAATTTTTAAGCCTGATTTTAAATAGTTTACAATTTTTTAATGTAAATCAAACTGTAAAAATGGACATAATGAACTTGGAAATATGAATGTTTTTGTGTTAACTTTGTGCTACTTTTTTGCTACTGATTATTAACATTTAACCAATTTTTATATTTTTATGAGAAAGTTAATTTTATTGGGATTATTTTTATTGTTAATCCCGTTTGCGTTGAGCGCGCAAAACATCCGTGTTACGGGTACTGTGCTTGATGCGGACAATTCTCCGCTACCGGGCGTTAATGTCATTCAGGCGGGTACTACCAACGGTACAATCACGGATTTGGACGGAAAGTATGAAATTAATGTTCCGTCAGATGCAACCCTTATGTTTTCGTACATTGGTTTTTTAAACCAAGAGATTGCGGTTGACGGCCGTACAAGCCTTCCGCCGATTACCCTTAAAAGCGACGACAAAGAAATCGACGAAGTCGTAGTTGTCGGTTACGGTACTCAAAAGAAAAGCGACCTTACCGGTTCTGTTGCTTCCGTAAAAGGTGAAGACCTTATGAACAGGTCTACAACCGATGCAGCAGCTGCTCTCCAAGGTAAAGCCGCAGGTATTCAAATCCTTAACAGTTCTGGTAAACCAGGTCAGGGCGCACAAATCCGTGTCCGTGGTTATTCTTCTAATGCTGAACAAATCGGTCCGCTTTTGATTGTTGACGGTTTGCCGGTTTCAAGTATTCAATACCTCGATCCTTCTATGATTGAATCTATGGAGGTTTTGAAAGATGCTGCTTCGGCTGCTATTTACGGTGCTCAGGCAGGTAACGGTGTTATCCTTATCACTACCAAATCCGGTAAAAAAGGTCAAGGTACTGTTACTTACGATGCTAAATTCACCAATCAAAGACTCGGTCATGTTCCCGAATTTCTTAGCGCATCAGAGTTCAAAGATTGGATGTCAATGCAGTTAGGTGCAGAAGCCGTTAATAACGATATGGCTGACGCTACATCTAAGTACGGTTGGGATTCTAATACCGACACGGATTGGATGGACGAATATTTTGAAAACACATGGGCTCAGCAGCACACTTTGTCTCTTTCAGGCGGTAATGACCGTGGTTCTTATTTCGCAAGTATCGGTTATGTAAACCAAGACGGTATCGTAAAAGGCAACAAAGATAAATATGAGCGTTTGACTGCTCAGATTAACGCTGATTACAAAGTAAAAGACTGGTTGAAAATCGGTACTAACACCGGCATCGAAAAGTGGAAATCAAAAGGCGTTTCTGAAAACGGTTACGGTTCTGCATTCGAAATGCTTTTGCTTATCGACCCTTTGACCCCTGTTTATTGGACGGACGAAAAACAAATGCTTGACGATTACAAACCTCATTATGAGGCTGTAAAAGCAGGTACTGAAAAATATACACTCTTCGGTGATGAAAACGGTTATTATGCTACCTCATATTTCAATCCGCGTCTTGCCGGCGGTAACCCCTTCTCTCAAAGAGACCGTGCAATGGAGAAAAAAGACGGTGTTAACGTTAACGGTTCTGCTTACGTGAACATCACTCCGATAAAACAAATCACTTATACTTCACGTTTAGGTTATCGTATTTCTTACAACAACACAAGCGACTACGAATTCCCGTATTATCTTAACGGTCAGACCAAAGGTGACAACTATAAGATTAGCGGTATTAGCCAAAACGGTTTGTGGTATCAATGGGAAAACTTCGTTAACTACAATCAGACATTCGCAGAAAAACACAATGTTGGCGCAATGATTGGTATGTCTTTCCGCGAAAACAACACTAACGAAGTTAATGCAAAGGCAGAAGGTTCTGACATTCTTAAAGACTACGCAGATAACTTCATTTACCTCAGCAGCGTTAACGCAAAAGATGATACGAAAAAAACTATCACAGGTACTCCTAATACCGAACGTGCTATCTCTTATTTCGGTCGTTTGACTTATAACTACGACAACCGTTATAGTTTACAAACAAACTTCCGTGCTGACGCATTTGATGCTTCAAAACTTGCTGAGGGCAACCGTTGGGGTAAATTCTTCTCTGCATCAGCAGGTTGGACATTCTCTAACGAGTCTTTCTTCAAAGATAATATTGACGAAAGCATTATGTCATTCGGTAAAATCCGTGCATCTTGGGGTCAGAACGGTAACGTTAACGTCTTGAACAACTACAAATACGCTGCAAGTCTTAACGTAAACGGTTTGTTCTACAACATGGACGAAACAAACAAAGGTTACTACGGTTCTATGCCTAACGGCTTGCCGAGTCCTGAACTTACTTGGGAAAAATCAGAGCAAATCGACCTCGGTGCTGATTTCCGTTTCCTCAGAGACCGTCTCACCGTTGGTCTTGACTGGTACAAGAAAACGACGAAAGACCTTCTCGTTGACGCTCCTACAATGCCTGAATCAGGTGTTTCTTCTAAGACAATCAATGCCGGTGAAATCGAAAACCGTGGTTTTGAAATGGAACTTACTTGGAAAGACAAAATCGGTGATTTCAATTACAGCGTTTCAGGCAATATGGCTACATTACACAACGAAGCCACATACCTTGATGAGTCTATTCAACGTATAAAAGGTGGTGACGTAAGCGGTTCTAACCAAGTTATGGCTTGCTACTTCGAAAAAGGCGAACCCCTTTGGTATATGCGCGGTTACAAATACGCAGGAATTGCCTCTGACGGCAAAGCACAGTATTACGACAAAGACGGTAACATTACCACCGAACCTAACACCGAAGATATGACTAACGTTGGTTCAGGTTTGCCGAAATTAACGTATGGTATCACTTTAAATGCTGAATACAAAGGTTTTGACCTTACAATTTTCGGTGCTGGTGCTGCCGGCAATGATATTTACTACGGTCTTTATCGTACAGGTTATAACAACATCGCTAAGGGTATTTACGAGGATTTCAAAGACGGAAAATATCCTGCTGCTGACAAAATTCAGGGTGATAACCATTTTTGGAGTTCTTCTGCTATGGTATTTAGCGGTGCTTACTTCAAAATCAAACAAATCCAACTCGGCTATACTTTGCCGAAACACCTTGTACAAAAAGCATTTATGCAAAATGTAAGAGCATACATATCTCTTGATGACTTCTTTACATTTACTAAGTATCCCGGTCTTGACCCCGAAACTTGTACGGCAAGTTACAACTGTCCCGGTCTTGACAAAGGTGCTTATCCTAACATGAAGAAAGTTGTACTCGGTTTTACTGTTACATTCTAATTAATTAAAATTTTAACTGAATTTTATAATGAAAAAAATTATTTATTATACAGCCGTTGCAGGTATGCTTTTGACGACCGCTTGCAATGACGACCTTTTGAACATCGAACAGAAAGCGGCAAGCAACACTGAGCAGTTTTATAAATCGGATGCTGATGCTCAATCTGCCCGCACGGCGATGTATGCAACATTCACCGATGAAATTGCAGCCAACGAAGGTATTTGGAACGCATATATTACGGGAATTAACTACTCGGCAGACGACGTATTTGCCGCCGGCGGTGCGCCTATAACTGAGGACCACAACGATTTCCGTTATGTAAACGAATTCCGTTACGATCCGAGTTACGCTCCTATTGAAAAACTTTATCAGCACCTCTATAAAGCAATTTATTCTGCTAACCTTATTATTGACAATTTTAAGGGCGAGAAATTGGACAGTGATGTTAAGAAACAGGTAGTTTCAGAGGCAAGAGTAATGCGTGCATGGGCTCACATGGTGGCTGCTATCGTTTATTATCAGCCGCCTAAGGTAGACCATCTTCTTAGTAACGAAGATACGCCTGTGAATGTTGACTCTCAAAAATCACTTCTTGACTGGTGTTATGACGAATGTGTTGCTGCAATGGCGGACCTTCCCGAACGTAAAGGCGCAGATGACAAACAAGGTGCATGGGTTGTTACCAAAGGTTTTGCTCAGTTTGTTGCCGGAAAATCTGCTCTTTTTGCAGGAGATTACGACAAAGTAGTTTCAGTAATGAAACCTCTCGTAGAATCAGACAAATACGCTCTTGTACCCGGCGACCAGTTTTGGAATTTGTTCCACAAAAAAGGCGACGGTTGCAGCGAGAAGATTTTCGAGTTTAACTACGAAACCAATATTTCGTTAGCGGGCGGAAGTGGTGCTTGGTTAACCGGTAACGGTCGCGGTCGCTGGATGGTGGCAAACGTTATCAATTGGCGTGGTGATGACATCGTTGGCGGCGGTAAAAACCCGCAAATCTGCGCTACCGGCGGTTGGGGCGGCGGCTCTATCAACCATAAGTTTGCTCACAAAATGCTTGAACATGACGGCGACAGTTACCGTCGTAAAGCGACATTCTTGACATCGGACGAATTTTTCTATGACCCGAAACTTTGCGGCTGGGCAAACGACAAAGAGTTCGGCGGAACTCTCGTAACCCGTGAGGAAAAAGAGTTTGATCCTAAACGCGGTATCAACAAGGAAGGCGGTTCGTTCTCCCGCAGCGACGTTATGGAAGTTAAAATGATGATGCACCCGAGCGATGCCGGTCTTGATGTAGGCGACAACTGCAATCAGACAAACGTTTGTATTGCACGTCTTGCAGAGGCTTATCTGATTTACGCTGAGGCTTGTATTCAAACCGGCAAAGCCGCCGAAGCGTTGACATACATCAACAAAATTCAAGTACGTGCAGGCGTTCCTGATAAGAACCAAGCAACCGAAGCCACGATGGAAGTTCTTCAAGACGAAAAACAATACGAACTTTGGTTTGAAGGCTGCCGTTGGAATGACCTTGTTCGTTGGGGCATTGCAAAAAAATGTTACGACGAAGTTTTGGACAATATTCCTAATCAATTCGATGAATATTGGACTTCCGGCGGTACAAAACCTCATAAATTATATTACGAGGAAATACATCCGTTTGCTGAAAAAGGTACAAAAATCGAATTTATCGAAGGCAAACACGAATATTGGCCGATACCGCAGAGCGTAATTGATGTTAATCCCAAAATGCAACAAGTTCGCGGTTGGAAATAGGATTTAGTAAAAATCTGTTAAAAAAAAGACCGTTGCGGAGAAGGTTCGCAGCGGTCTCTTTTTTTACATTAAGTTAACATAACTGTTAAAATCGGCGTTTATGTAAAGGCTGCTTTACTTGAAAATATTGGTTATAATACAAGTGTACTTTACTTTTCTTAATCTTTTTGTGTTAAGTTTTAAATTTTTTCATATTATTTTAACACTGATTTTTAATAATTTACAAGAAAAGTGTTAAAAAATGTATTTAAAAAAAGGAAAATATTTGATAATCTGATTTTTTTTATACTATCTTTGTCGCATACGATTATTGAAACAAGTTTTTATTTTTTTTAAATTAACAATAACCAAATTTATACTTTTTATGAGAAGATTAATTTTATTGGGATTATTTATTATGTTAATCCCGTTTGCATTGAGTGCGCAGAATATCCGCGTGTCGGGTACGGTGCTTGATGCAGACAATGAACCTCTACCGGGAGTTAACGTCGTTCAGACGGGAACTACTAACGGTACGATTACCGACATTGACGGAAAGTATGAAATTTCAGTTCCGTCAGACGCAACTCTTACGTTTTCTTACATTGGTTTCAACAATCATGTAGAAAACGTCAACGGCCGCACCACTTTACCGCCGGTTACACTAAAATCAGATGACAAAGAAATTGAGCAGGTCGTAGTTGTCGGCTACGGTACGATGAAGAAATCGGACGTTTCTGGTTCGGTTGCCTCTGTTGACACCAAAGACATGATGAGGCGTGCTCCGACAAACGTAAACCAAGGTTTGCAGGGTGCTGCTGCCGGAGTTATGGTAACGGCACAGGACGGTTCTCCTGAGGGCAAAGCACAGGTTCGTATCCGTGGTGTTGCTACCATCAACGGTTCTGCACAGCCGCTTTACGTTGTTGACGGTATTCAGGTCGGCACAAATGCTGACTTTCTTAACCCCGCCGATATTGAGTCTATGGAAGTTTTGAAAGATGCTTCTGCTACTGCAATTTACGGTGCTGCCGGTGCTAACGGTGTTATTATGATTACCACCAAACACGGACAGAAAGGTAAAGCAAGATTCGATTTTTCTGCTGACTACGGTATTCAGACTTTGGCTTACAAACTCGATGTTAATGATGCAGACGGTTATGCTAAATTGATACAGGCTATCAACGAAAACGACCATGGTTTGTCTGCTTATTACAATGACATTTGGAGAGCCGAATACAACGGTCAACGTAACGAAATTGATTGGCAGGATCAATTTACGGAAGCCGCTTTGAAACAACAGTATACAATGTCTGTTGCCGGCGGTACTGAAAAAAGCCAGACAAGTTTTTCTGCTTCTTATTTGAAAAACAAAGGTATTATCGTAAACTCAGCGTATGAGAGATTAACTGCCCGCGTTAACAACAAAACCGAAATCAACAATTTCTTGGAAGTAGGTGCAGATTTGAACTTCGTTTATACAAAGAGTAATGGTGCTTACGGTCGTCAAGGAAACACCTTTAATCTTTCTTCACAGAGAGACTTGGCTTTCTTGTCGCCCTCTATGGACTACGTTTATGAAGATGCAAACGGAAACAAGCATATTCAACATGTTAACGTAGAAAATCCTGACGGAACATACGGTATCGGTCTTTTAGGTCATAAAGACCTTGAATTTAATCCGGGTACTTTGAACAACCCGTATGCTATCGTTATGGAAAACAATGCTGACAACCGTTCTAACAGAGTATTTACTTCTGCATACGCACAAATCAATATTATCAAAGGTTTGACATTTAAGACGGTAGGTTCTTTCAACTTCTACTCTTCTGACGGAAACAACTTTACTTACTTACAAAATCGTTATAACATCGACGAAAGTGGTAAGTATTATGATGCATACGATGGTGTAGATGCAAGTTCAGTTCCTAAGGAGCATACGGTTAACTCTTTCAGCATCAATCAGAGTCAGTCTACTACAATTAATATTGAAAACTATTTCAACTACAATTGGAAAAACGATATTATGAACCTCAACGTTATGATTGGTCAAGAAGCTTCTAATTCTTGGGGAGAGTGGGTTAACGCAAGCACACAAGGTTTCAAAGAGCAAACTATCCGTTCTATCAGCCTTTCTGATGATACCAAAAACGGTAACGGTGCTTTCAACGCAAAAGTAAGAGGCGTTTCTTACTTCGGACGTTTGACTTACGGTCTTTTTGACAAATATGTTTTGACAGCTACTATCCGTCGCGACGGAAGTTCTAACTTCGGTTCTGGTAACAGATTCGGTACATTTCCCTCTGCTGCATTGGCTTGGAGAGTTTCTCAGGAAGATTTCTTGAAAGACAACGAAATCATCTCTAACTTAAAACTTCGTCTCGGTTGGGGTCAGACAGGTAACTCAGGTGGTGCAACTTCACTTGCAACTTCACAGACCTCTATGACTACTTACAACGGTACACAATTGCTTTACGGTTATTATGCACAAGACGGTGGTATGGGACAGTTCGGTAACGGTATTTCTACAACTAATGCCGGTATCAGAAACGTTGTAGTTGACACTGACCTTAAATGGGAAACCAACGAACAGACTAACGTCGGTATTGACTTAGGTTTGTATCAAGGTCAATTCAACATTACGATGGATTACTTCATTCGTAAATCAAAAGACCTTCTTTTGACCCGTAACTTTGCTTCATCATCTTCTATTATGCAACTTTACACCAACTACGGTGAAATTGAAAACAAAGGTTTCGAGTTCCAAGTTAATTGGCAGAAACGTATTCAGGATTGGAACTTTAACGTAACATTTACAGGTTCTACCTTGAAGAACAAAATCAAGAAGATGGGTGATCCTCAGTTCTTTACTAACGACCACGGAACCAACGACCCTGCTATGACTAATAACGACGGTACCAACCAAGGTTGTATCGGTGCTGCATCAGGTTATAAATGGGGTGACCATGCAACCGCACAAGAAGGTTATGCTGTCGGTTCATACTATGGTTATGTAGTTGAAGGTATTTGGCAAAGCGAGCAGGAAATTCTTGATGCCCGCAGAGCAGATCCGCAACCTGACGGAACAACAACTTATACTCCTTATCAAAAGGTTATTGATCCTACTAAAACTGACGAGGCTACCGCTCCCGGCGACTTCAAATACAAAGATCTTAACGGTGATGGTGTTATTACTGATGCTGACCGTGAGGTTATCGGTAACGGTTTCCCGAAATTCAACTATGGTCTTAATATCAATGTAGGTTATAAGAACTTTGATTTCTCTATTTATGGTTATGGTGTAGCCGGTCTTGAATTGCTTTCATATTCTGCAATGAGACTTTCTATCGGATATGTTGGTGATGACGGTTGCGTTCCTAACACTTTGAAAGATAACGACTATTGGAGTGAAAGTAATAAAGGTGCTGATTTGCCGCGTTTCACTTTGTTAGACCCGAACTGGAACAGAAGAGTATCTACTGCTTGGGTTAAGAAAGCAGATTACTTTAAAATCAGCAATATGCAAATCGGTTATACTTTTGACAAAAACGTTATTGAGCACTTGAAATTGACTAATGCAAGAGTTTACTTTGCAATTTCTAACTTGGCATTGTTCTCTCCGTATAAGAAATACGGTGATCCTGAGTGCGGTCAAGGCTGCGTTCTTTACACAGGTTTGGATACCGGACGTTATCCGAATCCGAGAACTTACCAGTTCGGTGTTAGTTTCTCATTCTAATTTTAACTTAAAATTATAACAGAAGAATTAATATGAAAAATTATAATAAAATATTGACAATGGCTCTCGCTTCGGGAGTTATGTTGTCGGCTCAGTCGTGCAAGGAAGACTTCTTGGATGTTGACCGCTACGACGTGTTGAGTCCTGAATATATTCAGACATCAGATCAGGGTTTCGATGACGGTGTTCGTGCTTGCTACGCTAATATGAACCAAATGATAAACGGTGATTCTATGAAACCGTGGCTTTGGTTGGCAGGACACCCGACAATGGATACACAGGCTACCGGTTGGGATAAATCATGGTTGACACAAGACTGGTCGGCAGACCAAGGCGAATTATACGATGAATGGAAACGTCTTTTTGATGGTATTTCGCTTTGTAATAATATGATAGTCAATTGTGATGAAGCCGAGACTAAGGGTGTTCTTTCAAAAGAGCAAATTATTGAGGCGAGAGCCGAGGCAAAAGCGATGAGAGGTTTTTATTATTTCTTAGCGGCTCAGACATGGGGTAACGTGCCGATTATGAAACCGGGTCAGCAATATACAGATGAACTTCCCGGCAACGACGGTGCAACAAATGCGATTGCAGTTCTTGATGAAATCATCAGCGACCTTACGTATGCAGTAGCAAATTTGCCTCAGGATTGGAAACCGTTAAACGGTCAGTACGGACGTGCTACAAAAGGTATGGCATCTGCATTTTTGGCAGAGGCTTATCTTTGGAAGGCATATCGTCAGGGCAATCCGAGCGGTCCTGGTGATGAAGTTACCAAAGCAAAAGATTTGTTGAAATCTATTATTGATTCAGGCGAATACGAACTTTTGCCGTCTTTTACAACTTTGTTTGACCCGAAGGCTTGGAATAAAGAATGTATTTGGGAAGAAGTAATGGACGAAGGCGACAAATCCAAAGAATGGAGCGGTTTCCACACTAACGCTCACGGTTGGACAGATAACTATGCTGCTAATCCTAACGGAAACGGCGGTTGGGGTACACTTTACCTTTCTTGGGAATGGTACACCTGCTATGAAAAAGGCGACAAACGTCGTGATGCTTCTGCTTGTACCGTTTATATTAAAAATTGGGGTGATTACAAAGACAGAATTACTGATGAACCGCTTGAAACAACTGCTAAATCAGAATATTGTCATGGCTACAATCCTTATATTGATAGTGTTAAGAGTTCTCAGCAGCAATTCCACTGTAATACCGGTGGCGACCGTGCGCCTTCTGTTTGGAGTATGAAATGGTGGAGAACAGGTAATAATACATGGTGGTCTAACATTTGGTCTCCTGTGCATGTTTATTGGAAACGTTATTCAGACGTTCTTTTAACATACGCAGAATGTTGTTTCCGTACCGGCAATGCTGGTGAAGGTTGGCAGTATATTGATATGGTTCGTCAACGTGCTTTCGGACAACTTGAAGACGGTAAAGAGGCAGAATTGACAACTAAGTATGCTCAGTATTATTATGATTATGCTGTTGCTGCATATTCTACTACTTGGACAGGAACATACGATAAATCTCATTTTGAAGATGAACACGGTAATTTAGTTTACCCGATTCCTTTTGGTTCAAACGGTAATGTAGCACCTGCCGGTCAGGACTATTACGATATGGTAAAAACGAAACTCGGTTTCAATCTTGAATCATGGCAAGTTGCATTGATTCAGGAACGTAGAAAAGAGTTCAATGCAGAATGGACATTAGCACCGGCTTTACATCGTGCAGGTTTGTTGGCAGAACATATCCGTTGTAACTATCCGAAAGATGCTACAAAGGTTGCTGACCTTGATGAATATCCGTGGACTCCCCGTTCATACGAGTACAGTGAAGACAAAATGGACTTCCCGATTCCCGCAACGGAAATTTTGAGAAATCCGAACTTGACACAAAACAAGGCTTACAGATAGTCTTCTAAACCAATACTTATAAAAATATCCGCTGTGAAACAACAAAAAATATTCGCAGCGGATATTTTTTTTTGTTTATTTGAAAACATTGTAATATTTTTGCGAGGAAAAAATAGGAAAATTATGACAGCAGTACAATTACGTTCAGAACTATTCCAAGAGTTTAGTCTTTTTATGGATAGTGAGGCGGCTATGCGGCAACTTCTTGCCGTTATGAGAGAAATACGCAAGACATTGACATCGCAAAAAGACATTGACAAGGAGAAAAAATCCGTTGAAAAAAAATGGTCAAAACGGGTTCAATGGTTGCGCACTAACCCTGTAAAACTTACCGAAGAAGTTTTAGCAGACGAAAAAACACAATATATTTTGAGCAGATGAAACGGGTATTTCTTGACACAAATATATTATTGGATGCTGCTTTGCGCCGTGAACATTGTGAAGATGCCGACAATTTGTTGCAATTAGGCGATGATGGCGAAATACAACTCTGTGCATCGTGTATTTCGTACATTACTATTGCATACGTTCTGCGCCATCATTCAAAGGAAGAACTTTACGCCTACGAACAAGCGTTAAGAGAGGGCATAGATGTGTTGAGTATTGATAGTATTCAATTGGATTATGCTATCAACAATCCAGTCAATGATTTCGAGGATATGATGCAATATTGTTGTGCAAAAGCCGGTAAATGTGATGTCATCATTACCAATAACAAAAAGGATTTTCTTGAATTTTGTGATATTCCCGTGATGACGGCAGCGGAATTTGTGAGAACTATAAACTAAATTCGCGCGGAGATTTTTTTTGTTTTGGGAAATGGAAAAATTCAAAAATACTATATAAAAAATTTGGCTGTATTCTTAGAAAGTATTACCTTTGTACAAAAGAAGTAGACATATTTATTTTAACTTTAACAAAACTATACAAACATGAAAAAAAATTTTTTGGTATTGGCATCAGCCATTTCGTTGATGTTTTCAGCGTGTGATAAAGGAGAAGACGACAATAATTTAATTGTTGATTGGAGTCCTATTGAACTAAGGTTCTTTGTTGTTGATTATGGTCAGCGTACTAATTATGTTGCTGATAATTATAATGACATTATTCATACCACAACACTCACTTACCGAGGCAAGACTTATTCTGTCGGTCAAACTCTTTCTAAGTATTATATGCCTGATTTTAAGGGTTTTTATGTAGATAGTACCGCATTAGAAAAACCGTTTTTTTGTTTCGGTGAATTAGACGGAGCGGAAAATTACGATGATGACTTTATTATAACATTTGCAGACGGTACATCTGATACGGTGCATTTTAAGCGTGTTCATAAAGGGGTTAAAGATGTCAAGGACACATGGATTTTGAACGGTAAGGAACGCAGTCGCGGTGAGTTTATTCTATATCGCCAAGAGCAAGACGGCAAACTTATCAATCTCCATTTGGATTGGGAGTAGTAGTGAAAAAATATCCGAAAGCAACGTGAAATATAACAATTTTTTTTGTAACCCCAACCAAAACAGGGGGTAAAAGTGTTGGTTTTGGTTGATGTTATCAAAATAACCTCAACCAAAACAGGGGGTAAAGGTATCGGTTTTGGTTGAGGTTATTGCTATTCTGTGATATATTCTCCGATTTTTCCGGCTAAGAAATACGGCATACTGATTAATGTATATTCTTTGGATTTCGGCGTTTTTACTATGTCTTGCCGTAACTCGCTGGCATAAAGCCTTATCGCGGTATTTCCGCTGAAACTATCCATAAAATTGTGAAGCGATTTTAGATGCCCTGTCGGTCCTGATTTTACTTCTATCGGTATCATTTCACCGTTAAAAACTTCCAAAAAGTCCAATTCTGAAGACGAATCTTTTTTTTCTGAAACCCAAAACAACGGTTTAGAAAGCATAGATGTTTTAGCTGCTAAAAGTTCTTGACCGACAATGTGTTCAGTAATATGTCCGCGATAAACGTTGTTCAAATCCTGCGCCCCGAAAACATCTTTTTGAAGATGTGCCATATAGTTCAAAAGTCCTGTATCTAAGACTTGAAGTCTCGGACTTTTTTTTATATCCGGCATAAAAGGCAGTTCTGTTTGTGTCGTAGGATATACAAGATGAATTAACATTGCTTTTTCAATTGTTCTTAGAGCCTCGCCAATCTCGCGCGAAGAGTATGCCGAATTGCCGAAACCTGCAAATTTTATTCTGTTGCCTGCCTCAGCAAAAATACTCCGTATTGCGTGCCGCATGATATTTACGGACGATGAATTTTGTGCGTATTTTTCTACGTCATCAATGTAAGTTCCTATTAAAGAATCATATACGGTAGAAAGTGCGACAATGTCTTTTTGTTTGGACTATCTGTAAACAATTTCAGGCATTCCACCGATTAACGTATAAGTGTGAAAAAGTTTTTTGAGTTTTTCGTGTGCAATGTTGTCAAAAGGCACTTTTTCGTAATATTCCAATGCAGAATTTTCGTTCATTGCTTTGAGAAATTCCCTGAAAGACAACGGTCTCAGCACTTTGTATTCTACTCTGCCGACAGGAAAACTAATTTTGTTATCGAAAAGCGATTCCAAAAGCGACCCCGCCGAAATGACACAATATTGCGGATATTTTTCATAAAAATATCTTAGCATATTCAATGCTTGCGGTACTTCTTGAATTTCGTCGATGAAAATCAAAGTGTCGTCAATATTTTTGAGGCTGTTGTTTTCTAAAAAAATGGCTTCAATCAATCTGTCAATGTCCTGATATTTTAGAAACAAGTTTTTTGACGTTTCTTCTTCTAAGTTAAGGTAAATATATTGTTTGAACTCTTTCCCGAACATATTTACTACCGTTGTTTTGCCGGTTTGACGTGCGCCGCGAAGCACCAACGGTTTTCTAAACTCGTCTGTTTTCCAACTTCTTAACTCTTTTATAATGTCTCTTTCAATCATAATTTGCAGTTTTTATGCTGCAAATATAATAAAAATTTTGCACATTTCGGGGGTAACTTTTGCTAATTTTTTGCACATTTCGGGGGTAACTTTTGCTAATTTTTTGCACATTTCGGGGGTAACTTTTGTTATATTTTCACCGTTAATTCCGCTAAAAATACGTTATTGTCTTGTTTTTTTGCTGAAAAATAGTATTTGCCTTCGTATGCGAGTTCTAAACGGCGGCGTAGGTTTTCAAGACCGATACCCGAGCCGCTGCGGTTCTCCTGCTTTTTGGGAAAATTACTGTTTTTTACTTTAAAAACCAAATCGTTACCAATCATCTTTAACGAAATATCTATAAACGATTCCGAATTGTTGCTGACACCGTGTTTAAAAGCGTTTTCAATAAGAGAAACGTATAACAGCGGAAGTATTTTTATTGTCGGAGTAATGTCCTGAAAATCAACGGTTACAGTTGTTTTTTCAGAGCATCTGAGTTTCATCAGCGAAATATAGTTTTCCATAAAATCTATTTCTCCTGAAAGCGGCACTTTGTCGGCAGTGGTTTCGTAAAGTGCATAGCGTAAAACTTCACTCAAATGCGAGAGGTTTTCTTGCGCCTCGTCAGGATTGGTGTAAATTTGCGCCGAAATGTTGTTCATAGTGTTGAACAAAAAATGCGGGTTTAATTGATTTTTGAGCCATTGAAGTTCCGCTTTTTGTTTTTCTTTTTCTATTTGCATTTCTTCAACGCTCTTGAAATAGTATTTTATGCCGAGTGCAGTGCCGGCTACAAGAAAATTCAGAAGCAAATTAGGCACTAAAAACGTAAAGAAATCTACTAAATTGACGTCTGTGAAATGACATGCTATTATTTCTCTTACGCAATACAGCACGATAAAAAGCAGCAGATTAAACAGACAAAATTTTTTCGTGTTGTTTTTCTGAAACATACGCGGAATTGCGTAAAAATGATTCAGAAAATAAACTGCCATAAACGGTACTATATACAGCATTGACCAGCCTAAACTATTCACGGCAGCGTTGATGTCGTGTTTTACAATGAGTTCTCTAAGCGGTTGAAAAAACATTATAAACAACGCACCTAAAATGGAAAGTATAAAAATCCAATTTTTATTCATAAATAAGATATTTTTGTCTTTTTTGTTTAAAATCAGATAGTTGCGGCTGCCAAGTTTTGCGGATTTCGTCCTCGGTCATATCTTCTGATAGTTGCTGAGGCAGTTTTGTGTTGCCGTAAAGCAGAGCGAGCATTTTTTTTCGTGTTAACATTTTTTCGCCGGCAATTTTGTACATTTTTATAAAGTACTCTAACGTAAAATGTTGCTGATTAGGGTTTAAGCCTTTGAAATCCAAGCCGTAACATTTTTTGCCTTTGTGCATGGGATTTGTCTGCATTCCTGTTATGTCTTTTGGCGTGAACACGTATTCGCCGTATTTTTCTTCGGGGTAACCTATTGAAGTAAAAGGCGTTAACGTGCCTCTGCCGACACTTATGTTTGTTCCTTCAAAAAGGCACAGCGACGGATAAAGCCTTATTGACAGATAATCCGGCAGGTTAGGGGAGGGGCGTACCGGCAATTCGTATTTTGTTTTTCGAGTGTAATTTTTTACGGGGACAACCGTTAAATCGCACTTTTTATCGCCAGAAAGCCAGCCTTCGCCGTTAATCATTTGAGCGAGTTCGCCGACAGTCATTCCGTAAACTATCGGCAACGGGTCAAGACTGACAAACGATTTACAATTTTCTTCTCTGACAGGTCCGTCAACATAGTCAATATTCGGATTCGGACGGTCTAAAACTATGATTTTGACGTTGTTTTCGGCACAACTTTCCATTATATAATGTAAAGTGCTGATGTAAGTAAAAAATCTGCAACCTACGTCTTGAATGTCATAAACTACGGTTTCAATGCCTTTGAGATGTTCGGCGGTTGGTTTTTTGTTGTTGCCGAAAAGTGAAACTATTTTAACGCCCGTTTTTTCATCGGTTTCGTTATAAATTCTTTGTCCCGGTTCGCCCGCACCTCTGAAACCGTGTTCCGGTGCGAAAATTTTTTCAACTGTGATTCCGTTTTCTATTAAAAAATCCAAAAGATGTTTATCAAATGCGATTGAAGTTTGGTTTGCCACCAAAGCAACTTTTTTTTCTCGTAAAAGGTTCAGATAATTAGCGGTATCTTCGGCGGCGACAATAAGTTTTTTAATTTCTGGTTTGATGATTGTATCTGCTTTTGTCACAACGGTTTGAGCGGTGTTCGGCTTTGCATGGCAGCCGAAAAATAATGATATGATGAAAATGTAAAGGAAAAATTTCATAAAAAAACGTATAAAAACGTAGAGACGCGATTAATCGCGTCTCTACAAAAACAATATAATAATTTTTTATGCCTCGGGCAATTCGATGTCTTCGTCAGCCAAATGTTTCAAAATATTGTTCAAATCGCAATTCTTTGAAACGAGGTCTGCAACTTGGTCGATTGCAATTCTTTCCTGACGCATATCGTCTCTGTAACGGATTGTTACGGTATTGTCTTTGAGTGTATCGTAATCCACTGTTACACAGAACGGTGTACCGATTGCGTCTTGACGGCGATAACGTTTTCCGATTGTATCTTTTTCTTCGTAACGGCAGTCAAAACGGTACATCAAATCTTTCATAAGTTTTTCTGCAACCTCGGGCAAACCGTCTTTCTTAACCAAAGGCAAAACGGCAACTTTTACCGGCGCGAGTGCTGCGGGAATCTTTAAGACAACTCTCTTGTCAACTTTGCCGTCTTCCGATTTGATTTCTTCTTCGGTGTACGCACCTGAAAGTATCGACAAAAACATTCTGTCAAGACCGATTGAAGTTTCAATAACGTACGGAGTGTAACTTTCGTTGAGTTCGGGGTCAAAATACTGGATTTTTTTGCCCGAATATTTCTGGTGCTGAGAAAGGTCAAAATCCGTTCTTGAATGTATACCTTCAACTTCGCGAAAACCCATCGGGAAATTATACTCAATGTCGGTTGCTGCGTTAGCGTAGTGAGCGAGTTTTTCATGGTCGTGGAAACGGTAGTTGGCAGAGCCGAAACCTAATGCTTCGTGCCATTTTCTGCGCATCGTTTTCCAGTATTTAAACCATCTTAACTCCTGACCGGGACGGATAAAGAACTGCATTTCCATCTGTTCAAATTCTCTCATACGGAAAATGAACTGACGTGCAACGATTTCATTTCTGAACGCTTTTCCGATTTGAGCGATTCCAAACGGAATTTTCATGCGGCCTGTTTTCTGAACGTTAAGATAGTTAACGAAAATACCCTGAGCGGTTTCAGGACGGAGATAAATCGTTGATTGTTCGTCAGATACGCTACCCATTTTTGTCTGGAACATAAGGTTGAACTGACGTACTTCCGTCCAGTTTTTAGTGCCGGAAATCGGACAAACGATTTCGCAGTCGATGATTATTTGACGGAGTTCTTCCAAATCGTTAGCGTTGAGGGCTTTGTCGTAACGTGCGGTGAGTTCGTCGATTTCTTTTTGAGTTGCCAAAACTCTTTCGTTAGTAGAAACGAATTGTTCTTTATTGAATTTATCGCCGAAACGTTTTTGAGCCTTTTCAACTTCTTTTTCGATTTTAGCGTAAAGTTTATCGCGGTATTCTTCTATTAAGTTGTCGGCGCGGTAACGTTTTTTAGAATCTTTGTTGTCGATAAGCGGGTCGTTGAAAGCCGAAACGTGTCCTGAGGCTTCCCAAGTTTTTGGGTGCATGAAAATTGCCGCGTCGATTCCGACAATATTTTCATGAAGCCTTGTCATAAACTTCCACCAATATTCTTTGATGTTGTTTTTGAGTTCCACGCCGTTCTGACCGTAATCGTAAACGGCTGCAAGACCGTCGTAAATATCGCTTGAAGGAAATATAAAACCGTATTCCTTGCAGTGCGAAATGATTTTTTTCAAGAGATCTTCTTGTTGTGCCATTTTTTATATTATATAAAACGTGTTAATTTTCTTATTTTTTCTGTGCTTTTATCAGACGTTCCACGCCCTTTCTTATGATTTCATCGGGACGAGCAAAACATATCCTGATGCTGTTAGAGCGGTTTTTGTCGTGATAATATGCTGACATCGGGATTACGGCGACACCGTATTCCTTAGCGAGTCTTAATGCAAAATCTTTATTGTCTTGGTCAGTAACCTCCGAGCAGTCAACGGTCTGAAACCAAGTGCCTTGCGAAGGCGTAAGTTTATATTTGCTGCCTTGAAGCATTGTGCATAACAAGTCCCGTTTTGCTCTGTATTCTTGTCTTATGATGTCAAAAACACCGGCTTTTGTGTTCAAGAGTTCTGACATTGCATATTGAAGTGCTGAATTACCCGAATTGCAGATATAATTGTGAATTTTTCTAATTTCAACGGTGTAATCCTTTGGTGCAATACAAAAACCTGATTTCCAGCCTGTTGTATTGAAACCTCTACTAAGCGAACTTATTAAAACCGTCTGTTTTGTCAGCAGCGGAAATTTTGAAATACTCGTAAACTGACCTTCAAAGCAGATGTTAGAAAACGATTCGTCGCAAAGTACGGTTATTTTGCTGCCGACGATGATTTTTTGAAGATTTCTGAAATCCTCGTCTGACAAAAGTTTTCCCGTCGGAATATGCGGCGTGCTGATAATAATCATTTTAGTCCTTTGATTTACTGACATGATTACTTCGTTCCAATCTATTGTGTAGTCGGGAGCTTTCATTGCGACGAATACGGGTATTCCGCCGTTTATTCTAACGGCAGGTACATAGTTTTCGGCGGCGGGTTCTATGATTATGACCTCGTCGTCTTCGTGTACAACGGCTGTGATTGCCGCCCAAATCGCTTCTGTTGCACCTTCGGTAACAGTAACTTCGTCTTCGGGAGTATATTTGTGAGAATACCGTTTGAAATAATAATCACAAACGGAAGTTCTTAATTCCGGGATACCAATATTCGGTGCGTATTGGTTTTTACCTGATTTAATGTATTTTACCACGAGATCTTTTATTTCTTGCGGTATATTACAATCAGGCAAAGGCGTAGCAAAATCTATTACTTCGTCTTTTTCTGCGTAGTCAAATATTTGATTTAACAGGGTATAATTGCCCTCCGGTAGTTTTGAACGTAACATTTTGTCTAATTATTTGAGGTGCTAAATTACTAATATTTTTTTTAACCGTCAAATTTTTTTTGGATTATAATAAAAAAGTAATAATTTTGAGTTTCAAATAGGAGATTTCAATGATGAAAACAAGAAAATTTTTTTATTCTTTGTTGTTAATTGTCTTGACAACAAGCACGTTAAGTGCGCAAACTTTGTGGAAAATGATGACCAAATTACCGACGGTATGTTTTTCACACCAAGAAAGTCTAAGAAAAAATAGAGCCGCAAATTTCGCGGCTCTAAAAATGAAATGTTAAATTATTGTGCATCCTGAACACGGCTTCAACTGTTTGAAGAAGTCGTTGCCTTTGTCATCAACCAAGATGAACGCGGGGAAATCTTGAACTTTGATTTTCCAAATTGCTTCCATTCCGAGTTCAGGATATTCAACACATTCTATTGATTTGATGTTGTTTTGAGCCAAGATTGCAGCCGGTCCGCCGATTGAACCGAGGTAGAATCCGCCGTGCTTTTTACAAGCATTCGTAACGGCTTCGGTACGGTTACCTTTTGCTAACATTATCATCGAACCGCCGTGGTCTTGGAACTCGTCAACATACGGATCCATTCTGTTTGCCGTCGTCGGTCCCATAGAACCGCAAGGCATTCCTGCCGGAGTTTTTGCCGGACCTGCGTAATAAATCGGGTGGTCTTTCATGTATTGCGGCAGATCTTCGCCTGCATCAAGTCTTGCTTTGAGTTTTGCGTGTGCGATGTCGCGACCAACGATAATAGTTCCGTTTAATGAAAGACGGGTTGCAACGGGATATTTCGTCAAAATCTTGCAAACTTCGCTCATAGGCTGATCGAGGTCGATTTTAACGGCGTTGCCTTCGCCTGCGTTTCTTAATTCTTCGGGGATAAGTTCGGTTGGATTGTCGTCCATTTTTTCAATCCAAATACCGTCTTTGTTGATTTTCGCTTTGATGTTACGGTCGGCAGAGCAACTTACGCCCAAGCCTATCGGACAACTTGCGCCGTGTCTGGGAAGACGGATAACTCTCACGTCATGAGCCATATACTTTCCGCTGAACTGTGCGCCGAGACCGATTTTGTAAGCCTCTTTCAAAAGTTCTTTTTCGAGTTCAACATCGCGGAAAGCGCGTCCCGTTTCGTCGCCGGTGGTCGGAAGAGTGTCGTAATAATGCGTTGAAGCGAGTTTTACGGTCAAGAGGTTTTTCTCTGCTGACGTGCCGCCGATAACAAACGCAATATGATAAGGAGGACAAGCCGCCGTACCGAGTGATTTCATTTTTTCAACCAAGAACGGTACAAGCGTTCCCGGATTCTGAATCCTTGCTTTGGTTTCTTGATAAAGATATGTTTTGTTTGCCGAGCCGCCACCTTTGGTAACCATAAGGAATTTGTATTCCATGCCTTCGGTGGCTTCGATGTCGATTTGAGCCGGAAGGTTGCAACGGGTGTTTTTCTCCTCGTACATGCTCAAAGGCGCGTTTTGAGAATAACGCAGATTGTCCTGAGTATAAGTGTTATAAACGCCTTTTGCAAGAAATTCTTCATCGCAGAAACCTGTCCAAACCTGCTGACCTTTTTCGCCGTGGATAATCGCCGTGCCGGTGTCCTGACAAAGCGGCAACTGTCCTTTTACCGAAACTTCGGCGTTTCTTAAAAACGTCAAAGCCACGTATTTATCGTTTTCTGAGGCTTCGGGGTCGTTAAGAATTTTTGCCACTTGAAGGTTGTGAGAGCGGCGGAGCATAAACGATACGTCATGAAAAGCCTGCTGTGAAAGTTTTTCCAAGGCTTCGGGGCTAACTTTTAATATAGGTTTGCCTTCAAATTCGCTTACCGAAACGCCTTCTTTTGAAAGAAGGTAATATTCCGTTTCATCTTTGCCCAACTGAAACATCGGGGCATACTTAAATTCGGGAATGTTTGCCATTTTTATATAAAGTGTTTTGATTGTTGTTAGATTTGGCAAATGTACTATTTTTTTTTTGAGAAAACAAGTAATTTTTTACCAAAAAAATTTTGACCCGCCGTTTATTGCTAACTGCGGGTCAAAATACTTTTTTAAAATTAAAGCGAAGTGTTTTTTATTTTTTGTGTTTAAAATCATCTTTATATTCGTGTTTTATAAACAATTTTAAACCGAAAAAAATTGCTAAAACTTCTGCTGCAACAATAAACCAACTATAATCCATGATGTTTTAATTTTTATTTTTACGCTGCAAAGTTACGGTTAAAAAAAATACCGTGCAAGCGTTTGTTATAGTTTGTTTCGATAGCAAAACTTGCGAAAAATTGAGGTCTTATTATCGTTAAAAACGATAGTAAAACTTAATTTTATTAAGAAAAAAATATGTAACTTTGCGGCGTTTTTTTTAAAATAGTTATGGAAATAAGACAACTGAAATACTTTTTACGTGCGGCAGAAACACTTAATTTTTCCGTCGCCGCCAAAGAACTTTTTGTAACGCAAAGTACTCTGTCTCAGCAGATTTTGAATCTTGAACAAGAACTTAATCAGCCGCTTTTGGAGCGTAATCCTCATAACGTGATGTTGACCGAGGGCGGGCGTATGCTTTTGCCACTTGCGAAAAGGATTGTGAGTGATGCCGAAATTTGCAAACAGCAACTTCTTGATTTAAAAGATTTGAAGTCCGGCGAACTTAATATCGGGGTTACGTTTTCTTTCAGCAGTATTGCGGGGGAGACGATGTTGCAGTTTTTGAACAGATATCCGAATGTAAAGATTAACGTTCAGTATGCACCGATGTCCGAACTTATGGAAAAACTTGTAAAGCATGATTTGGATTTTGTTTTGGCTTTTAGACCTTCGGCGCGTTACTCTAATATAAATAGTGAGGTGTTGTTTAAAAATCGGCTTTCGGCTATTGTTAACGAGTTTCACCCATTGGCAAAACAACAGACCGTAACATTCAAAGAACTTGAATGTTATGATTTTGCGCTTCCTTCGCGCGGACTTCAAGCCAGACACGCTTTTGAAAAAATAGTTGACGGGAAAAAATATTCTTTCCGTGTCAAGGTTGAAATCAATTATATACATTTGCTTTTCCGTTTAATCCGTAATACTCAGTATGTTACGGTTTTGAGTGAGACTACCGTTCTTAACGAAAACGGTTTGCGAGCCGTGCCTCTTGACGAACCCGGCAACGATATGGACGGCTGTATTCACACTTTAAAGAACACTTATTTAAAAAATTCAGCGAAAGAATTTATAAAAATGTTGCGTCAAGCAGCGGAGTTGTTATAATTCTTTTTTTAAAAAATAACAAAAACGTCTGACTTTTTTTGTCAGACGTTTTTTATTAAAAAAGAGTTTAGAAAATATATTTCAAACCGATTTGACCTCTCCAACGTGAATAGTAGTCGCTGTAAGAGCGCATTTGATAATCACCGTTTTGAAGGAACTGATATTTTTTGCTTTTTGCGTCATACGTTACCGGCGAATAATATCCGGAAGTTCCTGAATAGCGTCCCCATTTTGCGCTGAACATATTTGAAATATTCATTACGTCAAACGAAAGTTCGATTGCGTGGGTTTGTTTGCCCGCTTTGAAACTGAAACGTTGTGCAAAATGAAAATCAAAGTGGTTTTCAAATTTTTCATTGTCAGCATAACGCTCGTAATATTCGCCTCTGTGGTCTTTAAAATATTCTTCTGAACCGAGCCATTGTTTCATATTTGCTTTTTGCTGTTCTTCCGTATAACCCTTTCCTGTTTTCTCGTTGTAGTTAGAGAGGAAAGGCATTTTGTCAATTTGCTCATCGGTCGGGATAAACATCAAGTCGTTTCCGTTAGAGCCGTCGCCGTTAATATCTCCGTAATAATAAATGCTGTACGGGTCGCCCGATACGCCGGTATAAATAAGCGAAATTGTCGAAGTCCAATGCTCTGCATAACTTTTTGAATACGTAGCGGCTGCCGTTATGCGGTGCGGAAGATTATAAGCCGAAAATCCGAGTTCAGGGTCGTTAGGATTGGTGTACGTGTAGTTGTAATTGTAGTTAGACTGTGCAACCGAAGACGTTACACTGTTAACAGATTTTGACCTTGTAAACGTATACGATGCAGAAAGGCTCAAACCGGAATTGAATTTCTTGCTGCCTTTCAAAGAAAGACTCGTTGAATAACCTTTGCTTGTGTTGTCAAGAAGGTACATATTTGAAAGTTTGCCGTAAGGTGTTACGGGTTTTTCAAACGTGGGACGGCTGTCAAAATCGATATTTAAAACATCGTTAACCGTTTTGCCGGTCATGTGACGGGTCAAATCTCTGTAAACTACGTCGTTAACAACTTTCGACAAGAGCCATTCTGCCGTCCAGTCAATACCGCCGACGGTAAAGTCAAAAGCCAAGTTAAATTTAACGCTTTGTGCAAATTTGAAATCGTCTGCAAAAACGTTAACTATCTGGTTGCCAGTCGCTTTGAGGTTTTCGTACATAGGAGCCTGATTGTAAGGATCTAAAATAAACACACCGTTTTCAGGATTGTTGACATTGTATGTAACCAACTGAATACCGGTGTTTGAGAAGTTGTTTGAAAGCCATACAAACGGTATTCTGCCGGTAAATACGCCGATACCGCCGCGTACTACGTAATCGCCTTTTCCGTCAAGTTCGTATCTGAAACCGAAACGCGGAGACCACAAAGGACTGCTGCTGAGTTTTTGGTTAGTTTTAACACCCCAGCCGGTTTGCTCGGCATATTCGTTAAACTCTTTGTTTTCTTCGGGGGTGTCAAAAAACAACGGAACGTCAATTCTTAAACCGTAAGTAATGTCAAAGCGGTCAGAAACCGTAACTTTGTCCTGAACGTAAAATCCGAGTTCTGCCGCACCGAACTTAGCCGCCCAGCGTTTGTCGCCGGTTACACTTTCGTCAGCCATACAAAAACGGTATTGTTTAAGACCTTTGGGATTTGTACCGTCGGCAAAATCGTAAAAGTTTTGGGGAGAAGAAAAGTAATATGAACCGTAAGCGTCTTGGATAAACAAGTTTCTGAATTTATAAAACTCGTTGTGCGTTCCGAATGTTACGGTGTGTTTGCCGGCATACAAAGTGAGGTTGTCCGTTATTGTGTAAACGTCCTGATCCAGTTCGTTTGCTGTTGAAGAACGTTCCGTTCCGAAAGCAACATTTCCGCTGCCGACATTGCTGATTTGAATGTAAGGAGCAATTCCGTAAGGCTCTCTGTTGTCTCTCACGCGGACGTATGATGTTTTGAGTTCGTTAGAAACTTTGTCAGAAAAACGGCTTTGAAGTTCTGCCGCCAAAGTGTTGGTTTTAGAAACAAAATCGTATGCGTAGTCCGAAGCGTCAAGATATGCAGCAGTACTTTTGCCGCTGAGTTTTTTTGCGTTGACCATACGCCAACTTACTGAGGCTTTGTGCTTTGTGCTGATGTTCCAGTCAAGTTTCAAACCTGCTTTGTCGGATTTTACATAGTTGTCGGGGTTAGAAAAATCACCCGTATAACCTTTTGATTGAAGGTACGAAAGAAGTTTTTGCGCCTCCTCGGCATCTACTTTTGAAGCCGAAGAACCGATTCCGTAATTATTAGGATATTCTTTGTCTGAATGTTCGTAGTTAACGAAGAAGAAAAGTTTGTTTTTAGCAATCGGACCGCCGAGCGTAAAACCTGCGCGGTATTCAACCTCGTCATCGTATTTGTCGCTGTTTTCGCCGTTCATCATTTCGTAACGTTTACCGATAAGGCTCTGGTTAAGACCGTCGGCATAAACAGTTCCGTGAAGAACGTTGGTTCCTGATTTTGTGATGGCGTTGATAGCACCGCCCGTAAAACCGCTCTGACGAACGTCAAAAGGCGCAACGCTTACTTGAATCTGGTCGATTGATTCCATCGAAATTGGCTGTGCTCCCGCCTGACCGCCGTTAGAGCCGTTAGCAGTAAGACCGAAAACGTCGTTGTTCATAGCACCGTCTACTTGGAAAGAGTTGTAACGGTTGTGAACGCCAGCAAAACTTATTGCACCGTTGTTATTGGTTGCGATTTGAGGATTAAGCCTTGCGGCATCGGCTATTGAGTGCGAAATCGAAGGCATATTTTCAAGGTCTTCCGCAGTTACGCGGCTTGAAGCACCCGTTTTGTTGGCATCAAACTTGTTTTTTGCCTCAACAACGATTTCTTGAAGTTCTTTTGTTTCGTCATTCAAAGCGGCGTTTAGTTTGAAAGTCTCTCCCAAAGAAAGATAAATGCCTTCTTGATTATAAGGTGTCATTCCCACAAACTGTACCGTAACTTTATACGGTCCGCCCGGTTTCATACCTTGAAGAAAAAATCTTCCGTCAGCATTAGTAATTCCCGCATATTGCGAAGAAGTCTCAGTGTGAACGGCCAAAACTGTTGCTCCGGGCAACGTTTCTCCGTCAGGACCTGTTACAACTCCCGTCATAGACGAGGTCGTTACCTGCGAAAAAGCCGCATTTGAACACATTATATAAATAAGTGTCAAAAATAAAAATTTGATTGTTTTCATTGTGCTAAAATTATATCAATTTGAAAGTGCAATATTAAATATTTTTATGTTTTTTTAATATTAAATTTTTATCACTTTTTTTATTAACCGCAAAAAAAATATTTACTTTGCAACTTGAAATTAGTTAAGTATGTCATTGAAGAAATTAATTAATAAATCAATACCGTATCTCGAACCTTACGATACGTGCAAAAAAGCCGTCGAAATAATGAACACTTTCAAAGTGTCGCATTTAGCGGTAGCCGCCTCTGAGGACAAACAATATCTCGGACTTATATCCGAGGACGACATTGCGGAGTTTTCGCCTAAAATGCCGGTTATGGAAACAGATTGTCTTCAAATGCTCTCCGTTAACGAAGAAAAACATATTTTGGAGGTTTTGGACATCGTATCAAGTTGGCACATATCGCTTTTGCCGGTTGTTGACTTAAAAGGCAGATACATAGGCGGCGTAACTTACAAGACGATTATCGAGAGAATGGCAGAGGAAACCTCGGCTTCGATAAAAGGCGGAATAATTGAGATAGAAACCGAAACAAAAAATTTTTCACCGGCATTGATTACGGGAATTTCTGAAAATAATTCTCTGAAAGTTATGAGCCTGCTTACCCGTCCGAAAGACAGAGAAACGATGAGGGCAATCATAAAACTTAACGGTCAGGATACCACAAGCGTTATTCAGGGGCTTGAAAGACGCGGTTATAATGTGAAAAACGTTTATCAGGGCGATAGTAAATATTCGGATTTGTTGGAAGAAAGATACAATGCCCTTTTGAGTTATATGAACGTCTAAAAAAAAAAATTAACAAAAAAAATTGATTTTTTATTTGTTAGAATAAAAATTTAACCGTAAATTTGCAGACCGAAAAAAACGTTTTTTTCGGATTAACAAAGTAACTTAATTTTAAAACATATTTTTAAAACATAAATCAAAATGAAACGCACATTTCAACCATCGATTAAGAAGCGTAAACACAAACACGGTTTCAGAGAGCGTATGAAAACCGCTAACGGAAGAAAAGTTTTGGCCGCAAGACGCAAAAAAGGCAGAAAAAAACTCACTGTATCCGATGAGGCTACTTGCAAAGGTCATTATCACCACAGCAATCATGACAACCACATGAACGAGAAACCTTACGCAAGAAAAAAATAAAAATCTAAAAATTTTTTCTAAAAACAGAAAAGCCCTCAATTCACAAGCGGGATTGGGGTTTTTTGCTATGTAGAACAATTAATTTAAATTTGATAGAAAAGACTTATAATGGCAGCATTACAATCTATCAGAAGCAGAGGCAAACTTATTGCGGTAGCGGTAGGTGGTGCCTTGTTGGCTTTTGTGTTAGGCGATTTTATTAATTCCGGCGCAACGATTTTCGGTGCTTCTCAGACCAAAATCGGTGAAATTAACGGCACTTCAATAGATTATAACGAGTTTATGGGCAGGGTAGAACAAAGGGAAACCTTTATGAAACTCGCTACCGGAAGAAGTACTCTCGATTCTCAGACCTCTGACGAGGTTCGTGATTATTGTTGGGAACAGGCGGTAAGAGAAAATACCGTCGGCAAATTTCTTGACAAACAAGGCATTCAGGCAACTGATGACGAATTAGTTTATATGATAAAGACGGGTAACGTTACCCCGTTTATGCGTCAGGCTTTTTCTAATCCTGAAACAGGAATGTTTGAGCCTGCAAGAGTTACGGCATACGCATCTCAGAACGATCCCGAAAGCCGTTTTATTTGGCGTAACTTAGAAAACGAACTCAAAGAATCTCGCGAATATGTAAAATATATTTCGATGATTTCTTCGGGTCTTTACGTTACGAATGCCGAAGTTGAAAACGAATTTAAAAACCGCACTCATATTTCTGATTTCAAATACGTTGCTTTGCCGCTTTCGGAGGTTAAAGACGAAGAAATCTCCGTTACTGATGCGGCTTTGAAAGATTATTATTCAAAAAATCAAAACGCATTTTTCCGTTCACAAGAAAGTCGTGATGTGGCATACGTAAGTTTTGACGTTATTCCTACGCAAGCAGATTCTGCTGTTATCAGAGAAAGCGTTGAAAAACTTAAAGCCGGACTTCAAGACATTGCAGCCTCTGAGGTTCAGGACTTTATCAATTCTCGCTCTGCAATTCCGTATAACGGTTATCACTATAATCAAGGTGAAATTCAAAATGCCGGTCTTGACGATATGGTTTTCAACGGCGGCACACCCGGTATGGTTTACGGTCCTTATGTAGAGGGCGAATATTACAAAGTTGCAAGATTGATTGATTTTGAGAATCTTGCTGACTCTGTAAAAGCATCACACATTTTGTTGGCGTTCAGAAATCCTGCTGACTCGCTTTCAGTAAAAGCAAAAGCGGACAGTTTGATGAACGTTTTGAAATCGGGTATCGACTTCGGCGCATTAGCGGTTGCTAATTCAGAAGATCCGGGTTCGGCACGCGACAGCGGAAACTTAGGCTGGATTGTTGAAAGCACTCCTTTTATTCCTGAGTTCAAAAACGCTTGTTTTGCAACCGACAAAGGTAAAACCACAATCGTAAAATCTGCTTACGGTTATCACATTATAAAAGTTACTGACAAAACTCAGATTAAGAGAAAGGCCAGAGTAGGTATTGTAAGCGTTGAAATCCGTCCGAGCAAACAGACCCGTTCTGCGGCTTACGTTAAAGCGAGCGAGTTTGCGGGCAAAAACCGTTCTCTTGCAGAATTTGAAAAAGCAATCGACGACGAAAAACTTATCCGTAGAATTGCTCCTAATTTGACTTCAAACACTCGTCAGATTCCGGGTATCGAAAATTCTCGCGAACTTGTACGTTGGGCTTTTGACAACGAAAAATCGAAAGAAGTTTCGCAGATTATGGAGTTCGGTGACAGATATGTTGTTGCTGCTTTGACCGCCGTTCATAAAAAAGGTATTTTAACATTAGAGTCAGTAAAATCAGCCGTTTCTGCTCAGGTTGCTAACAGTTTGAAAGGCGACAAACTCGTTGAAAAACTTCAAGGTCAGTCTGTTGACGGTGCTGCTGCATCGCTTGGCAAACCTGTTCAAGAGGCTCACGCGGTTAACTTTGAGATGGTTCAGATTCCGGGTATCGGTTTTGAACCGGCAGTTATCGCAGCGGCTTCGGCTTTGCAGTCTAATCAGACTTCTGCTCCTATAAAAGGTAACAACGCTGTATATCTCTTGCAGAATACTTCGTATACACCTTCACAGGAGATTCAGCCGCTCAACATCACAACCGACAAAAAACAAATGGAAAACGAATTGCGTTACAGAGCATCTTATCAAATCTCAAACGCAATCAATCAGTTGGTTAACATTGACGACAGAAGAGTTAAATTCTTCTAATAGGTCGTTTTTTTAACAAATATAGTAAAAAAGAGATTGTCCAATTTGGACAATCTCTTTTTTTTACCCATGGTCAAAGTCCATAAAATGTGTATTTTTAAGACTTTGACCAATGGTAAAAGTTGTCAAAATGTGTATTTTTAAGACTTTGACCAATGGTAAAAGTTGTCAAAATGTGTATTTTTAAGACTTTGACCATTGGTAAAAGTTATCAAAATATGTATTTTTAAGACTTTTACCAATGGTAAAAGTTGTCAAAATATGTATTTTGCGGGTCTTTTCAACAAGTTTTTTTTAGAAATTAACTTTCAAAAGTAAAAAAATACGCTAAAAATCGTCATTCAAAAATTAAAAAATATATCAAAATTTGTTTTTCAAAAGTTAAATTTCTATCTTTGTCAAGAAAAGTATTATAAAAATATGGACAAAATTTATCAGACATACGGCAGATTATTGGCGGAAACACAAACGGATTTTTTCAGGTATTTGTATCCCAAAATTGATTGGAACAACCGCCTTGTGGTTATAAAGGGCGCAAAAGGTGTCGGAAAAACAACTATGCTTTTGCAGCACATAAAATCTGCTTTTGAAAAACCTGAAACCGCACTTTATGCATCTCTTGACAATATTTGGTTTACAACTCATACAGTTGTTGACTTGGCTGATTATCATTATATTCACGGCGGTACTCACTTGTTTTTGGACGAAGTTCACAAATATAAAAATTGGCAGCAGGAAATAAAAAACATTTACGACTCTTATCCGAGACTCCATGTCATAGTTACGGGGTCGTCAATGCTGAAAATCCAAGAAAATATGGCTGCCGACTTGTCAAGACGTTACAGAGCGTATAATATGGAAGGATTGTCGTTCAGAGAGTATTTAAAGTTGGAAAACATTATTGATTTACAAGCCTTTACTCTTGAAGATATTTTGCAAAACCACTTTAAAATCGCAACCGAAATTACCTCGAAAGTAAAAGTTTTACAGCATTTTGAACATTACCTAAAATCGGGATATTATCCGTTTTACAGAGAGGAAGGCGACGGATTTTATGACCGTTTGCAACAAGTTGTTGAAACCATAGTCAGCAGCGAAATTCCCTCGGTCAGCAGCATAGAATACGATTCGGTATACAAAACCAAACAACTTTTGGGAATTTTGGCGGAGACAACGCCTTATACTCTTAATATTTCGGCACTTTGCAACGCATTGCAGTCGTCAAGAAACAACATATTGAAACTCATTGATTTAGTGGATAAAGCAGCGTTAGTCCGTCGTCTTTATGCGGCGGAAAACGGTATGAGAACTTTAACAAAACCCGAAAAAATTTTGTTTTACAATACCAATCTAATGTATTCTTTGTCCTCGAAAATAGATTCAGGAACAATGCGTGAGACTTTTCTTGCTTCACAACTTGGTACTAATCACAATCTTTATATGCCCGAACAAGGCGATTTGGCTGTTGACGGCAAATGGCTTTTTGAGGTCGGCGGCAAGAAGAAAAAATTTTCACAAATAAAGGACATTGAACAAAGTTTTGTCGTCAGCGATGATATAGAAACAGGGTACGGAAATAAAATTCCGCTTTGGCTTTTCGGTCTGACATATTAATATGATTGTATTTTTATAAAAAAAAATCTTTTAAAACAGCCTTATATTCCGTCCACCATTAGAAACGCCGCCCAATTATATGGAATGAAGGTGTGTTAAATTTTATACATTTAACATTTTTTATACATATATGTATTGATGTTATAATTTTTTAATACTATCTTTGAAACATCTTAATCTAAAAACCTATTAATATTTTTTTTTATGAAAAGATGTAGTATTTTATTAACATTACTGGCTTTCGTCATTGCTTGCGATGACAAAGATTTAACATCTGCCAGTGAAATCCAAAAAGACAACTTGGAAAGTTCTCTTTTGTCGGACACAGTGTATTCCAATGTTGTAACGCTCGAAGAAGCGAAAAAAGAATTGGAAGCCTTTTTAAGCGACAATTCCCAATCAATCAGCAAAAGTGCCAATGAGTTCCGCTCAAAGCGAATTGCAGACGGCTTTGTTATGAATTTTGGGAAAAAGACCCTCTCAAAATCTTCCGCTGATAGTTCTGATGCGAAAGTTTACGTTTTTAATTTCGAAGATGATGGTGGTTTCGCCATAATGTCATCTACACGAGAAACTCCTCCTGTTTTTGCAATCACCGATGGTGGCAACCTTGACACTACCAAAGAAATTGATAATCCAGGACTTGCCATTTTTATGTCGAATTTGGAGGCAAAACTGATAAACGGAGAACTGAATTATGATGTAGATACTCTCTTCCAAGATTCAGTTACTTCCTTGAAAAAAAATTATACGCCTTCAAAGTCAAAAAAGTGGTCTGTATTTTCGTCATATAGAAATGAATATTACAAAAACGAAAACGGTCTGTGTCCTAATTGGCATCAACGTTGGCCGTTTAATCGTGAATGTGATTCAGCCGGAAGACCAGCTTTTGTTGGATGTGTTCCTCTGTCATGCGCTTTGCTAATGTCAATTTATCGTTATCCAAAGTCTTATCAAGGTCGAACCCTAAATTGGGATGATATGCTTGTAAATAATAATTCTGATGACATAGCATGGCTTTTGAGGAAACTTGGTGATAAAGAGAATTTGGATGTAACGTATGGTACGATAGATAGTTCAGATGGTAGCGGTGCTTTCCCAGAGAATAATCCAAGGACGCTAAAAAATTTCGGATATTCAAATGGTGGAAAATGTGATAATTATAATACCAATTATGTTTCTGCCGATTTAAAAAAAGGTTATCCTGTATTAATTGCAGGTCATTCATTTTATGAAGATACAATTTCCGAAAATGGAAGACCGTATAGGATATATTATGGCGGACATCAATGGTTAGGTCAAGGTTTAATGATAAGGACAAGAGATGAATATCACTATATTGGAGAACAACAATATACTACATTTGTCGGTATGACGACAACGACAGATTACTATATTTTGTGCAATATGGGATGGGGAAACTCTTGGTGTAATGGCTATTATTTAAGCAAAGTGTTTGATGTAAGTGAAGGTCCAGAATTTCCTGAATCGTATGACAAACCTCAAACATATAGTAAAAAACAATTAGTTGGAAAAAATAACTATTATCAATATATAGTAAAAGCCGTAACAGGTATAAGAAAATAAAAAAGGGAGGCATATTATGAAAAGGTTGATTTATTTACTTGGATTTGTAGTTTTCGTATTCGGTTCTTGCAATAAGGATTCCGAATTTTCAGCAGAAAACAATCCAGAGACCAATCCCGACAATAAGATTGCGGGTTCAATAATTTCCGACGGTAAATACGAGGGATACATTCAAGCGTATGTTGATGCTGACACAGTTAATGTTGGACAATGCACAAAATTTGACAATCTATGTCCTTGTATTTATTTCCACTTGGAAGGTATGGTATATGATTGGAAAGGACTTAGCGGTTATGACAATTATGCCCGTAAAGTTGGTGCGGAATTTTTCGTATATGACAAAGGTGTCGGTTCTTTACCATCTCACTACACTACTGCAAATAATGAAGTTCTTCCCGTCAACACGGACGAACTTTCCTCTATGGTAAGAGATAATGAGGCTCTCTACAAAAAGTACAGCGAACAACTCGGTGATACGATATATTCAAATACGCATGGTCGCCCTGATCCAACTGGACTTAGGGTTATAGTCAATAAAATTTCTGAAATCAATGTTGTTTGCAACGAAGATTTCGATGCAGAACACCCAAAAGGTTCTTCTGTGTCAGATATTTTGACTTTTTACGGATCTACGCCTGTTGATTACATCAAAAGAGGATACAAATGGGGTGAGCGGAGTTTTGATAATTTACCCAAAGGTGTAAGTTATGTTTACGAACTGATTAAATGCAAAGCATCAGAAATATCAGAAAAAAATATAGAGTTTTTTGATTACTATTTTTTCTTGAACTTTGAAAAACAGCCCGAAAACTCCGGTACATACACTTTTGATATAGTTATCAAGTTCACTGACAAAGAGTTGAAAGAAACTGTAACAATGCAGTTTTAATCACAACGCTAACAACAATAAAAAAGAACCGCAAATAAAAAACATTGCGGTTCTTTTTTTTATTTGTCGTTTTTTTTAATAATTTTCCTTATTTTTTCAACGGGAATTTGTATGCCAAAAATCCCATGATTGCCGCGATAACAGCGGGGAATAATGAGAACAGACTCCAAATCATCGTTTTAACGCTGTCAGTAACGGAGTTCGGGTCAATGCTGCTGTTACCCATTTCGTCGGTTATCATGGTTGCGCCTGCAAGTCCGAGCAATGCCGCAATCAACGAACCAGAAACCGCACCGCCGAGTTTCTGAGCCATCGTTCCTGAGGAGAAAATCAAACCCGTTGACGATGTGCCGTAAGTTTCGGTTGCGTAATCGGCAACGTCAGCGTACATAGACCACAAAAGCGGTGAATAAAGTCCGACACCGATTGAAGTTAAAACTACAACCGTTATCATCAGCCACATATAATCTTTTTCCATCGGGATAAAGAAAAACAGTACCGAACATATCAAACACATTATTGACGAATAAGTAAACGCCATACGTTTAGAACCGATTTTCTTAGTAAATGCAGGTGATACGCCGCCGAAAATCATGCAGACAACCTCTCCGAATGCCATAAACACGGTGTAATTAACGATAAACGAGCCTAACGTAACATCGCCGTCAAGACAATACGTAAACATATAACCGGCTACTGCGTAACGGAAACCGTTGAAAAAGTTGGTGCAAAGTCCGATTGAAGTAAGATAAATCCACGGTTTGTTTTTAAAAAGGTCTGCAAATTGTTTGAAAGAGAATTTTTCTGCTCTTTTTGGTTTTAACCGTTCTTTTGTCATAAGACCGCAGGCGAGTGTCATTACGGCGGCTATGATTCCGAAAACTACACCTATTACGGCGTATTGATGTTGGTCTGTTCCGCCGATAAATTTTTGAATGTACGGAAACGACAAAAGCGTTATAAATCCCATTGCATACGCGCCTACCATACGGAACGACGAGAATTGGTTTTTCTCGTTGTCATCATCGGTCATAACACCGAGCAACGAACCGTAAGGCACGTTAACGGCGGTGTACATTGCCATCATCGACAAATATAAAACGTAAGCGTAAATTCTTTTTCCCGTATCGCCGAAATCAGGAGTGTAAAGCAAAAGCGCGAAAATCAATCCGAAAGGTATTGCACCGATAATCATCCACGGACGGTAAGTTCCCCAGCGTGATTGAGTTCTGTCGGCAAGACTACCCATCAAGGGGTCGGTTACGACGTCAAACATTCTTGCAACGAGCATCAAGACCGCAGCGTCAGCCAACGAAAGTCCGAAAACGTTAGTAAAATAAAACGGAAAAGCAATCGACATGATTTTCCACGTTATGCCGCCCGAAGCCGCATCGCCGAGCGCATAACCGATTTTTTCTTTTAATGAAGCCATCTTTTTTAATATTAGTGTATTGGTTTAAAAATAATTGCCCAAAGTTATATATTTTTTTCATAATTTATGAATAAAACCCGATAATTTTTTTGCTGACTTTCCGTCGCCGTAGAGAATCGTGTAAAAATACGTTCCCGGACGGCATTCAGAGCCTGACCATTTGAAATCGGGATTTTTTGACGAATACACTTTCTGACCGTTGCGGTTGAAAATCTCAATACTCAAAAACTGCGGACGTATGTCGTAGTTTATGTGAAAACAGTCATTTATTCCGTCTCCGTCAGGCGTGAAAACATTCGGAATTGTTAATTCAATTTCTTTTATCTCGTCCGGCGTGATAACCGGTTCTGGCTCCGGCTCAGGTTCTTGCAGCGGTTCATGTTCTGGCTCTGGCTCAGGCTCAGGTTGAGGTTCAGGCTCAGGTTGAGGTTCTGGCTGTGGTTCTTCTTTTTTGGGGTTGACAGTAATCCGCATTTGTACAGAATCGCTGCAAGAGCCCAAGGTTTGAGTAACCGTTACTAAATAAGTTCCTTCTTTGGGATACGACAGAGAAATTTTACCCGTTAATTCGTCCTGCCACTCTACGACGGCATCAGGAGTATTAAAAGATAATACCGCTTCGGGGTTATAATTTGAAATTTTCAGCACGAATTGTTCTTTTTCGGTAACTGAGGTTTCATAAATGACGGGTTCAATAATTTCGGGTTCAACGGGAACAAACGGTTCGAGTTGAGGTTGCGGTTCGGGTTCAACATTGCTTTTAGCAATGATTTTTACTGATGTTGATTTGTTACATATAGTAATGTGATGGTATTGTTCATGAAGAACAAAATCGTATTCTCCTTCGTGGTTTAGTGTTAAATAAATCTTACACTTATCGCCGTTTTGTTCTGAGTGATACTTAAAATCACCGTTTTGTTTTGACATCAAACCGAGAATAGAATAATTTTCATCGGCAAGCCCGCTGACATTGAGAGTTATTTCCTCGCCGACTTTGGCTTCAAAGGTGTAATCCTGCGCCTTGATGGTCAAAACCGCCGCTAAAAATATAAAAATACAAAAAATCTTTTTCATAATCAGTCTTTTGTTATGGTTAAAGTTTTGAGTTCGGGAGCGATTTCAGCCGTGTTGTTTTCTTGCGGGACGCCTTCGCAGCCGTTGCCGTCAGTTACTTTTATGATGCGGTATTTACCGGCGTTTTTTTCAACGGTATACTTTTCGGTTTTTATGTCTTCGACAGTTTTTTCTTCACCGTTAATGGTGTAAGTTACTTTTATCGGCGGAACGGAATTTTTCGGAAATACGAATTGAAGGTTTTCCGTAAAACAGATTTCTGCATTGTCAAATTCTGCGGACGGTGGAGTTAAAAACTTTACTTTTACGAAAGATGTTTCGCTTTTGCAGCCTTCCGTAGTTTCTTCATGAACCGAAAGTGTCCCTTCTTTTTTCCATTCTACTGAAATTCGTCCGTGAGTTTCTGTGTCGGGTATTATGATACCGGCGTCTTCGGGAAAAAGACTCCAAACATAATCCGAATTTGCGGTCGGATTTTCGATATGATAATTTTTTACTGCGCCCGGACAAACGGTCTGCGTTTCCTGCGCTGAAACCGCACTGCATATTGCGGCGGCTGAAAGTGTTAATAAAAAGTGTTTCATCGATGTAACTTTATAATGTTTTTGTGTATAAAAATCCGCTACAAAGTTACACATTTATTTAATACGAAAAATTACCCGAAAGGGTAATTTTTCGTATTAAAAAAACATATAACTTTGCTGCGGAATTCCGAGTGGAATTTTATGAAAATACTTTTGCGCAAATAGTTTTCATTAAACATTAAAAAATTTAAAGTAGTTTAAGTACATGAAAAAAGAAAATTTAATTGTAGTATCTGCAATGGTAATGTTTGCGATACTATTCGGCACTGCGTGCCAAAAAGATGGTGATGAACCAGAATTCAAAAAAGAGGTGGGTGAAAATAGTATTATTTTCTATTCTCCTGATACTTCAAATGTTAAAAAATGTATATCAAAATCTAATATCATATACAGATATAGTTCCGTAATGATGGAAAATAGTTTTGGTGACACTCGTCAGTACAAAACACTAAGAATAAGGATACGCAACGGTGAACCAATTCAGGAATGGTTTTGTGAAGATATTAGTGCTGGTTATTTCGGAATTTTCGATTACATTTGTCAGGATGGAGATGAAGATGGTGAAAAATACGGAGGATATTATCGCTGGGAGGATTTGAAACGAATTACTCAAAGAGATATGGATGATTTAATAACCAATTGCAAAACAGGAGCCCCAGAAACGGGTTTTCATATTCCGAACGAAGATGAATTGGAAGCGTTATATTTTTATTTGTTTCGTAATGATGACAGAAATGGTTTTATTGCGTTAAAACTAAATTATGACGGATTTTATGATAAATCATTAGCAAAGTTTGATCATCCCGACAATGCATATATATGGATTAATTCGAATCGAAATAAATATCATCCGAATCCGGAAAATTTTGTGGGTTCGATGGCTATGTGGCCGAAAAGGAAAAATGGAGAACTGAATTTCGGATATACGAATAATACTGAATTGTATTTGAATGTCAGATTAATGCGAACTCTAAAAGATAGTCAATGGTAAAAAAAAGTTTATTTTTAGTTATCAGAATTGTTACAATTCTGATAACTTTTTTTAATAGTGCTTTTGCTCAAAGTAAGCACACGGCTCTTTGGAATTTCAGCGGTGATTTTTATTTAGATTTTGCAACGAAGCCTGCAACGGAAAAAGATAATAATCCTAACTTAACAAATGCTGTGTGGTATGTGGATTCGGAAGGAGAAATTGCATTGGTAGTGAAAGATTATCAAGTATATAACAAGGAAATGGTTTTAGTAGAAAATAGTGAATCATTTACTGCATTATTGGACAAAAAAAGTTTAAACTTTTTCTTTATACCTGTTCCTACTAATGAGAATTTAGTATATTTATTTCAAAATAATAATTATATTTTGATAGATGTTAACGCAAACCAAGTAATCTCTGAGGTAAAATCACTTGATATAAAGGCTAATAATCAAATTGCGGTACGTACTTCTGACTGTAAAGGTGTGTGGCTTATTTATTATGACAAAAACGGTTTGTATAAGTATTTGATAACAGAATATGGAATATCAAAACAAAATGTTGTTGATATGAAAGGTACGATAGCAATAAAATTATCAAAAGATTGCAAACATTTTGTCATAAACTCGGATTACTATGATTCTGGCTTAACTGAATATCTACAATTTAATGTGCGTTACGGAGATTTTGATGACGGAAATTTTTTTGTAAAAAATGAATTTGTATTTCCGATAACAAGGGAGAATAAATTTAACAGAGAGGGTATTTTAGATGTAATTATATCGGAGGATAATTCAAAAATTTTTTATACATCACATACACGGACATTAGATTCAAAACATAATCCTATTAAACCATATTTTTATGAAATATATAAAGCGGATATAATTTCGGGAATACCTGATTATGAAAATGCCGAAAAAATTTATTCAGAGGAGTATTTAGGGGTAAATCAATTTACTCTTAATACCGCCTATTATGGTATTGATGGCAGAATATACATATTTAATCGAAGATTGAAAAAGTATTTTGTAATTTATTTTGATGATAGTAGTAATATACAAGTAGAACCAAGGACGTTTAATTTTTCAACATCAGATTATATAAAAATGTGGTTTGTGTCATCTTGGTTTTCAGAGAATCCGTGTAATGGAAATGACGTCCCTTGTTCAGGAACGTCAAGCCCTAAAATAATTTGTGAATAATTTTTTACTTGGCTCTTATTCTCAGTTTTTGTCCGATTCTGAGCATAGAAGTCCTTGATATTCCGTTCAAACGGCAGATATTGTCAACGGTAGTGTGAGTTGCGCGGGCGATATTGACTAAAACGTCGCCCTGCTTTACGACCCAGATTTCGCAGTCGGGACAATCCACTATATACTGCCGCTTTTCAGGCGGGAGGGAATCAATAACAGAAATTCTGTTATATCCTCTTGAAAGATTTTCGTATGCGTGCGGAAGGTCTGACATTTCAAACGAAAAATCCCTGTTAACATGCCTTACTGAATCCGTTAACGAATGAGAAAACAGCCAGTCGTAAGTTTTTTCCATGTAGAAAAGTTTTGCGAGTGCGCTATGACTTCCGCCTTTTAGCCAAGTATACATCAAGAGAGAATCCTGCCCGGCGGCTTCAAGTTCAGAAACTATTGTTTTAGAACAATTTACGCCTACTCTGCGGTCGGCAGTCCCGTGAATAATCCAAAGCGGAAGTTTTCCGAGATTAGAGATTTCTCCCTGTCCTGACGAGCCGCCGCAAAGAGCCAACGCTGCTGCCACTTTTTCGGGATAAACAGCACAAAAATCAATAGTTCCGTAACCGCCCAAACTCATTCCGAGAACATAAACTCTGTTGGTGTCAACGTTGTAATTGTCTTTTGTCCAGTCCATTATGTCGGAAATTTTTTTAGGATTCCACGCACCGCCCGGATTTTGAGGAGCGATGATGACCGCGTTGATGTCCCGTCCTACTTGAATGGCGTTAAGACAACCGTAACGTCTTACTCTGTATAAATCACGTCCGCAAAGGCTTGCCCCGTGAAGAAAAACTACAAGAGGATATTTTTTTAAACTATCAGTTTTTAAACTGTCTTTTTGTAAAGTGTCTTTTACTATATAATCAGGCGGGGTGCATACCCAGTAATTGTAATTACCGGGTAAGACACCTCTTTTTGCTTCTAATGTATATTTTTGTGAAAACGCCTGAAAACCAATTATTAACGTGAAAAATAAAACAATAATTTTTTCCATTTTTTTCTTAATTGGTTTTGTAATCGAATTTTATTTTAGCCAAATCTTCGTTTGCTTTCGTGATTTTTTGTGCTAACGAATTTTTAAATTTTATAACTTTTTCTTTGATAGTTTCATCGGTCAAAGAAAGCATTTGGCAGGCGAGAATTGCCGAATTTTTAGCGGCGTTGATTCCTACGGTTGCAACGGGGATACCCGGAGGCATTTGAATAATCGAAAGAATAGAATCCCAACCGTCCATACTCATAGAGGCTTTTATCGGCACTCCGATAACCGGCAAGGGCGTTGAAGCGGCTATAACTCCGGGCAAATGAGCCGCACCGCCTGCTGCTGCGATAATAACTTTTATGCCTCTTGAAGCGGCATTTTTAGCAAAATCAGCCACTAAATCGGGAGTGCGGTGAGCGGATAACGCGTTGATTTCAAAGGGAATCTGCATATCGTTCAAAAATTGTGCAGCCTCTTGCATGACCGGCATGTCTGAGGTGCTTCCCATAATAATACTTACTAACGGTGTCATTTTTTATGATATTTTTTTTATGTATTTTCTTTTCTTTTGTTTAAATTTGTGCCGTTAAATAAAACGTCAAAAATGATGAATGAAATAATTGTCAAAGATAAGAAATTTTCCGTAAGTATCAGCGAAAATGAGATAAAAAATTCCGTAAAAAAAATTGCGGACAAAATCAACGCTGATTATCAGGGTAAAGAAATATTTTTTATCGGTATTTTGAACGGAGTTTTTATGTTTGCCTCCGACCTTATGAAAAACATCACGGTACCGTGTACTATACAATTTATAAAAGTTTCTTCATATCAGGGAACCTCTTCGACGGGCGTAATGAAAGAGTTAATCGGTCTTAATGCCGACATTTCGGGCAAAGAGATTATCATACTTGAAGATATTGTGGACACGGGTTTTACGATGAAAAATATTTTGACGCAGTTGAAGGCTCAGAAACCGAAAAGCATAAAGATTGCTTCGTTGATTTTCAAACCTGCAAGTTTTAAAGAGAATTTTGTGGTTGACTATATCGGCTTCGGCATACCTAACGATTTTATTGTCGGTTATGGACTTGATTATGACGGTTACGGAAGAAATCTGCCTGAAATTTACACGATTGTAAAATCATGAAAAAGAAGATTTTAGGTTTTCTAAAAATTTTCTTTTTGTGTGCGGCGGTAATGTTTTTGGTTTGGCCGGTGTATTTTGTCATACTTTATAAATATGTGCCGGTATATGTAACGCCGCTTATGGTTCAGCGTTTTTTTGAGGGCGGAAGTTTTGAAACTCCCGAAAAAACATGGGTTAGTTTTGAGGAAATTTCTCCTCAAATGTATCGTGCCGTAATTTCGTCAGAAGACAATTTGTTTTTGAAACACGGCGGATTTTCGGTTGACAACATCAAAAAAGCCGTTGAAGACCATAAAAAAGGCAAAAAACTTCGCGGCGGCAGCACTATAAGTCAGCAATGTGCCAAAAATGTGTTTTGGTTTCATTCCCGCAGTTATTTGCGGAAAGTGCATGAAGCCTACTTGACGGTTTTGATAGAGGCTTTTTGGGGTAAAAAACGGATTATGGAGGTTTATCTCAACGTTATCGAAACCGGCTCTAACGTTTACGGTGTGGAGGCAGCATCGCAAAAGTATTTTAAGACTAATGCTAAAAAACTTAATCAAAATCAATGTGCTTTGATTGCTTCTTGTCTACCTAATCCGAGGATTTATCATATTGACAAACCCTCGGCGTACATAAAAAGCAGACAAGAAAAAATTTTAGGGCTTATGCCTAAAATGGGCAAATTGGAATTTTGAAATTTTGAAAAAACTTTTATAAATTTGCAACGGTAAAAAAAAATTATAAAACAATTATATACAAAAATGTTAAACATAGCAATTTTCGGAGCCCCGGGCGTGGGCAAAGGCACACAGTCTGCCTTGATTGAAAAAAAGTATAACCTCGTTCACATTTCAACGGGTGATATTTTGAGAGAAGAAACTTCAAAAGGTACTGAACTCGGCGTTAAGGCAAAGACTTATATGGATAAAGGTCAGTTGATTCCCGATGAGTTGATTATCGACATGTTGGAAAAGAAAGTTGACGAAAACATTAATGCTGAGGGTATTCTTTACGACGGTTTTCCCCGTACAGTAAAACAAGCCGAAGCACTTGACGTGATGTTTTCTAAAAAAGGTTTGAAACTTGACACTTTCCTTTGTTTGAGCGCAGACCACGACACTTTGGTAGAAAGACTTTTGAACCGTGCGAAAGATTCAGGACGTGCTGACGATGCTGACGTTAACGTTATCGAAAACCGTATCAAAGTTTATAACGAACAGACCTTGCCTGTTGCCGACTATTATAGAGCGCAAGGCAAAGCCGTAGAAATCAACGGTATAGGTGAAATTAACGATATTTTCAACCTTATCTGTTCGGCTATTGACGAGGCAAAATAATTTTGTTTTTTTTTATTGGATTGACAGCCCGTACACTGCGCCGCACTTTGTGGGAGTGTGTGTACGGGTTTTTTATAGATTTTTTTTTACTTAAAAACAATTACAAAGATATGAAAAGAATTATTACGGCATTGACATTTTCTGCATTATTTTCCGCAAGTTTTGCGCAAGAAATTCCGCAGTTAGGCAACGTGCTTAACAGAGAAAAAACATCTTTGAACGGCGCGTGGAATTATATCGTTGACGTTCAGGAAGAGGGTTATTATGATTACAGAATGAACCCTACGTCTTGGGGTTTTTTCCTTAACGCCAAACCTCAACGTCCCGAAGATTTAATCGAATACGACTTTGACAAAGCACCTCAAATGACGATTCCGTCAGATTGGAATACAAAAGACGAAAAACTTTTCTTTTACGAGGGTACGGTTTGGTTTAAAAAATCTTTTAATTATACGAAAAAACAAGGCAAACGTGCGATTTTGTATTTCGGGGCGGTAAATTACGAGTCTTACGTTTATCTTAACGGTAAAAAACTCGGCAGACATGAAGGCGGTTTTACGGCTTTCAACTATGACGTTACCGATTTTATAAAGGACGGAGAAAATTTCGTCATCGTAAAAGTTGACAATAAGCGCAAAGCCCAAAACGTTCCGACACAGATTTTTGACTGGTGGAATTACGGCGGTATTACAAGAGACGTTTACATAATAGAAACTGACGAAGTTTTTGTCGAAAATTATAATTTTGACCTCAACAAGGCAAACAAAAACCAAATATTTTTTAGTGTTAACCTTAACAAAAAAACGGCAGGAAAAAACGTTGAAATTTCGATTCCCGAACTCAAAATCAAGCAAACTTTTTCTTCTGACAGAAACGGCGTAATTTCGGGCGTATTGAATGTCAAGAATTTAACGCTTTGGTCTGACGAAAATCCGAAACTTTACGGTGTAGAAATCAAACTCGGCACAGCGGTTTTGAAAGACGAAATCGGATTCCGCACTATTGAAACTGAGGGTAAAAAACTTCTTCTGAACGGTAAGCCCATATTTTTGCGCGGCATTTGTCTTCATGAGGAAAAGCCTAACGGCGGCGGACGTGCAAATTCCGTTGAAGATGCAAAACAACTTTTGTCATGGGTAAAGGAACTCGGTTGTAATTTTGTCCGTTTGGCACATTATCCTCATAACGAATATATGGTTCGTGAGGCAGAAAGACAAGGTATTCTCGTTTGGTCGGAAATTCCTGTTTATTGGACGATTGCTTGGGAAAATCCCGGAACGCTTCTTAACGCGAAACGTCAACTTTCCGATATGATTGCCCGTGACCAAAACCGCGCAAACGTTATTATATGGTCTATCGCTAACGAAACTCCGCACGGTCAGGCACGTGAGACGTTTTTGTCGCAACTTTCGGAATACGCTAAAAGTTTGGATTCAACGCGTCTTATAAGTATGGCGATGGAAGTAACCTCGGCAGCAAATTATCACAACAAATTGCAAGATAATATGAATAAATATGTTGACGTTATCAGTTTCAACCAGTATATCGGTTGGTACAGGGACGTTAACGACGCACCGAAGATGACTTGGGAGATTCCGTACAATAAGCCGGTGATAATCAGCGAGTTTGGCGGCGGTGCAAAATACGGTTATCACGGAGAAAAAAATCAGCGTTGGACGGAGGAGTTTCAAGAAAACCTTTATAAAGAAAACGTTGCAATGCTTGACAAAATAGACGGTTTGGCGGGGACAACGCCTTGGATTTTGAAGGATTTCCGTTCGCCGCGCCGAGTCTTGAACGGTATTCAGGATTATTACAATATGAAAGGTCTGTTTTCGGACAAAGGCGAAAAGAAAAAATCTTTCTATATTATGAAAGATTGGTACGAAAAGAAAAAACAAGATTGGAGATAGAATTATGACTATAATTGATGCACACAGCCATCTTTGGCGCAGACAGTCTGCCGTTGTAGACGGGCAGCAGATTTACACCACAAAAAACGGACGTTCGATGTTTTTCGGGCAAGAAGTTCAGATGCTGCCTCCTTTTATGATTGAAGGAGAGAACACCGCCGAGATTTTCCTCGCAAATATGGATTATGCGCAGGTTGGCGGAGCCGTTGTGGTTCAGGAAGTTATCGACGGAATGCAAAACGATTACCTTATGGTTACGGCTCGGACATATCCCGACCGTTTCTTTATGTGCGGTCTGCCGCGCCTTGGTCTCGAATCCAAGGAAGCCGAGCAAAAAATCACCGCCGAAGATCTTTTGATGGACGTTGATACGTTGCGTTATCTTAAATTTAAGGGCGTTGCGATTCCTGGACACCGTGTCAACCGCAAAATGGAAGACTTTTTGCCGGCGATGAAGTATATGGAGGAGAAGGAAATGATTTTCTCTATGTGCCTTCCCGACGACGAGAGGCGAATTGCAGATTTTGGGGAACTTATCAAGGAATGTCCCAACTTGAAAATTGCCATCGGACATTTCGGACTTGCGACAACCAAGAATTGGAAAAACCAAATTCTCCTTGCCCGCAATCCCAATGTCTATATCGAATCGGGCGGCATTACGTGGCTCTACAACAGCGAGTTTTACCCCTATCCCTCGGCAGTGAAAGCCATCCGCGAAGCCGCCGACCTTGTTGGCATCGACAAACTGATGTGGGGCAGCGACTACCCCCGCACCATCTGCGCCATCACCTACAAGATGTCATACGATTTTGTAATCAAGAGCAATCTCCTTACCGATGACGAAAAGGCGGCTTTCCTCGGTGAAAATGCGGTTAAGTTCTACGGGTTCAAAAACTTGCCGGTGTTGGAGTACGTGAAGAATATGTCGGAATAGGTTGCCATAAGTGCATTTTTTTACGAGTTAGTGATTATTAAAACTTGCTTCTTCTCGGCGCGAAAATTTTGCCGCTTGTGCTATCTTTTACGGAATTAGTTGCGAGCGTTTCGTAGTAGAACTTAGGAAAACCCACGAAATGTTATAAACTTAATTTTACACAATTGCCTCGTAAATTTTTTTGCCGTTGTGTTCAATCCATTCGGGTTTTTCTTGAATTTGTTTTTCTTTTAAGAATGAGAATGTCACAAGATAACCTTCTGATAGATTGCGGGTTTCGAGATATTCCGACAGTTGGTCGCGTCCTGAAATTTCGTACTCGGTACCGTGCCAAATTTTTAGTTCGATGACGTATTCTTTGCGGTTGTAGGTAACAACTAAATCCATTCGCGACGAATCGTCGTTTTCGGGTTCGGAATAATAAAAACCAGTGCCGTTGATAATCGGTTTTAGGAAACAGATGAACATAAAACGTCCTTCCCGTTCAAGAAATTCATCTTCTTTGTCGTGCTTTTTCGACACCAAATCTTTGAAACGGTTGATAATTAAAGGCATATTCAAGTCGCCGTTTTTGTCGATGAAAACACCGTTGGAAACAGGTTGCTGCAAAGAATTAATTTGATTTTCTGCGATGAAATAATCATACAAAACTTGTTGGAAAATCAAGTTGTGAATCTGCGCCTGAGAATTTTCGTCAGGACGTAAAAAGGCAAATGTACGTCCCAAGTCGATAGTGATATTTTTTGCATAATAATTTATGCGAAATTTATCCAATGAAATTGCCTTTAATAATCTTTTCAATTCGGGATAAGTTTCGATATTTTGAATCAGGGTTTGGAATATCGTTGCGTTGGTATCTTTTATGATTTTTTTTACAGCCTTCAAAACCCCGTCTTTTGTCCAATCTTTGTTGAGCCGTTCGTCGATAGTTTTGCAAATTCCACTCACCAAAACAGGATACCCCGAAGTGTATTTGTAAATTTCCACCGAAATTTCATTGATATTGAATCCGATATGATAATCATTTTCGTAATCTGTAAGCATTGTGCTGATTTCCTGCGGGTTGAATGTCATGTCGAGGTCGTATTCGGCAGCAACATTCCACGGTGAATTGTATCTGTGTTCGTTGTCAGGACGGATTTTAACTTTCATGCTTTTGATGTCGTAAACGCCTGCAAGTACCACCGACCAAAATGTATAGTTGTAATCTTCGAATTTTTCACGGTCGAGATACATATTCCTCAGCATCGACAGAAAATTCAAAAATAACTGATTGTCAAGGCTTTTATCAACCTCATCAATAGTCAGAACAACTTTTTTGTCTACTGATTTGCAAAACTCGGTGATTTTGTCTGCCAAAATATCAAAGTCGAGTTTTTTAATTTGCATGACGTTAATCCAAAATGATTTGCAATCAGAAATTTTGTTCAACGGCTCAATCATTTTTTTGCAGAAATACCTACAAAATCTATCTGTTGAAATCCAATCCTCGGCAGATGACCTTTCAAAACTTGCCGGAATCACCAAATATCTGTCAGACATATTTCGTAAAATCCAATTCAATGAAGTGGACTTTCCAAACTGTCGGGCATAATTGATAGTGAAATAGTTACGGTTGTTTATCAAACGTTCAAAGACTTTCATCTTTTGCGTTGTATCAACCATATAGTGTTCATTAGGATTGCAGGTTACCGATGTATTGAAAATCTTTGCCATATCGCCAAAATTTTGTTTGTCGCAAAATTACAAAAAAAAATTATTCTTTTTGCTCTGATTTGCTTAAAAAACTTTCCGTAAAAAAATCCGTAAACAATTACTCACCAACAATCACACCACAAACAAATATAAGGAAAACAGAAGCAAGTAGTTCGCAACAACGGTTTGTCCGATTAAAAAAACTCAAAAAATGCGTGAAAACGTACTTTTTCTCGAAAAAAAAGTGAGAAAAAGTACGTTTTCAAGCATAATTTTTATAACATTCTCAAAATAAATCGTCCAACATAACTTCGTTTTGGGCTATTGATGAATATTCATTACGTTTGAGACCGTATGTGGAGATAAATGTAAGTTGAATAGATTTTCGTGCTTTTGTCTCGGTGATAAAAGCCGAAATCTTGTTGCGCAAAACCTTGTCGTAAGCCTTGGTAATCAGATATTCCGATTCTGAAAACTTAATTTCGCAAAGATTAATGGTGTTGTCTTGACGGTCGATTACAAGATCGATTTGCGCCCCCGGGTCGGATGTTTTGCTGCGCCAAGCGTAAATGTCGGCTCGAACACCTTGAATACCAAGTTTTTGCTTGATTTTTTCAATGTTTTTCATCACCAACATTTCAAAAGAATATCCCGCCCAAACGTAAAACTCCGGCGTGCGCTGAATGTTGCTCCAAAATTGAAGGTTGTAAAACGAACTTTTAACTACAAATCGGAAATGAAAAATCGTAAAAAAATCCGCTAATTGATAAATAGCGTTGTTTTGAGATTTTAAAACATTGTATTTTTGTATAAATCCGCAGTTTTCCAAATCGCTGAGTACTGTTGTTAGCGCACTGCCTGATTTGAGTTTAGCGGCGGTGATGATGTCGTTGCGGGTGAGTCCCGAGACTTTTTTGCTGAGTGTTTCTACTATTTTGATATACAGTTCTTTACTTCTAAAAAGCGACGAGTAAACAATGTCAAACTCGCGGTAAAGTTCTCCGTTGGGGTTAAAAATCATACGGTCGATATTTTGGGCAAGGCTAAGGGATTTGTCCAAAAAATCCAAATAATAGGGGATGCCGCCCAAAATCATATAACATTCGGCGAGTTCGTATTTTGTGAGGTTAATGTGCTTAGTTTTAAGGAAATAATCGGTTTCGTTGAGGTCAAAAGGTTGCAGATGAATCTTTTGTGTAAGACGACCGTAAAGCCCGCCGTGATTAAGAATTAAATTGTTCATCATCCACGAGGTAGCCGAGCCGCTGACAATAAGCAGTATATCTTTACGTGCCGAAGCCCACCCGTTCCAAAAATGTTCTAAGGCAGATAAAAATCCTGAGTTCGGAGTGTCCATCCAAGGCAGTTCGTCAAGGAAAATAACCTTACGGGCAACGTTTAATTTGGTTAAATAACTGATTAACAAATCAAACGCATCAAGCCAATCTTCCGGCATTTTTTCTGCGGACACATCGTAACGTTTAATGGATTGAAAAAAACTTTTCAATTGTTCACTTGTTCCCGAATTAGCAAGACCGGAGGCTTGAAATACAATTTTGTCGTCAAAAAATTCCCTTATCAAAAAGGTTTTGCCGACACGTCTGCGCCCATAAACTGCTATAAATTCCGACTTTTTAGAGTTAAAAAGTCGGTTCAGGAGTTTTTTTTCCGCTACTCTGCCGATAACATTTTCATTCATAATCTGCCTATTTAAATTTTGAGGCAAATATACAACATTTTTTTAACTTTTGGCATTTTTACCCCATGATTTTTGCCAAAACTACATATTTTTAGTCAACTTTGGCAAATTTTCCCCTATAAATCTGCCAAAGTTGGTATTTTTCGTGGGTGTTTGGCAAAAATATTTAAGGCTTGTTCGATTAAAAAAATCCAAAAAATACGCGAAAACGTACTTTTACTTTATCCTTTCCAAAATTTCTTCCGCTTTTTTAGCCACTGACGGATTGTCGTCTTTTTTGTCAGCGAGAATTTTTAGAACTTCTTTTGCTTTTTCTACGTCGTGATTTTTTAGGTACGCAAGTGCCAAATACCAACCCGAAACCGCAAAATAATTGGTGTAAGTATTGAAAGTTTCCGACTGTGATTGCGTGAAAACTTTTGAAAGTTTTTCAATCGTCAAATCCAAATCCCTATTTTGTAAGACGTTGTCAGTCCAATTTTGCAGTTTTGCTGACAAATCGTCATCACCACCGTGTGTTGGTGTTTCGGCGGAAAAAGGAAACTCGTTGAAAATTTGTTTCTCGCTATGTTCCATAGTAAAAAAAATTATCCCTCTACAACTTCGATTTTTACATCGTGGTGTGCCTTACGCTTGCTCCAACCGATACCTACGAGTAAAATCTTCTTTGACAGACCTTGCAACGCTTGCGGATAGTTTTTGTTTTTTATTTGGTCGATTGCACCTTGGGCGGATTTTTTGCTTTTGAGTTCAACGACTATTGCGGGGCGTGTGGAATTGGGTAACGGCAAGAAAATCATATCCGCAAAACCCTTTCCCGCAGGCTGTTCGCGGACAATTTTGTAATATCTTTTTGCTGCATAATAAGCCAAAGTGATTGCGCACGCCATTGAATTTTCGTCTTTGTATTTTATGATTGACGATGCCTCAAAACGGTACTTGTCAAACGCCTCCGAAACGTAATCTACATCTTGTTCTATCGTCTTGTTAATCAAGGTCAAAGAATCCATCAACGCTTTTGACACCTCGCCCCAACCTGCACGTCCGATGGAAAGCCTAAACTCGCCGGCAACTTCGGTGTTTGGAATCCTTACCGTGCTGTCTTCGGGATTGAATGAAAGGTAGCCGAGATGTGCAAGCAACGTCAACACATCGTGGCTTGTGTCGATATGTTTCATATCGTTGCGGAAACTCGTTACTTCCACCGTTACGCTCTCGCCATTGAGCATTCTGATGATTTTTTGCTGCACAGTGTCATGGTCGATACTGATGTAATGTTCTATGGTAGTGTACGCTGCGGACTTTGACCAATGACTGTCGTATCCGCCGTCTTCCGCCGCCAACATCACTGAGTTGGGGTTGAAAATCGACTTTTCATTGCCGATAACATAACCGTCATAGGCATGTTTCATCAATTCAATGTTAAGATTGTGTTTGTTGCAAATATCAACAACCTCGGCGGGCGTAAAGCCGTAATATTTAGCGGTTTTAGCGGGACGGATTACGCTGTATTCGTCAAAATTGTTGAGAGCCGACTGCGACTCAACTTTGATTATAGGCAGGATTCCCGTCATATAAACCAACAGAAAAACCTCATCGGCGGTGTTGGATTTGAACATTGAGCGCAAGAAATTGACGTATTTGTTCTTAGTTTTTTCGTCAATTTCCCTCACCAACTTGTCCCATTCGTCGATGATGAGGACAAAGCGGTCGCCGGTTTCTTGGTGAATTTCGTCAAGAGCCTTGCTTAACACTTCTTGTTCTTGCAAAAAAGGATATGATTCTTTTATATCTTTGATGATGTCTTTTTGTGCTTCCTCTACAACATTTTTTTCGTCAATTAACGAAAATTTATTCCAATCAATATAGATTGTCGGATATTTATTAAGATGCTTTTTGTAACTTTTTAATTTTGAGATTTCCAAGTCGTCAAACAGAGCGGAAGAATCAGATTTACGGTCATAATAGGCATAAATCATCTTTGCGGCAATTGACTTACCGAAACGCCGTGGACGCGATACGCAAATATAACGGTGTGCTGTCGCAATATTTTCGTTCAAAATATCTATCAGCCCTGACTTGTCAATGAAGTCATTTTTTTTTATGTCTTTGAAGGCTAAGTTGCCCTTGTCGATAAATATGCCCATAATAACTTTTTTTTTCGTTTTTGCAAAATTACAAAAATAATTGATTTACAATTCGCTTTTCTCAAAAAAAGTTTTTTGTAAAAATATTTGGCACAAGACGAAATTCGCAAACAATTCCCCGATGCGTATTATTGGGCGGCGTTGGTGATGTTGGATTGAGGTTGTGGATGTTTGGCAAAAAAAATTAAGGTTTGTCCGAAAAAAAAAACTTCAAAAAAATGCGCGAAAACGTACTTTTACTTTATCCTTTCCAAAACTTCTTCCGCTTTTTTAGCCACTGACGGATTGTCGTCTTTTTTGTCAGCAAGAATTTTAAGAACTTCTTTTGCTTTTTCTACGTCGTGATTTTTTAGGTACGCAAGTGCCAAATACCAACCCGAAACCGCAAAATAATTGGTGTAAGCATTGAATGTTTCCGACTGTGATTGCGTGAAAACTTTTGAAAGTTTTTCAATCGTCAAATCCAAATCCCTATTTTGTAAGACGTTGTCAGTCCAATTTTGCAGTTTTGCTGACAAATCGTCATTGTTACCACGTGAAATCTCTGAAAAAGGAAATGAATTTTCGTATTCGGCGGCAATTTTTTCGTATGAAGAATTGACGTAAAAAATCCTCAGTCCAAACACCAAAACAAGCACCGCAGCGGCAGACGTTACCCAAACAAAAATCCGTTTTATTTTACTTTGTTTTGACAATTTTTTGAAAGCGGATTTCAGTTTTTCGTCATCTTTGATGCCTTTTCGTTCAAGACCTTTTATGAGGCGTGCAACGGCGACGGCACGGGCTTTGAGGTCGGGATTTTGTTGAAGTTTTTGCATAAAAGCAGTCTCATCTTCGGCGGAAAGTTCACCGCGAAGAAATTGCATCAAAGTTTCATCGTCCTTCAAAACTTCTTCTGATATGTTGTCAAGTTCCTGATTCATAATGTCTTGTTTAAAATTTTGTTTAACACTTTTTGGTAACGGTCTTTAAATTTTTCTGAGCAGCGGAATTTTGTAACTTTCATTGCCGATTCGGTTTTGCCGAACATTGCCGCCAACGTTTTGAGCGAAAAACCGTCTCTGAAATATCCCCAAAAAACTTTCGCACAAGTATCGGGAAGGTCGTTTATGATTTCGTCAACAGCCTGATTTTTAGAATTTTCAAGTTCGGGATTGTCGTTGTCGAGACTAAGAATTTTCTCGAGTTTTTCCTCCGAAAAATTGCCGCACAAGAAATTATCTTCGATGTAACCCGTTTTGTATTTTAGACGGCTAAATTCACGTGCCTTATTTTTGCAAATTCCTACAAAAAAGGTGTAAACAGAAGATTTAATATTATCAAGTTCGCTTTTACTATTTTTTTCGATAAGAACCATCAACGAATCCTGAAAAATATCCTCGCAATCCTCGTATTGAAGGCAAGAATACGATTTCAAAAGATAGTTTATCGTCTTTTCTTTATTGTTAATAACAAACTCGTTGAAAATGTCCATAGTTTTGATTATTGTTTATTCCTTTTCAAACTCCAAAATCTCGCATTGATGTTTTTTGGTTTTTTCATCGTAGTTGATTCCGACGAAAAGTAGTTTCCCGAAATAATGCTCCAAACTGTCGTAATATTCTTTGTTTTTGATTTGGTTCAACGCACTTTCTGTTGAGCCGTTGCGTTTTAGTTCGATAATCATCGCAGGTTTCCCCGGATAAAACGGAATGAAAACAACGTCAGCAAAACCTTTGCCCGTAGTCATTTCTTTGATGACGGTGTATTCGTTTTTGGCGTAAATGTAAGCCAAATAAATCGCCGACATCAAAGCGTCCTCGTTGTTGTAACTGCGGTTTGAAGTAACGTGAATATGACTTTTGTCAAGTGCCTTTTCTACTGCACGACAATTTTTATCAAGTGTTTGGTTTAAAAGTTCTTCCGACGACTTTATTATTTTATCGGTAACGGAATAGTTTTTCAGAATTGACACTGCCCTAAACCACTCTTTTTCAACCTCTTTGTTAGGGATTCGGCACGTTTGATTGTCCTTGTTGTACGCCAAATAACCAAGGTGAATCAGGTAAGTTAAAACGTCGTCTTTAACAACAAAATCCGTCATAGTATTTAGATACATCCCCGTATCTACTTTTACGTTTTCACCCGCAATCATACGGATAACGTCGTCTTTGATGCCCTTGTAATTCTCTTTCAAACGGTCGGTAATTACTTGATATGTAGATGTTTTGCTCCAAAAACTTTCGATGCTTTTGGTCAACATACATTTTACAACCGATTCAGGATTATAAATCTCGAAACCGTTTTGTTTATATCCGTCGTATTCACGTTTACATTCGGTAAAATCAACGCCATATTTTTCGCAAAGCGGTTTTACTTCCTCGTCTGTAAAACCAACATATTCAGCAAGCTGATAAGAATTAAGAATTGTATATTCTGCGAAATTATTGAGTTTACTTTGAACTCTGTCTCTCACAACTGGTAAAATTCCCGTAATATACGCCAACGAAATTGCCTGTCTTAAAGTGTTACTTTTAAACAAACCGTTGAGAAATCCGAGGTATTTTTCAAAAAGTCCCGTACCAAATTGATTGCGTACAAGGCAGTCGTATTCGTCTAAAATGATGACAAAAGTTTCACCAGTTGCAGAATAAACTTTTAACATACAATCGGCAATTGACTCACAGGCTTTGAAATCTACTTTCGGAAATTGTGCAATAAATTCGTCTTTTAAAAATGTTGTTAATTTTTCCAACATATTTTCTTTTTCGCCAGCGTTTTGATACTCGCTCGCTACGTCTATTGCAATGAAATTTAGCTTATTAAGATATTTTTCATAATTGTCGGCTTTGGAAATCTTCAAATTTTTGAATATCTCTCTCGAATCGCAACCTTTGGAATAATAGGCACATAACATATTAGTTGCGATAGTTTTTCCAAACCGTCGCGGACGTGAAACGCAAATGTATTTGTTTCCCTCGTCGATAAAATTGTTTAATTCACTGATTAACATTGTTTTATCAACGTAAATTTTACCACGTAGGGTTTCTTGAAACAGATTATTTGAAGGATTTAAATATATGCCCATAGTTTTTATAAAAAATGTTTGTGTGGGAAGCAAGTCTCGAACTCGCGTTTCAACTTTAACTAAGTTTTGTTCTAACCGCTGAACTATTCCCACTTTATGTTGTTTATTTATTTTTCAAACTCCAAAATCTCGCATTGATGTTTTTTTGTTTTTTCGTCGTAGTTGATTCCGACAAAAAGAAGTTTCCCGAAATAATGCTCCAAACTGTCATAATATTCCTTGTTTTTGATTTGGTTCAACGCACTTTCTGTTGAGCCGTTGCGTTTTAGTTCGATAATCATTGCGGGTTTGCCCGGATAAAACGGAATGAAAACAACGTCAGCAAAACCTTTGCCCGTAGTCATTTCTTTGATGACGGTGTATTCGTTTTTGGCGTAAATGTAAGCCAAATAAATCGCCGACATCAAAGCATCTTCGTTGTTGTAACTGCGGTTTGAAGTTACATGAATATGACTTTTGTCAAGTGCTTTTTCTACGGCGCGGCAATTTTTGTCAAGAGTTTGGTTAAGAAGTTCTTCTGAATCTTTGATGATTTGGTCGGTGGCAGCGTAATCTTCCATACTTTCTATGGCGTTGTACCACTCTTTGCGGACTTCAAAATTGGGAATACGGCAAGTACTTTTCTCATTATTAAACGCCAAATATCCAAGATGAATCAGGTATGTAAACACGTCGTCTTTGGTAATAAAATCGGTCATCGTGTTCATATATCGGGTAACGTTTACCTTGACTTCTTCGCCGGCAATCATTTTGATTATATCGTCTTGTATGCCCTTGTAATTATGTTTCAGACGGTCGGTAATTACTTTGTACGTGGAGGTTTTCCCCCAAAAATTTTCAATACTTTTGGTTTCCATACACATAACAACCGATTCGGGATTGTATATTTCATAACCGTTTTGTTTATATCCGTCGTATTCGCGTTTACATTCGGTAAAATCAACACCGTATTTTTCGCAAAGCGGTTTTACTTCCGCATCAGTAAAACCTACGTATTCTGCAAGTTGATAAGAATTTAAAATTGTGTATTCTTTAAAATTATTGAGTTTGCTCTGAACTCTATCTCTCACTACGGGCAAAATTCCGGTAAGATATGCAAGCGAAATTGCTTGTCTTAAAGTGTTACTTTTGAAAAGACCGTTCAAGAATTGTAAATATTCACCAAACAAATGTGTTCCGAATTGGTCGCGCACAAGGCTGTCGTATTCGTCTAAAATGATGACGAAGGTTTCGCCGGTCAAAGAATAAACTTTTAACATACAATCGGCAATCGACTCGCAGGCTTTGAAATCTATTTTCGGAAACTGTGCTATAAATTCGTCTTTTAAAAATGTTGTTAATTTATTCAACATATTTTCTTTATCGACTGCGTTTTGATATTCGCTCGCAACATCTATCGCAATGAAATTCAATTTGTTGAGATATTTTTCGTAATTATCCGCCTTTGAAATTTTTAAGTTCTTAAACATCTCTCTCGAATCGCAACCTTTTGAATAATAGGCACAAAGCATATTAGTTGCAATAGTTTTTCCGAACCGTCGCGGACGTGAAACGCAAATGTATTTGTTACCCTTGTCGATAAAACGATTCAATTCACTGATTAACATCGTTTTGTCAACATAAATGTCTGCCGACAGGGTTTCTTGAAACAGATTATTTGAA
>JAFPZK010000055.1 GCA_017417315.1 Bacteroidales bacterium
CGGACGTGAAACGCAAATGTATTTGTTACCCTTGTCGATAAAACGATTCAATTCACTGATTAACATCGTTTTGTCAACATAAATGTCTGCCGACAGGGTTTCTTGAAACAGATTATTTGAAGGATTTAAATATATGCCCATAGTTTTTATAAAAATGTTTGTGTGGGAAGCAAGTCTCGAACTCGCGTTTCAACTTTAACTAAGTTTTGTTCTAACCGCTGAACTATTCCCACTTTATGTTGTTTATTCTTTTTCAAACTCCAAAATCTCGCATTGATGTTTTTTTGTTTTTTCGTCGTAGTTGATTCCGACAAAAAGAAGTTTTCCGAAATAATGCTCCAAACTGTCGTAATATTCCTTGTTTTTGATTTGGTTCAACGCGCTTTCTGTTGAACCGTTGCGTTTTAGTTCGATAATCATTGCTGGTTTGCCCGGATAAAACGGAATAAAAACAACGTCAGCAAAACCTTTACCCGTGGTCATTTCTTTGATGACGGTGTATTCGTTTTTGGCGTAAATGTAAGCCAAATAAATTGCCGACATCAAAGCATCTTCGTTGTTGTAACTACGGTTGGAAGTAACGTGAATATGACTTTTGTCAAGTGCTTTTTCTACGGCGCGGCAATTTTTGTCAAGAGTTTGGTTAAGAAGTTCTTCTGAATCTTTGATGATTTGGTCGGTGGCAGCGTAATCTTCCATACTTTCGATGGCGTTGTACCACTCTTTGCGAACCTCAAAATTAGGAATACGACAAGTGCTTTTCTCATTATTAAACGCCAAATATCCAAGATGAATCAGGTATGTAAACACGTCGTCTTTTGTAATAAAATCTGTCATCGTGTTCATATATCGGGTAACGTTTACCTTGACTTCTTCGCCGGCAATCATTTTGATTATATCGTCTTGTATGCCCTTGTAATTATGTTTCAGCCGGTCGGTAATTACTTTGTACGTGGAGGTTTTGCCCCAAAAATTACTAAACTTCTTGGTCAGCATACATTTTACCACAGATTCAGGATTATAAATTTCAAAACCGTTTTGAGCATATCCGTCGTATTCGCGTTTACATTCTATGAAATCAACGCCGTATTTTTCGCAAAGCGGTTTTACTTCCTCGTCGGTAAAACCTATATATTCAGAAAGATTATATGCGTCAAGAATTGTATATTCTTCAAAATTATTGAGTTTGCTTTGAACTCTGTCTCTCACTACGGGCAAAATACCGGTTAGATATGCAAGCGAAATTGCTTGCCTTAAAGTGTTACTTTTGAAAAGACCGTTGAGAAATTCCAAATAATTAGCGAATAGTTGCGAACCGAAATTATTACGCACAAGACAGTCATACTCGTCTAAAATGATGACAAATGTTTCGCCGGTAATGGTATAAACTTCTTGTATGCAGTTGGCTATCGAATAGTCGTCTGGAAATTCAATTGTTGGAAATTGTTGCCTGAATTCCCTTATCAACCTTGCAGTCAAGAATTCCAACATATTGTCTTTGTCGGATGTATTCTGATATTCTCCTGCAACGTCTATCGCAATGAAATTCAATTTGTTGAGATATTTTTCGTAATTATCCGCCTTTGAAATTTTTAAGTTCTTAAACATCTCTCTCGAATCGCAACCTTTTGAATAATAAGCACAAAGCATATTAGTTGCGATAGTTTTTCCGAACCGTCGCGGACGTGAAACGCAAATGTATTTGTTACCCTTGTCGATAAAACGATTCAATTCACTGATTAACATCGTTTTGTCAACATAAATGTCTGCCGACAGGGTTTCTTGAAACAGATTATTTGAA
>JAFPZK010000007.1 GCA_017417315.1 Bacteroidales bacterium
AAAGAAAGTTATGTAACAAAGGCGATTAGAGAAGGCGGTGCGGTGGTTTTTGAAGAAATAAACTTCGCAAAACCGCAATATTTGGCATTTTTAAATTCTCTGTTGGATGACAACGGTTTTGTGCGTTTGGACAACGGAGAATTTGTCCGCCGTCATAAAAATTTCCGCTTTTTTGCGACTATGAATGTCGGATATTTCGGTACTAAACAACTCAATCAGGCTCTTTATAATCGTTTTAATGCCATTGTTGAAATTGCACAATTATCAGAAACGGCAATAAGTCGAATGTTATTGACCCGTGTTCCGGAATGTAGCGATAAAATTAATAAAGTATTAGTCATTTACGATAAAATTAAGAAAAAAATTGAAAATGAGGAACTTGATATCGTTATTTCCCCGCGAAATCTTGAGAATTGGGTTCGTTTGGCAAAGTACGAAGGTTATGTTGCGGCTGCTGAAAAAACAATAATTCCTATCGCCAAATGCGACAGAATATTGGAAGCAACCTTTCGTGATATTATAAAAATTTATAAATGGTAACTTTGTTATATCTTATTTTTCAATGTATTATAGTGAACAACTAAATTGTTTTTTGTCTTCTCAAAATTTAAAAATTGAGGAAGAATTTTGCCGTGCGTTTGCGGAAAATAATGCTTTGAGGCTTGTTTTTGAGCATTATAATAGTCCGCATACCAACGGCGATACGATATATAATGATCCTCAGTTTTTGGAAATTTATTCCGATAATGCGCTTTTGCTTGCAATAGAGCGAAAGTTAAATCTCGGTGATAAATTGTCAACGAATTGTTGGAACGCACTGAAAATGGTAACCCGTGCGCTTTCAATTCACGAATGTTTGCATATTTTATATACGGATTTTTCGATAAACATTGCCGGCGACATAAGATGTTGCGGTTCGGGGAATAAATACCGCATTTTGGTTGATATTTTCAATATTATTGAAGATTCATTTATCGAAAATTACGGTGCATCGGTTTATGATAATATCATCGGATACTTAAAGTTTATCAGAATGGCAACGGCAAGCCGTTTGCCTAATTCGGTAAAGAATAAGATTAAAGATAAAAACTATATCAATCTTACTGATTATATGGATTATATGTGTAAGTTTGTTTTGTATTCACCGTTTATGACCCTCGAAAACAAAAATCCCGAAATTGAAAATTATATTGCGCAAACAAAAGATTTGTTTTTGACGGGAACGGTTCAAGGCAGTTGTAAACGGCGTTATGAGTATGCACAAAAAATCTTTGACATTATTCAGCCGATGATTCCTGATGATAAGGATATTTTACTTGATGATACGGCTTATCGCGACAAAATGAGAACAACTATTATATGTAGAAGTTCATATTTTACTAATCCCCCAAAAAACGTTGATAATGATTGTATTACGCGCAGATTATTTACCGGTTTAAACGGAGAAGACATACCTAATGATCACGAGAACACTACGGCGGAAATTCTGCTTGACTTTATAGATTATGACGGTGATTATAAACGTGTTAATCGTACTAAGACCAAAGGCGATATTTCTGTCGTGATAACTCCTAAGGAATACGGACTGAAAAACGCTTTCCGACATAACGATATAGAAATACACCTGACCAAACTTGCACCGCATACATCTTACAAGGTCCAATACGATGAAATCGTGAGTCAATATAAAAGCACGATAAACACTTATAAAGCAAGAATTTTTGACCTTCTTCAAGCCAAAGCGGAAGTTCGCGTTGACAAAATGATTTTCGGACACGGCATATCTTCAAAACATCTCGGCGATGTAAAAGGGCGTTTTTGGTTTAAAAAAACGTATGGTATTGATACTCCGCCTCTGTCAGTTTTATTTTTGATTGACGGTAGCGGCTCAATGTATGGTAAGAATATTGAAAATGCGAAAATTGCGAGTGTAATTATGTATGAAGTCTTGTCAGTCAACAATATAGAACATTGTTTTGTACTTCATAATGCCTATGGTATCTGTCCCAAAATAGGAATAAATGTTTTGGTTGACTTTGATTCTGACGTTTTAAGTAAATATAACATTATGACGGTGGGTTGTGATGGAGACAACCGCGATTCTTTGGCATTGCTTTGGGCAGAAAAATACCTTTCGGATAATGCTTCAAATGAAAACAAGGTCATAATAATTATTTCGGACGGACTACCGGCTCATGGATATGATAAGTATTTTCCGCCGGCATCCACACGGGACACGGCAGAAACTGTCAGCCGGATTATCAACCGTGGTATTCATATTGCTGCCGTTGCACTCGGTGAAAAGAATTACGCCGAGCTTAAAGAAATTTATCCGCGTATTGTTTGTTGTTCTGATTTAAAACGACTTCCCGGAATGTTGGTCGGAGTGATAGCAAAAATGTTAGAATAAATTTAAAAAAACGAGCCGCATTTTTTTGCGGCTCGTGATAAATAAAAAATTACATTCCCAATTCTTTTTTTACTTCTGCGGTCAGGTCAACGCTGATTGTTTCGTTGATGAAAAGAACGTTGTTTTTGTCCATAACGTAAACGTAACCGCCGGCTGTTGCAACTTTTTTAACCGCTGCATCGAGTTTTTCGATGATTGGGTTCATAAGTTCGGTACGTTTTTGTTGTAATGACTGTTGAGCGTTCTCTTGAAAGCGTTGGATTCTTTCCTGCAACTGCATGATTTCCTGTTCTTTGTCGGCGCGTATTGCGGCAGACCATTTTTCCGGTGCGGCATCGGCTAATTGAACGTTTTCCTGATATGCCTGAACCTTGCTTTGATACTCAGTAGCCATGGCTTGATACTGAGTTTCGGCTTTTTTGCCTTCGGCTTCAATTTGTGTCTGCGCGTTTTTGTAATCGGGCATGTTTTCGATAATATCCTGAGATACAATGTGCCCGAATTTCTGAGCGTTTGCGCTGAGTGTCAGCGAAATAAATGCTGCAAGTACTAAAAATAACTTTTTCATGGTTTATTGTCTATACTATTTAACTATTTTCTTTAAAACTACGTCCGACTCGTCGTATTTCTCTGAGGCGTAAATGATGTCGCCCGTTACTTTGTCGAAAATATAATCATAACCGCCTTCGGTTGCAACGGCTTTCAAAGCGTTGTAAACGTTGTCCTGAATCGGTTTTATTAATTCCTGACGTTTTTTAGAGAGTTCTCCGTTTGTACCGAAATACTTTTTTTGAAGTTCTTTCGCTTCTTTTTCTTTTGCGATTATTTCGTCTTCGCGTTTGGTTTTCGTAGCGGCGGGCAATATGTCAGCCTCTGCCTGAAACTTTTTGTACATCTGGTCAAGTTCCGAAAACTTTGCCTCAACCTCACTCTGCCATTGCTTTGAATAAGTATCCAACTTAGTCTGCGCCTGCTGGTAAGCCGGAATTTTTCCGAGTATATATTCGGTGTCTACATGTGCAAATTTTTGTGCAAAGCCGCCTGAAATCAATGCAAGGACGGTTGCTGCCGTTAAAAATATTTTTTTCATATTCTTTTAAGTTTTTATTGTTAAAAAAAAAAATTTACCTTTTAGATGACAGAAAAAAAAACTTCTGAAATTAAATTCTGTTAAAAATTCTGTCCCATCGTAAATTGAAGTACGCTTTTGCTGTCCTGAGCAGCCGGAGCGTCAAAACCCCAACCCCAATCAAGTCCTAACATACCGAGCATCGGAAGAAATACTCTTACACCTGCTCCTGCCGTTCTGTACATATCGAATGGTTTAAACTCGTATATGTTTTTCCAGCAGTTACCGCCTTCGATGAATCCGATTCCGTAAATCGTTGCCGATTCGCTCAAAATAGCCGGATAACGAAGTTCTAACGAGTATTTTGCGTATGCGTTACCGTTAGAAGAAATCATCTCTTCTTCATAACCTCTCATGCCGATAACATCTTTGCCGTAACGGTAAGTGTTCATACCGTCACCGCCCATCGTATAGCCTTGAAACGGCGAATATCCCATGTCTTTGTTATAATAGCATGAAAATCCGTACTGAATTTTCGTGTGCAACACAAGGTCGCCGACAAGTTGCGTAAAGTTGTTAGCCTCAAATCCGTATTTGTGATATTCCACCCATTTCCATTTGTCTGACGATGAAATTTCCGCATAATTTTTTTCTTTGAGCAGAGAGTAGGGCGGAGTCAGTTCAAAGGTGAACGCAAACGACGAACCGCGTCTTGAATATATCGGCGCATCGATGTTGTTTCTTGAAAAGACGATTTTTATGCCCGTTTCGTTAGCATTTCCGTTAGAAAATCCTTCAAACAAGTCGTAAGGATAATCTATGAGTTTGTAACGCTTGAAAAAGAGTTCTCCGTAGAGTTGGAAATAGTTGTCTGGCCAACTCAAACGTCTTCCCAAGCCCACAGAGGCTCCCCAAACCTGCATTCTGTAATTGTATGTGCTATAATAATACGACCTTGAATTTGCATTTCTCATGTCAATATTAGAGTAGTACATACTAACGGAGAACGAGTTTCTGCGTTTTCCGCCGAGCCAAGGCTCTGAAAATGATATTGCGTAAGTTTGGTAATACCTTCCGTTTGTCTGAACCGAAAGACTTAATTTTTGTCCGTCGCCCTGAGGCAGAGGTCTCCACGAAGACTTGTCGAAAAAGTTCTTCGTAGAAAAGTTATTGAATGTTACGCCCATTTTGCCGACAAAATAGCCGCCGCCCCAACCGGCTGAAATTTCAAACATATCGTTACGTTTTTCAACTAACGGATATTCGATGTCAACGGTTGCGTTGTTGTAATCGGGAACGGGATTCGGCAAAAGTTTTTCCGGCTCAAAATTTCCGAGTTGCGCCAACTCTCTTACAGAGCCGATGACATCGCTTTTAGAGAAAAGTTCGCCCGGTAGGGTGTAGAGTTCTCTTCTTGGTACGTGGTCGTTAGTAATCGTGTTGCCGGTGATGATAATGTCGTTGATGTAAGCCTGCGGACCTTCAAAAACCATTATTTCTACGTCAACGGAATCGTTAACCACCGAAACTTCTTTGGGAATTGCATGGAAAAACAGATAGCCGTCGTCCATATAGATGTTAGAAACTGCGTCTTTATCCGTGTTGATTCTCTCGTCAAGACGGTTTTGGTCGTAAAGGTCGCCTTTCTTTATGTCAAGTCTGCGTTGAAGCATATCGGTGGAATATTTCTCGTTTCCTACCCACTTGATATTGCGGAAATAGTATTTTTTGCCTTCGTATACTTTTATGTTAACACCCACGAGACGGTCGTCAATCTTGTAAACGGAATCGCCTAAAATCTCCGCATCGCGAAAACCGTGCGAATTAAATTTCTTGATTAAAGTTTCTTTGTCCTCTTCAAATTTTTTGCGTATAAATTTTGAGGGCTTAAACATTCCGTACCAACGTTTTTGTTTGGTTTGTTTGAGATATTTTCTAACTTTTTGGTCAGTGATTTGTTCGTTGCCTTCGCACGAAATGCTTTTGATTTTTACTTTATGTCCTTTGTCTACGTTAATAACAAGGTTTTCAACGTTTTGCATCATAGTATCGGGTTGTTCGGTGATACGTACTTCAACGTTGTAAAAGCCTTTGTCGTAATAATGTTCGGTGATGATGTTTTTTGTTTTGGTCAAAACGTGTTCCGTAACTTTTGTTCCGGGAACAACTTTTATTTTGTCGTTCAAGTCCTCTTTTTCGCCCGAACGTACACCTTTGTATAAAACTTTGTTGATTTTCGGGCGTTCTTCTAATTTGATGTCCAAAAAAATCTTATCGTCAACGGATATGTCCGTAATGCCGATGCTGACATCAGAAAACAGACCTTGTTTCCAAAGTTTTTCGATAGAACGGGTGATTTCGTCGCCCGGAACTCTGATTTTTTGTCCGACTTTAAGTCCGGAAATTTGTATAAGAGCCTGTTTGTTAAGATATTTGATACCCGAAACAGTTATTCCGCCTATGGTGTATTCCTTAGGAGAATCGTAATTTACTTCTATTTGTGAAAACGAGTTTTTTGCAGTAACCAAAATTACAAGCAGCAATAATAGCAGTTTGCTTTTCATTTTTTATAAAAATATGTTTTACTTTTTTTTCAGTGCGCAAAGTTACAAAAAAAAAATTATTTTTCTTCAATAATTTGGCTTGAAGTTTTTCCGAATCTGCGTTGACGGTGTTGATAATCGTAAACGGCATCGATAAAATCTTCTTCTGAGAAGTCAGGCCATAGTTTTTCCGTGAAATAAAGTTCGGAATACGAGATTTGCCAAAGCAGAAAATTAGAAATCCTGAACTCGCCGCTTGTTCTTATAAGCAGTTCGGGGTCAGGAATTTGCGCGGTGTAAAGATTTTCGGCAAAGACTTTTTCGTCCGTCAGCGAAATATCGAAAGGTTTTTCGGCGTATTTGGTCAAAAGTTTTTTAGCCGCCTGAACTATTTCATGACGACCTGAATAACTTAATGCAATTATTACTGTAAGTCCCGTGTTGTTTTCTGATTCTTTTACGACTGCTTCAATGTCTTCTCTTACGTTTTGCGGCAGGAGAGAATTGTCGCCGATAGTCAGAAGCCGGACGTTATTTTCGATTAAATCTTTGAATTGACAAGCGATGGAACTTGTTAAAAGCGACATCAAACCGCTTACTTCGCTTTCGGGGCGATTCCAATTCTCCATGGAAAACGCATAGAGTGTGATATACTTTATGCCTAATTTATGAGCCGTTTCCACTGCTCTTCTTGCGGCTTGTGCGCCTTGGGCATGACCTTCAAGACGAGGTTTCCCATGTTTTTCAGCCCAACGGCCGTTACCGTCCATAATTACGGCAACGTGCCGAGGGATATTGTTTTTGTCTAAATCTTCTTTTAACATATTTTTTAAAAAGTACGTATTTCGCTTATTTGTAAGCGGGACAAATGCCAGCTTTGTTACCACCGCCTCCTAAATTGAACGAAAGAATCACTCCTACGAATGAATACCAATCGTCATTAGAGCCGAATGATTTTTGTTTTGCGGCATCTTCAAAGTCCAATGAATACATATCGTCGCTTATTTGGTCGAGCATATCAGAAAACAATTTTCTGTATTTCCAGTCAAAAGCAATAGTAACTTTATTATTAGGTGATATTTTTACTCCTACTCCGAAAGGTATACATGCTCTTAATCCTTGTCCGGGAAAAGAAGCGACCGTAATTCCGAGACCACCCGAAACGTATGGGGTTACGAAATTTGTCGGCGAGCCTTTTTCGAGCGGGAAAAAGTTGTATTCACCGCAAAAAGCGAGTTCAATAACCTCGTTTTCGAAATGAGCGTTTCTTTTTCTTCTGTATTCATCGGTAAAATCTCTGTCTGCGCCTTCGAGTTTGCACCTTGAAACTTGAAAATTAGCAGCAACTCTTTCGTTAAAGCCGTGTCTTAAATTAAGACCGATAGCCAATTTGGGTCTGTAAAACGGTTTTGACGGATTGATTTCTCCGTTATAGTATCCTACACCCAAAAACAGACCGGCTTCGTCAAAATGTTTGCTTTTACCTTTCTGTGCGCTGACGTTCAGTGCCACCGTTACGAGTGCAAAGATAGCACAAACTTTTATCACAACGGCTTTAAAAAATCTTAATTTTCTTTTCATTTTTATTATTGTGCGTTACGTTTATTTATTTCAAAAAGTTCGTTTTAAGTGAATAACGGCAAAAAAAAAAAAAAATTGTGTTTTTATACTTTATTTATATCGGTTACGACGAGTCTTACGAAATCCACTTTTGCGGGGTTTGCAGCCTTCGGGGTTTCCAATCTGATTGGAAAACAACTTTTTTTCATAATCCATGACGAAACAGAGTCCATCCACATAGAACTTGAAGCCCTGTTAGGGTGAGCAATGTCGCCTTCTATGCGTGTGTAGTGCAGTTTTTTTGATAAGAAGAACTGTTTTGGACCAAATTTTTTCATCATTACCTCGTTGATTCCCGTGTCTTCTTTCCAGTTAGGGGGACCAATCCATACGGTCGGTATTCCGTGCGTTTGAGGAATAATTTTGTCGAAGTATTTTATTCTGTCTTTGGCGTTGTAAGCGAACATTTCGTTTGCGCCGATAACAAAGATGATGTATGTCGGCTTGTATAGGTTGACGAAATATTCTAATGTGTCGCAAATTGCATACGTTTTGCTTGTTGCGCTTACCCAACTTACTACATGAAGTTCATGATTGTTGTAATCGCAGTAATTTTTTGTCCTGAACATCAGTGAATACGCCATAGAATCTCCTATCAGAAGTATATTCTGTTTTGAGGTGTCAGTTTGCGGTATTGTATCGCGGAAATTCGTGAAATTACCTGATACAGAGGAGGCTTGAATTTGAATTTCCTTATAGTAAAAAGAATACCACGCAAAAGCAGCGGCGCATAAAGCAATTAAAAATGCGGATATTATGAGTATTTTCTTTTTCATTTTTTTTTATGAAACAATAAAAAACGCCCATAATTTATTATCATGAGCGTTCTTTATTAAAGTGCCGGTTTTAAAAAAAAACTATTAATAATTTCCTTTTCTTTCGACTTTGAGGGTCGAATAGTTGATTTTCAAAGCCTGAACTTTTCTAAGTTCTTGTTTAATGTCCGTAACGATACCCATTTTGGCATCAGAATCCACTTTAAGTGAATAAGTTAATTGTTGAGCATCGCTTTCGTCGCGAGAGGAGCGTTCGCTTTCTACGTAGTCGGCAATGTCGAACAACTCAGAGATTTTGTCGTTGAGTTGTATACGCGGTTCCGAACCGTATTTTGCCTGATGAGCCGCCAAAGGCGTTCCTACGTATATGTAACTGACAAGAGATTTCTTTTCAAGTTTTTTTACTTCCGTAGCCTGTGGGAGTTTGATTTTCACTTTATAGTCTGTTTCTTTCATCGAAGTAACTGACATAAAGAAGAAAAGCAACATGAAAACGATGTCAGGCAATGATGCCGTAGAAAGGGCAGCCATTTTTCTGCCTCCTGATTTTCTGAATTTTGACATATCTTTTCTCCTGTTTTATTTTATTTAACACTTCTGGGTTCTGCCTCCGAAATATTCAAAGGAATTGCAAGTTTTACGACTTTTTGGTCTTCGGCACTCAATTCGTCATAAACTTTTCCGCCGAAATATTCTTTGGAAAATTTATCACGGCATACGTTGAAAGCCGCTACGATTGCATTCTGAACGGCAATATACGTTTCATATTTAGTACCACGGTCGTTTTGAAGCGATACAACGCCTTTTGAAATATCAGGGTCGCCACATTCTGTTACAAGTCTGCGGTAGTTCTTAATTTCTTCTTCCTTACCGCCTTTTGCCATAGCCTCTTCGAGTTTTTTTGAGGCTTTTACTTGTTCTGACAAGTCTGCTGCTCCGCGCGGATTGGTCAAAAACTCTATGGTTCTGTCGGTAAGAATATCAATCTCAGAAACCTCCGACTCAATAGCGAGTTGATTGTCTTTGTTGATAAGGACAACGAAAACGTTACGCTCGTTGATTTTGTCGGTATTTTCCGGTTGATTCGGATCCGGCGGCGGGGGAAGTGTTCTGTTAAGACCTTGATCCACACTCATTGATGTTGTTACAAGGAAGAACACCAACAAGAGGAACGCAATGTCTGCCTGAGAACTTGCATTTATTTCACCTAATTGTTTTGCCATTTTTACTTTATAAGTTTTAATGGGGAAAACTTCTTTTTTTTAGGAGTTTTCCCCTTATAAAAAACTATTTTTTAATTTTAGCGTAAACCTCGGAAGCAATAACAGCCAAGATTGTAAGCGACAAGGTAATGTACAATGCGTTAAGACCTGCACCGGACCATAAACGGGTTGACTCGTCAGACTCTACCAAGGTAGGAGCCATAGAATCCAATGCACCACTTGACATAGCATACGAAATTCCGAAGATAACGGCTACTACAGCGAGCGCGATAATGGTTTTTATTGCCGATTTCGGGTTCGCTATCATGTTTACGACAGGGAATGCTATTGCTGCAACTGCGCATACGCCCAACAATACTAATGCCCAGCCGAGAAACATATTTGTAGTTCCGTTTTCAATTTGGGAAGTCATATCTGACAACGGCACTACGTTGAGGAAAAACAACGCAAAAAGAATTACCGAAACCAGCATGAGAGCCCATTTTGCGATGGTTAATATTTTCTGCATGACTGCTTAATTTTTTTTAATATTATTATCTTTTAGCGGCATATTTGATAAGAATATCTACAAAAGAGATAGAAGCGTCTTCCATATCGTTTGTGATAGACTCAATCTTAGAAAGAATGTAGTTACAGAATACCTGCAAAATCATTGCGGCGATAAGACCGGCAACCGTAGTGATAAGAGCGACTTTGATACCGCCGGCAACAACTGATGCCGAAATATCACCTGCCTGCTCGATAGCGTCGAATGCACCGATCATACCGATAACCGTACCCATGAATCCCAACATAGGAGAAAGTGAAATACAGAGGTTAATCCAGGTAACGCCTGATTCGAGTTTACCCATTTCAACAGCACCGTAAGATACGATTGCTTTTTCTACTTCTGCAATGTTCTCTCTTGAACCGTCAGAATAACGGTCGAGACCTTCGTAGAAAATACCTGCCAATGGACCTCTCTTAGCGCGGCAAAGGTTTTTAGCCTCTTCGATTCCGCCGTTGTTAAGAGCCTCTTCAAGGTCTTCCAAAAGTTTCTCTTTGTTAGGAGAAGCAAGACCTAAGTAAATAATTCTTTCGATTGAAATTGCAAGACCGATGATTAAAGCAATAAGCACAAATGCCATAAATCCGGCACCACCTTCGATGAATTTTGTTTTAATCGCTTTGTGAATCGGAATTTCTTCCGGTTGGTCTGCCGAAACAGATGACTGATTGGTTGCAGGTGCAACTTGTTCCTGAGCCGACGGCTCTGAGCCTTCCTGTGCATAAACGTTTGCAGCACCGAAAATGAGCATACCGGCTATCGCTAATAATGAAAATAGCTTTTTCATGTTGTGTTTTTAGTTTTTAATTATACGAAAATTGATATTTATTAATATTAGCGGAGAGAGGGGGATTCGAACCCCCGATAAGCTTTAGACCTATACACGCTTTCCAGGCGTGTTCCTTCAGCCACTCGGACATCTCTCCAAAAACGTTTAATTTCGCGCCGTGAAATTACAAATTATTTATTTCACAAAAAAATTTTTTTCGCAAAAAATAAACATTTTTTTTACAATAACTTATTATTACGCTAAATGCGAACTCTTTACGCCTCTGTCTATCTTTCTCATCAAACCTTGAAGCACATTGCCCGGTCCACACTCTACAAACTCTGTAACTCCCTTAGCGATAATGTTTTGTATGGTTTTTGTCCATCTTACCGGCGAGGTGAGTTGTTTTATCAAATTTGCTTTTATAACCTCAGAATCGGTCTGAGCAAGTGCGTCTACGTTCTGAAAAACGGGACATTTCGGTGTATGAAACTCTGTTGCAGCGATTGCTTTTTCGAGTTCAACTTTTGCCGGCTCCATAAGCGGTGAATGAAAAGCTCCGCTTACTTGAAGTTTTACAACGCGTTTTGCACCCGCCTCTTCAAGAAGTTTTGATGCCTTGTCAACGCCGCTTTCAGTTCCTGAAATTACGACCTGACCCGGACAATTATAATTAGCGGCAACAACAATATCGCCCTCTGATGTTACTTTTTGACAAGCCTGTTCAATAACAGAGTCTTCCAAGCCCAAAACAGCAGCCATAGAAGATACTTGCGATTCGCAGCATTTTTGCATAGCCTCGGCTCTTTTTGCAACGAGCCTCAAACCGTCTTCGAAGTTAAGCGCACCGGCTGCCGTCAATGCCGAAAACTCTCCGAGCGAATGTCCTGCCGTAACCTCAGGAGAAAAATCTCCGCCTAATGCCAAAACCGAAATCACCGAATGTAAAAATACACACGGCTGTGTTACTTTGGTGGCTTTGAGGTCTTCTTCCGAACCCTCAAACATCAATTTGGTGATGTTAAAACCCAAAATGTCATTAGCCTTGTCGAACAATTCTTTCGCTACGGGCGAAGTTTCGTAAAGATCTTTTCCCATTCCGGGAAACTGAGACCCCTGTCCGGGGAAAATGTATGCTGCCATTTCGTTTTTTTTTTTTTGAATATTGTTATTTTTCAGAGTGCAAAGATAATACAAAAAATTAAGATTTTGATATTTTTTTTAACAAAAATTTTTCAAAAAAGTAAAATTTACTTCCGTGCTTACTTTTCGCCGAAATCTTTGCTTTCGTTAACCGCCTTTTTGAAATTTTCGATTGCCTTGTTTAGAGCAATACTGCATTTTTCGCATTTTGTTTTTTCTCTGTAACTTATAAGCCGCTGACATTCGTAAAAACTCGGTGCTTTTTCGAACTCTGAAATCATCGGAGAATAAAAAGAATTAAAAAGCAAAGTTTCGGTTCTCGATATTAAATCTTTGATTTTCAGGACTTCGTCGTCATTGTTGTCAGGCAGCGAAACTGATTTCAAAATATCGAGATTGTTTTCGTATTCTTCGGCTTTTAGTCCCTCTGAAACTCCGTTTTGAATTAAGCCTGAGATTGTTTTTACTTTTTGTAAGCCGTCCGTCAAAAAGTTATCCTCTATATCTTTGATATAATTAAGGTATACTTCATTGAAACACTCTTCAAAAACTTTGTCGCCGTCATGATTTTTTTTGGTACGGGAATACATGTTGCAAAGTTCGCGGTAATCCTTTATTATATAAAAGTGTCCCGTGTTGTTTCCGGCGTTCTTCTTTATGTCAACATAAAGTTTTAAAAAAGTGTTGAGTTCTTTGCCCATTGTGTAAATGTCGCCGTTGATTCTGCCTTGCGCAAAAGCCTCGTTCAAGGAGTTTTCTCTTAACACTAATTTGTCGGCGGTTAAATTTTTGTTTATCTTGACGGAATATTTCGTTTTGTAGTTAACGCAGACTATGTAGGGATAATTCTGATACCCCATAACGGTGTTTAAATGTCCCGGATTTATGTTTTGAGCGTTGACTTTCAGCAGAGAATCCAAGTCTGCCTTAACTTGTCCGCCTAAGGTGATGTTGTCGTCAGAGAGTTCGGGCTTGAAAAAATACACCGAAATAGAATATACGTTTTTTTCTCCCGGATTTTCTTCTTCCGAAATATTGACCGGAGTGGAAAAACTATAAACGGAGGCGGAGTTTTCTAAGTTTTGGTTTAAAAGCGTTGAAATCTCCTTTATATATGCTTTCATTGCTGGAGCGGGCGAGATTACTAAATTAGAAGATAACGTTTTGAGTTGTTTTGAGGCAAAATCAGAAACAATATCGGGCGAGTTTTGTAACTCCAACTTCATTTCAACGGTTTCTTCTGCTTTGTCGCCGAAAACCGCCGAAACGGGCATTGCGTCAATTATCCTTAATGCGGAATTATTGTTTTTGATATTAGAAAACTTGCCGTCTTTCGCGCTTTTGAATCTGTAAAGCGGATATTCGATGCCGTTGAAAACAGCAGTGCCGTCAAATTTTGCCGTTATAAAAACGCTGCTGACCGAGCCCCTCATGCGTTTTTTCTTGTTTCTTAAATAGATTTCGTCAATGAGTTTGTCCATAGAACTCATGTTCATAAGGTAAACCTCGGAGGTAAGAGATTGCCACATAGAGCCGGTGGTTTCCTGATTCTTGTTTTTATATGCCTCAAATACGCCTATTTGGTAATTCTGGGCATTAAGAATAGGCGTTAAAGCCAAAAATGTTAACAAAAAAAACAACTGTTTCATAGTGTAATTCGGATTAAAATGTTTCCACAAAATTAATCAAATTATTTTTTTATATGAACAAAAATTTAATTTTATCAATATTTTTTTTGCATTTCGACGAAAATTTGTAATTTCGTGCATTAAAAAAAATTAAAAAAACGCTTTCTAAAAATGGATTTACACGAATATCAGGGCAAAGAAATACTCCGTAAATTCGGAGTTGCCGTACCTCAGGGCTTTGTAGCCGAGACCGCAACAGAGGCGGTAGAGGCGGCTAAAAAACTTCAAGAAACTGTCGGTGCTACGGTTTGGGCGGTTAAAGCGCAGGTTCATGCCGGCGGACGCGGTAAAGCGGGCGGCGTTAAGATTGCAAAAAGCATTGAAGATGTCGAAAAAGCCGCTTCACAGATTATCGGTATGACTTTGGTTACGAAACAGACCGGCGCAGCAGGAAAACTTGTACGCAAAGTGCTTGTAGAACAAGGCATTTACGGTCCTAATGCCGAGGGCGTTACCGATGTTAAGGAATTTTATATGAGCGTTCTTCTTAACCGTGCTACGGGTCGTAACATCATCATGTACAGCACCGAAGGCGGTATGGAAATCGAAAAAGTCGCAGAGGAGACTCCTGAAAAAATTTTCAAAGAGGAGGTTAATCCGGCAACCGGACTTTTACCTTTTCAAGCAAACAGAATTGCTTACAATCTCGGTTTAACGGGTACGGCAAACAAAAAAATGAAGGCTTTTGTCTCGGCACTTTATAAAGCATACGTGGCAAGCGATTCTTCGATGTTTGAGATTAATCCCGTCGTAAAAACGTCTTTTGACGAAATTTATGCCGCAGACTGCAAAGTAAAACTCGACGACAATGCACTTTTCCGTCATAAAGATTATGCTGAAATGCGCGACATTACCGAAGAGGCAGAAGCCGAAGTCGAAGCCGGAAAATACGGTCTTAACCTCGTAAAACTTGACGGTAATATCGGCTGTATGGTTAACGGTGCTGGTCTTGCAATGGCTACGATGGATATTATAAAACTTTCAGGCGGCGAACCCGCTAACTTCCTTGACGTAGGAGGTACGGCAAGTGCTGAAACCGTTGAAGCCGCTTTCCGTATCATTATGAAAGACCCCAACGTTAAAGCAATTTTAGTTAACATTTTCGGCGGTATTGTTCGTTGCGACAGAGTTGCTAACGGCGTTGTTGAGGCTTACAAAAAAATCGGTAACATCACGATTCCGATTATCGTAAGGCTTCAAGGTACAAATGCAATTGAGGCTAAGAAAATTATCGACGATTCGGGCTTGAAAGTTCACTCGGCAATTACTTTCGAGGAGGCTGCAAAACTCGTTTCAGAGGTGGTAAAAAAATAATTAATAAAAAAAGCGCGGAATTTTCCGCGTTTTTTTTTAATTTATTATCGAACTTACAAATCTGTGAATTATTCCGTTGTTTTTTTCGGAAACCATGGTGCTTTTTTCTAATTCTTCTTTTTCTTGTTGTGCTTTTTGTTCGTCCATATAAGACTGAACTTTACGGAAAATCTTTTGATATAGCGTGAAATTTATTCCCAATTTTCCCGAAACATATTTCATATAAAAATTCTCTGCCTGCATATAAACGCTGTCGGCAAAAGCCGTTAATAATAAGTCTGCCATAAGGGAAACTTTCATTTTCATTCCCGTAATTTTGCCGACCCATTTGTTGAAATTTTCAATGTTAAAATCTTTTGTTTCGTTAATTACCGTCATCAAAACGACTTGAATATCCTCGCCTAACTCTTGGGTAATCTCTTCCAAAATCACTCTTTCTCTTTCGTCAATGCTGCCGTCAGACCACGCAAGAGAGGATACCATCGAAATATAAGCATAACGTCTGTCAAAAGAAAAATCTTTTAACGAGAAATTATCTTCGCTTCTGTCGCCTAAAACGTCGGCTATGAGTTTGTTTTTGTCCATTTTATATTTTGTCAGAGTTTAACAAATTTTCTCCGGCTAAATTAGAAATAATTTTTTTGGGACTGTATGTAATTAACTTTTTTTAAAACAAAAGGAATTTTTTTAACACAAAACACCGTACAACTGTTTTTTTTTTATTAATTTTACGCCTTAAAAAAAGAGAAGATTTTGTATGAAAAAGATATTTTTCCAAGTATTGACGCTTGTCTTTACTTTTATAATATGTGAGGGCTGTTTGGACGGTTTGGGTTACAAAACCGTTCCCGATACGGGTTTTAACGCTTCATGGTTTTTCGTTAAAGCGGATTCCTTGAATGTCAGTCAAATAGAAAAATCCCTGCTGAAAGGTGTTTCGGTAGAAGGTATGCAGATTGTGCGTTTGCCGCATACCGCAAACTTAGAACCGCTTCGTGTCAAAAATCATTGGCAGGGAGTGTGCTTTTACATGAAGAAGTTTATTGTCAACAAAGCCTTGAAAGACAAGATGTTGTCTTTGTATTTTGAAGGTGCGGTAAATGTTTCCGGTCTTTGGATTAACGGAGAACAAAAATTATCAAATTCTAATCTGTTGCAGCCTTTTGAAGTGCCTTTCAAGCCTCTTGACGGAGAAAATTGTGTTGTAGTAAAACTCGATAACAGAGGCTTTAACACTTACGGCGGCATTTGTCGTAACGTTAGGCTTTGCGCTAAGGATTCGCTTTCACAAAAAGCAGTTGTGATAAAAACCTCTGATTTAACTTCAAACTCCGGCACTTTGACCGTCAGCGTTAATGTTGAAAACGCATATAGCGAAGATAACATGGTGGAAATGCGTTGCAGAATTTATGACCATAACCGCAAAACAATCGGCAAAATGAAACTGATGAAACCCGTAAAAAGCGGTTCAATGGAGGAGTTTGTTTGTTCTGCCGGCTTTGAAGGCATAACGCTTTGGGATATTGACAATCCGTGGCTTTACATTTTGAAAACCGATGTTGTGTGCAACGGCGAAATTATTGATTCAAAAGAAACTGAGTTCGGTTTCAGAGATGTAGAAATTACTTCTTCCGGCATAAAACTTAACGGTAAAAAACGTTTTTTGCGCGGAGTTGACCGTAGTCAGGAATATCCTTACGTCGGTTATGCGATTTCGGACGAAGCACATAAAAGAGACGCTTACAGAATTAAAAATGCGGGCTTTGATTTTGTTAAAACTTCTAAGTATCCTCAGGCAGAGGCGTTTTTGAAGGCTTGCGACAAGTACGGAATTTTGGTGCTTAATTTGGAAAATAATGCTTTATCTGACAGTTGTTTGACGATATTCGATTATAACGGGGACGACGGTTCGGATTTGTCGGGACTTATGACAATCAACAGAAGGGCAAAATTTCCGTATTATTTGTTCCGTTCGCAGCGGGATATTGACTACTCTGAATTGAAAGCCTTTTCAGAGCCTATTTGTTATATCGCCTCTTATTGGATTCCTAACGAGAGCAAAGGCGTTACCGTGTATTCTAACGGTCAGGAAGTAGAACTTTTTGTAGACGGAAATTCTCTCGGAAAACAAAAACCGTTGAAAAATTCTCAAACACAAAACCTTCCGCATCCGCCTTTTTATTTTGAGGTTGACTGCAAAAAACAAGGCACTCTGAAAGCCGTTTCGTATGATGCTTCGGGCAGTCCTGTTGCGGAATGTACCGTAAAATCGCCGCTTAATCCTGTCAGGCTGAAAATAGTTTTGGACGAAAGCGGTACTTTGATTGCAGGCAATGACGTTATTTTGGTTCACTGTTACATATTGGACAAAAACGGTACTATTGTCAGCACTTCTTTCAGCGAAGTGGAATTTTCTGTCTCGGGTACGGCAGAGGTACTTTCTCCTAAAAAAATAAAAGCCGAGGCAGGTGTTGCAACGGCGTTAATCCGTATAGGTAAAAACAGCAACGATTTTACCGTTTCGGCAAAATGCGGTTCTATGTATACCGTCGCCGACAGATAATAAAAAAGTGTACGGTTTTTGCATTGGAAAACAAATATGCGCTTTAAAATAAACATATTAGTTTTTTTGATGTTTTTCCCGATTTTGGTTTTTGGACAAAAGGGGTACCGTTTTTATAGTTTTACCGAAAAAGACGGACTTTCTAACAATATAATAACCAATATCGTGGAAGACGGCAACGGCTTTATGTGGATAGGCAGTTATTCGGGGCTGATGAAGTATGACGGTTATGGTTTTACGCTCATTAATTCCGGCAGCGATTCGTTATCGTTGAAAGGCACTTTTATTTCTGACCTTGCAACCGACGGCGACGGAAATATTTGGGTCTCGAGCGAAAGCGGAATTTGTAAATATGACATTTCAAAAGAGCGGTTTTATTCTTATACTTTGAAAGCCGACGGCAAAGTTTGTCATAACTATCAGGCTGATAAGGTTTTTGTCTTGAAAGACGGCAGAGTGTTGTTTTTCGCAAAGCGTCTTTATGAACTTGACGAAAAAGAAAATTGTTTTCGTCCCGTTATGGATTCGTTGATTCTCTCTCATAAAATCATTAACTGTTTTGACTTAAAGTCAGGAGGTTTTCTTTTGGTTTCCTCAGAAGAAAAAACTATTTTTTATGTTGACAATTTAGGAAATGTAATTACTGAAATTTCAGACGGTTGCACATGCGAAAGTAATCCTTACGAAAGACCGTATGCCGTTTTGGAGATTTCTGAAAATAAGTTTTATATAGGCGGGGTCAACGGACTTTATTTGATTGATGTTTCAACAAAGAAGGTTGAAAAAATTACCGAGATTTTCGGCGTTAAAATGCCGACGCAAATTGCTTCGCTTTTTATGGACAAAAGCGGCAATGTTTGGCTCGGCTCTAACGGTGAGGATTTGTATGTTTTGCCCAAGGGCGGTGAAAAGCCGTTTAGAATAGAGTCTGACGTTAATCATTCGTCAGTTGAAAAACTTAATAGTTTTACGACCCTTACGATGTATACCGACAGCAGGGGGTTAATGTGGTTCGGTACTTGGAACGGTTTGGCTTACACTAACTTAGAAAAAGAAAACGTTTTCAATAATTTTGCTTATCCTGAAAGTTCGGGAATATTGTCGTCAAATTTCGTAAGTAGTTTTGCCGAGCGCAAAGACGGACTTTTAGCAATCGGTACTGACGGCGGCGGTATCGTTTTTTGGGACAAAAAGAGTGCTTATCGTCAGGAGGCAAAATCGCCTGAAAAAAATAACAAGATGCCGAATCATTCCGTTCTTGCCTTAGCCTTTGATTCTCAGGGTAATCTTTATGACGGCGGTTATAAACACCCTTTGCATAAGTTTTCCTCAGACGGGGTATCTGACGAGGTTTTCAAATTCGACCCCTCGGATTCTTCGGCTTTGGAAAGCGATTTTATCCGCGCTCTTTATATGGAAAACGACACTACGCTTTGGGTGTTGACTAACGGGGCGGGTCTTTCGCTTTTTAATACTGTTACCAAAAAGTTCAAAGGGATAAAATGTGATAAAAACGGTGTTCAACCGTGTTCGCCTTACGGTATTTGCATGACTGAGGATAAGGACGGATTGATAATCGTTGGCACTTATAACGGACTTTTCACTTACGATAAAAAAGAAAACGTTATCAAAAACTATGTCAACGACGGTTTGCCCGGAAGTTTGAGTCATAATTGGGTGTACTCGGTTTTCACAGATTCTAAACAGCGGCTTTGGGCGGGGACAATTTCAGGGCTTAATCTTTTGGACAAAACAACGGGAACTTTTAAGGTTTTTGCTCAAAATGAGGGTTTTATAAATTCGGTTTGCAGTTCTATTGCAGAAGATAAGGACGGTTTTCTTTGGATTGCGACGGCAAAAGGCATAGTGAAATTTTCGCCGGAAGAGGGCAGAGTCGTCAGAAATTTTGATAAAGACAACGGACTTTTTACTGATAATTTTACGCAATGTGCTTGTCTTAAAGACAAAACAGGAACTATATTTTTGGGAACTAATGCCGGAATGATTAGTTTTAATCCTGACAAAATACGCGTTGATAACTATGTTCCCGAACCTTTGATTACGGCGTTGTTGATAAATTATGCTCCCGTAAGACCGTGTACTGAAAACTCGCCGCTCAAAGAGTCCGTCATCAAGACAAAAGAAATTACGCTTACGAGTTCTCAGTCTACGTTTTCGTTACAATTTGCCGCCTTGGGCTATGCCGGAGCGTATTCTTATCTTTACGCTTATCGCATCAAAGATTATGACAAAGACTGGAATTATATCGACAAACGCAGGGAAATAGATTTTACTCAACTCTCGCCCGGACGTTATGAAATAGATATTTTAGCAATTAATCAGGACGGTGTTAGAAGTAATGTTAAAACATTGATTGTTAATATTTTACCGCCGTGGTACAAAACTTGGACGGCACTTTGTTTTTTCTTTTTGATTATTGCCCTTAGTTTTTATTTATGGCATCATTGGCGTGTTAGAAAATTAAAGGAACAAAAAGAATATCTTGAAAACGAAGTTCAACTCCGCACTCAGGCGATACGCGGCTCAATAACCTGCGCTCAGACTATTCAAACGGCGTTGCTTGCTAACGAAACCGATTTTTACAAGTATTTTGAAACCTCATGCGTTTACCGTCCGAAAGATATTGTTTCAGGTGATTTCTTTTGGCTCAAAAGTATTGTCAGTGGTGATACTGAAATGCTTTTTGTTTCGCTTGTAGATTGTACGGGACACGGTGTTCCGGGTGCGTTTATGTCTTTGATTGCTAACGTAGTGTTGTCAGAAATAGTGGAAATTAAACACATTTATTCTACTGAGGAAATTTTGTCGGAACTCTCGTACGGAATTTCGGTGATGTTGAAACAGGATTGTTCTGACAATAAAGACGGTATGGATATGACACTCTGCAAGTTAGAAAGGAAAAAAGACGGGGTTTTTAGTTTGTTACAATTTTCGAGTGCAAAAAATTATCTGTATTTTCGTCATAAAGACGACACCGAATATCAGGTTATAAAAGGCGACAGAAAGTCGGTGGCGGGCGGCGTAAGACACGGCGGAAGCATAGAAAGAAAAACGTTTTTACGACAAGAGTTTGAAGTCTTTGCCGGAGACGTGATTTATATGGCAAGCGACGGCATTTCCGATATGTGTGATATTGCGCGGAAAAGATTTTCAAGGGAGCGTTTTAAGCAACTTCTTAACGATATTTACCCCTTGGAGATGGATTGTCAGGCGGCAGAACTCGAAAAAACAATTTCCGCTTATACCTTCGGAACGGAGCAACGGGACGATATTTCGGTTTTGGGCTTGAAAATTAAGTGAAAAACTTAAAAAAATGTACGGTTTTTGATTTAGGTTTATTACTTTTGGGAAATAAAAATGAAATCGGTTTTTCTTTATATATCGTTATTGACGGTTGTTTTTTGTGCTCAGGGTGTTTCTGCGCAAGAAAAACAGCCTTTGTTTCATACCGTTGACGAGCAGGACGGACTTGTCAACGACCTTATAAATTGTATTGAAGTTGACGATTACGGTTACGTTTGGGCGGGCTGTAAATCAGGACTTTGCAGGTATGACGGTCAGACATTTCAGATTTTTTCCGCTTCGGGAATTTCCCAAAACAATTCCGTTGCCGGAAACTCTTTTGCTGACCTCGAAAAAGACATAAACGGCAGAATTTGGATTGCCTCGGAGCGCGGTGTAACGTTTTATAATCCTACGACAAGTCGTTTTACTTTTGTGCCTATGATAAGACCTGATGACGGCAAAATTCATTATAGTTATCAGGCTGACAAAATATTAATCAATTCGGAAGGTGAGGTTTATTTGTATTCCACATATTTACAACTTTTGCAATTCAACGAAGCCGATACGCTTTTTTATCCCGTTTTTACGGAGGCGGTAAAGGGAAAAAATTGCCGTTATTGTTATATTGATAAAAGCGATAATTTTTGGCTGCTTTCGGAGGTTGATAAAAAGATTTACAAAATGTCGTCTTTTGGTGATATTTTGCGTGTGGTAGATTGTTCTCAGATGGAATATCCGCCTACGAAAGGCAGTTTTACATTTCTTGACAACGGTAACGGCGAGGTCTTTTTCGGCGGCGACAACGGTCTTAATGTTTTTAATCAGAATACCGGCAAATTCGGCAAACTTGATGCCGTAAATCTTGAAATTTTTTCTCAGAACGAGGCAAAATGCTTTTTTAAGGATAGTCGTGGGCTTATTTGGATTGGTACTAATGCAAAAGAACTTTACATTTATAATCCTCAGACAAAATATTTGACGAAAATTCCTTCTGCCTCAAACCGTACACCTTATCGTCTTACTTCTCCTTCGGTTATTGACATCAGGGAAGACCGTCAAGGGCTGTTGTGGTTCGGCACGTGGAAAGGCTTGTCGTATACGGAGATAAATCCGACGAAGAAATTTCATAACGTTTCTAACGAGGAATCTGAAATCCTGCCCGGAAAAAATTACGTTGACGCTTTTGATTATTATAACGGTACGATTGCTATCGGTTGTGACGGCGGCGGCGTAACGTTTTGGAAAAAAGGCTCTCCCGAAAGAACAGTTTGTTTTGACCCCGAAATCGAAAAAAATACGATTATGGATCGTCCCTCGGTTTTGGCACTTTGTTTCGATAAAGACGGCTACCTTTATAACGGTGGTTATAACAGAGCCGTAACGAGAATTTATCCTAATTTGAAGGACGAGGACGAATATCCGTTGAAAGACGAAAAATCTGATTATATGTCTTCGGATTTTACTGCCGATATGATTTGCGACTATAAAGACAGAATTTGGATTATGACTAACGGCGGCGGACTTTACGAAGTAACTGATAAGAAAAAAGGTACGGTAAAGCGTCATAATGTTGACAAAAACGGCACTCCGATATGTTGTATTTGGGGTACTTGTTTGGCTAATTATAAGGACAAAATTCTTGTCGGCTCTTATCAGGGTATTTCGGTTTATGATATAGAAAATGACGTTTTTAAGAATTATGATTGCGACGTTGAAGATTCTACGACGATAAGTCATAGTTGGGTTTCAGATATTTTGATTGATTCGAAGGATAGAATTTGGGTAGGCACGAGTTACGGTCTTAATCTTTTTGATATTAATACGGGTAAATTTCGTCGTGTCGGTCGCGAGAGCGGCTTTTTGAGCGATGACATCAAAGGTATTTTGGAAGATAAAAAAACGGGATTGCTTTGGATTTCAACGGCAAAAGGTATCGCGAAATTCGATACCGAAACTTTTAAAGTTATCCGCACGTATCTTTCGTCTGACGGACTTTTGAGTGAAAATTTTTCTCTGCGTGGTGCGTATTGTGATCCCGAAGGTACGATGTTTTTCGGAGTTGCTAACGGCTTCGTATATTTTAATCCTGAGGAAATCAGCGATAACATACAACTTCCTATGCCCATGATAACGGGCTTGATGATTAATTATAACCGCGTTACGCCGACGGACAAAAATTCTCCCTTTAAAAAAGCACCTGAGGCCACCGAGGGCATTGAACTGAGTGCAGACCAAAGTACTTTTACGATAGAGTTTACCTCGCTTAATTTTGTTAACGAGGCAGGAAACCGTTATTTCTATTATTTGGACGGTTATGATAAAGATTGGATTGACATCGGATCCCGTCATGAAATCACGTTTACTAACCTTGATGCCGGATTTTATGTTTTTCAGGTAAAGTGTCAGAATGCTGACGGCATTGTTTCTGACATCAGACCGCTAAAAATTCTCATTCACCCGCATTTTTATAAAACGTGGTGGTTTTATACGCTTGAAGTTCTTTTTGTTGCGTTTGTGGGTTTCTTAATTTATTGGTATAAGGCAAGACGTTTCAGAGAGAATCAGAAAGAACTCGAAATTATGGTGAAATCCCGAACGGAAGAACTCGTTAAGGCTAACGGAGAACTTACGGCTCAAAAGGAAGAAATTTTGCGTCAGTCTCAGGAAATAGAACTTCACAGGGATGAACTTATCAGCAAAAACGAAGAACTTGAACTTTCAAGACGGGAGATTTCGGAGCGTAACGAAGAAATCGAAAAGTCGCTCAAAAATATTATGGTCTTGAATAACATGAGTCGTCAAATAACCTCTTCGTTTGACATAACTAACATTGTCATAATGGCTTATAACCACTTGATACAGATTTTGAGAGTAGACTTTTTTACTACGGGAATTTTTAGTGCGGGAATTAATTCTTTGGAATTTAAATTCGGATTTATGTCCGGAAAGGTTTTGACCGAAACCGCTATTCCGTGTCGGGAGGTTTCATACGCGGAAATCGAATGTTATAATTCTAATTCGGACGTATTTTTGTGCGGTGAGGACTGTGAGGCATCTTATTTTAAAAACAAAGACGGCAAACTTTTCGGTTCGATGTGTCTTTTGCCTTTGGTGGAAGGCAGTAAGGCTAACGGTGTTTTAGTTGTGGCATCAGAAAAGCAAAATTATTTTTCTGACCATGACATTGCAAATATCAGAATGATAAGTTCGTACGTGAGCATTGCCATTGACAAGGCTCGCGACTACGGTCAACTCCGAGCCAAAAATAACGCCATTAACGGTTCTATCCGTTATGCGAAAACCATTCAGGAGGCGATTTTGGTCGGCGAGGAGACTATTAACAGATATTTTTCGGGAATGGTGATTTTCCGTCCGAAAGACATTGTCAGCGGTGATTTTTATTGGTTCAAAACCATTGACAAAGAAAACGGCGGGCTTTATAAGATTTTTGCCGCAGACGTTGATTGTACGGGACACGGTGTACCGGGAGCGTTTATGTCGTTGATTAGTAATACGTTGTTGACGGATATAATAATTCGCGGTGGGATTTGGGAGCCTAATAAAATTCTTGAACATTTGGATAAGGAAATAAAACTTGCTTTAAATCAGGAAAACACCGAAAACAATGACGGTCTTGATATGGCGATTTGTCGTTTTGATGTTGACGAAAACGGTGAAATTACGACAGTTGCATATTCAGGTGCTAAAAATCCGCTTTATTATTACGATAATGAAAAGGGCGAACTTTTCACGATAGCCGCTGACAGGATTTCGATAGGCGGTTTCAACAGCGAAAAAGAGAAATGTTTTTCTTGTCATACTTTCAAAGTTAAAAAAGGGGATATGTTTTTTATGTCCTCTGACGGTATTATTGACCAAAACAACAAGGAAAGAAAGCGTTTCGGGTCAAGACGTTTTACGGGGGTTATCACCGAAAATTGTCATAAAGGTATGAGAGAAATAAAGTTGGCACTTGAAACCGCTCTTGACGATTTTATGGGCGGCGTTGAGCAAAGAGACGATATTTCGGTTATGGGATTGGCAATAGTGTAAATGTTATAAAAATCCTTTCAAAAAATTTTTTTGGTTAAAAGAAAAAACCTTTATAATTTAGCCGAAAATTTAAAATTGCTTAAATTCGGTTAAATTATGTTTCTAATAGCAGATTGTGGTGCGACAAAATGCGATTGGGCTATCTCTGACGGTAACGAGTGCGTAAAAACTTTTACCGGTGCGGGATTTAATCCCGTTCATAGCAAGGACGACAGCATTTTCGCCGCAATAAAAAACGCCGTTACCGCAAATGAGGTAAGCGCGAAAGTCATTACGGATATATTTTTTTATTGCGCCGGTTGTATTGATGAAATTTCGAGCGACAAGGTAAAAGGTGCGTTAAGATATTTTTTCCCCGATTCCCGGATTGAAACTTTTGATGATTTGACTGCTGCGGGTAGGGCTATTTTCAAGACTGACAACGGAATAGCCTGCATTTTGGGTACGGGTTGTAATGCCGGTGTGTATACCGATATGAAAATTCAAGACCATATACCGCCCTTAGGTTATATCTTGGGCGATGAAGGTTCGGGTACTTCTATCGGAAAACGACTTATCAACGCCATTTATAAAAAAGAACTCCCCGATGAATACCGCGAAATGTTTGAAAGAGAATGTATGTTGAATTATGACGACGTGATTTACGGCGTTTACAGAAGCGATACGCCGGCGGTTTTCTTGTCAAGTTTTATGCCTTTTATTCATGACCATATCAATGATTTGACACTCAGAAACTTGGTTTTGACGGAGTTTGATATGTTTTTCAACCGTAACATCATCAGACTTGACAGACCAAAATCTTATTGCGTGGGTTTTGTAGGTTCGGTAGCGGTGCATTTTGCCGACATTCTCAAAGACGCGGCGCGTTTTCACGGCATTACAATATCTTCTATCGTTCAAAAACCGATTCAAAGGCTCGTGGAATTTCATAACGAGACCCCTCAGCAAAAAAAGGAACAAATGAATTTAAATTAAAATAATAATATACGAAAAACATGAAAAGGAAAGTTTTAACCATGTCATTAGCGTTGGCGTTAGCGGCGGGGGAAGTCTCCGCGCAAATTACCAACAACAATGCGTTTGCCGTTCCTGACGGTTTTAAGACGGTTTCCGTCAATATTTCCGCAAACGGTCAGATTGCCATAGTGGGCATTCAAAAAGACGAACAGTTTAAATATCTTTTTTTTAAGAAAAACAACAACGGTTCTTTTTCTGCCGGTAACGAAAACAATCCGCTTAACTCTATGATTAGCAGCGGCGTTGTTCCGTTTAATCCGTCTCAATCCTCTGACGGTAACGAAATCTATTTTGCTTGTGCTGCTGACGGAAGTCAAAACACCGATATTTATTACATTTCGAAAGTTAACGGTGTGTGGTCAGAAAAACAGTCGGTAGGCAGCAACGTCAACTCCGAAGCCAATGAACAGTATCCTGCTATCAGCCCTGACGGTAACACGTTGTATTTCACGAGGTTGGTTGACGGCGGCGTGGATAAACGTTGCGGTGCTTTGTATCTTGCAAACAGACTTCCGGGCGGCGAATGGGAAAAAGCCGTTGACGTACCGGAACCCGTAAGTCTCGGTTGTGAGGCCTCTCCATACGTCTGTCCTGACAATAAGACAATTTATATATCGTCTATCCGTGAGGGCGGAAAAGGCGGTTTCGACATTTATTATTTGAGCCGTCTTAACGAAAAACTTTGGGTGATTCCGATTTCTGCCGATACAATCAACAATACGATGGACGAATTTTCTCCTGCTTGGGATTCGCAGAAAAAAGTGCTTTATTTTGCCGCTCAGGACGTAAAGAAAAAATCAAACATTAATCCTGTTGAGGCTTCTTTGCCTGACAATCTCAAACCTGCAAAGGTTACAAGGTATCATGGCAAAACCTTAGACCTTGTTTCAAACAAACCTTTGGGCGCAAATATCACCGTTACTGACGTGTTCTCCTCGAAAGTACTTGATGTTTTTAAGAGCGACGGCATTACGGGAGAATATGACTTTTTCCTTTCAGGACTGACTAATGTTTTCTTGGATTTTTCTGCACCCGATTATTCGCATGCAATCGTAGAGACCAAACCGAAAGACGATGAGGTAAAACAAGATTACAAAATTTTCAACAAAGTTTCGCTTCAACTCAACGTTTTTGACTCGGATATGTTTGAGGCACTTTCTTCGGAAATCGTCATAACTGCCGACGGCAAAAAATCTAACGTAAAACCTGCTGAATTTTCAAAAGGTCGTTACAAAATGGAACTTCCTATTGGCAAGAACTACGAGTTCACGATTAAGAAGGATATGTATATGGACTATGTTTTGAAAATGGATCTTTCGCAGGTCGTGATTTTTGATTCTTTTGAGAGGGACGTAGAACTTGTTTCTGACAAGAGCAAAGTTAAATTCAAGGTCAACGGTCTTGCTCCTAATATGACTACCGACATTACGATTATCGACCTTTCTACCGAGTCTAAGTTTACAACCTCGGTTACGACAGACCAAAACGGTAACTGCGACATTATGTTGAGAAAAGGTGATACGTACAAAATCAGCATTATGGCTCCCGGTTACACAATGTTTGAAAAAGACATCAACGTTCCCGTTGTTGCCAAAGGCGAGGATATTATGGTGATTGCCAATATCAGCAAGTTGGAAGAGGACGTAAAAATCGAAATTCCTAACGTAAACTTTGAGTTCAATAGTTTTACCCTTGATGCTTCAAGTTATGAGCCTTTGAACAAGGTCGTTACGCTTTTGAAAGTTAACACGGGTATCGAAATCGAACTTTCAGCCCATACTGACGACAAAGGTAGCGACGATTACAACAACAAACTTTCAGACCAAAGAGCCGCTGCGGTTGCCGCTTACATCGTAAGTAAGGGTATTGACCCCGCACGTTTGGTTTCGAAAGGTTACGGCAAAACCCAGCCTCTTGTTCCCAACATAAATGATGAAAACAGGGCTAAAAACCGCCGTGTGGAACTCAAAATTTTATCAACTAAATCAAATCAATAAAACAGGAGATGATGATTATGAAAAAAATTTTTGTTTTAGTATTATCTGTCTTAATCTGTTCTAACGTATTTGCTCAGCGCAGGTTGAGATACAAAGATATTTTTGACAAGATGGGTAAAGAGCCAGTCGAGCATACTAATATGAAACTGACGGAGTTTCAGAAAGTTAATCCGGAATTTCCGAACACTTATCTTCAAATGGGTGTTATTTCTTGGAACTGGTTGCAGGAAGAAGACCCGTTTTTGAATTACACATACGTTAAACAGTTGATTTACAATACCAATCTTTATTTGGGATTGGCAAAAAGCAAAATCTCTGCTGACGACAAAGAGGTTAAGAAAAATAAAACGTATTACACTAATTTCAATATTACCTCTTCACCTGACGAAGTTGATCAGCAAGGCGTTTTGGATTATGTCAACAAGATGTTTGACAAGGCTAAGGAATACGAAAAAAACGTTACCCTTATAATCGAAAATTATAACAAAGCCATCGACAATTATAATAATTGTATTGACATTTACCGTTCGATTGTGGCAAGACAGAATAATTATAAAAACCTTCTTTTGACCACTGACGACCTGGCAAGAAAACAATTTGATGATTTGGCTTTGTCTTTTGATTCGGTGATGTATTATTTCAACGAGTTTAAAACAGCCCTCGGAAACTATCCGATAAAGGATTATGACCAAAAGATGAAAATCATCAAAATCGAAACTTATAGGCTCGAAGGTTTGACTTCAAGCAACTTTTTGCAGCCTGAAATTCCGATTTGGGACTACAAAACTTGGGTTAATGACGCTTATAAACTTATGGACGGCGACGTACTTTATTTCAAGGACAATGCCGAGGAAGAAATCAAGTCGCTGAGAAACAGAATTTCCGCTTTGCAGGAGCAAAAAGCCGAAACTGACAGTATTCCCGAAATTATTCTTCCGAACAAACTTGTCAACCTTACCGAAAAATACGATTACGAAAGTCTTCTTTCGGCAAGTATAAAGTACGAAATCTCGAAAGCCAACTATCAGATAGCCTCTATGCGTAAGTCAAACAACATTTCTAATCCTGAGGCTTATAACGAAAGTCTGACTCAAAAGGCTGCGTATTATTACGACCTTTATCTTCTTTCAAAAGAGACAGGTAATGCTCTCGAACAGTTAAGAGGCAGAATCAGCGACAACAATATCGCAAAGCAGGAAAAACTTGTTAGAAACCTTTACAAAGGCAAAAACTTTTTTGCCACTTCGGGTATAAAAGAAGAAGCCGCGCTTTTGCAGACCGTTGCCGACACCAACAGGGAAAACTTTCAAAAGTTTGTCGCAGAGCAACTTAACCCCGAAAACAAGACTGCGACCTTTCAGGGCAAGACTATTTCGATAAGACCGGTTGAAACGGATTTTGAAACATCTCCTAACGGTTACAATACCGTCTACACGATAAAAGACGATGCCGGAAACCGTTATGTATCGGGTTATATCAAAAATTCAGCAACCTCGGCATCGGGTTTTGTGGCAAAACTCAATCCTGAAAACGGCGTTATTTGGCTTACTCAGTTGAACGCTGCACCTTCGGGAATTAACAAAGCCGTTCAGGTGATTCCTTCAAAATTTTTAGGACCAGTAGTTTTGGTTGCTAATTCGTCAAATTCAGGAAACAAGACCACGGCTATAAAACTTGACGCAAGCGGTAAGGTAAGGTCAAAATCAGAATTTTCGTCTAACCTTTATCCCGTAGTTTGTTGTTACGATGAAATTAATGAAGTTGTAACGGCTGTTTTCAAAGGCACGAAAGGCAACGAATCCGATGAACTTGACGATTGTGCCGTAGAAACGGTTACTGCCGGTCAGAAAACCTCAGACCTTCTTCCCGAAGCGTTTTCGCTCAAAGGTAAGATTATTGATATTATAAAAACCGAAGGCGGAAATATCGTAATTTGCAATTATAAAACCGTGAAAGTAGGAAAGAGTAGCGAAAATGCGGGTTCTAACATTGCCGCAATTAACATTGCTGGCAATACGGTTTCGCTCAGCGTTTATCAAAACGGCGGAAAAGATGTTAAAGCCTTAAAAGCCTTCAAGTTGAATGCCGAAGCAATCAACATTCTCGGAAGTTACGATAATCTTGAAAGCGCAATCTCGGATACTCCCGAAGCGGCTTATCTGATTATCAATAATAAAGGCGAATTTAAAAACTAAAAAAAAACGGGACTTTTTTAAGTCCCGTTTTTTTTTTATTTAAAATCCTAAATCTCCCATCTCCGAAACGGCATCTTTTACGGTAGAGCCTCTGACGATGAGTTTTGTGGGGACGATGACGGTTTCAAAAGGCTCAAATACCTGGGTTTCGATGCGTTTGATAAGCAGTTCGGCGGCTTTTGAACCGATTAAAGAGCCGTTTTGGTCAACGGTCGTGAGTGCCGGTGTCGTAACCTGAGAAATCAAACCGTTTGTAAAACCTGCTACGGCTGTCTGTTCAGGAACTTGTATGCCGTTTTTGGTGAGCGTTGTGATTGCACCTATTGCGGTCATATCGTTGACGGCAAAAATCCCGTCGGGAATGTCGCCGGTTTTGCAAAAATTTTCTACTAAACGGGTCGCCTCAGCAAACTTGTCGCATTTATAAATCATTTCTTCGCCTTTGAAAAGTTTGTGGCGTTTCATTGCATCTACGTAGCCGCGTTTTCTGTCCGCACCTATGCGCACGTTGTCAGGACCGGCAAAGTGAATGATGTTTTTTCTGCCGAGCGAAATCAAATGCTCAACCGCCGAAAATGCCGCAGCATAGTCGTCTATTATGCACCTGTCGCAGAGCGTGGCGTGTGGCGGACGGTCAAAAAATACAAGCGGAATTTTCCTTTTCATAACGTTGAAAAGATGGTCGTAGTTATAAGTTTCTTTTGTTATCGAAATCAAGATGCCGTCTACGCGAAGCGAAACAAGCGTTTTTATGTTGCTTATTTCTTTTTCGACACTCTCGTTAGACTGGCAAATCATAACGTTGTAGCCGGCTTTTTGCGCCATTTCTTCTATGCCGCTGATAACGGCGGAAAAAAAGTGGTGCTTTATTTGCGGAATTATTACGCCGATGATGTTGCTTTTTCCGCTGTGCAGTCCCAATGCAAGGGAATTTGGTTGGTAATCAAGTTCGTCTGCAAGTTTTTTGACAGCCTCTTTGGTTTCGGGGCTGATGTCCGGGTGGTCTTTCAGCGCACGGGAAACCGTTGAAGGTGAGAGTCCTAACTCTTTTGCAATGTCTTTGATAGTGGCTTGTTTTTTTCCTGTCATGTTACTTTTCCTGAAAAAATTTACGTGCCTAAATTAGTAAAAAAAATTGGAAAAAATTAACTTTTATATTGAATAATAATATTTATATTCGCAGAAAATTTTTTGTTTATGTATTAAATATATAATCTGTTAATAATCAAGATGATAAGAAGAGAAGATTTTGTCCCCGACGAAGATTGGGAACATTTCAGGGAAATATCAAAAGATTTTCCCACACCGAATATCTTTGTAAATATGACCGCCGTGGAAAAAGCGTACCGGCAGTTGATAAAAACGTTTCCGTATGCAGACGTTTATTATGCCGTTAAAGCGAATCCGGGAATACCGGTTTTGAAACTGCTAGACAAATTAGGTTCTAATTTTGACATTGCCTCGCGTTACGAACTTGATACGGTTTTATCTTTGGGTATTTCCCCTGAAAGACTTTCTTACGGCAACACAATCAAAAAAGCGGTTGATGTTGCTTATTTTTATCAGAAAGGCGTTAGAATGTTCGCCACCGATTCTAAGGAAGACCTTAAAAATATTGCAAAAAATGCGCCCGGTTCAAGGGTTTACGTCAGGGTTTTGATAGAAAATTCTTCGACGGCAGACTGGCCTTTGTCGAGAAAATTCGGTTGTCACCCCGATATGGCTTACAACCTTTTGGTATTGGCAAAGGAAAAAGGTTTGATTCCTTACGGCATAAGTTTTCATGTCGGAAGTCAGCAAAGAGACATCGGTCAGTGGAATGACGCTATTGCCAAGACGAAATATCTTTTCCAGTCGTTGGAGGAGGAAGAGGACATTAAGTTGGAGATGATAAACATGGGCGGAGGTTTTCCCGCGCATTATCTTCAACCCACTAACGAACTCAGCGAGTATGCCTCTGAAATTACGCGTTATTTAGAAGACGACTTTGAGGAAATTCCACGTATAATTTTGGAGCCGGGACGTTCTTTGACGGGAGATTCGGGAATTTTGACTTCGGAAATCGTTTTGATTTCACGCAAAAACAATACTTCTCTTGCCCGTTGGGTATATCTTGATTGCGGAAAATTCAACGGTCTTATCGAGACTTTGGACGAGTCAATAAAATATCCCGTCGTAACGGACAAAGACGGCGGCAAAGACGGTGAAGTAATTCTTGCCGGACCTACCTGCGACAGTGCTGACATTATGTACGAGGACGCTAAATACAAACTTCCGCTCGATTTGAAAAGCGGTGAAAAAATTTATTGGCTTTCTACCGGCGCATATACGTCAAGTTATGCGAGTGTCGGTTTCAACGGTTTCCCGCCGATAAAAACGTATTATTATGATGAGCAGAATGTTTACGATGATAAAGATAATAAAGTAAAATAAAAAAAATCCGGCAGTTTTTTAAGTGCCGGATTTTTTTTATTTTTTAGTTGTTGCCCCAGAACAATTTTATGTCGTTGTCTGCAAGTTTGGAATCGTCGGGCGTATAAACCTGAACTTTGATTCCGAAATTTGCCATAAAATTCTTTTCAAATTCGTCAATCGTCCATGTCGGGTCGATGGCGGTTTCTCCGCTTTTTGCGGCATCTGCATCTTGACGGACGTTAGCCAAAAGAAGTTCGTCGTCAACAAAGTGATTTTGAGTGTTGTAAACTCTCAGACAGAAACCGTAAGTGTTTTTAAAATCCTCTTTCAAGGTTTTAACTTTCATTCTGCCGTCCACTTTCAGCGATTTGCCTGAAACTACTTTCAAATCGTTTTCAGCCAAAGCCGAATCGTCTTGCGTTGCTACCTGAACTTTAATCGCAAAAGCATCTTTGAAGTTCTTTTCAAACTCGTCTATTGTCCATTCGGGGTCAATAGAAAACTCTCCCGATTTTACGCTGTCGTCCTGACGAACGTCGGCAAGTAGCAATTCTTCGTCAACAAAATGATTCTGTGTGTTGTAAACTCTTAAAGTATAACCGAAAGTCTTTTTGAAGTTTTCCTTCAAAGTTTTTACTTTCATTCTTCCGTCAACTTTTAATCCTTCCATAATTATTAGTGTTAAAAAATTTTAGTTAATGAAACAATATATAATTATGGCTGCAAATTATGTACATTTTTTCAAAAATCCAAATTTTTTTCTAAATTTTTTTCATTTCTTTCAAATATTTTCCCGTGTAGGAATTTTTGCATTTGATTAAGTCTTCGGGAGTACCCGTAAAAATTATTTCGCCGCCGTTTTTACCGCCTTCTTTTCCGAGGTCGATAATGTAATCGGCGCATTTTATGACATCGGGGTCATGTTCTATTATAATGACGGTATTTCCTCTGTCAATCAAAGAGTTAATGGCTTTCAGGAGTTTGTTGACATCGTGAAAATGCAGTCCGGTTGTAGGCTCGTCAAAAATGAAAACCGTATGAGAGTCCTTTTTTTCTGACATCAAAAACGTCGCGAGTTTTATTCTTTGGTTTTCGCCGCCCGAAAGCGTTGACGAGGGTTGTCCGAGTTTTATGTATCCTAAGCCGACATCTTGAAGCACTTGAAGTTTCGCGGCAATTTTTTGCGGAAGTTTCGCTGCGTCTTCCGAGAAAAACGCAATCGCCTCGTCTACTGACATTTCCAAAATGTCGAAAACGTTTTGACCACGGTATTTTACCTCCAAGGTTTCTTCTTTGAAACGTTTTCCGCCGCAGGACTCGCAAACTAAGGTAACGTCTGCCATAAACTGCATTTCTACTTTGATAACGCCGTCGCCCTGACATTCTTCGCAACGTCCGCCTTCGGTATTAAACGAAAAATATCCGGGTGTATAGCCCATTTGTTTGCTAAGTTGCTGCTCCGAAAATAGTTTTCTGATGTCGTCATAAACCTTGATATAACTTGCCGGATTGCTTCTTGAAGACCCTGAAATTGGATTTTGGTCAACGATTTCAACGCTGTTCAGCAAATTAATGTCGCCGTCTAAGCCGTCAAATTCGCCGGGTTTAAGTCCTTTGTCGTCAAGACGTTGCGAAAGTGCGGGGTATAAAATGCCTTTTATCAGCGTTGACTTGCCTGAGCCTGAAACGCCGGTTATAACAGTCATCAAATAGAGCGGAATTTTTACCGTAACGTCTTTCAAGTTGTTCATTCTCGCGCCTTTGATGATGATTCCTGCGCCGGTTTTTTCGTCCCAAGGACGGCGTTTGGGGATTTTTATCTCTTTTACGCCTCTTAGATAATCCGCAGTAATACTTTGAAAATCAGAGGTTAATTTGTCGATTGTGCCTTGAAACATAACTTCACCGCCGAAAATTCCTGCCTCAGGACCGATGTCAATGATTTGGTCGGCGGCGCGAATGATTTCTTCGTCATGCTCTACTACGACAACCGTATTACCGAGGTCGCGGAGTTTTTTCAAGACTTTAATCAGACGGTGAGTGTCCCTCGGATGCAGACCTATTGACGGCTCGTCAAGAATATAAAGCGAACCCGTAAGGGACGACCCTAAACTTGTTGCGAGGTTTATTCGTTGCGATTCACCGCCCGAAAGCGTGGACGAAAGTCTGTCTAAGGTCAGATATTCCAAACCGACTTCTATCAAAAAATCTAAGCGTGAAATAATTTCTTTTAAAATTCTTTCGGCTATTTTGAAATCGGTTTCGCTGAGGTTGAGGTTTTGGAAAAAGTCAAAAGCCTCGTTGACAGGCATTTTTACGATTTCAGCAATGTTTTTGCCGCCGACTTGCACGTAAAGAGCCTCTTTTTTCAGTCTTGACCCTTTGCAATTCGGACATGTCGTCTGACCTTTGTAGCGCGACATCAAGACTCTGTATTGTATTTTATAACTCTCTTTTTCAACCATTTGAAAAAACTCGTCAATGCCGTGAAGACCTCTTGCGCCGTGCCAAAGCAAATCTTTTTCTTCGTCAGAGAGTTTATTATAAGGACGGTGAATCGGAAATTTATGTTTAGCGGCGTTTTTGCAGAAATCGTCTTTCCAAAGCGACATTTTCATTCCTGACCAACATTTTACCGCCTCTTCATAAACCGACAGATTTTTGTTAGGAATTACTAAATCTTCGTCAATGCCGATAACCTTGCCTAAGCCGTTACATTCAGGACACGCGCCTAAGGGGTTGTTGAAAGTGAATGTGTATACGCTCGGGACTTCAAATTTAATTCCGTCAGCCTCGAATCTCGTGCAGAATTTTGCCTGCTGTTTTTTTCCGTTTTCGTCTTCGTATTCCAAAATACAGTCGCCGCCGCCTTCGTAAAATGCGGTTTGAATACTGTCTGACATTCTTGACATAGCGTCTGCCATTTTCGAGGCTTTGAAACGGTCTATTAACAAGAAAAGTCCGTCAGTTTTTTTGTCGGTTTCCTTTAATTTCAAATCGGCTATTTCAATAATTTCACCGTTTTTTACAACGCGCGAAATGCCCTGAGAGTCAAGAATTTCAAGATGTTTTTTCAGCGTTCTTCCTTCCGGCAGGGCAATAGGGGAGAGGAGCGTGAATTTATGTCCGTCTTCAAAAGAGATGATAAAATTAACGACATCGTCCACAGAATGTGCCTTTACTTCTTGTCCTGAAACCGGCGAAATTGTTTTTCCGATTCGGGCAAAAAGCAGTTTTACGTAGTCGTAAATTTCTGTTGAGGTGCCGACCGTACTCCTTGTATTTCTGGTAGTTACCTTTTGTTCGATAGCGATAGCGGGCGGAATACCTTTGATGTAATCGACCTCAGGTTTTGAAATCTTGCCCATAAACTGCCGCGCATACGCCGAAAGGCTTTCTACATAACGCCTTTGACCTTCGGCATAAAGCGTGTCGAAAGCAAGCGTTGATTTTCCCGAGCCGCTAAGTCCCGTTACAACGATAAACTTGTTTCTCGGTATGGCGAGCGAGATGTTTTTTAAGTTGTGCTGTCTCGCACCTTTTATTATAATGCTGTCCTTAAAGGAGTCAGTATCAATCTCTTTCATCTAATGGTAATAGTTTTTTTACAAAAATGTTTCTTTAAATGCGCTGAAATTTTTGTCCGTATCGTCTTTTGAAAAAATGGCAAATTCGATTGTCTCAAAAGCGTGTTTGTAATTTGTCAGAACGTTTTTGTAAGCCTTTGAGACAACCTTTGGGTCGTTGGAAAACGCTCCGCAGCCGAATGCGCCGAGTATTAGAACTTCATTGTCGAACTTGACTGCCGTGTCAAGTATTCTTTTAGCGCGTTTTTCGTGAATTTGCTGCAATTTTGTTGCGCTTATTTGTCCGCCGAATCTGAGGTTTGGAGCGGCACAAGTGATGACATTAACATCGTACCAACTGTTGAAATGCTCCATCACGGGATTTGAAGTATCTGTCTTAAAGACTGTTACGCCCGGAGTATAAATAATGTCGTCGTTATAGAGAGCATCAAGCCTTTGGTGCGGAGTATAAAAGCCATCTATGTTTTCTTTTGCCGTTAATGCGGCGTAAAGCGTTGAAATTCTGCATAATGCCTCTTCCTGAGCGGTTGCACCTTTTACTACTCCGCCGCCCGGATTACGTGATGAGGCAAAGTTCAAAACGCAAACTTTTTTGCCTTTTAAGGCGTAAGGTTTTGCGGCTTGAAATGTTCTGTTGTGAGAAACTTTTGTTTCAAACTCCGTGCTGTATTTTTGTAACTGACTGTCAGAAAGTGAGATAACGTCTTTTTCGAGAATCAGTTTTTGATTTTTGACGGAATTTTCTATACTTTTTTTTAAGATACCGTTGCTTTTATAAAAAGCAGCGGTATCGTTAAAAATTGCTATGTTTGAATAATTTGACATGTTTTAAAATTAGTTTTGAGGTGCGGTCTCAGTTGCTGCTGCGGCTTTGTCGGTGAAGTCAAGCAAAGGAATCGGGTCGAGACCGAATCTGTGAAGACCGCCGTTGCAATAAAGCACAAAACCGATGATTGATAACGCTAAAAGTATCCACAAAGCGATTTTCCATTTCGGATAACCTTTGTCTGCGAGCGGGTCTTTTACTCTTAAACGCGGGAATTTAGCCAAGTGCGTTAAGGTTGCGCCGAACATAATGTTAACAAATGCCTGAGCGTTGACAGCCCAGCCGTTAGCGTTCAAAAGCGGTGAAAGGTTTCTTCTGCGCAGTTTCAAGTATGCCAACAACATCGAAGGTCCTGATATAATGAGCATTATCGCCAAAACTGCCAAAATCATCTGCCACCATTTCAGGGATATGAAACCTGTTACGAGGCTTACTACAAAACTTCCGATTAAGCCTAACGCCATACCGATTGCCGCAAAAATACCGCAATATTTAGCGATGTCGAAAGCCTCTTTTTTAGAGGTTGCTTCTGCGACTTGTGCCTCTGCGACTTTTGCCTCTGTTGCTGCCGTATCTGCTGCCGCCGCTGATTTTTCAGTCAGTTTTGTTCCGCCTTCGGTAATAGATGCGGTTGCCTTGTCGGTCATTTCTTTGTCTTTTGAAGCGGCAAATTTCGTAACTTGTTCTTCAATAAAACTTACGAATTTTTTGTACGGTGCCCAAAATGCCTCGCGTATAGAAATCGGGTTTTCAATAACTTTGTTGACCGTTGCGTCCCAAAGATTGCCGGCGCGGTCGATGAAAATAGCGTTTTTGCCGACTTTGATGTCGTCAACGCTGCCGTCAGTAACTGCCGCACAAATTTGCATCGTCTGGTTCAAAACTTTGTTCGTACAGTCGCAGTATATCAAAAACATTGCGCTCTGGTTTGCCGTAGCGTTGTGTTTGGGCATATCGCTGACCTTGATACAAAGGTCGCATTCGCGTTGATCGATGAAAAGTTTTCCGGCTTGAAACATCGCCCATTTTTCGTGCTTAATAGTGTAAAAGTCAGAAAACGTTACGAAGTTTCTTAAAAACGGGTAAAAATTCTCCGTGCAATGAAGAAGATTGTCAACAGAAATTATGTCTTCTGCCTCTTCTTTGTATGCCAAGTCTTTGTCAATTAAGTTCAATAACTCGTCTTTTGAAGAGTTCGACAGCATTTTTTCTGCCTCTGACAAGTCTGTGCCGTCAACTTTTGCGCCTGCTTTTTTTGACATCCAATCCTCGTAAGCGGCAAATTTTGAGGCGATTGCGTTAAATTCGCTTTCTGTTATCGAGGTTTTACCTTTGAAGTCAACGTCAAAAATTAGTGTCTTAATTTTGTTGAAAGCAGCCTCCCAAGCGGGGTTGATGCTTTCGTTCAAAGGCAATTCGTTTTTGTCGGTAACTCTTGCGATAGGATATTTTGCGAGTTCGGAAATTTTTTCAGAAAGATTTTCCGAGGTGATTTTTGCAAGTTCTTCTACCGGAATTTCCATTGCAGCATACGTGTCCTTGTTGAAAGCCACCATTTTGCAACGTACAAAATAGTCTTTAACTTTCTCTTTTACAGCATTATAACTGTCAAGAGCCGCTGCGGTGTTGTCGCCGTAAGAAAGAACGCCGTCTTGAAGTCCTGCTTTTTTCCAAGCCGCATAATCGGTGAGTTCTTTGTAAAACTCCTCAATTTGGTCTTTGTTGACACCTTTTTCGCCGCTGCGGTCGTCTAAGGTGCCGATTTTTTCGCCAATCATAGCGATAACAGCCTTCAAATCTGCATTTTCGGTTGACAATGCGGTAATAATGCCGTCGCCGTTAAAAGCCGTTCCTGCAAAAATTTTCGTCATATCGGCGGTATCTTCTAAGGTGATTTCCTGTTTGTCGGATTTCAAATTTTTGAGGATTACCTGAGCCGATTTCAAGATTTTTTTGCCCTCGTCGGTATCTTGACGAATGTCGGAAAGTTTTAACGATTTTTGTCCTTGAACCAAGATTTCAGGGTCTGAAACTACGTTGCAAAGCCATTGAGAAATTTTTACGACCTCGTCGACACGAATTTTGCCGTCTTTGTCGATGTCAATGGTATTCAAGGTTTTTTGGTCAAATTCAAGACCCGAGGCGGGAGATGAAAGTACCGTCCACATTTTTGTGTCAAGTTCGGGAAGATGTTTAATATCATCACCGCTCTCGATGCTGACACGGGTTACTCCACCTATTTTGGAGAATTTCCATGAGTATTTTGCTGTCTTTTCCATATTTTTTTTGAAAAATTATTGCTCAAAATTACGAAAAAATTATATTAAACACAAAAAAAAAGTTAAATTTGCAGAAAATTATCAGCCATTAAAATGGCTCTAATATCAGGAATGTTTATGAAATTCAAGTATTTAGCCATATATATTCTGTTGTTTTTGCAGTGGCTGTTGCCGCCGGAAAAACTCTTTGCCCAAGTTCAAAAACTTAATGTCGGCGATGAGTTTTTTTTGGAGAGACTGCTTGAACAAGTCTCTGAGGCTAAATACGATACAACTAAACTCAGACTTTATTCCGAGGTTTATCGTCATCATTACAACTATGATACAATTATCAAATATGCCGCTCTTGCCGTAGAACTTTCTGAAAAACTGGAAGATAGGCGGGCATGGTCTGAGGCAAATATGTTTATCGGTGCTATTTATAATTCTCAGAGCAAAAACGATTCGGCGGAAATATGTTTCAGAAAGGCGTTGCCGTATTGGGAGGAAATTAAAGACACCACAAAATTAGCGGTTTCTTATAATTGTCTTGCCGTCTTGGACGAAAATAGAAATATTTACGAAAGCGCACTCGAAAATTATAACCGTGCCTTAACCCTTTTTCTAGAAAACGGCGACACTGCACGTGCGGCGCGTATATATCGCGGAATAGCAAATACTTACACGGGTTTCAACGTTCAATTCTCAGCGAGAGAATATGCCGAAAAAGCACTCGAAATAGATACCCGTTATCAGGATACAATGTCAGTTGCTTTTGACCTTGTATATTTGGGAAATATTTGGATTTCAGAATATTACAATACGGGAGAGGTGGCTTTGATTGATTCTGCGAAAAAATATTACGCACGCGGTCTTGCGGAGGCAGAAAAATCTAACTTTCTTGATGTTGTCGGCGAGGCGGCATTGGAACTTCAAAAACTTTGTCTTGAAATTGCAAATGTTTCTTCCGGCGAAAAGTTATCTGCTGCAATAGACAGTAGTTTGGTTTACAAGGCGTTAAGCAAAAACTGCATTGCTAAAATGTCAAACAAGGTCAAGGAATATGTCTATGATATTAACGAGGGTAAAGAGTTTGTTTTGACGGGCAGATACAAAGAGGCGAAAAAAATTATTGACAAGTATTCAGCACTTTTTTTGTCAAACCTTTCGGAATATGAAAATTTGTATTATGAGGCTTTGGGTTCGGTTATTAAATTGTATTATTTGAAACTTGCTGATTATAAGGCTCTTTATGATTGGAACGAAAAGTATTTGCGTTATCGGAGACTAAGGTTCAATATTATTTTTGCAACCGGCGGCGAGTTCAACAAGAGGAAAGCAGAATATGTTAAGCGGGATAAAAAAATTAATGATGAAACCGCTAAGCGGAAAAAAGAATTTTCTATTCAACGCAGTCAGTGGCGTATGACAGTCTGTTTTTTGGCAATAATTTTGACGATTATATTGTTAATTATGTTGATTTTGCGTAAAAATTACAGAATGAAGCAAAGAGTAGAGAAATTTCTTAGAAAGCAAAACGATGACATTATGAAAGTCAACGCCGAACTTATGAAAATTCAAGAAACCGCTATGCTTCAAACTGCTGAAATTCAGACTCAAAGTCAAAAAATAAAGGAGCAGAACGAAGAAATTTCGGCGACTAATTTAGCCGTTATTCATAGTATAGAATATGCGGGACAGATTCAGATTGCTTCTATGCCCCAGCAGTCGGATATTGACAAGATATTTAAAGATAACTTTTTGATTTATAATCCGTTGGAAATAGTTTCCGGCGATTTTTACTGGATAGGCGAAACTAAAAAGTTTAGATTAATAGGGGTTTTTGACTGTACGGGACACGGTATTCCGGGCGGGCTTTTGAGTATGCTCGGCATTTCAACGCTTAACGACACGCAGCAAAGTCTTACGGGCGAAAATATTGCGGCGGCGGTTTTGAACTCGTTGCGCAAAAAAATTCTTTCGGCTACCAGTGAGGACATTTATGACGGTACTGACGGTGCTGTTGTTGCCGTTTCAAAAGAAGGAAACACGCTTCATATTGCCGGAGCGATGCGTCCCGTTTGGATTATGAGGGACGGTAAATTTTTAGAATTTTTCCCTGACAGAATGTCTATCGGCAGAGACAAACGTCAAAACGAGGATTTTACGGGTTATGATTTTAAGTATCAAAATGGCGATAAAGTTTATATGTTTACTGACGGTGTTACCGATGTTTTCGGTTATGCCGACGACGGAAAAGGCGGTGAAAAGTTGTTGAAATTTTCACAAAAACGTCTTAAAGCACTTATTTGTCAGATTTCGGATTTGAGTTTTGCAGAACAGAAATCTATTATAGTCAAGACTTTGGAAGATTGGCAGAAAGGTTTGAAACAAGATACGAGGGTTGATGACCAGTTAATGATAGGATTCGCATTATGATGAGACGGTGTTTTTTCATAGCGGTAGTTTTGGTTTTATTGTCAAATCTTTGTTTTTCGATAACACAAGAATTTGACGATAAGACACTTGACAGCCTTATCGCAAGAGAAAATGCCGAAACCTTCGGAAAAGAAAAACTGCGGATTATCAAGGAGATATGTCAAAATCATTATAATATCGACACTGTTTATAAGTACGCACAAATTGCCTCGGTTATTGCAAAAAATCTCAACTACGGTTTAGAACTTGCTCACGTGTATTCGGTTTTTTCGTGGTGCGACTATCACAGAGGAAATTATTCTCAGGCTCTCGGTTGGTCGTTTATGGTTTTGGGGCGTTGCGAGCAGTTGGATAGACCGCTGTTTAAAGCGCGGTGTTATAAACAGTTGGCGTATATTTATTACGGATTGTCAGATTTTTACAATGCCGACCGTTATTGCAGAGATGCCTTAAAGATTTTTGACTCCCTAAAAGTGAATAATGAGGTGGCTGCAACGTACAGAACTCTCGGTACTTTTTGTATGGAATACGGATTTTTTGATATGGGTATGGGGTATATCAGAAAGGCATATCAGATTGATTTTATGAAAAATGATGAAGGTGCGGCGGAAGATTTAATGTATTTCGGATATTATGATTACCTTTATCATTTTACCAATCCTGATAAGTACAGAAGTTATCTTTTTTCTTCCGTGCATTGGTATCAAAGGGCTTTAAAGACACTTAATAACCGTCCGGCTGTTATGCTAAAAAGCCGCATTATTGAGCGTATTGCTTTGTCTTATTGTGAGGCTTCGCAGTTAAAAGTTTTAAAACCCGAACTCCGGCAGGAATATTTGGACAGTTGCCGTAAATATTCGGATTTGTGCAGATGGTATGCTGACAAAACCGCCTCGCAAGAAAAAAAGTTTTTTGCCCAATATACCTCGGCAATTTATTATCTGTTGAAAAAAGACATTCCTCAGGCAGAAAAAGAAATAGAGGAAATGAATGCTTTTATGGATAATAATTCCGTAAGAAAGTTGCGTTTCGGCACATATTATTATAAAGTGATGATAATGTATGCGCGGTTGAAACAAGATTATAAAGCCGTAACGGAATATATCAATATGTTGGTGGTTTCTAATTTGAAACGTTATAATTTTGATTTGGCTTCTAAGGTCGGGCGTATTCAGGCGAAAGAAGATTTTGAAACGAGCGAAAGAGCCAAACGTATTGATTTTGAGCGTAATAAGGCATTATATCAGGAAAAATTCCGTGAAAAAGAAGCCGTTAATAGGTATTTGCTTTTGGCAATTTTGATTTGTATTGCCTTTATCGTGTATATTTTGGTGGTTTTGTATGAACAGACAAAAATCAACGAACTTTTGAGGCAACAGAGCGAAAATATCAACGACCAAAACCTGATGTTAAGCCGTCAGAAGGAGGAGTTTCTCTCGCTTAGAAAAGAATTTCTTACCGAAGAACTTCAACTTCAAGCCAAGAAGAAAAAGTTTATAAAACTTAATCAAGGGTTGCATTATTCGCTTTTTAGAGCGCAGGAAATTCAGACTGCGCTTATTCCGTCAAGGGATATTTTGAAGGATTGTTTCGGGGAATGTTTGGTTTATTTCAAACCTCTGCAAATGGTTTCGGGCGATTTTTATTGGGCTTTGAAAACTCCTGAAATTCGCGTTCTTGTTACGGCAGATTGTACGGGACACGGCATTTCGGGCGGTTTTTTGAGTATGCTCGGCATATCTTCTTTAAACGACATTGTAACTCACCGCGATTTATCTAACAAGACCTCTCTTGCTGCTGATATTTTGGAGGATATGCGCCGGAAAATCATTTCATCGCTTCATCAAAAAGAATTGTCTTCGGTTCAAAATGATACTATTGACATGGCAATCTGCATTTTGGACAAGCGGGAAGGCGAACTTCAATACGCCGGCGCAAACCGTCCTTTGTGGATTGCAGGGAAAGACGGTTTGCGTTGTATAGAGCCTGACGGTTTTTCTACCGGCATGGATTTTTCTTATTGCGGCAAGTTTACCAACAATATCGTCAAATACGAAAAAGGTGAAACGCTTTACACGTTTTCGGACGGCATTACCGATCAGTTCGGCGGTAAAACCGGCAAAATGAAATTCGGCGAAAAACGTCTGAAAAGACTTTTAGAAATGATTTCCTCTGATGATTTTCAGACACAATATCAAGAAATAGAACAAACTATGTATTATTGGACAACAACCGATATTTCAGGCGATTCCACCTCTGAAATATATTTACGTCAGGTTGATGACCAACTGCTTATCGGTATAAAAGTCTAATTGATGAATGTTTTTAAGATTTCATCGAGTTCGTTTGCGCGGAAATTTTTTGCGATAATCTTTCCGCTGCCGTCAAGAAGAAAGTTTGCCGGTATTGAACTTACGTTGTAGCGTTTTGCGATGTCAGAGTCAACGCCCTGAGAATCAATTACGTTGACAAATTCGTAAATATTGTCTTCGTGTACGGCGCGTTTCCAATTTGCGGGATTTTCGTCCAAAGATACGCTCAGGACAAGAAATTCGTCGCCGTTTTTAAACTTTTGATTTTTAAACTGCGAATACGTATTTTTTATGATATGATTTTCCATGCGGCACGGTTTGCACCACGAAGCCCAAAACTGAATCAAAATATATCTGCCTTTCAAATAAGAAAGCGAGGTTTCTTGTGCATTAATATCTTTTAATACAATGTTAGGCGAGTTTTCTCCGAGACTCAAATGTCCGTAATGTTGTACGGTGGTATTTTGAGCCTTTGCATTAAAACATATTATCAGGGAGAATATTATAAAAATAATTCTTGACATTGCCGTTTTTTTTGTTAAAGTTATAAAAATACTTATTCTTTTAACGAAAAAAACGCTTTTATATTATGTTTTTTTTGTTAATATTCTTCAAAAAGTCGGATATAACGCTGTAATCTTTCATATTTTTTACGTTATAGCCGCCACATTTCGGACACCTTATAAGAGAGGTGTGCAGGGTTTCAAAAAAATGCTTTTCAAAAATTTCTTTGCAGTCAAAGCATTTGAATTTTACTTTTTCTTCTAACATTTTTTTTATTTTAAATTTTCAATTTTTAATTTCTAATACTTTTACCATTGTCGGCTTTTCGTTGAGGATACCTTCGTTGTTTTTTTGGAAAGTTTTCTGGACGAAAAGATGTATTTTTTTGTGAGTTTTCCAAAGTTCGGTATCAAGACAAGGCTCCCAAGCCTCGTAAGAATTTTCCGTGAGATTTTCGTAACGGAAAGGTTTAAGTCCTTTTTTCTTGATGGAGGTGTAATAAACCGCAATTTTTGAGTCTTGTTCTTTGTCGCGAACAAAATAATAGATTTTTTTGCCGTCAGTTATGAGCCTCGGTCTTGAAATCGGAATCGACAATGTACCCATTCCTGCTAATTCAAAATCCGTTTTTCGGTTTCCGAGGGTTATGTCCTGAAATTCTTTGCCGTCATAATAGATTAAGTGATAATTTGTTATGCTGTCATCGCCGCGATAATACGTGGCAATGTAAGGTCTGTCGTATTTGTCGGTTGTCATGGAGGTTTGATTGATGAGGTTTGTGTTTTGCGGAATTTCTTTTACGGGTTTCATTTCTCGGCGCAAAAAAACCGGGCGTATGGTATCGCCGTCTACTGTCTGCCAAGTTTTGCCGTAATCCGCTGATTTTGCGTAATATATGCCGTGATTTGTTTTCGGGTCGAAACTTACTTCGCGCCAGAGCCACGATACGTGTATGACATCGTCCTCAGAAACCGTTATTTGCCAATAGGCGCGTAGCATTGCGTGGTTTTCAAAAAGATTGGTTACAATTCTGTGCCATTTTTGCGTTTTGGTTTCGTAATAGTTTATTGTAGAGGTGTTGCCTACGCTGCGGTATACGAAAAGCAAATCTCCGTTAGTAAAATTATAAAATTCGGGATAAGTAACTTCGTGTTCTTTGGCATTGGGGTTGTCTGTTACCATTTTCTTTATTTCCTTCATTTGCAGACTAAACGGTGCGGTGGATTTTAAGTACCTCAGCGGAGAATTGTGATGGTCGAAAGCCAAATGCAAAAAGCCGTCTCCGTCAACGGCTATGCTTATGACATTGTGGGCATCATACGGTTTTATCATTTTGAAAGGCGTTTTTACGGTTATGAATTTTTCCTCAGAAATGCCTTTCGGATTAATTTTTCTTTTTCCCAAGATTACGTAGCCTTTATCATCATAAAACGCAATAAACTGCGTGTCGCGGAAAGTCGTCAGTGCGTTTTGACGGAAAATTGCCGTGTTGACCGAGGTTTTAGCGTACCCCGAGTCAACCTCAGTGATAAAAGTTTTTATTTGTGCCTTTAAATTCAGGCTCATAAAAACAAAAGACAACATAAATACCGAAAAAGAAAACTTTGTCATATTTATTTATCAAAGCGTTTTCAAAATCTTAATCCTAATAATATTTGGTCGTCTAACTGAGGTGCGGGGCTTTGCGGATTAGAAGCGGCTCTCCAACCGTCTATTGACTGTTCGAGAACTTCTTTTTGAGCATTAAAGGGCAGTGAAGAAATTTTTATCAAAAGTTCTTTCAACTGTTTAGTGCCGAATTTGCTGACACCCGTTTCGCCACCGAACTGATCGGAAATACCGTCAGAGGACATATAAACCGTGTCGCCTTCCTCTATTTGTATGATGTGATTGGTGAAAAGTCCCGTTTTCCTGATATGAAATCCTACCGGCATACGGTCGGCTTTATATTCGGTGAGTTCACCGTTTTTGATGTACCAGAGCGGACGGTTTGCGCCTGCGTATTGAAGTTCGTTTTTGCTGCGGTTTATAATGCAGAGAGCCATGTCCATACCGTCCTGAGTTTCTCTTTGAGGTCCGCTCTGACGAAGAGCCGCAATGATTTTGTCCCTTAATTCGTTAAGGATTCCGGCTGCGGTTATGGTTTCGCTTTCGATGTTTTTCTGAGCGGCAATGTCGTTTAGGGTTGAAACTCCGAGCATACTCATAAACGCACCCGGAACTCCGTGCCCCGTACAATCGGCTGCCGTAACGAGTTTATATTCACCGGTTTGAGTTGCCCAATAGAAGTCGCCCGAAACAATGTTGAGCGGACGCCAAAATATCATACATTCGCCGAAAATCTTGTTCATCATTTCTTCTGAGGGTACGGCGGCAGTCTGTATTCGTTGTGCATAACGTATACTTGCCGTTATGCGCGAGTTTGCCTCCGATAACTGACTTCTTTGAGATTCAATTTCGTCTCTTTGAGCCATAATCTCGTCTCTTTGAGACATGATTTTTTGATTTTGCTGTTTTAATTCGTTGTTTTTCTGAGAAATTTCGGCTTTTTGTTTTGCCAAAAGTTCGTTGTTTTTGCGCTTTTTATGAAGACCTTTCCATATAATAAAAGCCAACAAACCCGCTAAAATGATACAAACGGCAAAAAAGCAGGTTATCATTCTCTGACGTTTTGTCGCCTCTTCCTGAATCATTTTTTGTTCTTGCTCAGCCTCTTCTCTCTGACGGATTAATTCGCCGTATTCAGCCTCGGCTGAGGCTTTGGTAGATTTTACGGCAAATTCTCTGTTATAGGTAGACTCTTCTACGTCGCGGAATTTTTCAGAATAGTCAACAGCCTCTTTGTAGTTGCCGGTGGCTTTCAAAACCCAAATCATAGAGCGGTAAAGAAAAGCTCGGTAACGGTTGTATTTTACGGGGTCTTGGTCAAAAAGTTTTTCCATTTCCAAGAGTTTTTCTTTTGCCTCTTTCGAATTACCTTCTATGCTTTTGAAGTTGGCGTTGCAAATGCTAAGAATTATCGTATTTTTGCCGCCGCTTAGTTTTTCAACCTCAGCGTAATAAAATTTTGCCGAATCCAACAGTTTCTGACGTTCTCTGCCCTGACTTAATGCTGCATAATTGGTGTAGATTAACATCAATTGTTCCATACAATCTGCAATGCAGCGGTTTGTTGTGTCGGTTTTAAGGGCGAGATTGTGAGCCGTTTTTATTTTGTCAAGACCGGAAACAAGCAGTTCGAGAGAGTCCAAGTCCAAAAACTGGTTGTAATCCGATTTTCCCGTCTGAAAAAAGTCAAGACTTAGTGCGTATTTGTCTTTTGCGGCGGAGTCAAGTCTGAAAGCATACGAATAATACGAGTCTGCCGTTTCATAAAGGTGGAAACTTACGCACTGACGTCCCATGTTTCGGTATACATCGGTGATTTTTACCGTGTCGTTTAATTCAAAAAAGACGTGCAAAGCCTTGTTGTAATATTCCGAGGCGAGGTTATAATCGTTGATTCTCGTTAGATTGTTGGCGTAACTGTTGTAACAATCGCCGAGCAGACGTTTGTTAGAAACCGTATCACAGGTTCTGATTGCCGCCTTAAACTCTTCGTTTGCAAGAGAATATTCGTACATTTCGCTGTGAGCCTTAGCCTTCTTAAAATGTGCTTCGGCTTCACTGTTTTGGCTGTAAGCGGTGTTGAAACCGGCAAATAACATCACCAAAACCAATAGTGCCGTATTGTGTTTTATGTCCATTTTTCTTAACCTAAAAATTCCGCCGTAAAGTTTGTAATTTTTTTTCTGAAAAACAATTTTTTTACGCTTTTTATTTCTGATTTTTTTAGTGTATTTTTGTGCGTTGTTTTTTTTAAAAGAATTGCTTTATGAAATTTTTTAAAATTTTTCTTTTCGTAATCCTTTTGATGGTGCTTTCCATCGGAGGTTACGTGGCTTATCACAAGTATTTTAAGAGCGGGTATTCGGTTAACGCTTTTGCTGCCGTACCCGATGACGCTTTTTTTGTGGCTCAGACAAGCGACCTTTCTAAGGCGTGGAACAATCTCAGCAAGAGCCGTTTTTGGGAATATCTCAAAACCACGGAGTATTTTGCGGAATTAAACGAAGACATCGAGACCGTTGACGGCTTTTTGAAAGATAATGCCGTTACGAAAAAATTTCTCGCAAACCGTGAACTTTTAGCCTGCGGAATGAAAACTCCCAACGACACGTGGGATATGGCATATATCATTGATTTGCAGGAGTTTTCAAAGTATTATGACGAAATTTCTAAATCTTTTAAATTGCTTCAAGATTATACTTTGAGCAAAACTTTTTGTCAGATTTCCGAGGATAAAAAATACGAAATCGTAACCCTTACCGAAAAGGCTGACAAAACTTTTCAAATTCATCTTACCTTGGCTGACAACATCTTGATTATCAGCCTTGACAAACCTGTCGTGGAAAAAGTTTTGAGAAGTTTTAACACCGGTTATTGGGCTGAAAACCAAAATTTTGAGTTTGTTACAAGCGAACTTTCGGGCGGCAACGACGTGAAACTTTTTGTCAACTTTAAACAGTTGGACAAAATTTATTCGCTCTATTCTGCCGAAAAATCCGAAGGCTTGGATATGCTATGTCAGTCTTTGGTATATTCGGTTATGAATCTCGAACTTTTTGACGACCAAATAGAACTTTCGGGACGGACATCTTTGGATTCGGTTTATTCGTATTTGAGGGCGTTTTCGTCGGTAAGTCCCGGAAAGACAAGAGCATACGAAATTGTGTCTAATCAGACCGCACTTTATTTAAGCCTTAATTTCAGCGATTTTAAGACGTTTTACGACGCGCTGATTGCGGAATATACGCGGGGCAACGAAAAAGAATATCAGGATATGCAAAAAAATATTGCTCTTGCCGAAAAGTTGTTGGGAATCAGCATAAAAGACGATTTTCTCTCGTGGATAGGGCAGGAGATAACGATTGCAAAACTCCGTCCTCTGAGCGAAAAATCAAGGGACATTGATGCTGCCGTTTTAATTCAAGCCGACAATATTTCGTCAGCAAAAGCGCATTTAGGAAACATTATCGAACATTTAAATAAGCGTACACCGCTGAAATTCAAAACGGAAAAATACCGCAATTTCGAGATTCAATATCTCGGCTTGAAAGGCTTTTTCAATATGTTTTTCGGAAAATTGTTTTCTAAAATCGAAAAGCCGTATTTCACTTATATTGAGGATTTTGTAGTCTTTGCCAATTCAAATGAAGTCTTAAAGCAGATTATTGACGATTACATTCAGGGCAGGGTGATGATAAAGTCTCAGAAGTTTGAAAATTTCAGAGATTGTTTTGACAAAAAATCCAACGTTACGGCTTATATTCAAACGCCGAGGCTTTACGAAACCTTTTTGAAATATTCTACGCCCCAAGAAAAAGCCGATATTGAAAAAAACAAAGAGTTGATTAACAATTTTGCGCGTCTTGGGTTTCAACTTGTTAACGGCAACGGTTTGTTTAAGACCAAGTTTGCCGTTCAGTACGATACGGCGGCTTTGGCAGAAGACGCGGCACTTTTGGCAGAAGGTTTGGCTGAAAGTTCGTTAAGCGTAGAAGATATTGATTCTCTGAATTTTAAAGTGGTTCTTGATGACGAAAACCTCGAAGACGGACCCTACAAAGTGATGTTTGACAGCATTATGAAACCGCATTTTGAAGGCAATATTCTTAGCAAAAAAGCCAACGGCATTTGGCGTACTTATTATGAAAGCGGCAATTTGTTTGTCTCCGCTAATTATCAGTACGGAATGTTGAACGGCACGGCGTATTTTTATAAGGATTCGCCCGCTCAAAAACTTATCGCCGAGGCTAACTATAACGCCGACGAGTTAGACGGACTTTACATCGAATATTACAACAACGGCAACATTAAGGCGAAAATCAATTACGAAGACAATCAGCGCAACGGCGATTGTACGTATTATTATGAAAACGGAAAAATGCGTTATCAGTGCAAATACAAAAAAGGTAAACGCACCGGCAAAGCAACCGTTTATAACGACAAGGGCAAAAAAATCGGCAGACTTGATGCCGATAATTATTAGAGTTTTGCGGCTTTTTCCGCAATGAGCCTGAGCAACCATTTAGGCGTTGAAGTCGCTCCCGTTATTCCGAGCCTTTCAACGCCTTTTATCATTTCTGTTGACAAATCTTTTTCGCTCGAAATGTAATAAGACCTCTCATTAGAGGCTTTACATGTTGAAAATAAGTATTTTCCGTTAGAAGAATTGCTGCCTGAAACAAACAAAATTGCGTCGAATTTTTTAGCGTATTCCACTAATTTTTCTTCACGAGCCGAAACCGAGCGGCATACGGTATTGTATTTTTTGAATTGTTTTTCCGGCGAAACGGTTTTTAGGCGTTTTTCTATTTTTTCGGCGATTTTTTCGTAATCGTGAACATTCATCGTGGTTTGAGAATACAAAAAAATGCTTTTTGAAAAGTCGATTTTCTCTATTTCTTCTTCTTTGGAGATGACAACCGCTTTGCCGTCAACCTGACCGACTAAACCGACAACTTCGGCATGGTCTTTTTTACCGAAGATAACTGTTTGAAAATCAGGGTTTTCTACCGAATTTTGATAAATGATTTTATGAAGCCGTAACACTATCGGGCAAGTTGCGTCGATTAACGAAATGTTGTTTTTTTTAGCCAAAGCGTAAGTTTCGGGCGGTTCACCGTGTGCGCGGATAAGAACGGTACAATTAGAAAAATTTTCAAACTCTTTGTACGTAACGGTTTTCATGCCGAGTTTTTCGAGCCTTGACATTTCTTCCTGATTATGAACCATTTCGCCCAAACAAAAAAGCGAGCCGGAGACTGAAATTTCAGTCTCTGCCTTGTTTATGGCATTTGTTACGCCGAAACAAAAACCGGCATTTTCGTCAATTTCTACAATCATTTATCCTAAAACTTTGTCGATGATGTTTTTAGCAAATTCAAATTGTTCTTCTCTTGTCATAAAAGAGTTGTCGAGCAGGATTGCGTCGTCCGCTTTTTTTAGCGGCGAAATTTCCCTTTCGGAATCCAATTTGTCGCGGGTGATGACTGACTGTTTAATCTGCTCAAAATCAACCTTTTCGCCTTTTTCTAAAAGTTCTTTGTAACGGCGTTCAGCCCTTACTTCGGCTTTTGCAGTTACAAAAAATTTTACTTCCGCATTCGGAAAAACCACCGTTCCGATGTCCCTGCCGTCCATTACGACGGACGAATTTTCAGAAATTTTGCGCTGAAAATCCACAAGTTTTTCCCTTACAAAAGCGATTGCCGAAATTTTTGAAACCCGTTTTGAAACTTCTAACTGACGGATTTCTTTTTCTACGTCTTCGCCGTTAAGCAATGTATGGTTTTGATTATCAACCCTTTTGAAAGCAATTTCGATAGTTTTCATGCTTTCACGTAATTTGGCTTCGTCGATTTTGTCGTCAGAAGAGATAATGCCGTTTTTCAGCGCGTAAAACGTTACTGCTCTGTACATTGCGCCGGTGTCAATAAACAAAAAACCGTAATGCGCGGCAAGTTGTTTTGCCAAAGTGCTTTTTCCGCATGACGAATGTCCGTCAAGTGCAATTTTGATATTTTTTTTCATTTTCTTTTAATATTGTTGTCCTTGTCCTTGTTGAAAAATCACTTTTGAAAGTTGACCGCCCGAATAAACAGCCTCGTAAGTTACTTTTCCGTAACGGTCATATTTGATGAATTTGCCGTCAAGAACGCCGTTTTTGTTGAAACTTTTTTGGCTTTGAAGGTTGCCGTTAGGATAAAATTCCTGCCAAGTGCCTGTCGGTCTGCCGTTTTTGTAAAATTCTTTTCTGATGATTTTTTGGTCAGCCTGCCGGTAGAGCCACTGTCCGTCTTTTTTGTCATAAAAGTAACTGCCGTCGATTACCGCAACGCCCGTTTCGTTGAACTGAGTAAACTTGCCGTTAAGAACGCCGTCCGTAAAAGTTTGAATCAGAGTTTTTAAGCCCGTTTCGTCGTAATAAATTACAATGCCGTTTTTGAGGTCGTTTTTGTAAGTGATTTCATATTTGAGAACACCGTTAGGGAACCATTCTTTCCAAACCGAGTCCATTTGACCGGCGTGAAAACTGCCTTGAATTTCGGGTTTACCGTTTTCAAAATAGCGTTTCCAGAAGCCTTCTTCTTTGCCGTTAACAAAATTGCCGGTATAGTATACATTACCGTTTTCAAAGTAGACGGTATATTCACCGTTTTTTTCGCCGTTTTTGTAAATGCCTTTTTTCCAAACTTTTCCGCCTTCGTAATACCAAGTCCAGAGCCCTGACATTTTGCCGTCAACGTACTCGCCTTCGTTGCCTTTTGTGCCGTCAGCCTGATAATAAATCCAATGTCCTGTTTGAACGCCGTTTTTAAAGTCGCCTTCATAATCTTTTAGCATAACCGGCTTTTTTTTGTTTGAAGTGTCAAGACGATACCAAATTGCGTGTCCGTTTTTTTCGCCGTTTTGATAATTGATTTCTGACAAAAGGTCGCCGTTTTGATTAAAACTACTCCACTTATCCTCGCGCAGAGAATTTTTTACCAGACCTTTGGTTTTTAGTTTGCCGTTTTCGTACCAAAGGAGATATTCACCGTTTTCAGCGTGTTCTTCGCTCTTTTTTGCGCCGCTTTCGTAGAAAGTAAAGATTCTGCCCGTCGGTATGCCGTCTTTGTATGTGATTTTCGAAGCGGTGTTTTTGTTTTCAAAATACGTTATCCAAAGACTGTCTTTTAAGCCGTTTTTGTAATTGCCTTCTTCTCTAACGGTTTTTTCGTCAGGAAAATAATCTTTGAATTTGCCGAAGCCGTCTTTTACCATTTGAGAACCCGAATTGTCAAATGCCTCAATGACTTTGCAGAGGCCTTTTTCGCAGTTTTCTCTTAGTTTTAGTCTGCCTACGATGTTAAAGGTTTGCCAAACGGAATCTTTTTTGTTGTCGAAGTATTTGCCTTCTTTGGCAAGAGTTCCGTCTTCGTAATATTCTTTGTATGAACCGTTTAACTTGTTGTTATAAATATAACCGTCGCTTTGAATTTTTCCGTTTTCCCAATAATAAGTAACCCGTCCGTTGATAACGCCCATATAAAATTCGGCTTCGCGGTATACCTTACCGTTTTTATAATAGTAAATCCATTTGCCGTGTTGTTGACCGTCGGTTAAATAGCCTTCGGACATTTTGATTTCGGTATTGTCGAAATATGTTACAGATTTTTCGGTTTTATATTCGTGATTGACAGCAACTTGCGAAATTCCCGCAAGCGGAAAAGTCAGTGAACATAATATAAAAAGTGTCTTTTTCATATCGTACTTTTTTTCGTGCAAAGTTAATAAAATTTTTTTCATAAATTTAAGGTTATAATAAAAAATAGTTATTACTTTTGAGCCGGATTTTTTATGCATAAAAAATGAAGAACACATATTTCGATTTAATAGAGCAGAGTTATTATTTCCCGCAAGACGGGTTTGATATTCATGACGGCTATCTTACTTTTCACGGCGTATCGCTGAAATACCTGATTGAAAAGTATGGAACGCCTTTCCGTTTGATGTATTTGCCCCGTATCGGCGAACAAATCAAACGCGCAAGAAACCTTTTTAACCGTGCAATCAAAAACAATAATTATTCGGGAAAATACGAATATTGTTACTGCACCAAGTGTTGCCACTTCTATCACGTTGTTAGCGAGGCACTTAAATACAATGTTCAACTCGAAACCTCTTCAAGTTTCGACATTGACCTTATCCGTTGCCTTTATCAAAACGGTCAGATTGACAAAAAAACGAAAATCATTCACAACGGTTTCAAGACTGACGAATACGTTGAAAAAATCGTCGCTTTGCAAAAAGACGGTTTTGAAAATTCGATTATCGTTCTTGACAGCAAAAGCGAACTTTCGCGCGTAAAAAAATATATCGGCGAGAGCGACATAAAAATTAAAATCGGACTCAGAATGGCGATTGACGAAGAATCGCAGTCTGCATACTATACGTCAAGGCTCGGAATGAGAGCAACTGAAATGTCGGATTTTTATGTTAAAGAAATTCAGACGGATAAACGCTTGGAACTCAAACTCTTCCATTTCTTCATTGATTCGGGCATAAAAGACAGTTTCTATTATTGGACGGAATTTCAGAAGGCGGTGAAAAAATACATCGAACTGAAAAAAATATGTCCGTCTTTGGAAGATTTTGACCTCGGCGGCGGTTTCCCGATTCGTAATCAACTCGGTTTTGAATATGATTATGAGTACATTATCCGCGAAATTGTCAGGATTCTAAAAGAATCTTCCTTGGCGGAGGACGTTCAAGAGCCGAACATTATTACGGAGTTCGGAAAATATACCGTCGGCGAGTCGGGTGCGGTGATTTTCAAGGTTCTTGACCAAAAACAGCAAAACGACACCGAACTTTGGTATATTATCGACAACTCGTTGATGACCACTATTCCTGATGCTTGGAGTGCAAACGAGAGGTTTATTCTTTTGCCTATAAATAAGTGGAATCACGAATGTACGAGGGTTAACATCGGCGGCATAAGTTGCGATCATTCAGACTATTACAATTCTGAGGATATGAATCAGCACGTGATTTTGCCGTCATATAAGAGCAGCGAAAACGAGCCGCTTTATATCGGATTTTTCCATACGGGCGCATATCAGGATTCGATTGCGGGTTACGGTGGAATCAAGCATTGTCTTTTGCCCTCGCCTAAACATATTGTGGTTTATAGGGACGAGACGACGGGAAATTTCAAGGATTATTGTTACAGAGATGAGCAGACGGTTGACGAGATGTTCCATATCTTGGGTTACGACCACCCCGAACAAAATCCCGTTTTGAAAAAGAAAACTTACGACGACGAGTTCTAATTATGAATTACGAATTATGAATTATGAAGTAATAACTCCTAAAATGGAGTTGCACGAACTGATAGAAAAAAACAACAGAATTTTGTTGTTGATGGAGCATTTCGGCACGGGCTTTACCGTTGCCGATTTGACTATTGAGGAATTGTGCCGTTTGCGGGACATCAATCCCGAAATTTTTGCGTGTTTTTGCAATCTTTATAACGGTAATTTTCAGAATTTTTACGAGCCGAAAAACTCAGAGGACATCAATCAGATAATTGTTTTTCTTGAAAATGCTCACCGTTATTATACTGACGAAATTTATCCAGAAATAAAATATTACATCAAAAAACTTTCTGAAATCAATGATACTGACGATATTAAGATGTTGGAAAAGTTTTTTGAATTGTATTTTTCGGAGGTGAAAAAGCATTTGGAATACGAGCAGAAAAAACTTTTCCCGATGTTGCGGGCTATGGATTTTAGCGCAAAAGGAGGTTCAAAAGTTAGGCACGGCGACATCGAAACCAAACTCGCAGACCTTAAAAACCTGCTGTTAAAACATATCCGTCTTGTTGATAAAAACGGTTTGAAAAGGAAACTTCTTACAGCGATTTTAGAATTTCAGTTCGATTTGAACGTTCATTCGATGATAGAAGAAAGCCTTTTGAAAAATTTGAAATAAAAATTCCCGTTATTGACTAAGTCTTTGGACGGTTTCGGTAATTCGGTCTTCACCGACGGTTTTATGAATTATGTAACCGTCCTTGTCAATAACATATAAAACCGGCGTTGAAACCACGTAATAATATTCTCTGTATCGCGAATTATTTTCGACGTCGCAACAATCCGTCCACGGAAAACTTTTTTTCTCAGAATTATATTTCAGGGATTCGTAACTGTGCTTGTCGTTTGTTACGGAAACGACGGTTATGTTTTTGTTAATCAAACCGTTGTAATAGAATTTGATTGCGTTTTCGGCACTGTCGCAATGTCCACAGCCGTTAGCCCAAAAAAGTAAAAGAAGTTTGTCTTTTATGCCGTCCAATATATTCAGCGAATCGCCTGTTATTGTGTTTCTTACACGTAAATTCACCGCTTTGGAGCCGACCATCGAAGCTGCGTAAATGTCCCGTTGCTCTTTTATCATCATGCGGTTTTCTTCCGAGAGATTTTTTACCGTGTCGGGCAAAAAATATTTGTCAGCAAGACGGACAAAAACTTCGTTGATTCCGAGTTTGTAAAATGTTCTGTAAAACGTTAACAAATAGCCTGTTACGTAATGATAAACCGAAGTGTTAGCCTTTGCTTTCGAGATTATTAAATCGTTTTGTCGCATAATTTCGTACTGACCTTCCTCAATGTGCCGCGCAATGTGTGCGCGTATGACTTTGTAAAAAAACGGCGTTCTAAGAAGTGCGTCGTTAGAAAAATTTACGTGGTCTAACTGCGAATTGCCGGGGTGCGTTGTCGCGTTGAGACAGTCAAGCATATCGGAGAGGATATTGCCTTTGTTGCTTGCAATCGTCTCTCTTAAAGCCTTTTGATAAGCGGAGTCTATTTCGGAAAGTTGTTTGTCATACGAGGGAATTTTTGAAGAATCCGTTTCGTATTTTTTCAGCGTGTCTATTCTTGCTTGTTCAATGTTCAGAGCCGTCATATCGCGCTGATAGTCAAAGAATTTTGCATTAACATCAGAACCCGTTATTTTCATTGTTTTTTGCGGGTTCTTGGTATCGCATTTCATTGTAAAATTTTGGTTGTCTTTGTCGATTAAAATGTCGAAATAGGTTTTGTCGCCATCCAAAATTACGCTGTAAATACCGCCCGGCAAAGGGTACTCTCCTTCAAAAACCACCGTCGAGCCGTTTTGTGAAGCAGAATCAACCGCCAAATACTGCTTTTCTTCGTAATAATACGCAAGCCTTACTTTTTGCGGCGTGTAGTGCGAAAACTTTATTGTTAGTTTGTAACCTTGTGAAAAACAAGTTGTTACAACTAATAATGCTGACAAAGACAACCAAAACTTTTTCATTATTTTTTCTTTTCTTCTTCTTCCAACATCGTTATCAACTCGTAAGCCTGATTGTGCGAAATTCGTTTTGCAAGAATTTCGTTATCCTTGTTCAAAAGGTAAATTGTCGGGGTTGAATTAATATCGTAGTTTGTTCTGTATTGGTCAAACGGGTTGAAAATGTTGTGCCAGCCCGGAATGTTGTAAATGCCTTTTTCTTGCAAAAAGTCGAAACATTTTCCGATATGACGGCTTACACCTGCTAAATCGTCAACCGATTTGTTCATGTAAACGGCAAAAACTTCGCAGCCTGTGGTGCTTAACGTGTCTTTGAAAAACTGACACAATTTCGGCAATTCTTCTTTACAGTGCGAACAGTCAGGCTCCCAGAAAACCAGCAACTTATATTTTGCCTGCATTTGGTGAACCGAATAATAATTCCGTCCGAATTTTGTAATGAAATCGTCAAGGAGTTTTACGACTTCGTTTCTGCGGGCTTCAAAATCGGGTTTTGCTTTTTCGATTTCAACGCCTTTGGTTTTAAGTTCTTCGATTGCGGGGCGGAGAGCCTCCATTTTCTCCTTAGAGTCGGGAATAAGTTTTATAGTCAAATCCTTAGAAATATTGCCGACAAGACAGTTTTTCTTTTTGTCAACTCGTTCTTTGAGTTTTGTTTTGAAAGAGTCGGTGTCCCAAAAAGCATCTTTTATGTAAATGTCTGCAAGTGAGCAATATACGTTTTCGGCAACCATGTTTTCGCTTTTAGCATACTTGTTGAAAAAGTAGACGAGCATAAAACGGAAAAGTTCGCCGTTTTTATCGTTGAGTTTGCCTTTTGGACGGGTTTGGTTAACAAGCCATGTTGTCTCTTTTATCAGAGAGTCAGGCATTTGAATAACCATCTGGTCGATGTATCTTTCTATTTTGGGCTGATAAATCGGTGTACGGAGAAGTGCGCCGTTGGAGACATCAAAATTGTCAAAAAAATGAGCCTTGTACCAGAAATATCTTTCCCTTTGGTCGGTAATGTTATCAGGGACAGCAACATCACGTGTAGCCGTTAAAAATTTTGAGAAAAACATATCGGGATATTGGCTGATTTGAGCCTGATATTTTTCTTCTACTTCTTTGTTAAGAGCCTCTTGTTTGGCAATGATTTCTTTTTCTTTTTCCTCTTTGCCTTTGATTTTTTCATATTGTTCTCTTAATTCGGAAAATTCTTTTTGTTTTTCGCCGAGAAATTTTTGATAGTCCATAAACACCTGGTTTTCAAGGCTGTTTTTGACAACAACGTGTTTTAAGAAATCGGTTGTGTCGTTTTCAATATAGAATTTTTCGCCTTCTTTCTGGTCGATGAGGATGTCGAAATACGTCTTTTTCGGCAGGAAAATAAAGTACATACCCGTGGGCAGGGCTTCTTTGCCTTTGAAAACTCCGTAGCCGTTTTTATCAGTTATAACCGTGTCATCGGGGATAAGCCTTTCGTTGAAATGGTGGCCTAAAATTAGTGTGTCGTTGACAACGTGGTTGATTTTCACTTCGATTTCATACCCTTGCGCAAAAAGTGCGGCAGGGAGAATTAGTGTCAGCAAAAATAAAATAATTCTTTTCATCTCTTTTAATTTTATGTTTTAAAGTTTACAAAGTAACGCAAAAAAACAATATAATCGTTTAACGGTTAACAATATTTAATTAAATTCAATATTTTTTGAACCAACTTCTGATTTTCATCATCAAGACACCCCAAACTGCTTCGCCGAAAATGTTTGTTGACATTTTTGAAGTTCCAAGACTGCGGTCGGTGAAAATAATCGGCACTTCTTTTATCTTGAATTTCTTTTTCCATGCGGTGAATTTCATTTCGATTTGAAAACCGTAACCTTTCATTCTGACTTTGTCTAAGTCTATGGCTTCTAATACTTTACGGGTATAGCATTTGAACCCGGCAGTCGTGTCCATAATTTTCATGCGGGTTACAAACCTTACATACGCCGAGCCGTAATAACTCATCAAAACTCTGCCGATTGGCCAGTTTACCACGTTAACGCCCGAAATATAGCGGCTGCCGATTGACATATCGTAACCTTCTTCCGAGCAGGCTTTGTAAAGGTCGATTAACTTCTCAGGCGGGTGCGAAAAGTCCGCGTCCATCTCGAAAATGTAATCGTATTTTCTTTCAATCGCCCACTTAAAGCCGGTGATGTAAGCCGTTCCGAGTCCTAATTTTCCCGCCCTTTGAATCATAAACAGACGGTCTTTGAACTCGCTGTCCATCAGACTTTTAACTATATCCGCAGTGCCGTCGGGAGAGTTGTCGTCGATGATTAACATATCGAACTCTTCCTCTAACGCAAAAACCACGCGGATAATGCTTTCTATGTTTTCTTTTTCCTTATATGTCGGAATTATGACTACTTTGTTTGACATAAATCACTATATTTTTTTCGTTTTTTGACGAAATATTCATAAACTATACTTTTGTCGTAAATTTCTTTATGTTCGTAAGTTTTAACTTCTTTTTTCAGTAACTTTCTCTGTTTTAAGAGTTTAAAAAAGTTTCCGTAAAACGAGAAATGCGCTTTTAAAACCGCAAAAAAGTACGGAAAATTTAGTTTCAATAAGTAGACTCCAGCCGAAAAACCGTCAAGGCACATTCTTATATAAAGTGTCAGGACGAGTTTTTTGGGGGCGAGGTTTTTCATTAACATTTTCAGCGAATTTCGGTAATTTAAGAAAAGTTTTCTCGGATTGCCTTGTTCAAGAGTTCCGCCGCCTAAATGAAAAACCTCAGAGTCAGCACAATAGACGATTTTGTAACCTAAGTTTTTTATCCGCCAACAAAGGTCGATTTCTTCCATGTGAGCGAAAAAATTTTCGTCAAAACCGCCGATTTTTTTAAAAACATCGCTTCTGATTACCAAAAACGCTCCCGAAGCCCAAAAAACTTGGGAATTTTCGTTGTATTGATTTTCGTCTTTTTCAACGGTGTCCAAAATTCTGCCTTTGCAAAACGGATAGCCGTATTTGTCGATAAAGCCGCCCGCTGCGCCCGCGTATTCAAACATTTCGGGATTTTTCAGGGCTTTGATTTTCGGACAGCAAGCCGCAATTTCTTTGTCGGAGTCCATTAATTTTATTATCGGGCTGACGGCATCGGATTTCAGCAGAATGTCGCTGTTGCAAAGCACAAAATATTCACTGTCAGGGATTTGTGCTAACGCTTTGTTGTAACCGAGGGCAAAACCGTAATTTTTGTCAAGACGGATAATTTTTACCGTCGGGAAATTTTTCTCCAATAATAATAAAGAATTATCCGTTGAATTATTATCAGCGACAACTATTTCAGTGTCAGCGTTTTGCGTAAATTCAACGACTGTCGGCAAATATTCTTTTAAGAAATTTTCGCCGTTCCAATTCAATATTACAAGAGATGTTTTCAAGTTTTTTCCTTTTTATTTTAGAAATGCAAAGTTATAATTTTTTTTTCATTTATTAAAAAAAAGGTTTATATTTGCGCATTATTCAACAACTTCGTTCTGCAATCAAAGACGGTAGGACGCGATATGAAAATAAATTTGTCGGTAACAAAAAATAATCATAATTTTGCAGTTGTTAAACACAATACTATTATGATTCAAGAAATAAAAGTTAAAAACTTTTTGTCCTTTAAGGACGAAACTACATTAAGTTTTCTTGCCGGCAAAGACACTTTTGGCGAGGAGACTCAGGTAGTGGAGGTGGCCCCTGGGGTGAGATTGCTGCGCTTTGTCGCCTTGTATGGGGCAAACGCTTCTGGCAAAAGCAATTTTTTGAAGGTTTTTGATTTTTTGTGTAATTTTTGGAGAACACTGATTAAAATTGGTGATAGTATTGACATTACCCCGTTTCTCTTTGACAAAGAAACTCCAAAACAAGTTTCTGAGTTTGAAATATTGTTTTATGTTAAGGGTGTCAAGTATCGTTATGTTCTTCATCTAACTAAAAATGAAGTTCTTTTAGAAGAGTTGTATCATTACAAAAACAAACGCCAGACTTTTATTTTCAGTCGTCAGTTGGAGGGGCGTGTTTCCAAAATAAGGTATCATTCTGATCTCAAAATAAGTAAGGCGGTTAAAGACGAGTTGGAAGTTAAATGTTTGAAAAATGTGTCTTTCCTTGCAGCAAATTTGTATGTCAATGCAGATATTCCAAATTTGACTGATATTTTTTGGTACTTACGACTTTGTTTTAGTAGTAGTTTCGGTAGTTTTACAGGTGGAGATTTTAAAGTATCTGACGGAGATACTTTTATGCAGGGGTTTTTGAAGGAATCTGATTTTAATATTGCAAATTTTAAGAATATTGATTTCGGCAAAGAGTTGCAGACAGTTGTAGGACATTCAGTGATGACCTCACGAGGCGAGGAAGTCTATTATTTGCCGGTTAGTAGTGAATCCGATGGTACTAAAACGGCTGTCGGGATTATGCAGGAACTTGTAGATTATTGTTTTGAAGAACAGGATGAGTATGGTACGATACACATTCTTGTTGCCGATGAACTTGAAAACTCACTGCATCCGGATTTATTGGAGAAGATATTACATTATTTCTTAAATTTGGAGAATAATCAGAATCAGATGATAGTCGCCACTCATTATTCGGGATTGTTAGAAACAGTAAACCATCTGATTAGAAAAGATTCTGTCCGTTTTGTGGAGAAGAAAGAAGATGGAGGTTCCGAAATATATTCGTTGGCAGATTTCAAAGGTCTGGAAAAGATTGATTCAATTTACAAGACTTACAGGGAAGGACGTTTTGGCGCAGTTCCTAACATTCAATATTAGAGCCATTATGACGAGAAGACTTAAAGAATTAGGTAAAATGCAGTTCCGTAAGGATAAGACTAAATATTCTTCCGAGAGTGTCGCTGCAAAAATAATTGAGAAGCCAAAATGTGATTTTGTTGTTGAGGGACAGACGGAAGAATTGTATCTAAAAAGTTTGAAAAATAATCCTTTGTTGCCATACATCATCTCCAAGATTTATAATTTGAAAGGCAGCAAGAATGAAAGCATTTTTGAGAGTTGTGATTCTACAATCAAAAAACTTTTAAAGAATCCTCGTCCAAATAAAATCGTATGTGTGTTTGATGTTGATGTTTGTTATGGTCGTAATAATTTGAAAAATTATAAGAAATTCAAGTCTCTTTTGTTAGATTACAAAAATGAAGTTTCAAAGAATGAATTGTTGATATGTGAAAGTTTGCCTTCGATAGAATTTTGGTTTTTGACTCATTTTGAGAATGTTACGAGATATATGACTGCCGTAGATGCCGTCGCTGCACTAAAAAAACATATTTCTGCCTACGGAAAATCAGATAAGTTTCTTTCCTCATTTGATTGGTCTGTTATCAATAATCACCTTGTTTCTGCCATAAAGAGCCAAAATAGGATTTCAGAAGATGAAAAATTATTATATGGTAATGATATAAATATTTCGTATTCAAATGTTTACAAATTATTTCAAGTATAAATATTTTTTTCTTAAAAGTATGGTTAAAGGGATAAAAAATATACCGAACTTTATACCATACTTTATACCGAACTGTTATTCTATTTCCTCCACTATATCCGCATTAATTTTCGGGATTTCTTCTTTGTATGCTGAAATTTCAGCAATTTTTTCACGGTATTTCCACGTTAAGAAAACAATAGTTAAACCGCTTATAATCAAACAAGTAGCGATGATTTGAGCCTGCGTTACCTCCATGCCTAAAAAATGAAGTTTGTTGTTAACGCGGATTTGTTCAATCAGCAGTCTTTCAACGCCTTGAAGCGAAAGGTATATACCGAATAACATTCCCGTAAATTTTATTTTATGTCTGAGCCAGAAAAACAGTAATGAAAAAATCACGAGCATCATCAGCGTTTCGTAAAGCGAGGTCGGAAAAACTGCCGTTGCAAGTTGATGACAATGTTGATGACCGCAATTTTCAATCGGTGCGCCGGCGTTGATAACGTTGTTCGGAAACGTTGACGCCCAAGCCCAATCAGGAACAAAAGCAGGGGCAGGGGAGGTGTTTTCAATGCCCCAACAGCCGTCGCCGGAGAGTTGACAGCCTACACGTCCTAAGGCGTAACCGAGCGGAATACCGCACGCAGCAGCATCTAACGTATGAAAACTGCTTAAATTGTTCTTTTTTAAGAACCATGCGCCGGCAAAACCGCCGACAATTAAGCCGCCGAAAAATGTCAAACCGCTAAAAGAAAAAAGTTCACCGATAGGGTCGGCAACAAATCTGTCCCAATTTTCAAAATTATGAAAAAGTTTAGCACCCAGAAGTCCGAAAATTCCTGTTACAACCAAAATGTTTCCCGCTAACTGGTGGGGCATCGTTTTGAGAATCACTTGTTTAGGCTTCGGTAGGGCTTTCTTACTTTTATTACGCCAAGAATACCAAGTTACTAAACCGGCAACTAAAAGTCCGCCTAAAAAACTACCGCGTCCCGACAACAAAAAATCCTGAGCGTTTAAAGAAAATTCCCGATAGTTGAAAACAATTTCAACAACTTTATAACTTATTAAAAATGAGATGATAAACGTAAAAATAAAATCTTTTATAACCGGTTTTTCGCCAACGGTTACAACTTTATAGACTGCACCCATCTGACCTAATTTTTCTTTTCTTTTGTATTCTATGGTCATAATCCAAGTGCCGAAAACAAAAGCCATTGCAACAAAAAAACCGTATGTCTGAATCGGTAGCGGAATGTCAATTCCGAAAATATCTCTTAAAAAATCGCTCAACGTAGCGAAACTCAACAACGTAAATTTCATTTCTCTCTTTTTAACAAAAAAGGCGGCTGCCTATGACGACAACCGCCCGAATTGATATAACAAAATCTTACAAATTAAAACCTTTTAATTTTTCGAATTTGTATTGTGCTGAATCGCCCAATTCTTCTTCGATTCTGATTAATTGGTTGTATTTTGCCATACGGTCTGTTCTTGACATAGAACCTGTCTTGATTTGACCTGAGTTGGTTGCAACTGCGATGTCGGCAATAGTTGTATCTTCGGTTTCGCCTGAACGGTGTGAAGTTACGGTTGTATAGCCGTGACGGTGTGCCAATTCGATTGCTTCCAAAGTCTCTGTCAAAGAACCGATTTGGTTAACTTTGATAAGGATAGAGTTAGCAACGTTCATCTTGATACCTTTTCTGAGGAATTCAGTGTTGGTAACAAACAAGTCATCGCCTACGAGTTGAACTTTGTCGCCGAGTTCAGCCGTAAGTTTTGCCCAGCCTTCCCAGTCGTTCTCATCGAGACCGTCTTCGATTGAATAAATCGGATATTTTTCAACCAAAGATTTGAGGAATGCGATTTGACCGTCAACGTCATATTCTTTGCCGTTCGGGTCTTTTTTAGCACCGTTGGTGAGTTGTTTGTAGTTATAATAATATTTACCGTCTTCTTTCTTTGTAGCAAATTCAGAAGCAGCGCAGTCCATAGCGATACGAACTTGCTCGCCCGGTTTGTAACCTGCTTTTTCGATTGCTTTAACGATGATGTCGAGAGCGTCTTCGATACCGTTCAAAGCCGGAGCAAAACCGCCTTCATCACCTACTGCTGTTGAAAGTCCGCGTTCTTTCAAGAGTTTTGCAAGGTTGTGGAAAACCTCAGCACCCATTCTAACGGCTTCTTTGATGTTCTTTGCACCAACGGGTCCAATCATGAACTCTTGGAATGCGATAGGAGCGTCTGAGTGAGCACCGCCGTTGATGATGTTCATCATCGGGAGGGGCAATGTGTAAGAGTTGCAACCGCCGATGTAACGGTACAAAGGAATGTTCAAAGCGTTTGCTGCTGCTTTTGCTGCTGCGAGTGATACGCCCAAAATAGCGTTAGCACCGAGTTTTGATTTGGTTTTTGTGCCGTCAAGAGCAAGCATTTTGTAGTCTAATGCTCTCTGATCGAATACACAATCGCCTTGCAAAGCCGGAGCGATGATAGTGTTAACGTTTTCAACTGCTTTCAAAACGCCTTTACCGAGATAACGGCCTTTGTTTTCTTTGTCTCTGAGTTCGAGGGCTTCGTTTTCGCCGGTAGATGCACCTGACGGAACTGCT
>JAFPZK010000056.1 GCA_017417315.1 Bacteroidales bacterium
ATCTTAGAAGATTTTATCCTGCAATTTGACCCATAGACGTGTTTTATTTGCCGATTTTTGCCTCAAGCTGCTTAATCTCTCGGAATGCCTTTATATACTGGCATCATGAGAGATTTTATCCTGCAATTTGACCCATAGACCTAATTTGAATATTATCAAATATCAGTAGTTGCATCTTCCACCTGCCTATCATCACATAATAGTGCCAAAGCTTTAATAAAACCATTAACACTGTGACATTTTTTAACACAAAACGGTGTTTAACCCCTGTTAAATGCGAATAAAATGTAATTAATCTCGCCGAAACAAAGATAGAAACCAGATTAAACAGCGACGCTTTCGAAAATAATGTAGAGAAACATACAAAACAAGTTAGAAGCAATATCTTCTTACCGAACAAATAATTTTGCTAGCAAATTTTTGAATAAAGAGGCTCTTTAATGCTAATAAATGGGCTCTTTAATAAGAATTTTGCTAGCAAAATTTTCTGAAGGCAGTACAAGGGGGTATGATAATACGTCGAAATGAGTTCAGCAAAAGGTATTACTCTGCTTAATAAGTCTGTGTATCAACCCTTAATTCTAACGCAACCGACAGGTATGGATTATTAAAGAAAAAACATGAACTATGTAGGGTATTACAAAGTTCATGTTGTAGTATTATATACCGACAGATTATCTCACTGCCCCTATAATCTCTTGCAGCGACAGACATCCGTGTTCGTCGAGCCACTTGTCGATACCATCACGCACCTTTATCGTCACCTGAGGGTCAATGAAGTTTGCCGTACCGATTTCAATAGCCGATGCCCCTGCCATGAAAAACTCTATCGCATCAGCGGCATTCATTATTCCACCCAATCCGATAACGGGGATTTTCACAGCTCGTGCCACCTGCCATACCATCCGCACTGCAACTGGTTTAACAGCAGGACCGCTAAGTCCTCCCGTACCTATACTGAGCCGCGAACGGCGATGCTCAATATCGATCGACATCCCCATGAGAGTGTTTATAAGCGACACGGCATCTGCTCCGGCACCTTCCACAGCACGGGCAATATCGGCGATATCAGTAACATTCGGCGACAACTTCACAACGAGCGTTTTATGGTAGCGCTTGCGGACCTCTCTTACCACGCTCGCAGCTCCTTCAGTAGTAACGCCAAATGCCATTCCGCCCTGTCGGACATTGGGACAAGAAATATTAAGCTCGATAGCTGGTATTCCGTCGAGGGCATCTATTCGCGATGCACATTCGGCATAGTCGTCGGGCGACGAACCGCTTACATTCACGATGAAACGCGAATTGTATTTTGACAACTCCGGATAGATGCGCTCACAGAAATAATCAACACCTTTGTTCTGCAACCCCACGCAATTAAGCATACCCTGGGCAGTCTCCGCCATTCGTGGATAATCATTGCCTTCACGCGGAAGGAGGGTAGTGCCTTTTACGATTATCGCACCTATCTGACTGAGATCTACAAAGTCGGAGAACTCGATACCATAGCCAAACGTGCCAGAGGCAGTCATCACGGGATTGGGAAGAGAAAGCCCTGCTATATTTACATTAAGATTTGCCATAAACGATACATTATTTGTTCCATAACAGTTTGCGGGTGTCGAAAACAGGCCCATCCTTGCACACACACAGATTGCCGTCAACGGTCTTCTCAACGCAGCAAAGACATGCTCCCAGTCCACATGCCATTAAATTTTCAAGCGAGGCTTCACACCTTATTTTATTATTATACGCGTAAGAGGCCACGGCTTTCATCATCGGATTGGGGCCGCACGTATATATCATGTCGAATGACTCGTCTGCAAGTATGGTATGGTTTGTTACAAACCCACGCTGACCGGCAGAACCGTCCTCGGTGGTGATATACACTTTTCCTGTCTGCTCAAACATTTCACGCTCGAGAATATCGTCTGCAGTACGCGCTCCAAGCAAAAACGACGGAGCCACACCTGCTTCTGAAAGCCTGCGCCCAAGGAACAAGAGCGGTGCCACGCCAACACCTCCTCCCACCAACAATACCCGGCTGGCGGGATTGATATCTATCGAAAAACCATTACCTAGAGGGAAGATGCAATTCAGCTTGTCACCTTTCTCCTTGCTGGCAATAGCCTTTGTTCCGTCGCCAACGATCGCCACAAGAAGCCATAGCTCGTTGTTATCGGCATCGAAAAGATTTATTGAAATAGGACGGCGAAGGAAAGTGGACGTTGAGCCATCAGCTAACACCTCGACAAACTGCCCCGGAATCATTGGTGGAAGAGAAGTCGACGACGTCAGACGAAGAAGGGAATGGTGGGCTGTGAGGCGCCTGTTCTCCACAACAACCAAGTTTTCTACTGCTTTATTCATGTCAAAACGAATAATAATCTTCGCAAAAATACAAAAAAAGACGGTAACTCCATGCTTTCACACAAACAAATAGCGTGGAAAAACATAAAATCACCGTGTTTTTTTATAATTGTGCTGCACCGACACTATATTATCACATCAAAAACGAAACTTTGAGTGAATTATTTCTTTGGCACAAATGATTCAAAAGTCTGATCGTCAAAAAAGATCCTGATCTCAGTTATTGACCGCTCTTTTTTGTTAAAATATTTAACTAAATTCGACTCCTCATTTCGACTGGAAAAACGCTGATCTGAACGTCGAGATGAAGGGCTGTCATGCAACTGAGACGACTCAGGAAGAGAATCAAAAAATCCTGGCTGAGGATTTTCCGATGGCTGATGTGCCTCGCCACTATTCTCTGCAGGCTCAGAATTTTTATCTGTGAACATTTCACCTTCACCATACATCAACCAGGCAAGATTAATTGTCGGCAATTTCTTTTTTATAGCATCTACATAATTCAAAGTAGGATTTGAACGTCCACTGAACAAACTGCTAAGAGCTGCTGGTGACACTCCAAGAAATTCTGCGAATCCTTGTTGAGTCATATGCTGACTCATCATGAGTTGTTTTATTCTATCTTTCATCGTTTATAAGCAAAAAAACAGTAAAAAAATCGATTTTTCTTTGATTTTACAAAAGTAAAACAAAAAATTCAAATATCAAAAACAAATCTGGAAAATCTTAAAAATTAAAATTCGTGTTTGCTTTTGTAAATATTTACAGATGTAATGTTGTGAAAATAAAACTGGTATTCACAATTTAAAATTGTAGATTCTTGTAAAAATACGATATGAGTAATTATGTTTACCAAAATACTATTAAATACCTGATTATTAGACATATACTAATTAATTGTTCATAAAAATCGGGCTTTTGATGCACTTTTTTGACTATATACCTATCTTTTTCGTAGTATAATTATTTAATATTCACGCATAACATACTGATTTTTAGCAAATTATCTAACAATGAAAAAAAATGAATAAATATGAATATTGTGTTTTAAACGCGGCATTTATTGTTTGTTATACTAAATTGTAATTGTAAAAAATTTAACATCTTAAAGGAGCACTCCATGTGCTTATGTAAAATCTGTTTTGATTTTAAAATGTAAATTTGGTGTTTTTGACTGTTAAGATGTGTGAAGAGTAAATTGGTAAAAGAAAAATGTGCGATTTTTGCTTGTTTTTTGATGAATTTGAAGGCAAGTCGGGGATAATTTCAAATGTTTGAGTTTCAGAGGGGTTTATTTTTGAAGAAATGCCCTATTTATCGGCATTCGCGGCTGATTTTTCTTGTATGGAAAAAAGTTTAAAATAGAAACAAAAACACCTAAAAAACACCTCCAAAACCGGTATTATTGGTTAAAAATGGTGTTTTTAGGGCGTATTTTTGAAGGAAAAATATGCCTGGAGAAGCAGGAAAAAGTCATTTTTAAGGTAAAAAAATCAGTGCAAAATGAAAAAAATAAGTTCGGACAGAAGTTCTTCCTTGGTGGTATTCGAATTTCCCAGACCTTTACCTTTTTCATCAACCTCTCTTAGTTTTGCAATAATCTGCATGGTTTTCGTGGCAGTGTAAAATTGCATTGCTGTGACATAATCACGTATCCCCCACCCCGACTTCATATCCAGATCGCGTGCCAAGGCAGCCTCATTATTTTTGTTGCGACTATAGTGCGCAATCATCAGATTTTGGAAAAAACCGAACAGTAATGGTACGACAGAAAAGATGTTTCCTGCCTTGTCGTTTTTGTTAAAATATTTAACAATCAAATTTGCTTTATAGATATCGTGTCTTACTATAGCTCGACGTAGTTCGAAAGCATTAAATTCTTTGCTCATGCCTATTTTTTCCTCAACAAGCTCCGGAGTTATCCTTCTGTCTGTTTCGGGGAGAGAAATCAGCAGTTTATCGCATTCGGATATCAAGCGACTGATATCGGCACCAACAGATTCGGCAATCATGAAAGCAGCTTTGTTGTCGATAGTTGCATTATGCGTCTGTATATACGATGTGATGTACCCTGGCAACTCATTTTCCTTCTTTTTTGCGCTCTCATACACCACTCCATTCGCCGAAGCGAGCGACACAACGCGTTTTCGCATGTCCATGCGTCCGTTTTTATAGCATAGCACGAGAATTGTCGTCGGCACAGGCTTTTCCAAGTATTTCTCAAGAGGTTCAAGGCTTTTCATGTTCTGAAATTCCTTCACTATGACCACCCTAAACTCCGACATCATCGGATAACCTTTGCAC
>JAFPZK010000057.1 GCA_017417315.1 Bacteroidales bacterium
AAAGCCGTCGCCGTGTGTCAAATCTTTATATGCGTCCTCGTCAATAGAAAAAAGTGTGTTGGCAAAATTATCGTACTCATCAATCATAACGTATATTTTGCTCTCGACATTTGTCATTAGCAAAATAAGTTTCGACAACGCAGCATCGCATTTACCATTGGCTTTCGCGATAAATTCTTCAGAATTTGCAGGCAAAAATTTCTGATATTTTTTTACGAAATCGACAATTTGGTCATAAACTTTCCCGTTGAACGATTCCAGTACATTCTCTTTTTTGCTGTCAATTCCCGAAAAATTGAACTTCAAAATCATATATTTTCCCTGCCTCGGTGTCGGATTGTTAAAAATGTCCAAGCCCGAAAAGTTCTGTTCAAACTGTTCCTTTCTCAACACGTCGTAATATGCCGACAATGTATTGAGAAACAAACTTTTCCCAAAACGTCTCGGACGCAGGAACATAACGTATTTGGCGGCGTTTTCAAAGTATCTGATGAAAGCCGTCTTATCAACGTAATATGAATTTTCTTTGCGGATAGTTACGTAATCCGTTTCGCCGTATGGTAATCGTCTGAGCATAATATTTTCTGAAAAAGTTTTGACCACAAAAATAATAAAAACTTTCCGCTTTTACAATTATTTTTTTTGATAAAGCAAAAACGGACAAAAAATCATCAGCGACAATACATTAGTGGCTTTAACAATTATGATTGCCGAATCCAAACCCGACGAAAAAGAAATTATGGTGAATATTATTATGCAGTTTTTGACGGAATAAAATTTGTATTTATGTGCTTTTTGCAAAAAGCAAAATTTAACATAAATTGCTTTTTGCAGAAAGCATTTTTTTATTAATTTTGCTTTTTGTAAAAAGCAATTTAAATTATGGAATCATTGTTCGATAAACAGGAAATTAATAAACAGTTCTTATCTGTTCGTCATTGTTAAAAATCTTGGACGGAGATGCCGATTTATCGCGACGTTGCAGAGCCTATGATATGCCCGGATTATCGTTTAGAGAATATTTGAATTTTACAAAGGGATAAAACTTCCGTCTTTTACGTTGGATGAAATTCTTAAATCGCCTCAAAAAATCGCTGCCGCAGTTAATGAAAAATGTCGTCCGTTACAACATTTTCACGATTATCTGCAATATGGTTTTTATCCGTTTTACATAACAAATCCCATTGACTATTATGCACTTATAGAACAAACTGAAAACTATGTCATCGACGTTGAACTTACGCAGCAACGCAATGTTAATCCGTCAAATTGTCGTAAAATTAAGGCGTTGATAAATGTTTTGGCTCAAAACGTTCCATAACGATGGAGATATTTCAAAACTTGCAAATTCAACAGGTTTGCAGCGTAATACGGTGCTTGAATATCTCAATTATTTAAAAGATGTAAAACTTATCAATATGCTTTACAGTGATTTGCAGACAGTAAAAAAAATGCAAAAGCCGGATAAGATTTTTCTTGACAAGTCGGCACAGCCCGTGAATGTTTTGTTGTCAATCAGTTAAGTGTTTTTCATACGGTGGAATACGGCAAAGACTGCGGTGATTTCAAAGCGGACGGCAAATTTACGTTTGAAGTCGGCGGCAGCGGTAAAACGTTCCGTCAAATTGCAAATGTTCCTAATTCATACATACTTGCCGACGATATTGAAATGCCTCGCGGTAACAAAATTTCTATTTGGATGATAGGAATGTTATATTAAATCATAATTTCTTTTAATTAACTTGTAATCAATTAGTTTATATATATCATAAAAAAATGTTCAATTTTTCCAGAATTCGGACAAAGACGACAAGCCTTCCGCGCCTATTTGTCATTTATATCCACCCCGCCGCAAATAGCGGATAATTGACCATCCAATCTTGTTCCTTGTATCCGAGCATTGAGAGGCGCGCCGCCTTGATGCCGGGGTGTCGGTCGATGAAATTGTGGAGGGATTTGGCGTGGACGTTGCCCTCGGCTTTTACTTCGACGGGGATTACGGATGAACCTTTTTGGATTACAAAATCAAGTTCGAGGTCGCTCTTGTCCTGACTGTGGTAATAGACATACAACGAGTCTGTTGCCACAAATTGTTGAAGGACAAACTGTTCGGTGAACATTCCCTTGAACTCCTTGAAAATATTGTCGCCGACAATCATTTGGTCCGCAGGTGCTTCGCTCAATGCGCCGAGCAATCCGCAATCCACCAAAAACAGTTTGAAAGCGTTGAAATCTTCGTAAAATTTCAACGGCAGACCCACTTCACGCACCCTCGGCACTTTGTGTACGATGCCGCAGTCGATGAGCCATTGTATCGCAATTTCAAAATCCGCCGCCCTCGCGCCCTTGCGCATTGCGCCAAAAATAAACTTCTTGTTTTCCCGCGCCAACTGCCACGGCAACGAATCCAATACCATTCCAATCCTCGGAATCTCCGTAGCGGGCGCGTGTTTATTGACGTCGCTGCGGTACGCTGCAATGATGTCGCCCTGAATACGCCGCACTTCGGCAAGGTCGCCGTTCTTGACAAAACTATCAACTACTTCGGGCATTCCTCCAACGAAATAATAAAGGCGCAGAAGTTGTATGTATTTATTTGAAATCGGATTGATGACATCCCAATTATGATTTGGGAGCAATTCGGCAAGGGAAGTGTTGCCCGTTGCCCATAGAAATTCCTCATAATCAAGCGGATGTATGTCGAGCATATCCACTTTGCCGACAGGAAACGACGTCCCCTGATGCAACGCAATTCCGAGCAACGAACCCGCCACCATCACGTGGTATTCGGGCGCGTCCTCACAAAAATAATTCTTTCATTATCCACGTCTTTCCCGTCTGACGCGCACCCCTGATTATCAACGGTTTGCGCCCGTCGCGTGCCTTCCATTCGAGTAGTTTTTGGTATATCTTGCGTTCCATAGCGTTAAAGTTTTGTAGATTACAACGCAAAAATAAAAACAATTTTTCAGACTGACAACATTTTTTACGGATAGTTTTCTTTACATTTTCGCATTTTTTAAGTAAAACAAAAGAATTTTTGCGAAATTTTGATTATTTTTTCGCTTTGTCTGTCCTTGATTTCAGACTTCGGTACGCTTGGTCGGAAAAGCCCATGATGTCCATAATTTCGGTTTTACTTTTGCCTAATTTCTGCAAGATCAAAAGTATATGGGCGTTGACGGGTAATTTGTCGTAATTCGATGAAACCTCCGCCTGAAATTCAGAATTTTGAGTGTAATAATAATCCGTGAAAATCTCCCTTTCGTCTTTCGTCCACTGCGAAATACTCTCGCCCTTAACAATTTGATTATAAAGATTTTCCGCTATCGAAACAGTTTTTCCTTCCCTTTTACGAAGTTTTTTCAGCACGAAAATTATCACCGTCAAAAGCAAAACCGACAAAACCAACGTCAAAACTTTAAACCACAACAAACTGTGTTTCAAATCGTTGAAATCGTTTTTCTGAGTGTGATAAAATTTATTGAGATTGTCCCAACGCCTCAAAAGATTGTTTTCCTTGATTTTGTATAACGAATCTTTTTGCAAAGAAATCTCTTTGTAAATCTTGAACGCCTCTAAATTTTGTCCCGCTTTTTCTAATTTTTCAGCGTAAAGTTTCATCAATTCCACGTTGCTTTCACGGGGATTTTCCGAGATTGCTTTCGGAAAACATTCTGCGGCTTTTGTCATGTTGCCTTGTTCAAGATAAAGCCGTGTAAGACCGTTGTAGGCATCTGCATTGTCGATTACACCAACCGATTCCAAATAACACTGCTCGGCAAAAACAGGATTTTTTGTGAACATGGCGTTGCCGAAGGCCGTAAAAACCGCCGCCTTTGCACCCATGTCGTAACAATCAAGAAAACTAAGACAAACCGCCATATATTTTTCGGCACTGTCGGCAACGTTTTTATCATTGTAACAGACAGTTAAAAAGCGTGCCGGATAAGCCATACGCCGTTTGTCATGAAGTTTTTCACCGATACGGTAGGCTTTGTCGGCATATTTCAAACACTCCTCGGTGTCTAAATGATACGACGAAATCGTATAACCGGTAGAATAAATGTTGTATTTCAAGATGTCGTCGTTGATGTTTTCGGCAAGTTCTTCGGCTTCTTTGTTGTAAATCAAGGCGTTGGAAATATCGTTGGAATAATACAACAAGAAAAAACTTTTGTAATTGTAAGCGTATGCCAAATGTTTTAAATCGTTTTGGGCTTTGAAATATTCAATCGGAAAATCCAACAATTCAGGGTTTTGATACTCCTGACAGCGGACGTTGATTTTTGCGCTGACGTAATTGTAAAGAGCGGTTTCGGCTGTGGAATCCGTTTGAGGGGGAATTTGATAGAAAATTATAGCCGCCGTGCTGTCGTTGCCCGCCGAAAGCAACGAATCGGCACGTTGAAGCCCTTTAAAAATTTCCGACCTATTGTCGCAACTTGTCTGCAACAACACAAAAACTGCAAAAAAAGTAAAATACAGTTTACGCATTTTTACAAAGTCTCTACCTCCTCTCTGCTCAAACCTGTAATACTACAAATTTCTTTGATGTCAATTGCCTTAATAATATGTTCAAGACGGTCGCGGTCTCTAACGTTTTCTCTCATAAATTAATTTTTTATCACGATTAGCACTTGCCACTGCAAACGGCAGAAGCGTTCCGTCCTCAACAATATCCACAGGACGATTCAAAATTTTTTCTAACTCACAAATCATTGCTGCGTGTTTCAACAAACTTATGCCATCTTCGTCGTACTGCACAAGTAAATCCACATCACTGAGCGGAGTTTCCTCGCCACGCGCATACGAGCCGAAAAGCCATGCTTTAACTATCGGCTGAGTCTTAAAATATTCCGCTATGGCTTTTTTCATAGATTGCAAATTGTTCATTTTTCATAGAAATTAGTATTCAATTGCAAAATTAACAAAAGTATTTCGATTTTGCAAACATTATTATAACGAAAAAACAACAGTTCAAAAAGATTTGATTTTCATCACGTTACAAAAATGACACAACTTTGACACACGGTATAAAACAACATTGCAACAGCCCTGAAACAATACTGCAACTAAAATTTCTTGGTGAACTGATTTCGAGGAAATAATTTTGCCTCCGAAATAATTTTTAACGCGAAAAAACATGAAAAAATTTTTGTTACTCTTAACGGTTATGATTTTCGCCGCCGGAGCGTTTGCTCAAAACACCTCCGAAAAAATCACGGAAGAAAGAGTTTTGGAACCTTTCAGCAAAATCGACGTTTCGTCGTTGGCTAACGTTATAATAGTAACGGGTCAGAGGCAAAAAGTTACCGTCAGCGGCGACCAAGAAATGTTGCCGTATTTAGAAACCAATGTTGTCGGCAACACACTCTACATCTGCTATCATTCGGGAAAGAAAAAAACTAAAATCAAAAACAACTGCTGCGAATTTACGATAAAAATTTGCGTTGAAAATCTCACCGAAATAAGAACTTCGGGTGTCGTTGAAGTTGATTTTCCGCAAAAAACCGTCTTAAAAAACCTCAGAATATCAAATTCCGGCGTAACGAAAACCGTTTTTGATGATTTAGAAGTAGAAGGCTCTCTTACTGCCACAACAAGCGGCGCAAGTCATCTTGAAATCAACGGCACAACATTCGGTGATGTAGAAATTAGTGTTTCGGGCGCAAGCGACACAAAATTTTCGGGTTCAACAAAATATCTCGATTTAACGGCTTCGGGAGCAAGTTGCATTAAAATTTCGGGACACGCCGACGAAGTTAGCGCAAGTGCGTCAGGAGCGTCAAATATCAAAGCAAAAAATTTTACTTGCGACAAAAAAAGCCTCAGAAGTTCAGGCGCAGCAGATATTTATTTGATGGATTAAGGACAAAGGGCGCAACAATAGGCATTACACTGAGGAAATGTATCTTTTTTTAGTACATTTCCTCAGTGTATATGGGTATAAAATTTTAGTAAAAAAATTCTATTACAGAAGGTTTAATCCATATAAACTAATGCGCAAACTTCCACTATTATATATATGTCGTTATCCGGCGCGGGATTTTCAAATCCGAGATACCAAAGAGCACCGTCTTGCGCTGACAAATTCACGTCGATGATACCGCTGCTGATGTTTTTGCGTGTCGCCTCAGTGAAATACTCAAACGTGCCGCTCTTGTCGCTGAATATATCAAGGTTTTCGTTGTCCTTGATGAAATAGACGTTGCAATCGGCTGTCCCTACGGGTGCGGCAAGCGTGCTGAAAGCCTCGTCGATAGCACCGTCAATAGGATTGACGAGCCGCGATAGTCCGTTAGCAAGGCTGAACGCCGATGTAACCTGAGTATTATTGGACGATACGCAATAAAACCACCTCACAGTGCCGACGGGCAGTTGCACGGGCAAGAAACTTCTATTGTTGGCATCGCCCTGATAATTGACACCGTGGATAGTCATCGCGGTGGGACTTACGATGCTTTTGACAACATAATTGCCGATAGGTGTGCCGCCAAGGTCAATATTGACACGCCTACTCTCACCGCCGGATATACTAACTCTCACGCTGCCGAGGCACTCGTCGCCGTCAAAAACTGCGAAATAATATATCTCATTGTCGTTGACAAAGATGTCAAATGAAAACTCCGCGCTGCCGTCATGTCCCGTCACGGCTTTGTCGTCAGCGTGAAACGGTTTAAAAAACGATGTTCCGGGTGCATGCTCCTTTTCAAACATATAAACCTTGATGCCATGCACATACTCGCCGGCTTCTGTTACGGTAACGGTTACAAATGCGTCCTCACGGTCAAAAGCGTCTTCGTCGCAAGATACAAATATGAGGCTCATAACGGCAAAAATTGCCAAAAGTTGAAATAGTCTTTTCATAATACTATAAATAGTTTTGGTTTTTGGGACAAAGATAATGATTGAAAACAAAAAATCAAATAAATTGTCAACTTTAATAATTGTTTTGACGGATTTTTTTTGTAATTTTGGCGGTTGATAAAAAAATTCAATAAAAGACCATGATAAATTTAGCAATATTTGTCTCAGGCAGCGGTACAAACTGCGAAAGCCTGATACGCCATTTTGAAAACAGCGCGAAATACCGCGTTGCACTCGTTGTCAGCAACAAAGAAGAGGCTTACGCCCTTGTCCGCGCAAAAAATCACAATGTACCCTCGGCTGTTATGCCAAAGAAAAAACTCAACGACCCGAAAGAATTTTTGCCCCTGATGACATTGCACGGAATACAATTCATCGTTTTGGCAGGATTTTTACCGCTTGTTCCTGACTATTTGATAGATGCTTTCCCGCGCCGTATCGTAAACCTTCACCCCGCACTCCTGCCGAAATACGGAGGCAAAGGTATGTGGGGACATCACGTTCACGAGGCTGTTAAAGCAGCAGGCGAAAAAGAAACCGGTATGACAGTGCATTTCGTTTCGTCGGTTTGCGACGGCGGCGAAATTATCGTGCAACATTCTTGCGAAATTTCTCCCGAAGACTCAGCCGAGGTCATCGCCGAAAAAGAACACGAACTCGAAATGACATTTTTCGCAAAAGACGTAGAAGAGGTTTTGGAAAAAACGTTTTAAAAATTTTGCGGTTTTGTTTTTAAAAATTAAATTTGCAAAAAAATATTTCACGCAAAAAAATTATGACAATATTTCCGAATGCTAAAATAAACATAGGACTGAATATAGTAAACAAACGCAGCGACGGATTTCACGAGATTGAAACAGTGTTTTATCCCGTAAAATTATCCGACAAGTTAGAATTTTTGCCAAACGACAAAGATAATGACGTTTTGGAAATTTCGGGTATCGAAATTCCGTCTGACGGCACAAAAAACCTCGTCCTAAGGGCTTTGGATATTTTAAGAAAGGATTTTAAAATCCCTTTTTTAGACATAAAACTAACAAAACAAATACCGTTCGGCGCAGGATTAGGCGGCGGAAGCGCAGATGCCGCTTTCTTTTTAAAAGCACTGAACAAGGAGTTTAAACTCGGAATTTCAAATGACGATTTAAAACAAAAAGCCGCAATTTTAGGTTCTGACTGCGCATTTTTCATTGACAACGCTCCGAGGTTTGCAACGGGCAGAGGCGAAATTTTTACGCACACAGACTGCCTCGATGAAAAATACAACATCGTCATCATAAAGCCGAAATTTGAAATTTCTACCGCTTTTGCATACTCAAAAGTAAAACCGCAAACGCCTAAAACTTCACTTAAAGAGGATTTCAAAAAGCCGCTGTCAGAATGGAAGAGACTGATTAAAAACGATTTTGAGGAGTTTTTATTTCCGTTTTATCCGAAACTTAAAACCATGAAACAAGAACTCTACAACAGCGGCGCAATATACGCCTCAATGACCGGAAGCGGTTCGGCACTATTCGGAATTTTTGACTTTGAACCCGCACTTCATGGCGAAATTAAAGCGTTAAGAGTGCTTTGAGGAAAAAAAATATAAAAAAAAAGTTTTTTGGAACTGAATTTGTCAGAAATTTTATAATTTAGTCAGTCCGTTTTTTTTAGGAAAATACGGCTCTTAAACTGTAAGAAAATTTTAAATGGAGTCTAAAAAACAAAATACTAAAATACATTTGGCGGTGAATCTCGCTTTGACGGGATTTTTTGCCGCCGTATTCTCTGTTTTGGCTTTCGTTACGATAAAAAGTCAAGACAGGGAAGTCTTCGAGAAAAGCAATCAACAGTTGGAAGACGCTGTTAACACTCTGAAATTCAGGCTTGAAACCGAGAATAAAATCAGCCGCGAAAAAGTTTCGGAGTCGCTTAGAATGTTTATCTATTTTTTACGGCAGAGCGGACAAATCGTTCAGGAAAAAGATTCTTCGGGACGTCAGGCTACCAATTTCATAACCGGCGAAACTTCTTACGAAAGAGTTCCGCGCTGGACTGTAAGAGGCAGAGACATCTCTTATCTAAACAACATTATCGAAAACGTATATTCCTTGACGGGAACTCAATCAGCCGTATATCAAAAAATTCCCGAAGGATATTTAATCGTGGCATCTAATTTCGACCATTCCGACAAACAACTTTTGACGGATATTTTTATCCCGAACACCTCGGATATTGTACCGATGATTGAAAACGGCGAAATTTATGAAGGAAATATCAAAATCCTTAAAAAACAATTTGTTACGGCGTTTTTCCCGCTCTTTTTGGACGCAAAAATTTCCGGCATGGTATCCTCGATGAAACGTTATGAAATCTCGAAGGATTTAATTGAATACGTGAAAAACAAAACAGTTTTTCTTTCAGGCTATCTTTTTATCGTAACGCCATCGGCAAACGTATTCGTTCACCCCGAACTCACTAACATAGAAAGCCTTCATGCCGAAAGAATTTTGAACAAAATAAAAACCGACGCTGAAAGCGGAAACATTGTTACTCAAACTTTCAAAATGCCGGAAAAAGATTACAACGTTTTTCAAAAAACATTGTATCTCAAAGAGTTAGATACATATATCGGCGTTTGCTGTCCCGAAAAAGAACTCGGCGTAGACTCCGGCGTAAGATGGAAAATCATTTTTCTGTTTGTCGGACTATGGCTTCTTTCAGTTGCCGTATTGCTGAGTTTCAACACGCTGTTTTTTAAGTTGTTTTCGAGAATACAGAACTTTGTTTACATGGTTTCAAAAGGCAAAGTGCCTGCTAAATCCACCTCAAAAGTAGTTTCAAAAATGGAGGTAAAGGAACTTGCCAAAATTCAGGACGCGGTTAACAGCATTATCGACAACAAAAACAGAAGGCTTGAATTAATAGAAAAACTCACCAAAGGCGATTTTGACAGCGAACTTCAAGTAGAAAAAGGCAAGGACGAAGAAACTGACAAACTATTGGAACTCAGAAATTTTCTTTCGACCAAAACCTCCAACGACAAGGCAAGGGAAGTAGAAGAGTTCCGTACCGACTGGATTAACGCCGGAATCACAAAATTTATTGAGATTCTAAGGTTTCACGGGCAAGACCGTAAAGTGCTGGCTTATAACATTATAAGCAACCTCGTAAAATATATCGGGGCTAATCAGGGCGCAATTTATTTCACTAACGAGGACGACCCCGAACACATAACTCTCGAAATAGCGGCTTGTTACGCATACGAAAAACAGAAACTCATTCAAGGCAAATATTCCGTTGACGACGGACTTCTTGGCAGGGCTTATCACGAGGCAAGAATCATCAACCTGACTGATTTGCCGCCCGGTTACATCAAAATCGTCAGCGGTTTAGGCGATGCTCAACCCGACAATCTGATACTTGTTCCGCTGATTTTCAACCAAAAAATTTCGGGAATGTTGGAGATTGCCTCGTTCCACGTGTTTGAAGACTATCAAGTTACGTTTCTCTCACGTATCGCAGAAAGTATCGCTTCTGCAATTTCGGGCTTAAAAATCAACGAAAGAACCGAAACGCTGCTTCAACGCAGTCAGGAGCAAAGTAAATTGATGAAAATTCAAGAAGTGGAAATGCGCCGCAACTTGCAGGAAATGCGCCGTCTAAAAGAAGAAACCGAAAGCAAGGATTCTGAAATGAGAGGACTTTTCCGCGCTATCGACGCAACTTCTCTTGTTACGCAATACGACAAAGATGGTACGATTCTTAGGGTCAACCCAAGAGTTACGGACTTAATGCAAATTTCGGAAGAGGAAATCGTCGGCAAAAACCATGCTGACATCTCGTCTTTTAAACCCGATAACAAGGATTACAGAAAATTTTGGGAAGACCTCAGACACGGTCAAACCCGTAGTCTTGTGGAATCCGTTCAGACAAGAGACAAGACGATTTGGCTGTCAGAAACGTTTTCGCCTATTACGGACGACCACGGAAATGTCGTGAAAATCATTAATATCGGAATGGATATTTCGTCCACAAAAGTTCTTGAAAGACAGTTGAGACTTCAAGAAAGGGAAATCAACCGTCAGATGGACAAGATGAACGAAAAGGAAAAAGAATTGTCGGAAAAACAAAAATACATCGAAAATACGGAACTCGAAATGAAAAGTTTTAACGCCGCAATCGACTCGTTTGTCTTAAAGGCGGAATTTTCGAGAAGGGGCGTAATTTCGTCTGCTAATACTTTGTTTTTCAAGATTTTAGGCTTAACGGAAGATCAAGTAATCGGTGCAGATTTTGCAAGTCTGCTTATCCCCGAAAACATAACGCAGTTTTCTACTTCGTTGACGATTTTGTCAACGGGAAAAGAACAAAAAGAAAAACTGAAACTAAAACTCCCTACTGGAAGTTTCGTATATATAAATGCTAACGAATTTCCGATTGTCGACACAAAAGGCGACGTGGAAAAAATTATGCTTTTGGCAACTATTATTGACGGTTAAGAAATAAGATATGTTAGAAAAAATTAAAAACGGTTTCGGTCTGCTTTCAAAAAAGTCGTATGACCTTTACGTGATGTATTCGGTAATCGCTTTCATCGTCGTAATGGTTACGGCACTTGTGTTCGGACTTTTTTTAAGGTCTGACAAAACGGAAAAAATTAAGGCGGAAACCGAAGCAAAAGCGGAAGAAACTTCGCTGCTGTTCAGAAACATTATCGAGACGGAAGTCGGACATCTTGAAAAACTTTCTTTGTGGTTTGTCCAAATCGGCAACCCCGAACTCAATTTCAAAATGGACAGAAATCAGGCTAACACCGTTCTCTACGAAAACATCGCTGCCGTTGCAGACATGAAAACAATTTACATGGTCTGGGAACCGAATATGTTTGACGGCAGGGATTCTCTCTACGCTAACGCCGAATATCATGATTCGACGGGACGTTTTGTGCCGCTATTCGTAAAACATTCTGACGGCATTATAGAACACGATTTGGTAAACAATTACAACGACAACACCGATGTCAACTCTTATTATTATTTCAAAACCAAGAAAAACGTTATGGTTTTGGAACCCATTATAAAAAGGGAAAACGCACAAAATCTGCTCGTTTTGCCGGTTATTTATCCGCTGCATTTCGGTACAAAACTTCTTGGCGTTATCGGTGCTGACTACGTTATCAACAGCATTAATCAAAGTCTTTCATCAATAGAAAGGTCTAAGTCGTCGCAACTTTTGATTTTTACCCCTAACGGAAAAATCGCAGCCTCGCCCGAAAAGGAACTTCTTATCGGAAGGGATTTGCAGACGGTTTTTCCAGAAAATCCGGATTTTTATTACATAAAATTCCGTCGTGGCGAAGATTTTGAACAACTCACCGAAAACGAGTACATCATCAACCGTACTTGCACTATTCCCGACATAGGAACGCATTATTCAATCTGTATGATTGTTGACAAAAACGCTCTCTATCATGAAGGAAATATCGCACTATTATGGTCGTTAGTAGTTGGTTTCGGACTGTTTTTATTGCTGCTCATGTTGATTTTTGCTTTCAGAAACTTCTATACACGGCAAATAAAAGTCCTGACACAAAAGGGCGAAAATTTAACAAACGTTGAAAAAGATTACATTCAAGGCGGTGCGCTTTATGTTCCTGAATTTAAAAGATTGGACGGCGTTTTGTACAAATATTACAAAACATTCGTAAAAATCAAGGAACTAAACCGTCAAATCGAAACTTACCGTTACGACAACGAACTTGACACCCTGCCTCAGGACAATCAGTTTCAGAAGTCGTACAACAATATGCTTGAAACTTTAAGGCAGATTACGGTTCAGGAAAACGAACGCAAAGAAAAAGAAAAAGCACAACTTTGGATTACCGAAGGTGTTGCCGCCGTCAACGATGCAATGCGTATCGGCAGCAATAAAGTAGACATTTTGTCAGGAAATATTCTGATGACCCTTGTCAAATATACAAAAGCGGTGTTAGGCGGACTTTACATCTATTCCAAAGAAGATGACGGCGAATTTCTTAATCTCAACGCCGCCGTAGCCTTTGACAAGAAAAAAGCGGTAAGAATAAAAATCGAAAAAGGAGTAGGTCTTGTCGGGACGTGTGCCTTGGAAAAACAGGCAATTTTCTTGGACAAACTTCCTGACGATTACATCAACGTCTTTACGGGACTCGGCAAGTCGAAACCGAGATTTTTGGCTATTCTGCCGATGCTTTATGACGGAGATTTGATTGCGGTTGCCGAGATGGCTTTCATAAGACCGCTTAACGCTCCCGAAAAAGAATTTCTTTCAGTAGTTTCTTCTACGATAGCAAGTTCGCTCGTTACGGCAAAAATCAACGAACAGACCGAAAACCTTATGCAACAGTTCCGCTCTCAGGCAGATGCTTTGGCCTCAAACGAAAAAGAAATGACCGAAAACATCAACAAACTGAAAACTGAACAGCAAAAATCCCTCGAAAGAGAAGTTGAAATGAACGGTCTTCTTGATGCTATCAATAATTCGATGCTTTCGGTGGAATTTTCGACGGCAGGCGTTTTGCTTACCGCAAACGAAAAGTATCTGAAAACAATGCACTACGAATTGGCGGAAATTCAGGGTACGAATATTTTTGAATTTATAAAAGGTTCGAGAGAAGAACTCGAAACCATTATGACACAAGTACTTCAAGGAAAATATTACGAGGCGGAAACAATGAGAAAAACCAAAAACGGCGAAACAAAATGGTTTTTGGCAACTTACACGCCTTATTATAATTTTGAAGGCACAATATCGAAAATTTTGTTTTTCGCAACCGACATCACCTCCAACAAAAAAACGCAGGAAGAATTGCAAGGCAAAATCAACGATATGGAAAACCGTTTGCAGCGTATGCAGTCGGAAATCGCAGCAATGCGTCAAGAAAAAAAAGATAAACAATAATAATAAAAGTGCATAAAAATGTTTTGTAGAAATTGCGGAAATAAAATAACCCCCGGCTCCACTTCTTGCGAGGTCTGTGGTGCTAACCCGTTCAACGGAGAAAACTATTGTCCCGAATGTGGTCATATCTGTATTCCGGGCGACATAAAATGTGTCAGTTGCGGTACGCCACTTCTGCCGCCGATAGTTGAAACTACTCCGCCGCCGATAACACAACCGCAAAGTCAGCCTCAGAGCCAGCAGACAAGTCAAAATACAATTAACACGTCAGGACCGAAAATGACGGCTACCGGTCAATGCTATTGCCGGAACTGCGGTCTTATTATCCCTGCCGATACTGCAACGTGTCCTTATTGCGAGGCGGTCAACGGTCAAGGAAACAATTATTGTCCTTCTTGCGGGTCTGGCACAATCGCTACCGACAGCGTATGCCCCGTATGTTCGGCAAAACTAACTCCGACGGCACAACAACAGACGGTCAAGGTTGATTATATACCCTCCGCACCGCCCGCCGCACCACAACAGCAATATCAACAGAGGCAACAAGGCTCAGCATACAATCAATACAATCAATACAATACCGTTAACAACTACAATAACAATAAAGAAGGGAAATCACGAGATATAGCAATTCTGCTCGGAATTTTGCCGGCTTTGTTCGGATTCTGCGGTATTCACAGACTTTATACGGGACATATCGGAATAGGGTTGTTGCAACTTTTTACCGGCGGAATGTGCGGAATTTGGCAACTTATAGACGTGATTATGATACTAACCGGTTCATTCAGAGATAGTGAGGGAAAAAATTTGTCGTAAAACAAAAAAAAAGCGAAAAAAAAGTTGTACTTAACAAAATTTACTATAAATTTGCAACTGTTTTTATAACATATTAATTTTAATTTTTTTATTTATTTTTACATGAATATTTATATTGCGAATTTAAGTTACGACGTTACGGACGAGGACTTAAAAGAATTATTTTCAAATTACGGAACCATTAATTCAGTAAAAGTTATCATTGACAAAGAAACCGGCAAGTCGAAAGGTTTCGGTTTTGTGGAAATGCCTAACGATGAAGAAGGAATGAAGGCAATTGAAGATTTAAACGGTCAGAAATTGTTGTTTGACGGTGAAGAAGACAATGCTGATGCAAAAGAAGTAAAAGTTTCGGTTGCACGTCCGCGCCAACAGACACAAAACATGCCTCAACAAAGAGGCTTCCGTCAAAACAACGGCTATCAGGCAAGAGGCAGACAGCCTTATTACGGAGCGCAAGGCGGTTACCGCAACCCCACAGGACAAAATTTCCGTCCGCAAAGACCGTACAACAATCAAGGTTACAACAGAGGTTACAATCAGGGATACAACCAAGGATATAATCCGGGTTACAATCAAGGTTATAACAATCAAAGTTACAACCAAGGTTTTAACTCCTCGGAAACAAATAGTCAGGAAACTCAGACACAAAACAACAACTCTTATCGCCAAAACCAAGGCTATAATCAGGGTTACAACGCTAATTATCAACAAGGCGGCTATCGTCAGAGACGTCCTTATCAACAAAATAATTACCGTCCGTACAACAACAATTACCGCCCGTACAACAACGGTTACGGTAATCAGAGTTACGGCAACCAAGGCTACAACAATCAGGGTTACGGCAATTACCATCAACCTCAAACCGAACCCCAAACCGAACCTCAAACAACGGAAACTAATGACGAAGGTCAAAACTAATATCAAAAGCCGCAAAAAACACTTTGCGGCTTTTTTTTTAACTCAAAAATACCTTTTTATTAACATAATTGTCAATTAATTAGCCTACCTTTGCAGCCGTAAACATTACCCCTTAAAAAAATAAATATTTTTTAAATGAATTTTCAAGAGATTGGGCTAAAAGCCCCTATCGTTCAAGCCGTTACAGAAATGGGCTTTGAACAGTTGACACCGATTCAGGAAAAAACGATTCCTTTTATAACCTCATCGCAAGGCGACCTGATAGCCCTCGCGCAAACAGGAACGGGAAAAACTGCCGCATTCGGTCTGCCGGTTTTGAATATGCTTGATACCGAAACAAAGGACACTCAGGTACTCGTCCTCTGCCCTACCCGTGAATTATGTCTTCAAATCACAGGCGATTTAAAAAACTTTTCATCAAAAATGAAAGGCGTAGAAATCGTCCCCGTTTACGGCGGTTCAAACATCGAAACGCAGATTAAGCAACTAAAAAAACGCGCTCAAATCGTAGTCGCAACGCCGGGCAGAGCAATAGATTTATTAGAACGCAAAGCATTAAAAATCAATACAATAAAATGGCTCGTCTTGGACGAGGCTGACGAAATGCTGTCGATGGGTTTCAAAGAAGACTTAGACAGACTTTTGTCGGAAACTCCGGACGAAAAGACCACTCTCCTATTTTCGGCAACAATGCCTTACGACATCGAAAAAATGGCGCGTAATTATATGAAAAATCCGCAGGAAATCGCTGTCGCTCAAAAAAATATCGCCGCCGAAAACGTTGAACACCAATATTTTATGGTACGTTCAAAAGACCGTTACGAGGCGTTAAAAAGAATTGCGGACGTCAACCCAGACATTTACGCAATAGTATTTTGCCGCACGAGAATAGAATGTAAAGAGGTTGCTGACAAACTGATTTCGGACGGTTACAACGCAGACGCTTTGCATGGTGATTTGTCGCAGGCTCAAAGAGACAACGTTATGCAGAGATTCCGCAGCAAACATCTTCAAATACTCGTTGCAACGGACGTTGCGGCAAGAGGTCTTGACGTTAACGACTTAACTCACGTTATCAATTATAATCTCCCTGACGACCCGGAAGTGTACGTTCACCGCTCGGGAAGAACAGGAAGAGCCGGAAAATCAGGTATTTCGATTTCGATTCTTCACCTTAGGGAAAAAGGTAAAATGAAACAAATCGAAAAAATCTGCAAAAAACATTTCATCGCTAAAAACGTACCCGGTGGCAGGGAAATTTGCGAAATTCAACTCTTTAACCTCATCGACAAAATGAAAAACGTCGAAATTGATGAAGACAGAATCGCATCATTTTCGCGTCAAATCGAAGAAAAACTCGCCGGAATGTCAAGAGAAGAACTCATCAAAAAGTTCGTTTCGATGGAGTTCAACCGCTTTTTGGATTATTACAAAAACGCAAAAGACATCAACGTTGACCTTTCGGAAGAAGATAGAGTCAGCCCGAAAAGAGACCGTCAGGGAAGAAAAGAGCGTTTCACTCCGAATGACCGCATAAAATATTCGCGGCTTTTCATTTCGCTCGGTTCAAAAGACAATGTCGCTCCCGCTACGATGATTGGTTTTATCAGCAGAATCGTTAACAACAGAGACGTTACAATCGGCAAAATAGACATTATGAGAAATTTTTCGTTTTTCGAGGTTGACGAAAAACATACCTCTGAGGTACTTGCAGCAATGCAACGCGCAAAATTCGACGGCGAAAACGTTACCGTAGAAATTGCATCTTCAAAGGGGGCTGCAATTCCCGCCGACAAAAAGGACAGAAAAGAAAAAAGTTTCAAAAAAGATAAAAAACGCAGCAAAAACGTACAGTTTCAGCGCAGGGGCGCAAGAAACAAGTAAGACTTTTTTTAAGGGTTAGTAATATGTTTATTGTCGAGAGGCCGTTCTTTTTTTTATAAAAGGGGACGGTCTCTTTGTTTTTTTTTTAGAAAATTGTGAGATTTTATTTTGTGGTTTCAAGAAAACTTTTTTACATTTGGCTTGAAATAAAAGGTGTGGAAATAATTGAAATAACAAATTACACGGGAAATAGGAGGAAAATCGAAATGGGAACTAAAAAAACATTTGAACCGATTGTTTATTTTCATCCGGGAGAAACTTTGGAAGAGAAACTTCAAGAAATGGGATTTTCCTATTCTGAATTTTCCAAAATATCAGGATTGGCGGAAGATAAAATCAAACGCATAACTGCTTGTAAGATGGATATTGATGAGGAAACTGCGGAAATATTATATAAAGCAACCAAAATTCCGGCATCTATGTGGCTCAAAATGCAGGAAAGTTTCAATCTTTACAAGTTGCAAAAACTTGCCGATATACTTTTGAAAAATCTTAAAAGGCATGAAACTGCCTACGAAGTAAAACGACAAAAAGTCCGCCAAACAATTAACAAAATGGCTGCGTTAGTGTAACTATATTGTTTTTTCTTTTGTAGGAAGGAAAGTCCAAAAAATATTTTTCGGCTGAGGCAATATCTCAGCCGATTTTTTTCGTAATTTTTTTCAAAAAAAACTTCCAAAAGCGGAATTTATATTGTCAAAACAGGTTCTAAAACACAAAAAGTGATAATACAATAAAAATAATAAAACTCTCCGCATGCAAGATTTTTAGGCGGAGAGTTTTTTATAATATCATTCATTGTTTGCCACAAAATCAGTATAATTTTCTGGTGTGATTACCGCAAAAGATACCTCCGGATAATTACTTGAAAACGTTGGAGGACATTTCGTATTGGCTTTTTTTGCATTATATTTAAATTCAAAAGCCGATAATTGACCGTCAATTTCCTCAATAAAATCTATTTCCTGCCTTTGAGTTGTCCTCCAAAAATAATATTTGCTACGACGGTCGTGAAATGCATTGTTTTTTACCCTCTCACTTATCAAAAAATTTTCCCATAATGCCCCCATATCGGTTCTGAGGTCACACGATGTGAAGTTGGAAATCACAGCATTACGTATTCCGTTGTCGTAAAAATATATTTTAACGCTTTTTTTGAGTTCATTGCGCACATTGCGGCTATATGAACGTATGTGAAAGACTATATATGCCTTTTCAAGCAAATCAACATACCTTTGTACTGTAAGAGAGTCTATCCCAAGCAAACTTCCAAGTTCGTTAAAAGAAACTTCACTGCCGGTCTGTAAAGCAAGTGCTTGAATGAGTTTTTCAATTATCATCGGTCTGCGTATATCCTGAAATTCAAATACATCTTTATAAAGATAACTTGAAACGATATTAGACAAAATTTCTTTTTCCTCACCCGGATTATTCACCACGTCAGGATAAAATCCAAAAATAAGACGTGTCTGTAATTGCCTCGTTTCGTCTAATAGCGTAGTATGATTTATCAGTTCATTTGTTGAAAACGGAAACAGATTATACTCATATTTGCGACCTGTCATAGGTTCATTAATTGTGTTTGACAAATCAAGCGATGACGAACCGGTTACGGCAAGTTGCACTTCCGGTATGTTGTCATGAATCAATTTCAATGTCAAACCGATGTTTTTTACACGCTGAGCCTCGTCAATAACCACAAATTTTGATTTGCCGATTAATTGCTTTAAACGGGCGGAAGTTGCATCTGATAGTTTTGAGCGTACATCAGGTTCATCACAATTCCAATATTGAACGGTATTTGACGGCATTGTTGAAGACAACATTTCTTTTAATAAAGTTGTCTTGCCGGTTTGCCTCGGACCTATGAGCAGAATAACTTTACCCTTGCCTATTTTTGAATTTAAAACAGTTTGTAAATCTCTTTCAATCTTGTTCATAATGTTTCTCTAATTTTTTTTGATTATAATCGACAAAAATAATAATAATTTTCGATTATAATCAAAAAAAATCATAATAATTTCTGAATATAATCGAAAATTATTGTGATTTTTACATAATTATTTTATTATCAAATACTTGCGCTTCCTTGGTAATTAATGCTTTATATTTTTTTCGGTTTTTACAATTTTTCTCAAAAAAATCCAAGAAAAATTTGCAAACTAAAAAAAAATACGTTAAATTTGCAGCCGATTTTTGCGGGTGTGGCGGAATTGGTAGACGCATCAGACTTAGGATCTGATGCCGCAAGGCGTGGGGGTTCGAGTCCCTTCATCCGCACTATTTTTATTTTTCCTTAATAACATTTTGAAAATTTAGATGGAAATTACAAGAAACAATATTGATGCACTCAATGCAACAATAAAAATCACCGTTACAAAAGACGATTATCAGTCCAAAGTGGACTCTTCGTTGAAAGACATTCAAAAGAAAGCCGTTTTTAAAGGTTTCAGACCCGGCAAAGCACCTTTGGGACTTGTTAAAAAAGAGTTCAACGCCCGTACTAAGGCTGACGAAATCAATAAAATCGTTTCAAAGGAACTTATGAATTATCTCAAAGATAACAAAGTCGATTATATGGGCGAACCAATGCCGAGCGAGTCTCATTCGGATATTGTATACGATTACGAAAAAGACGAAACATTTGATTTCTATATTGACATCGCTCTTGCTCCCGAATTTGATACCGACATCGACAGCACCCTTGCTTTGAAACAATACGTTATCAATATTGAAGATTCTGCAATCGACAAAGCAGTTGAACAATATAAAAATGCTGCCGGAAAACAACAACCGGCTGAGGTTTCAGGTGAAAAATCTTTCCTCAAAGGTGAAGTTTACCAAATCGATTCTGACAACGCAAGAATCGCTGACGGACTTTCTAACCGCACTTCGATGCTCGTTGAAAGAGTTAAAGACGAAGAACAAAGAAAAAAATTCTTGGGCAGAAAAGTCGGTGATGAAATCACTTTCGATTTGACCCAAATTTTCCCGAACGAAAACGAGGCAAAAGCACTCTTGAACAACAAAATGTTGGATTTCAAGACTATGAATGTAAACTTCGCATTCAAAATTGAAGAAATTTCTGACTTCGTTCAAGGCGAATTGAATCAAGAGGTTTATGACAGATTTTTCGGTAAAGACAAAGTTCATAACGAAGAAGAATTAAGAGAACAAATCAAAGAACAATTCAAAGACGGTTACGAAAGCGAATCTGACATCAAATTGCTCATCGATGCTAAAAAAGCACTTCTTGAAAGCAACACTTTTGATGTTCCCGTTGATATGATGGAACGTTGGCTTCTTACTCTCGACGAATACAAAAACCTCGACCGTGAGGCTTTGAGACAGAGATTCCCGAATCTTAAAGACGATATTAAATGGAATCTTATCGAAAGCAAACTCGTTAAGAAAAACAATATCGAAATCTCAGAAGACGAAGAACTTGAAGCAGCAAAAGACATTACGGCTCAGGAATTTGCACGTTACGGACTTATGCCCTCACAAATTCCCGACGATATGTTAGACAATTTTGCAAAAGAAAGACTTGCTAAGAATCAAGACAGAAACATGATTCGTTCGCAGGTAATTTCGCAAAAAATTACGAAACTCGTAAAAGAGAAAGCAACCCTCACTCAGGAAAACATCTCTTACGAAGACTTCGCAAAACTTTTTGAATAGAGTTTTTTGATTATAATAATTAAACTGTTCAAGGGTATTTTAACGGCGGATTTTTGCTAAAAAGATGTACCGTTAAAATACTCTTTTTGCATTATAAATTAAACTTAATAACGATATGACAAACAGCGAGTTCAGAAAGTATGCCGTTTACCACAGAGGTATCAACAGCAACACTCTCAACGATTATTCAAATGCGGTTACCGATATGACAAGAGCCGTAATTGAAGAACGTGATATGCCTTTCCGCGAGGTAGACGTTTTTTCGCGTCTCATAGCGGACAGAATCATCTTTATCGGAACACCTATTGACAACGAAGTTGCTAATATCATTCAGGCACAATTGTTGTTTTTGGAGTCGGCTGACCCGCAAAAAGACATTCAGATATATCTTAACACTCCGGGCGGAAGCGTTTACGGCGGCTTGGGCGTTTACGATACTATGCAATATATTTCGTGCAAAATTTCAACAATTTGTACGGGAATGGCGGCTTCTATGGGTGCAGTTTTGTTGGCTGCCGGTACAAAAGGCAAACGTTACGCCTTGAAACATTCAAGAATAATGATTCATCAACCGGCAGGTCAGGTAGGCGGACAAGCCTCTGACATTCAGATTTCCGTTAACGAAATACTCCGCGCTAAAAAAGACCTTTACGAAGTACTTTCGTTCCATACCGGTCAACCGATAGAAAAAATCGAAAAAGACGGTAACAGAGATTATTGGATGCTCAGTCAGGAGGCAAAAGAATACGGCATTATCGACCAAGTGATTTCAAGGGATAAAAACGCACAAAACTAATTGATTATGAACGAAAATTTAGACGGCATATTAAGCAATATTTCAGGATTGAAATTTTCCGAAAAGTTTTTGGAAAAACGCAGCATATTTTTTTGGGGTGAAGTGGACGATGACAGCGCAGAACAAGTCATCAACAAACTTCTTTACCTCGAAATGGAAAATCCGGGCAAACAGATAACGATGTATATCAGTTCGCCGGGCGGCTCGGTAACCTCAGGAATGGCGATTCTTGACACAATGAAACTTATTTCATCGCCAGTGAAAACGGTTTGTATCGGACTTTGCGCTTCTATGGCATCGCTTCTGCTTTCAGCGGGCGAGAAAGGTTCGAGAGAGATTTTCTCTAACGGCGAAGTTATGATTCACCAGCCTTTAATCGGCGGACATTTTCAGGACAAGGCTTCAAACCTCGAAATCACCGCTAAAAACATTCTCAAAACCAAACGCAAAACGGCTGAAATTTTAGCAGAAAACTGCGGAAAAGACGTTGAAACCGTTATGCAAGACATCGAAGAAGACCACTGGATGGACGCAAAAGAGGCTTTGGAATACGGAATCGTTGACAAAATCTCCGACAAAATAGAATTTTAATTTTTTCTTTCATTTATAAAAAAGACTGCAAGTTTTTTATTTGCGGTCTTTTTTTGTATTTTTGCAACGGACTAAAAAAACATTTGCGCTATGGAAACAGAATTTCTTGTACGTTTTGATTATGCCATTAAGCACATACTCAGAGACAAGGCTAATTTCGGCATTTTGGAAGGCTTTATAGAAGTCTTTTTGAAAAAGAAATGCAAAATTATGGAAATCCTTGAAAGCGAAAGCAATCAGGACAACGCCGACGATAAATTCAACCGTGTTGACATCAAAGCAAAAGATGAACAGGGCGAAATTTTTATCGTTGAAGTTCAGACTACACGCTATACGTACTATTTGGAACGTATACTTTACGGTGTTTCCAAAGCCGTAACGGAACAAATCGGAGTAGGTAAAGACTACGACAAAATAAAACAAGTCTTTTCAATTTCGATTGTTTATTACGACCTTGGTGTCGGGGACGATTATTTTTATGAATGTAAGTCGGATTTTGTCGGCGTGCATACGCATACCCTTTTGCACCTCAGCCGCCGCGAAGAACTCACTGTTGAGCAGATTAAGCAAATTAAGAAAGAAACCGGTAAAGACCAACAGTATTTTTACAAAAAGATAACTTCGGGTGATGTTTTTCCGCGATATTATTTGATAAGAATCAATGCTTTCCGCAAAATTATTGCCGATGCCATGGACGAATGGATGGATTTCTTGAAAAATAACAGTATTAAGCCTGACACCACAGCACCCGGTTTAGCGGAGGCGCGTGAAAAATTGGTTTATGCCCGCATGAGTAAAGAAGACCAACTCCGTTATGACCGCCGCCTTGAATCGCTTAGCAATGAAAAAGAAGCGATGCGTGAGTCAGAAATACAGGGTATAGAAAAAGGCGAAAAAATCGGACTTGAAAAAGGCGAAAAAATCGGACTTGAAAAAGGCGAAAAAATCGGACTTGAAAAAGGTGAAAAAATCGGACTTGAAAAAGGCGAAAAAATCGGTATCAAAAAAGGCGTAAAACAAAAAGCCATTGATATGGCACGAAAATTAAAAGCCAAAGGGTTAATGTCCGTTGAGGAAATTGCCGATATTTCCGGCTTAACAGAATCCGAAATTTCAAATCTATAAAAATTTTTAAGGATTGTCTGTTTTTGGGCAATCCTTTTATTTTATGCAAAATTATTCAACCTTTCTGAAAAAATTAATTTTTTTTCTTTACTTTTGTGCAGTTAGTTAAACGAAAAAAATATTATCCAAATGAAAAAAATTACAACATACATAATGTCAATGCTACTCGTGTTGTGTCTCACAGCGGCGCATACCGTGCTTGCACAATCCGATTTTTCTTACGTCAGCGACGTAGTGGTGGTAGCCGATGAACACGAGGCCCCTAATGATTATACAACAAAATATACGAGTCAAGGTTATACGCTATGCTCATACGACCTTAATGCCGGCGCGGGAGGAGCGTATGTTTACCTATTGTACAAGACCTCAAACAGCAACAACCCAAACGGTGGTTACGTTGCCGATTTTGTAATCAAAAAAACTGCGATAAGCACTATCACTATTGACAGCGACGGTACAAATGCCGTAAGCGGTACAGACCTCAATAAAGGTGCCGGAGGAGACTATATCTATATGCACGTTACCACTGCCAAATTACCCGTACCCTATGCCGAACTTTCTTCCGACGGCACAACCCTTACTTTCAAATATGGCGAGAAACCCTCTATCGGCACGGTTTATGACCTCAATACGGGTACTTCTAACCCCGATTGGATGACTGATGAAAATCGAACCAAGGTTACCGCAGTTGTATTTGACGAATCTTTCAAAAATGCAAAACCTACTTCTTGTTATGCATGGTTTTCAGATTTTTCTGAAATAAAAACTATAACTGACATACAATATCTTAACACCTCAGAAGTAACAAATATGCGATATATGTTTCCTAATTGTGTCGGTCTTACAGCCCTTGATTTAAGCAGTTTCAATACTGCGAGTGTTACGGATATGGGGTATATGTTTAATGGTTGTCGCTTTACTTCCATTAATTTAAGCAGTTTCAATACTGAAATGGTTACGGATATGGAGAATATGTTTTATGATTGTAATAAACTTGAAACCATTGATTTAAGTAGTTTCAACACTGAAAGTGTTACAACTATGGGTTGGATGTTTTATACTTGTAGCGAACTTAAAACTATAAAAGTCGGTAGTGGTTGGAATACTGATGCAGTAGGAAATAGTGAAGATATGTTCTATGGCTGTTCATCCCTTGTCGGCGGTAGCGGCACAACATACGATGAAAACAAAACAGACAAGACCTACGCCCGCATCGATGGTGGTACAAGCAATCCGGGCTATCTTACCATCAGCGGAACACCTTATGCCGAACTTTCTGAGGACGGCACAACCCTTACTTTCAAATATGGCGTAAAACCCGACGGCGCGTATAGTTTGAATACGGGAACAGTTTCTCCTGCATGGGAAGGTATGGGTAGTACAATCACAAAAGTAGTTTTTGATGAAAGTTTTCAATACGCAAGACCGACCTCATGTGTCAGGTGGTTTAATGGATTTACAAATATAGAAACGATAACAGACATACAGTATTTGAATACGGAAGAGGTTACTAATATGTATTTGATGTTTCGTAGTTGCACAAACCTAAAAACTCTTGATTTAAGCAATTTCAACACAGAAAAGGTTGCGGATATGCAGTTTATGTTTTATGGCTGCAATAATCTTACCGTCCTTGATATTAGGACTTTCGACACCCAAAATGTTGAGGATATGACGGATATGTTTACGAGTTGTAGCAACCTTAAAACGATATTAATAAGTTATAAGTGGAATACAGGAAAGGTTACTGCTGATAAGAGTAAGGGAATGTTTCGCTATTGTTCTTCCCTTGTCGGTAACGACGGTACGAAAGTCAGTTCTGTTGACGTAACCAACGCCCACGCCGACGCGGGCGGCTATCTTACAAAAGACGATTACAAGATTTTCTATAAATGGGCTGACGATAAAATGGGCGCATATCAAACGCAGTATACTCCGTCAACGTTTAGCGGCGAAACTGACGTTACTATAAACAACCCCACAGACAGAGAGTATGAGTTTTTGTATTGGACGCAAGTTTCGGTAAAAGGCGCACAAATCGGCTCTTCGTCAACAAATTTGACAATCGCCAAAGGCGACCTCGGTAACAAAATTTATGTTATGCATTGGAGAATACCTCAACCGTATGCGGAACTTTCTACCGACAGCAAAACTCTAACTTTTAAATACGGGTTTAAACCCGACGGAGCGTATGAATTGTATGAAGGGGAAACTACTAATCCGGGCTGGTATGATAACAGAACAAACATTACAAAAGTCGTTTTTGACGAAACATTTGCCGAGGCGAGACCGACTTCGTGCTATTGTTGGTTTAAAGAATTTGAAAACCTTGAAGGATTTGACGGTATAGAAAATTTCAACACCTCAGAGGTTACTACGATGAGGTCGATGTTCGATAAATGCAAGAAACTTGAAAATGTGGATTTAAGCCATTTCGATACAAGGAAACTCAAATCCATGCGAAGTATGTTTTATGATTGCATAAAACTAAAAACTCTTGATTTGAGCAGTTTTAATACGGAATCAGTAGAGTCTATGCGTTTCGTATTCACTAATTGCAGTACTTTGACGTGTATTAATATACGAAATTTCAATCCGAAAAATGTTTCGGACATGAGTGGAATGTTTTCCGAATGTAAAGAACTTACAACGATACTTATTGGTTCTGAATGGAAACAAGAGAACATTTCGTCAGTTACTTCTTCACAGAATATGTTTGTGAATTGTAACGAAATCATCGGCAACGACGGCACAACATTTGACACCGATGTAATGGATATAACCAACGCCCACGCCGACGCAGGTGGCTATCTTACAAAAGACGATTACAAGATTTTCTATAAATGGGCGGACGATGAAACAGGCGCATATAAAACTCAGTATACTCCGTCAACATATAATAGTAGTATAACGCCTTTAACTATTGACCCACCTGATGACAGAGAAGGTTATAAGTTTTTGTATTGGACAAGAGTTTCGGCAGGCGGCACACAAATAGGCTCTTCGTCAGCGACTTTAACAATCGCAGAAAGCGAGGTCGGCAACAGAATCTATCAAATGCACTGGACAATAAAACAATACGCAATCAACCTTCCCGAAGGTTTTAAAGCCTATGCCGAAGATGATCTTGATACGCCCATCGAATCTGCCCCGGCTGGGAAAAAAATCATCATAAAATATGAAGGCACAAAACCGGTAAAAAAGTTGGAAGTCGTAAAAGAGGAGTAACTATTTTTTGCGAATTGCTGAAAAACTTTTTAACTTTGCCGTCAAACATAAAAAAAGCAAATTATTATGGCAACACCACGTAAATATCCGACAGGCAGGGCAGGTTTTGAGTCAATCATCACCGAGGGTTTTCTCTATGTTGACAAGACAGAAAGAATGTACGAAATGATTGGCGACAGGAAATTCGTGTTTCTTTCACGTCCGAGGCGTTTCGGCAAATCATTGTTGGTGAATACGTTACGGGCATATTTCGAGGGGAAAAAGGAATTATTTAAAGGACTGAAAATCTACGACCTCGAAAAAGACTGGATACAATATCCCGTCATAAAACTTGATATGTCGGCGGTAAAGGACAAAACCATTGAGCAGATGCCTGTTTCGATAGGCAAACAACTTGAAGTGTATGAAAAAAAATATGAAGTGCCTATTGACAACAGCCTCAGCAACGGCGACCGTCTCTTTCAACTAATCAAAGCCGCCAAGTCGCAAACGGGACGAGATACCGTAGTCCTGATTGACGAATACGATGCACCGCTTAATGCCCATCTTCACGACGGAAAACTTCAAGATGTGAAGCCGATTTTGCAAGATGTCTATCAGCAACTCAAAGTCTGTGAAGATGATGAGCGTTTTGTTTTCATCACGGGGATTTCAAAGTTTTCGCAGGTGTCGATATTTTCTACTATCAACAATTTAAACAAAATTTCGATGGACGAAAGGTTTTCTGACATTTGCGGCATTACAAAGGACGAACTTTTGACCATTTTCAGAGAGGACATCGAAATGTTGGCGGGAAAGTACGGTTTCAGTTTTCAGGAAATGGTCGAACAATTAAAATTCCAATATGACGGCTATCATTTCTGCGAAAACTCTCCCGATATTTTCAATCCGACAAGCATTCTCAATGCGTTTGAAGAGAAGAAACTCAACAACCATTGGTTCGGGACGGCAACATCGTCATACATCATAGACCATTTGAAACGCCACAATGCCGACGTAAAGAATCTTGTGCCGAAAATGTTGTTTGCCGATGATTTTGACGTTTCGCCGGAAGATTATGACAGTCTTTGGCCTATTCTTTATCAGGCGGGATATTTGACAATCAAAGAATATGACGAAGAAGGCAGAACATACGTTTTAGACTATCCCAACAACGAA
>JAFPZK010000058.1 GCA_017417315.1 Bacteroidales bacterium
AATCCTAACGCCGCTTTTCTCTTCAATAACTGCGACATCATTGGAGAGAACTTCAAGTTTAAGTATCTCTTTATCAAGAAGATTTTCAAGCAAAACGGTAGCAGCCCGCTCGTTTTGCATCATATATTTGAATGCCGAATCATAAATCGGATTTGCAATTAATTGTGCCATGACAAAGTATATTTTTGATGCAAATATAAACTAAAAAATTTTCAAAACAAAATTTAAAAAAAGACTATCTGATTTTTATGCCGATAACGGAAATGAAGTTTTCGTTTTCAACGTCATCGCACAAAATGCAGTCTATTGTTTCCGTAGCCTCGGGAACGGGCGGAAATATCAGGGCAAATTCAAGCGGTGTACCTGCCGGAACAAAAACGCTGTCAGGAACTTTGCGTTACGCCGGAAACAGTTCTCAATCCGTACTTTTTATGTTCGGCAACAATGTAAGACTCTGGCGAAACGGCATAGCGGAAACCGTGTCTTGATGGCTCAACCCTGAAATATACTTTTGTTTCGTCCTCGGAATATTCCACTTCGGATACGGTCAGGTTTTCAGGGCAAAAAGATGTTTCCGGATTTTCTACACTTTCCATATCCTCATGGTAAAATTTTATGTCCTGAATTTTTATTGTCTTACCCACAAGATGAATAAAGTCCGCTTCTATGTCGTCAAATATTTTATCTGATAAACGCTCGAATATCAGTACAAAATCAACGGCAGTACCGTTTCTGAGTTTTGTCCTGTTAGGATAAATAGGGATTCCGATTGCATTCTTAAAACAGCGTTTTTTACCTTTTGCAAAAATGTAATCCTCATCGGTAACATAAATCGTACTGTCTTTGCCGGTCGAATTGATTAAATGAAAATACAATCTTGTGTCTCTTCCTGTATCTTCTATTCTCGTCAAAAAACAACCTTCATTACCTTTTGAATATTCGGGATATTTTAATACATCATAGATTCTATAGTATTCAATATCATATATTCCATACCAAGAATCAACAAAGTTAAAAATTCCGGATTCAGAAAGTTTGTTTAAGTTTATCGGAAATTTCAATGAATATTCAATGTATGATGCAACAGAATCCGCTAATGAGTCTTTTTCTGGCACGGTATAATCCGACAAATAAACCGTATCCTTGCCGGAGGTCGTAAAATACTCCAAAAAGCATTTTGTCGTATCGAAACTCAGCAGAATATTATTAATATCGGAATTGTTGGTACGAAAATGCAAGATTGTCGTATCACCTCTACATTCTTCTATTGAAGTTATAAAAGTTTCACCCCAATAAAAATCGTTTTGCGAATAAGACGGATATTTCAAAACATATAGTGACATATTACGTCCTCTAATCATTAAAGTGATACAAGTCAAAAGTATTCCTGAAAGTTGGAAAAGAACCTTCCATGGAAATTTAAATTTCTTTTTCCATGACTTTGAGGTCGGCTTAGGCGTTGTTTTGTAGTACGTCTTTATGTCTAACGCAAATTTTTCCAAATCCGCAACAGCCGCGTTTTGATAGTTGAGCGCACTGAAAAAAGTATAAAGTTGTCGTATGTCGTTAACGTAAAAGCCGTTTCAAAGGCAATCTTTTCTGCCTCAGTGTGGTTTCGGTGATGATGGTATTCTATTTCGTCATATTCTTGACGAATGTAGCCCCAATAATGTTCCAACTCTAAGATATAGTTGACGTTAGAGAGGTCAAAATTACCGCTTTTTATGCACAGAAGTTTTTTGTCGGGGTTTTTAGCGAGCGACTTTTTAATCTGCGAAAACTCGTACATACAATGCGCCGAACGGAAATATTTGTCAGAAAAAACAATAACAACGACTTCGCTTTCAGAGCCTATTTCCTTGCCGAAATCCGAAATTTTATCTTCCGTATCAGTCCCGTTGATGCGGTATTCGATGTTTTCGCTGTTGAAAATATCAAGCATTTGAGCCGCACAGTCGGCAATATGTTCCCATTCCGGCTTTTCGCTGCTGTTTGAAGCATACGAAATATACACGGGACGGTCTTTATTGATTATTTCTGTTGAAGCCGTTTCTGTATTTTCTGTCATAATGCTTAATATTTTTTGTTAATGTTAATACCGAAAAAACCTTCAACTTCATCGTTTTCTTCATCCTCATACAATATACAATCTATCATACCCGTATTTGATACTTTCAACTGAGTTTCATTATAACGGTTAACTCTCTGTTTGTAAATTTTCAGCGGTTGAAATATCATAGCGAATAAAATCTCCGCATGAGCAGGTATATAGGTACTGTCAGGGTAAGTTGCCATACCCGAAATACATTTCAGATAGTATTTTTCGTGGTTACAAAGCAGATACATACTATCCGGCATTGACAAGTATGTACTTTCTTCATAATTGTAACAACTTACCATTAATACCGTTTCGTCTTTGTTGATTTCAATCTGATAAATATATAAATCGGCAAAATTTCCGGTTAAAATTCTCGGTTCATCAATAATTTTGATATGCTCCCGTTTCAGTTGTATTCCGTATACACCGCCGTTAACGCCTTCAAAATCAACTGAATCAAGATCTGCCGGAACAGCAGGGAAAGTCATATAATACAGCAGTGTGGAATCTTTCTTGACAATAGTCTTTTCGGGATACATTGCGATTTCAGAATTTGTTATGTTATAACTTTTCCCTGAGGCTATAATACGGCATTTTTCGGTGGCATATACGGCGGTGTCCTTGCCGGTAGTGTTGATAAAAGTGAGCAATACCTTTGTGCTGTCCTTGTAAAAATTAATTGCGGTTACGAAACAATTATCCTGTCCGTGTGAATATACGGGAAAATTTCTTTCCAACAACAGCAGACTATCCGTATCTTCCTTTCCTTGTTTTTTTGCTTCGACAATTGCTGAAAATTTATGCATCAAAAATATAGTAGCGAACAAAAACACGCACACAATACCAAGCAGTACAAACAACGGCGTACTAAAATTATTTTTTTTCTTTTTTCCGTTAAAAAGCGGTTGTAATTTCGGTTTAGGAGTTGTGGAATAATATTTTCTGATGTCGTTTATAAAGCTGTCCGTTTGAATTGAGGACGAATTTTTGGTAATTAATCGCGCTGAAAAACGAGTATAGTTGTCTGATGTCGTCCAAGTAAAAACCGTTTTCGGTTGAAGTCGCCGCTCTTGATACACAGAAGTCTTTTTTGAGGATACATTTCGAGCGACTTTTTTATCTGCACAAACTCGTACATACAATGCGGTGAGCGAAAATATTTGTCAGAAAAAACAAGCACAACCGCCTCGCTTTTCCAACCGATTTCCCTTTCAAAGTCAGAAATTTTGTCACCCGTACCGATGTCCTTTTTGTCGAGACGGTACTCAATGTTTTCTTCTTCAAAAACTTTCAACAATGTGTCAACACAATCGGAAATATGCTCCCAGCCGTTTTTTTTCGCGCTGTTACGCGCATACGAAAAATACACCGGCCGCCCTTTGTTGACACTATTCACCCCACTTATTACCACAAGTTTTGCATTTATAAACAATCTGATCACTACTGTCTGACTTTGAGCCCATCAAACTCTTAAACACGTCAGCCATTTTTTGTACGAAATTACTTTCAACAACCCTTTCAATATCCTCTGAGCCACAAGAAGGACATTTAAGAATATCATCATTAGAAACAGACTCCGGCTCAGGCTCCGTATTAACGACCGCCGGCTGCGGCTTTTCCATATTTTCAGGTGCGGGTTGAGCTGTTTTTACCTCTCGCGGCAAAATTGCGTGCGGAATTTTAACCAAATCGAAATAATCTTTACCACCGTCCTCTATATCTCCGTCATTATGAGGATAATACCAATTAACAAACACTTTATGTCCGTCTTTGAAAATATCCTCTAATTTCAAAAGCACGTCCAACAAAAGTCTTGACGAAGCAGTATTGTAATATTCTAATTTAAAATTAAATACAGTCTCCTCCAACGGCTCTTGCGCATACTCGTCAAGCCATAACAAAATAGGGTCATAAAACTCCGTAACATCTTCGGGTATAGACCTTCCTGAAATCTCAAATATATTGTTTTCCTTATCAAGGATAACATCGGGACGGTCTTCACCGCCTTCAACTCTTAAAACTCTCATAACTTAAAAACCTTATCTAAGGATTTTTTTTTAAAATAAAAGCAAAGATAAATACATTTTTTGTAATAGCACAAAAAAATTTTAAGTTTTTTTTAGAAAAAAAAATCAGAACGGATAACCGATACCGATATTAAACGCCCAATTTGAAGATTTAAACACGAACTTTTCATCGTTCTGAAATTTCCAGCGTTTATCCTCCGGCAAAGCGGGGTCATAAAGTTTAAGACCGAAATCCGTGCGGAAAATAAAAAAGTCGAAATCCAACCTCAATCCCAAACCCGTTCCAAATGCAATTTCCTTATAAAACCTTTTGAAAGAAAAATCACCGCCATCTCGTTTGTCATCTTTATTAATAGACCAAATATTGCCTGCATCAAAAAACCAAGCACCTTCAACAACCCAAAAAATTTTGAACCTGTATTCGAGATTTGCTTCAAGTTTCATATCGGAAGTCATGTTAGGATATTTTGCCAACAGACCTTCGGGGGCTTTGTTAGCATAACTTCCGGGACCCAAACTTCTTATCTGCCAAGCCCTAAGAGAATTTGCCCCGCCTGAAAAATACTGTTCGGTAAAAGGCATGACGGATACGTTTCCGTAAGGAAATCCCAACCCCGCGTAGGCTCTAAAAACCACCGTATTAGTGCCTATCGTCTTGATATAATGACGGAAATCTATGTCGGTTTTAACAAATTGTGCGTAAACCGTCCCCAAAAAAGGAACAGTATAAACGCCCGCAGAGTTTTTTTCTGCCCCTGCCCATTTGTCAATCAAATGCAAAAGATTGCCCGCCCATGACAAACTGATTTTGAAATAGTTGTACATTCTTTTTCCACGGCTCTGATTGTTGAAAGTCAGTGAATAAGAACTTCCTAAAATAAAATGGTCTTGATACGAATCCTTAATATAAAGTCTGTCGAGCCACGCCATAAACGCGCTGTCAGCATCAGAAATACGGATTGAACTAAGACGCACGGGCGTTACGGTATTTGACATATATTTTCCGATATTCCATTGATAATAAAAACTTCCCGTAATCGCCGAGCGGGTATAATCGGGACGTTTTCTATAATTAACGCCCAAAGAAAAATACGATTTCGGCGGATTGTTTCTGGCTAAATAACGGAAATACATCGGTGCTAAAAGTCTCGGAAAATAAAGGCGGGTTTCAAGGGCATATTCCTGAGTGTTGAGGTCAAAATGCCGTTGCTCTGACGAAAAATTATTTTGAGACTCCAAAGCCAACGAAAGCCTCAAATCAAAACTTTCAGCACCGTGAAAAATATTTTTGTGCTGATACGTAAACGAGGACAATGCTCCGAGATTGCCAGAAGAGTTTGTGCCGCCGATTTCATAACTATAAGACTGCAAAGCACTGTTAGTCAAATAAATATTGCAATTAAGAGAATCCCTGTACGAAGAGGGTTCAAACTCGATGTTAACCAACTTATAAACGTTATAAGCCGTCAAATGCCGGTAAGTATTGTTGACATTTTGCTGATTATATGCTTTACCGCCGCGAATATAAACTTCCCGGCAAATCATATATTTTTTTACCACTGACGGCTCTTTTGAGACAAACAAAACGGGATTCGGCGAAATTCTTGACCTCATATATGCAGTGTCCATTCCGAGCATATATTCGTCCTTATCCAAAAGAGCGGCTTTGTTGTCATAATTTGGAAAAATGGTAATTTGCGCTATAAACGAACGCAAATGTTTAACGGCTTTTCCGTTGTCAAGCGTTACCGGCAAAATATCAACAATAACCTTAGCAGAGAGTCTGTCTGTTACGGTGTCAATGGTATAATTAACGTATTCGCTTGAAAATCTGTAATATCCTTTATTTTTAAGATTATTTGTAATCCTTGTTCTCTCGGCTTGAAGCACGTCAATATCAAGATTGTCGCCCGCTTTAATCAGAGATTTTGCAGTATCTTCAAAAAAATATTTTTCAAGCGTGTCGTCTTGTTTGCCGAAATGATAACCGATGCTTTTGATTTTTATAGGCTTACCCGCTTCAATATTATAAGTAACGTAAACGTATTGTTTTTTTATTTTTTCAGTATATGTAACCTTAGCCTCGTAATAACCCTTTGTTTTCATATAAAGTGCTATTTGTTCGGCAGATTTTTTGGACGAAAGGGGTTTGTATTTTACCGGCTCTTCACCTATGTTCTGTAAAAACAACGGAAAAGAAAAAAGTTTTGATTTTTCTTCATATCCTCTTTCGGTATGTTTTCGGAGTTTTTTTTCAAACTTTTGAGTTATACCGTTCCAATATTCCATAGTATCGAGAATACCGTTGTCCTTAAAATACGAGGCGGCATACGTAGTTTTTTTTATCGTATCTTTCAAAAACAGTTCTTTTTCCTTGTACTTTTCTTTTATTTGACGATTTTTTTCTTCGAGTTTTTTCTCGTTAACCGCTCTTAAAGAATCGGCTTTTTGAGGATTTACCGAATTGTAAATTCTTGCTTTCAAAGCAATACCGAGCAAAGTACTCATCGGAATTTGTTTGATATAATTTTGCGGTTCGGCAACGTCAATCGAAGCCTCATCGCAAACTACGGTATTTGACAACAAAAGATTTTCGTTTTCTGCTAAATACTTTTTAGGCGAACAGCCGTAAAGAATTACCGCCGTCAAAAACAAAAATATGATATATAAATATAGTGTTTTCAATTTTTCTTATAATTTCGCTGCAAAATTAATAAATAAAATGGTCATAACAAAAATCGTTTATTGCTCTAAAACCGTATTTTTTTTGTCGATTTAGAGAAATAAACGATTTTATTTCTCTAAATCAAAACTTTTTTGTACCTTTGCAGAGAAATAAAATAAGACGTACCATGAAACTTGTAGGACGTGAAAAAGAAATAAAAGAGTTAGAAAATATCTATAAATCAGACGGTTCGGAATTTGTCGCGGTTTATGGCAGACGGCGTGTCGGAAAAACTTTCTTGATAAAAGAAGTTTTCAAAAACCGTTTAACGTTTTGGCATACAGGACTTTCGCCGTTTGATAGGGACAAAACTTATCTGCTCAGAGACCAGTTACTGACTTTTTACTATTCATTGCAGGATTACGGACTTGCCGGTTGTCAGCCTCCTAAAACATGGCTTGAAGCGTTCAGACTCTTGCAACAACTTCTCTCAGAGAAAGATAACGGCAGCCGTCAGGTGGTTTTTATTGACGAAATGCCGTGGATGGATACTGCAAGGTCTCATTTTATTCCTGCATTTGAATATTTTTGGAACGGTTGGGCTTCAAAACGCGACAATATACTGCTGATAGTTTGCGGCTCGGCGACTTCGTGGATTGAAAACAATCTTATCAACAACAAAGGCGGTCTTTATAACCGTCTGACTAACGAGATTAGACTGTCGCCCTTTACCTTAAAAGAAACCGAAGAGTTTTTCCGCGCCAAAAACATCGTAATGAGCCGTTACGAAATTGCGACTGCATATATGGTTTTCGGTGGTATTCCGCATTATCTTAACCTTTTTGAAAAAGGATTGAGTACTGCTCAAAACATTGATAATCTGCTTTTTGCAAAAAATGCCAAACTGAAAGACGAATTTTTAAGATTATTCGGCTCGCTATTCAAAAATGCCGAAGACCATATAAAAACCGTCAGAGCGTTGTCAGAGCGCAGAGGCGGTTTTACGCGCAAAGAAATTCTTGAAAAAACCGGCATAAAAGACGGCGGAGGAGCAACGGAAATTTTAAAAGGGCTTAAAGAAAGCGATTTTATTACCGAATATAAGTCTTTCGGTTGCGGAAACATTGTAAGATACAAACTCATTGACCCGTTTTGCTGGTCATATTTACACTTTGTTGACAATAAAAATAACGGCACTGATTTTTGGCAGAAAAATAATCTTTCGCCGAGGCTTAACACTTGGCGCGATTTAGCGTTTGAATTGCTGTGTTTCGGACATATCAATCAGATTAAAAGAAAGTTAGGTATTGCCGGTGTAAGTACGGCGGAATCGTCTTGGGTTTTACACTCTCTCGGCAAAACACAAACTCAAACGGATATGCTCATTGACCGTTCGGATAATGTCGTAAATCTCTGTGAAATAAAGTTTTACAATAAGGCATTTACCATAGATAAGAAATATAACGACATTCTCAGAGAGCGTATTCAGACATTAATAGAGGCATTACCGCGAAAAAAAACGGTTCATCTTACATTTATCACTTCTTTCGGTCTTAAAACAAATGAATACAGCGGTCAGGTTCAAAATTTAATTACACTTGATGATTTGTTTGCAGAATGATTTTTTTTTGTAATTTCGCACAAAATTAATTGACAATGATTAGCAAAAATTGTATAAAACATATTACTTCTTTGGAGAAGAAAAAATTTCGTCTTGAATCGGGAACTTTCATAGCCGAAGGCAGAAAAACCGTTGCCGAAATTTTGCGCTCCGATATGAAAATAAAAACCGTTTTTGCACTTAAAAGTTGGATTCAAGAAAACGCTTCAAAGTTCAAAAACACGGACATTCAGGAAGTTACGCAAGAAGAAATCAGTAAAATTTCCGTCATGCAATCTTCGCCGGAAGTGCTTGCGGAAGTTTTTTTCAAACCCGAAAAACCACTCGTTTTAGATGATAAGAAATTATATCTTGCGTTAGATTCGGTTCGCGACCCGGGCAATTTCGGAACGATAATCAGAATTGCCGATTGGTTCGGCATTGACGGAATCATTGCCTCAGAGGATTGTGTTGACATGTACAATTCTAAAACCGTTCAGGCGTCAATGGGTTCGGTTTTCAGGGTTGATGTTTTTTATTGCGGTCTGAGCGGCATTTTGCAGGAGGCTCAGAGCAAAAAACTTCCCGTATACGGAACTTTTCTTGAAGGCGAAAATATTTACAAAGAAAAACTTTCAAAAAACGGAATCATCGTTTTGGGCAACGAGGGACACGGCATTTTGAAAGAAACGGAAAAATATATTAACAAAAAAATTTTTATACCTCTCGGCTCTTTCAAAGACCGTGCGCCCGAATCGCTTAACGTTTCGGCAGCAACGGCAGTTGTTTGCAGCGAATTTTTCAGAAGAAGATTATGAACCCGATAGTAGAATTAGACGAAAAAATAACTTTGGCTATAAACTCTTGTAATTCAGAGTTTTTAGACCCGTTTTTCTTTTACGTTTCTTACCGATGGCTGTGGATAGGAATCGGTGCGGCGTTGCTGTTTTTTGTCTTCAAAAAAGCCAAACCCGAATACAAAAAAGCGTTTATTTTTTTGCTGTTTTTGGCGGTTACGGTTTTGCTTGCCGACCAAATATGCAACGTTTTCAAACATTCCGTCCAGAGATTCCGACCTTGTTGGGACGAGCGTTTTATGGACATTGTTCATATTGTTAATAATGACCGTGGCGGCAAATACGGCTTTTTTTCGGCACATGCGGCGACTTTTTTTTCGATAGCGTTTATGACGATGAAATATTTTCAAAACAAAAAATTTACGGTTTTGATATATTGTATTGCGTTTTTGGTGTCGTATTCAAGAATTTATTTAGGGCGGCATTATCTCGGCGACATTATTTGCGGGGCTGTTGAAGGCACGCTGCTTGCATGGGCAGTGTATTATTTTTATCAAAAATTTTTAAACAAGTTTAAGTTGAAATAAAACTATGGCAGACTTTAAAAATCACGTATCGGTAGGTGCTGCGACGGGTTTTGCCGTTGCGATAATTTCGTATAACTGGAATTTGATTCCTAATGCTTATATGGCGATAATTGTTTTTTTTGCGACGGTTATCGGTTCGTTTTTGCCCGACATGGACTCCGAGCCGGGAATACCGCTAAAAATTGTCTTCGGGGTAAATGCATATTTTATGGCGGCGATGTCGCTTTATTGGATGCACGTTGCGGGAGCGGTTTTGGCGTTGAAAATTTTTGTTCCGTTAGCGGTTTTTGTTTTTGTCATAAAGTATGTGAAAGATTTTTTTGCGGCTCACACAACACACCGGGGCATAATTCATTCCGTGCCGGCATTGTTGCTGTGTTTTTTGATTTCGCTGTGGCTTGCCTCAACGACAAAATTAAACATCAGGGAACAGTTTGTGATTTCGTTTGCGGTAAGTTGCGGATATTTAAGTCATTTGCTTTTGGACGAACTTTGGTCTCTGAACATTGTCAGCGAAGGCTTGTTCGGGAAAAAGGATTATAAATTTTCTCAAATTCTGAAAAAATCATGGGGTAGAAAAAAATCTTCGGGTACGGCGTTAGATTTAGGTTTCAATCAAAAAGAACGCTATCCGGGCGTGATAGCGTGGGGGCTTGTCGTCTTTTTCCTCATTCTTAACAGAGAGACAATTCTGCTGTTGTGCAAAGAAATCGGGGTGAATTAACCCCTACTTTTTTTTGCAAACCCGAGAAAAAAAAAATATCTTTGCACAAAAGATTTTTGACCATGTACGTAAAACCCAAGAAAAAATTAGGACAGCATTTTTTGAAAGATCTTTCGATTGCTCAAAGAATTGCCAATAGCATTGATTATAAAGAAGATAACAATAAAGCCGTCTGTTTGGAAATCGGTCCCGGAACGGGCGTTTTGACTCAATACGTGCTTCAAAACGAAAACCTTGACCTTTTTGTCATCGAAATTGACGAAGAAAGCGTTGAATATTTAGTTGTAAACTTCCCCGATTTGTACAAAAACGAAAAAATTATCGGCGGAGATTTTTTGCAATTGGATTTAAAGAAAGAGTTTCCGAACGGTTTTCCCGTTATTTGCGGAAATTTTCCGTATAATATTTCGAGCCAGATTTTTTTCAAGGTTTTGGATTATAAAGATGACGTAAAAGAAGTCGTTTGTATGATTCAGCGGGAAGTGGCGCAAAGGATTGTCAATCACGAAGGTACGAAAGAATACGGAATTTTAAGCGTATTTTTGCAGGCTTATTACGACATTGAATATCTTTTTACGGTTGACGAAAATGTTTTCAATCCGCCGCCGAAAGTAAAATCCGCCGTTATCCGTCTAAAACGCAACAATGTAGAAAAACTGCCTTGCGATGAAAAATTTTTCAGAAAAATTGTCAAAGAATCGTTTAATTTAAGGCGCAAAATGCTTAGAAATTCTTTGGCGCAGTATTTTAGCGGCAAACCCGAAGAAGAACGTTTTTTAACTTTACGTCCCGAACAACTCTCGGTAAAGGATTTTATTGATTTGACGAATATTTTAACGAAGGAATAATTATGCCCAAACCGATAACGATATTAGACCAAGATTATAAACAGTGGATAGCCGAACTTAGTTCCCGTTATCGCAAAAGCCAAATTAAGGCTGCGGTAAAGGTTAACCAAGAAATGCTTCAATTCTATTGGGAATTGGGCAGAGATATAGTGGAGATGCACATCGAAGAAAGATGGGGCGAAGGGGTAATACGTCTTTTAGCAGAAGATTTGAAAAAGGCAATTCCCAATGTAGGAGGACTTTCCCGTACTAATATTTATTATGCTAAAAAGTTCTATCTCACTTATTATGAATGTATTAAAATTGTCCCACAAGTTGTGGGACAATTAGGAGAATCAAATTTACCCCAAGTTGGAGCAAAAATTATGTCAGATTTACTCAGTGTTCCGTGGGGACATCATAGGTATATTCTTGACAAATGTTTTAACAATGTTGATAAGGCTCTTTTCTTTATCCGTCAAACTGTTGAAAACGGTTGGAGTCGTAATATGCTGCTGAATTTCATTGACACAGATTTATATGAACGTCAAGGAAAAGCATTAACAAATTTCAAAAAAACTCTGCCGGACGAAACAAGCGACCTCGCACAAGAACTCACGAAAGACCCTTACGACTTCGCTTTTACCGGCATTACAGGCAAATATAATGAAAGATTGTTGAAAGACAAACTTTTAAATAATATCACCAATTTTCTCATTGAACTCGGAACCGGATTCGCATACGTAGGGAAAGAATACAGGCTTCAAATCGGTGAAACTGAGAATTTTATAGACCTTTTGTTCTATAATTTAAAACTAAGGTGCTATGTGGTTGTTGAAGTAAAAATAGGAAAATTTGTCTCCGGCGACATTGGTCAGATAGGAACGTACATTGTCGCTGTAAATCACCAACTTAAAGAAGAAGGCAAAGATAATCCGACAATCGGGTTGCTGATTTGCCACAGCAAAGACAACACACAGGCTCGGTACGCGCTTGAATCAAGCAGTCAACCGATAGGAATTTCGGAATATGAATTAGAAAAATTCTACCCCGAAAAAATTGAAGGCACAATTCCGACGATTGAAGAAATTGAACGAAACTTAAATGTAGAATAATTTTTTACACACAACACGATATGAAAAGCAAATTTTTGTTATTAGCGGCTCTGACATTTTCGATGAACGTCAGCGCACAAACCATCACTTCCCCTGATAAAAAATTGGAAGTAAAACTTTCTGAAAAATCAGGAAACATCTCTTATTCCGTCAATTACAACGGAAAAGAATTTTTGAAAAACTCTCCGCTCGGCTTGGTAACGGATTTCGGCGATTTTTCTAAAAACTTAAAAGCCGAAAATTTTAAGACTGATACGGTAACGTTTGACTATTCGTCCAAAGTCTTGAAAAAGAGTCATATAACCGGCAAAGCAACACGCGGCGTTTGGACAATAAGTCATAACGGACAAAAAATCTTCGACATCGTTTTTATGGTCGAAAACAATGACATCGCTTTCAAATATCAACTTCATCGTTACAAAGTAAACGAAAAAGACGAATATCCGCGTTATTGTGCCGTCATAAAAGATGATAAAACTTTTTTCAATTTTCCTGACGGAACAACCACCTTTCTCTCGGCTCAGATGAAAGGCGGCACGGGTTGGGCGCGGACGGCTCCGAGTTACGAGTTGCCGTATTACACCGACAAACCCTCCGGCGACAACGCTGACGGAGCAGGTTTTATTTTTCCGTGCCTCTTCAAAACGCCTGAAAACGGTTGGATTTTAATTTCGGAAACGGGCGTAACTTCCGGGTATTGCGGTTCGCATTTAACGTGCGAAAAATCATTAAGTTACAAAATCGCAAATCCGCTTGATGCCGATTATAATTATAACGGAACTTCCGCTTCGGGCATTCCGCTGCCGGGCGAAACACCGTGGCGCACGATTACCGTCGGTGAAAATTTAGCACCGATAATGGAAACTACCGTTGCTTGGGACTTTGTAGAACCGCTGTATTCTCCGAGCAAAAACTACACTTACGGTGCGGGAACGTGGTCTTGGATTATCGGTTTTGACGAAAGCGTTAATTACAAAACCCAAAAAGAATACATTGATTTCACGGCAAAAATGGGTTATGTTTCGGTTTTGGTTGACAACTGGTGGGACACTCAAATCGGCAGAGATTCAATCGAAATTCTCTCGAAATACGCTCAAAGTAAGGGAGTTAGTCTGTTTTTGTGGTATAATTCCAACGGTTATTGGAACGATGCGCCGCAAACTCCGCGCAACATTATGAACAACACAATCAACCGCCGCAAAGAAATGGCTTGGATGCAAAAAATCGGAATCCGAGGCATAAAAGTCGACTTTTTCGGTTCTGACAAACAGCAGACAATGCAACTTTACGAAGACATTTTGACCGATGCTAACGATTTTGGTTTGGAAGTGATTTTTCACGGTGCGACCTTGCCGAGAGGTTGGGAAAAAATGTACCCGAATTTTATCGGTTCGGAAGCGGTTTTGGCGAGCGAAAACTTACATTTCGGTGATGATTTTTGCCGTCAGGAAAGTTATAACGCAACACTTCACCCGTTAATCAGAAACTCTGTTGCGTCAATGGATTACGGCGGAGTAACCTTGAATGAGTATTTCAACACCGCTAACGATACGACGATTTGGGGCGGACACAGAGTAACGAGTGATATTTTTCAGTTGGCGGTATCGGTTTTGTTTCAATGTCCGCTGAACCATTTGGCTCTTTATCCGAGAGTTACCAAAGACAACGAGCCGTGGAAACTTGACTTTTTGAAAAAAGTTCCGACACTTTGGGACGACATAAAATTCATTGACGGTTATCCCGGAAAATTTTTGATTATGGCAAGAAAATCTGCCGGCAAATGGTACGTAATTGCCATCAACGCTGAAAAAGAACCGCTGAAACGGACAATTTCTTTACCGTTCATAAATTCGGATTTAACGCTTTATGCTGACCAAGAGAAAGGCGGCGAGACAGTAAAACCCGTCAAAATATCTAAGAACAAAACCTATCAAATTTCTGTTCCGAAAGACGGCGCAGCAATTTTTGTTGGAAAAGAATAAAAAAACAAATGTCAAGGCTTATTTTGATAGTAACGTTTTTGTTAATCTCCGTTGTATCTTTTTCACAAGACTCAACGGAGGTTGATTCGTTACGCTACAAAGAAGCGGAAGATTTCGTCAACAAAGCCATAGATTTTTCTATGGAAGACGAATTTGACAGCACCGTTTCGTACCTTTATAAAGCCTTGGAAATTTACGAAAAACTCGAAAACAACAACCGTATCGTCTTAATGCTGACAAATATCGGCATTATGTATTCTAATTATGACCAATTACAGCAAGGTTTTTTTCATTACGAAAAAGCCCTGAAAATTGCAAACGAAATACGCGACACCTCTAATTTAGCATGGTTGAACCACTTGTTAGGACTATCTAACATGAACCTTAACGCATTTGATTTAGCGGCAGGTTATCTCGAAAAGTCAAAAGAACTATACACTCTGCTCCAAGACACCGCCGAATACAAATTGTTGGAGGCAATCATTGCCAAAAATAATTTCGATATGGCAAAGCAAAAAGGCTTAAACGAAATGATTAAGGCTAACGTCAATCAGGAAAAAACGTTAAAAAACGTTGAAGTTCAAGACTTTATGGTGATTGATTATCTCAGTCTTTGTTTTAGTTCGGTGTATGATTTTTATTATGTTTTTTCACGGCTCAGCCCCAATGATACGCTAAAAAATTATTACAAAAAAACAATGCAGGAAATTTATGACGAAAGTTTAAAATACGAGGAATATATGGAACTATATTCTTCGCGTCAAAAAATTTCAAACGCATACATTTTTTTGGCAAAAGGCAATTTGAAACAAGCAGGAAAACTACTTAAACAAGTTGAAGAAAGAAACACGCCAGAATTTTACGGAGCAATGGAAGAATATTGCAAAGTATCAGGCGATTACGAAAACGCATTAAAGTACGGCGAATTAAGAAACAAATGCGAAAAAACGGTTTTCAGTTCGGAATTTGCCGTAAAATACGAAAGAAATTTAACGCAACAAGCCTACGAAGAAAAAATCTCCGCCAAAGAAAACAATTTGCGCAAACTAAAAATCAATTATAAAGAACAACAACAAAGAGCAGAAGTCAGAAAGAATTTTTTCACTGCATTTTTGGTTTTTATCGCCTTAATAATCGGCATTATGACCGTTATGGGAATACACCAGATAAGAGTTTCAAACGATATGAGCCGCTCTAATGAAGAAATTCTGAAATTCAACAACGATTTAAAATTAAAAAATCAGGACATTCTCGCCCAAAAAATAGCACTCTCAAACCTCAAAGAGCAAATTGAGGTTAATAGTTACGACTTAAAAAGGCTTAACACATACCTTTCTAACTCGATTCTTATGGCTCAGGACATTCAAAAAGCCATTATTCCTGACCTAAAATCCATGAACGCTTTTTTCGGCGAATGTTTTGTGTACTTAGAACCCAAAAACATTGTCTCAGGAGATTTTTATTGGATTGCTGAGCGTTCTGACAAAAAGTATTTAATAACAGCTGATTGTACGGGACACGGTGTTCCGGGTGCGCTGTTAAGTATTCTCGGCATTTCTATTTTGAGCGACCTCGCGCCGAATTTTCCTAATCATAATGCCGGCGAAATTCTTGACGGGTTCAAAAATCGTTTCGTCAAAGCCCTGAGGCAAGGCAGCGGCGATTTGGACGAAAGCATAGATTTGTCGCTGTTAATCTTCGACAAAAACAAAACCACGCTTCAATATGCCGGCGCAAAACGTCCGCTCTACGTAGTCAGAGACCATGTTTTGCAAAAATATATGCCTGACTTGTTAAGCATAGGGCGTAATATCGGCAGAGAAAACCTAAAATTTACCAACCATGAAATCGAAATTCAAAAAGGCGATATGATTTATACTTTTTCTGACGGAATCACCGACCAAATGGGCGGAGAAACAGGTTTTGAAAAGTTTTCGCAGCCGACATTACGCACCCTTTTGACGGAAATTGCCGAAATGACATGCGCTCAACAATACCGCATAATCGCTGCTGCAATAAAAAATCATAAAGCCTTATCAACGCAATTTATTGTCAATCAAACAGATGACCAACTAATGATAGGAATCAAACGTTAAAAACCGTTAAAGAATTTGTTAATATGCTTAATAATTTCTTAAATTTGCGGCAGAAAATAAAATAAAAATATTAAGAAATACTATTTTAATTTTAAGGAGTTTTAAGAATAGAAGATTTTTGCGATTATTTTTTTAACGTTAAGATTTTGATTTGCATATTTTTTTATACAATTTAATTACTAATTATGAAGAACAATTACACTGAAAGATGCACTTTAAGGGCGCGGAGTGTGCTTCCGCTTTTGATTTTGCTGATGTGCTTTAATATTGACGCTTTTTCACAAGCAGTCATCAAAGGCACGGTTACAGACGAAAAAGGCGAACTTTTACCGGGCGCTAATATCGTCGTAAAAGGTACTACAATAGGTACTATTTCGGATTTTGACGGTAATTATAACTTAGCAAACGTTCCGGAGGGGCAACAGACTATCTGCGTTTCGTTTATGGGTTATCAAACCGTTGAAAGTGATTTTCAATTTATCTCTGGTTCTACAATCTCTTTCAATTTTACGTTGAAAGAAGACAACGAGCAATTGGAAGAAGTTGTCGTAATCGGTTACGGCGTTCAGAAAAAGAAACTCGTAACGGGTGCTAACGCTCAGGTCAGCGGCGACGATTTAGCTAAAATGAACACTACCAACGCTTTGCAGGCTTTGCAAGGTCAGACGGCGGGTGTTAATATCGCAGCCTCATCAGGTCAGCCCGGCGAAAAAATGAAAGTGTCGGTGCGCGGCGTAGGTTCACTTAACGGCAGCGACCCACTTTACATTGTAGACGGCGTTCAGACTTCTGACATCTCTTACCTCAACAACTCTGACATCGAAAGTATCGACATCTTAAAAGATGCTGCTTCTGCTGCTATTTACGGCTCACAGGCCTCTAACGGCGTTGTGCTTATCACAACAAAAGGCGGTAAAAAAGGTCATTCGCAGATTTATTTTGACGGCTATTACGGCGTTCAAACCTTAGCCAAGAAAGTAAATATGCTCTCTACAAGAGATTACGCAATGATTATCAACGAACAAGCCGCAAATTCTGGTACTTCGATTGCTAATTTGCCTTTCGATTTAAACAATCTGCCCTCTTACGTTAATTCCGGCGTGGCAAGCACCGACTGGCTTGACGAAATGTTTGTAGATGATGCCGCTATGCAGTCTTATACAGTAGGCGCAACAGGTGGCAACGACATCTCAACTTACGCAATATCACTCGGTTATATGGGTCAAGAGGGTATAGTCGGCGGCAAAGACGAATCCGATTACAACCGCTACACAGCCCGAATAAATTCCGAACACAAACTCTACGACGGAATCCTTAAAGTCGGCGAACATATCAGTTATTCTCACGTTAAGAAAAACGGTATTCAAGTAGGAAACCAATACGGCAACTCTTTGCGCTCGGCTTTCAACTCTTCGCCGCTTTTGCCGATGTACGATGACAACGGTGAATATTTCAACACCGCTGCCGACCAACTTTACAACGGTCAGAAATACTGGCTCACATCTGAGGCAAACCCGTATGCTTCAATGTATTATGGCAATCAAAACCTCACCAAAGAAACTAAGGTTGTAGGTGATTTGTACTTTGCCGTTGAACCCGTTAAAAATCTTATTTTCCGCTCGTCAATCGGTATGGATTATTACGGAAGCGATTACAGAAATTTTACGCCCGTTTACAAATTGTCCGACTACACCTACTCAGATGTTTCTAAGGCAAGTCAAAACCAACAAAATAGTTCGTCGCTTTCTTGGGACAACACTTTGAGTTACGGTTTCAAAATCGGCGATCACAAGTTTGACGTTATGGCAGGTACTTGGATGCAACGTTACGATTACACGTATTTGTATGCTTACAATACAAACCTCGCATACGACTCGTTTAAATATGCGTGGATTTCCAACACAACTTCCGACAACACCAACGGCACAATGACAATGAACGGTAACCCCGCAGAAACCAGAATGTTATCTTATTTCGGCAGGTTGCAATGGAACTTCAAAGAAAAATATATGGTTAACGCAACATTCCGTGCTGACGGTTCGTCAAGATTTACCGAAGAAAACCGCTGGGGATATTTTCCGTCGGTCAGCGCAGGTTGGGTAGTGTCGGAAGAAGCCTTTATGCAAGACCAGCACATTTTCGACATGTTGAAAATTCGCGGTAGTTGGGGACAAGTAGGAAATCAGGCAATATCCGATTTCCAATATCTTGCAACAATTGCTTTTACAAACGCAACTTATCCTTTCGGTGTTGACGGCACGGCTGTTCAAGGCGATGGCGGAACTTCGTCAAACGGCTCTTATCCCGCAAGACTTGCAAATATGGACTTAAAATGGGAAACCTCTGAACAACTTGACTTCGGTTTTGACGCAAGATTTTTGAAAAACACTTTGACCGTTAACTTTGACTGGTATCAAAAGACCACCAAAGATTGGCTTATAGTTGCTCCCGTTGTAGGCACAGCCGGTGCTGACGCTCCTTACATCAACGGCGGTAATTGTAAAAACACGGGCGTTGAACTCGGTATCACATATCAAAATCATATCGGAAAAGATTTCAACTACAACATCTCGCTCAACGGCTCTTATAACAAGAATGAAGTTACCGAAATTCCGACGGACGACGGCATTATCCACGGCTCAACAAATCAGTTGTACGACAATTCTACCGAATTTTACCGTTGCGAATCGGGACATGCAGTAGGATATTTCTGGGGCTACGAAACGGCGGGCGTTTTTCAAAATCAAGCCGAAATCAATCAGTGGATTGCTGACGGCAAGGGCGTAAGACAATCGAAAGTTCAGCCCGGCGACATCAAATATGTTGACCAAAACAAAGACGGCAAAATCGACGATGAAGACAAAGTTGACCTCGGCAGTCCGAACCCGAAATATATGTACGGTTTGACACTTTCTTGCGATTACAAAGCCATCGACTTTATGGTGTCGGCAAACGGCGTTGCAGGCAACAAAATCGTACAATCACTCAGAAACTTAACCAACAAAAATGCCAACTACACCGAGGCTATTCTCGACCGTTGGCACGGTGAAGGAACTTCTAACACTATACCCCGCGTTACCGACAATGCCGCCGAAAACTATCAGTTTTCTGACCTCTTTGTTCAGAAAGGCGACTATCTGAGAATCAGCAACATAACTCTCGGATACGATTTCTGCAAACAGTTTAAAGTGCCGGCTTTTACTCAACTCCGCGTTTATTTCTCGGTTCAAAATCTGTATACTTTCACCAAGTACGACGGTCTTGACCCCGAAGTCGGCTACGGTATTGACGGCGGTGTTACCGACAAATTCTCTTCGGGAATTGACTTAGGTTTTTATCCCCGTCCGCGTACTTATATGTTCGGTGTTAATTTAAAACTTTAATTTTTTTTAAGGAGAAAATAATTATGAAAAATCATAAAATATTGTCCGTCATGGCTTTGACGGCAGCCACAATATTGTCTACTGGTTGTGCGGAGGATTTTCTCAGCACCGCGCCGCTGACACAAAAAACCGACGTTTCGTACTACACTTCACCTTCGGAGGCTCAGGAGGCTTTGACGGGTTGTTACGACGGTTTGCAGTTGATGAGTGCAAATTGTATGGGCTTATATCTTGCGCCCGAAATGTCTTCGGACGAATGTCTCGGCGGTTCGGGTACAAACGACGGTTCGGGTTATCCCGATTTAAACCAGTTCAACGACAACTGGTCATACAATCAGAACCTTTTTGAAAACGATTGGAAAAACACCTACAAAACCCTCAACCGTATCAACACGTTGATTACCAAGACAGACCAAATCACGGGTTGGAAATCCGATACGGAGAAAAACGAGGTTTTGGCGGAAGCGAAATTTTTACGCGCATTCTGTTATTTTTATTTGGTAAGAATTTTCGGAACGTGTCCTTTGCTCGACAAACCGACCTCAGAAACCGTCCCTAACGCTTCTTACACGGAAATTTATTCTTTGATTTTTGAAGATTTGAAATACGCCTCTGAAAACGGTTCGGAAGATGCATCGTCAGCAAAATTCGGACATGCTAACAAATGGGCGGCAAAAGCGTTGCTCGGACGTGCATATCTCTATTTTTCAGGCTATTACGGTGAAGAACCGACGGGTTGTTCAAAGGCTGAGGCTACATCGGCTATTGATGATGTAGTTTCAAGCGGAAAATTCTCTTTGCAAAATCCCTACACTCTTTGGCCCGGTGCTTCTCAGTACAAAAACTCCAAAGAAAACTCAAATTGGGTGATGGCTTACGATGCCTCTTCAAACTATGCTTACGCGGGCGAGGCTAATCCTGACTTTATTTTCTCAATCCGCCACACGTATTTGGGAAATTATAACGGCAACACCGAGAGTTGTAATTGGATTGACGATATTTCAATCCGCAACCTCGACAAAGCCAACAAAGCCAACAAAACTTACGGTTATCAAAAAGGCTGGGGCATTTGCACGGTTTCAAAATATTTTTACGACTCTTTTGAGTCGGGTGATTTAAGACGTGAGGCTTCGATTATCGACTGTAAAGCAGAACTCGGCGATGACGTTACAAATTCTGTTGTCGGCAGTGATGTACAGGAATTTACGGGCTATCACATTAAAAAGTATCTCGTTTTGGCTGACAAAACCGACCCGACGGCGTATGCTGTCGTAACGGCAAATCCTGATTGCGACTTCCAAATCGGTAATTCTCAGGATTATGTTCAAATCCGTTATGCCGACGTTTTGTTGATGCAAAGCGAATTGCACGAAAACACCGACGGCTGGAACGAGGTCAGAAAAAATGCCGGACTTCCGGAAGTAAGTGCTTTCGACAAAGAAAAACTCTTCTTGGAACGCGCTCACGAACTCTGTTTTGAAGGTATCCGTTATTGGGATATGTTGCGTTTTGACGGCATAAAAGGCAATTTTGCATACGCCGTAAAATGTTTCAAGAGCGAAGACGTTTACAGCGGTGCGGGTATCAAGGCGACCGTTAATTACAACACGGCAAACCTTGTAAAGCACAAAGGTTTGTTCCCGATTCCGACGAATCAGATTGCGCTTTCAAACGGTGCGGTTAAACAGAATGACGGTTGGTCGTCGCTGTAAAAAATGGATTTCAATTTATTACTAAACAATTTTTTTTCAATTTAATTACTAATTTTTATTATGAAAAAGTTTAATTATTGGTTGTCGCTTGCAATGATTTGCGGCGCAACGGTTGCTACTACGTTTACTTCGTGTAACAAGGACGATGACAAAGACGACAACAAAGGCGGCACAACGCAGACTTCTACGGTTTCAAAACCGGTAGAGGGTACAGACTTTACGGTTGCAGTTGACGGAACTACTGTAACAGTAACAACTTCTCTCACATACGGTAATATGTACGTTCTTTATGACGGTACACAGTATGCGGTAAAAGACGGCAAGGCTACGGTTTCGATACCTGTTGCGGGCGAATACAAAATGACCTTCAACATCTATGAAAACGGTGTGAATACGGCTTCTGACGAGTTCACGGCAAAAATTACGGCGACAGATTTGACGTTCTTGGACGAAGGCGTATTCAAAGCACTCACCGGCGGTAAAGCGGTTTACGAGGCTGCTCAGGCAGACGCTAACGGTTATAAATTTACCCGTTCTTGGAGACTTGACGCTTTCTTAGCAGAAATCGGTGCCGAATACACCAAATCAGGTTATAACGACGGCGTAGGCTTTTTCGGCAGTGATTGGTGGGCATGTGCAGGCTCTTACAAAGGCTCTTGGCAAAACGATGCTGCAAACGGCATTACAGACTGCGCCGAGGACGCAACAATCGCTTTTGACCCCGTTAACAGCGTTGTAAAATTCACCGTTAAAACGGCTTACGACACAACCTACGTTCACGGAATGAAGACAAATGCAGGTGCATATTCAGGCGGTTTGCTTGATGCAGGAACGTATTATGCAACTTTCACTTACAACAAAGTTGCCGAAAAATACGGTGCTGACGGTGCGGCAGACCAAATTGCTAACAATGCCAAAACCACACTTTCAGACTCTTATCTTGAAATCAAGTTAGAGAAAAAAGCCATCGGTGCAAACGGTTTTGTTCGTATGCCTCTTAACAAGATTTACGGCGGTTGGACTTCTATTTTTGAAAATCAGTATCTCAACTTCAAGATTATGACCGACGAAACACAAAACGTTCTTCACGCAGTTTTCGGACGTTCTGTTGACGGCGGAGCAAAACCCACTGATACCGAAGGTGATAACTGTTTGTTGTTCTACACTTACGTTGCCGACGAGTTAGACCAGGCAGGTGCTTATAAATACGAAATTCCGTCTTACACGGTAGCAAACGTACTTGCAAGCACTGTTACTGCTGCTGACATTCAAGGCGAATGGAAAATTGTTTCTACGGGTTCGCCTTTCGGTTGGATAAATTGGGCAAGCAACAAGACTTTCAACGCTTGGGCTGATTTTAACGCTGCTTGCGAGACCGTAAAAGGCTGGTGGGCATTCGGCAATCCCGACGAGGCTGAGGCTACAACCAAAATGGAGGCTGCAATTGCAACCTACGGATCAACTGTCGTAAAATTGAATGCTGACGGCACATTTGCAATTACCGATGCTATGAATGATTGGGCTGACGGTGCATTTATCGCAAAAGAATATTCAGGCACATACACTTACGACGGTGGTTACATTACATTCAGCACTGATGTAACACTCACTTGTACTTCGGCAACACTTTCCGGCAATAAATTCTACGTTGTAACACCCGAAGGCAGTGAAGACGGCGATGGTGCAAACGATGAATTTGTAAAAGGCGGTCTTTGGATTGGTGTAACAAACGGTGACAAAACCGAAACAGCAGCAATCCATTTTGCAAAATAGTTAACTTTTATTTTTCCCTCCGCTAAAAAATAAAATGCGGGGGGATTTTTTTTATATATTTCACTCTATTTATTATGAAAAACAATTTAAAAAACTTTCTTACGCCGTTATTTGCTGCGGTGCTTATTTTGTCGGTTTTTGTCAGTTGCAAAAAAGATGATGACGGCGGCAAAAAAGATAACGAGCCTAAGGTAGAAACCGAAACAGATTTTTCCGTTTCGACAACAACGCTTAATTTCCCGAAAACCGGCGGAAGTCAGACCGTTACGATAAAGTCTTCACAAGACATACTCGTAATGCCGGCAACACAATGGATAAAAGTAAGTCAATCTACTGACGGACAGTACATTATAACAGTACCGCTTTACGAAGGCACTGAAAACAGAACCGGCGAAATTTCAGTTTTGAGCGGTAACAATTCCGAAAAAATCACAGTTACGCAGGCTTATTCTTCGGCTCAAACATTATCTATCCCAAACGGCGAAAGCACTTTCAAAACCGGCGTTGAAACCATCGACGGCGCAACTTTAATCATTGACGCATTGTGGATTACTCAAAACTCTGACGGTTTTTCTGCCGGGGCTAACACCACTGACAAAGAGCGCACGGGTTTTATCATTTACAAATATTCTACGACTTCCGACACTGTAAAAGTTACACAAGCAGCAGGAGAATTTTCTGCATTATCGCTAGAAAGCACTGCAATGGAATTAGCCGCTCAAATGTATCCGGCATGGAATCTCGGCAACACAATGGAAGCCACAGGCAGCGGACTTGGTTGTGAAACATCATGGCAGAGTACTAAAACGACACAAGAACTTATCAACTATGTAAAGTCGCTCGGTTTCCGTGCAATCCGCATACCTTGTTCGTGGTACATTCATTGCGACAAAAACGACAATTACAAAATCAACGCCGACTGGATGGCTCGCGTAAAAGAAATAGTTGATTATTGTATTAATGCCGGACTTTACATCGAACTCAACGACCATTGGGACAGCGGTTGGTTGGAAGTTCTCGGCTTTTCGTCGTCCGACAAAACATATACTTCAATCATTAATGATGAGGATTACATCAACGGCAAAATCGAAATTTTGAAAAACCTCTGGACTCAAATCGCAACAGAATTTAAAGATTACGACCACCATTTGATTTTTGCCGGCTTGAACGAACCGTTTCAAGAATGGAATTTGTTCCACGACAAGCACAAAGAATTAACTCCCGTTTTAGAAAAATACAATCAGGCTTTTGTTGATGCCGTCCGCGCAACAGGCGGAAATAATGAAAAAAGAGTTTTGGCGGTTCAAGGCCCTTCTACAAACATAGAATCCACCGTAAATTATTTTTCCGTTCCTAACGATGTAATTGACAATAAGTTAATGGTAGAAATTCATTATTATGACCCGTATAATTTCTGTATAAATTCAGGCGACGGTTACGCTTCTACTTGGAGTTCCGAAACGGCTCTCAAAACGGCTTTCGGCAAAATGAAAGCAAAATTTTCTGACAACAACATTCCCGTTTTAATCGGCGAATATGCGGCTAATTGGCGGGTTGTCAAAAATCAAGAAAAACATGAAGAAAGTCTCAAAGCATTTTACAAAGCGGTTAACAAATGGGGACCCGCTAACGGTTTAGTGCCTTTTGCTTGGGATACAAATTATTGTCCCGCTTCGCGCGGTACGGGCGGCACGGCAACGATTATTGACCGTTCAAAACGCTCTATTTACGGTCCTATTGCTTATCAAGGCGTTATTGAAGGTGTTGACAATACAAGTTGGATGAAGTTTTAATCTAAAAAAAGGGGCAGAGATTATTTAAAACCTCTGCCCTATTATTGTTAATAACCTCTTTCGTCTTCGTCTTCTTCATCGTATTCTTCTTCATTTTCGTCAAAGTCGCCTTCCTCGTCGTCTTCATCGAAGTCTTCATCGTCTTCATCATCGAACTCCTCATCGTCTTCATCATCGAAATCTTCGTCATCTTCATCGAAGTCCTCATCGTCTTCGTCAAAGTCTTCGTCGTCTTCTTCGTCGAAGTCTTCTTCGTCGTCATCAAAGTCCTCATCGTCGTCGTCATCGTCATCACAACAACAGCCGTGAGAATCTTCATATTCGCGACGGCGGTTTTCATAAGTATTGTCGTATTCCTCGGCAAGATCTTCGTTATACCACTCGCCGATTAATTCGTCAATAAACTGCTCTTCCTCAGGTTCAAGACCGTCAACGGCAGCAATTTCGTACATATCTTTCGCAATAGTTGCCAATGCACCTGCCGACAAATAACGTCCTAAAATTTCAACCGTTTCCTGAACAAAACCTTCAACATTGCATAATTCAGCACAATATTCCATAACCTCTTCGGCATCATAATTCAAGCCGAACATTTCAAGAATATTTCCAAGTTTTTCGATTGCGGTAGAATATTCTTCGTCCGAAACATCGTCATCGCCGACAGTTGCCATTCCATAAAGAACTCCCAAACGATATGTTATGTCGTAGTCACCGAGTTCTTCACACATTGCAGCCCATGTCTCATCGTCCATTTCGTCAAACTCGGTGTACATATCAACAAATAACGATTCATCGTCTTCGCTCCATGTATCTTCCGCCTCTGACGGGTCAATTTCGTTAACATCGTAAATAACCCAAGAATCTCCGTAGTTATGCTTCGACATCATATATTCATACGGAATGTAACAATATCCGGCAGCACCGTAAGATTCACCCCATGAATTTCTTACGATGAAAACCTGATCGGGGTCAGAATATCCGACACACAACATAGCATGTCCGCCGACTTCTTTTTCACCGCGCTTCGGCACAGAAACACGTCCGCGCCTCGGATTCATAAAAGAATCAAACAAGTGAAGACTGAAAATAATCGGATAACCTTCTGCCAAAACACTTTTCCAACTTTCAAGGTCGGTATCAACCTGTTCGTATTTTTCGATTTTGTTTTTCTCCGCTTCGGCAAAGCAGGCTTTCGGAGGACGTTTAGTGAACTTTTCGATAACGTAGGGCCATGATTTTTCGCTGCAAATACCTTTGTCAGCAAGTGCTTGAAGCACATCGGTAAGATACGCGCCGCCGTCTTCCTCTATCGTATCCTCTATTTCACGGGAATTGTAATACAAAAACAAACGGCTTACATCGTAATTATCAATACCCTGATTGCGGTTGACCAAATACTCGTATGCGCCCGCAGTAGCGTTAGCGGTACATGAGCCAAGAGAACCCTGATTCTCAATTTGAGTCATATATTTACGCAAATCTACTTTCGGAGGCAAATTTTTAGATTTTATTTTCGCCTTAAATTTAGGCGCATTATAACTTGCCTGAGGCGGTTTGTATCCGCCGAGTTTTATCACGCTGCCGTCAGCACGGGTGATAACATCTTTTTGTGTCTTTTTTGCCATTATTAAGTTATAGTTTTAATTTAAAAATTATAGCGGTGCAATGTAGCAAAAAAAACTAAATTTTAATAATTTTTTTCAGATTTTTCCTCAAAAAAAATTGCCGGCTTAAAAACCGGCAATTTTTTTTATTGTATATGTGTTATGCTTTTTCCACCCACGCTTTTACGTCGTCTGCTGACGGGTTCGTAAGGTTGAGTTTGCCTTTCTTGTTGAGCGAACAGAGGTCATTGAAAAGTTTTCCGGGTTTGGCATCTTTCAAATTTTCAACTTTCAAGTAGCCGAGTTTTTGAATCAGTGATACCCATTCCTCAGGTATGCCGAGTGCCGTGTAAGCCTCTACGGGGTCGTATTCAAATTTCTTTTCGGGCTTCATTTGCGGGAAGAACAATACGTCTTGAATAGACTCTGAGTTTGTCATAATCATCGTCAAACGGTCAATACCGATACCGATTCCGGCTGTCGGAGGCATACCGTGGTCGATTGCCGTCAAGAAATCTTCGTCCAAAACCATAGCCTCTTCGTCGCCGCGCTTTGCTAAAAGCAACTGATCTTCAAATCTTTGACGCTGATCAATCGGGTCATTCAACTCTGAATATGCGTTACAAAGTTCTTTTCCGTTGCAAATCGCTTCAAAACGCTCTACCAAGCCCTCTTTTGAACGGTGCTTTTTCGTAAGCGGCGACATTTCAACGGGATAGTCAGTAATGAAAGTAGGCTGAATAATTTTTGCCTCACAGGTCTCGCCGAAAATCTCGTCAATCAATTTGCCTTTACCCATTGTTGAATCAACTTCTACGCCGAATTTTTTAGCCGTTTCTGCCAATTCTTTTTCGTCCATGTTAGAAATGTCAACACCCGTAAAATGCTGAATTGCTTCAAACATTGTGAAACGTTGCCACGGACGTTTGAAGTCGATAACGTTTTCGCCGACTTTTACTTTTGTGTCGCCGTTAAGAGCAATGGCAACTTTTTCAACCATTTCTTCAACGGTGTCCATCATCCAAAAATAATCTTTGTAGGCAACGTAAAGTTCTATTTGCGTAAACTCAGGATTGTGGAAACGGTCCATACCTTCGTTACGGAAATCTTTTGAAAACTCGTAAACGCCGTCAAAACCGCCGACGATAAGACGTTTCAAATAAAGTTCGTTAGCAATTCTTAAATAAAGTGTCTGGTCTAACGCATTATGATGTGTTTTGAAAGGTCTTGCCGAAGCACCGCCGTAAATCGGTTGAAGAATCGGAGTTTCAACTTCCAAACAGCCGAGGTTGTCAAGATACTGACGCATAGTGTTCATAAGTTTTGTACGTTTTACGAACACTTCTTTAACTTGCGGATTAACAATCAAATCCACATAACGTTTTCTGTAACGGAGTTCGGGATTTGTGAAAGCGTCATAAACTTTTCCGTCTTTTTCCTTAACGATAGGAAGCGGTTTCAACGATTTGCAAAGAACCGTCAATTCTTCAACGCGGACAGAAAGTTCACCCATTTTCGTTCTAAAAACCGGACCCTTAACGCCGATAATATCGCCGATGTCAAGAAGTTTTTTGAAAACATCGTTGTACATCGTTTTGTCTTCGGTAGGACAAAGCACGTCGCGGTTAAAATAAAGTTGGATTCTTCCTTTTGAATCCTGCAATTCTGCGAAAGACGCGCTACCCATGATTCTGCGGCTCATCAAACGACCGGCAATACACGCCTGAAAACCTTCTGCGTATTCTTCTTCTTTGAGGTAAGAATATTTTTCTTTGATTTCTTCGGTGTGAATGTTTACGTCATATTTCGGTGCGGGATAAGGGTCGATGCCCAACGCACGCATTTTTTCGAGCGAAGCCCGTCTGATTTGTTCCTGTTCGGATAATTCGATATTATTCATCTGTTTTATGCATAAAAATTTATGCGCAAAATTATCTTTTTTTTTTGGATAATACAAATTTTTATTAACTTTGACCGAATATTTTTTTCTACGGCTTATGAGCAAAGTTATCATTATATCAGCACCTTCGGGTTCGGGCAAATCAACGTTGATTTCTTTTTTGATGAAAGAAGCGGCGTTAAGGCTCGAATTTTCGGTTTCGGCTACAACACGCAGTCCGAGAGGACAAGAAATTGACGGCAAAGATTACCATTTTCTTTCCGTTGAGGAATTTGAAAAGAAAATCTCTGAAAATCAATTCGTTGAATACGAACAAGTTTATGCGGGACGTTATTACGGGACGTTAAAAAGCGAAATCGAAAGGATTTTTTCTAAGGGCAACAACGTAATTTTTGACGTTGACGTAAAAGGCGGAATCAATTTGAAAAAGATTTTCGGAGACGAAGCCTTGTCGATTTTCATTCAGCCGCCGAGCGTTGAAGAGTTGAGAAAACGTTTGGAAGGTCGCGGGACTGACTCAAAAGAGGAAATCGAAAAGCGCGTTTCAAAAGCCGAAGAAGAGATTTCATACTCAAAAAATTTTGACAAAATAATCATAAACGACGATTTGGAGGTCTCGTCAAAAGAAATAATTGAAACCGTAAAAGAATTTGTCGGATAAAAAACAAGAAAAGGAGAAAATTTATGGCGGAAAAAGTTTTAGTTGTAGACGGTGATAATGCACAATTCCAGCAGTTTAAAGGCGTTTTGATGTCCATGAACCTTGATTGTGAACGTATGACCGATTGTTCGGGAGTCGAAAACAAAGTTATACTCGGTGATTATCAAACGATAATTATCGGGCTATCCACATTTTCTGACACAGTAACGATAGGTCGGATAAAAAAACTCACGAAATTTCGCTCCTCCGTTATAGTTGTCGGAACTGAGGCTCACAGCCGTCTGATAGATGCTGCGTTAGAAGAGGGCGCAGACGATTTTCTGTGGCTGCCCGCCGCAGACGACATTCTTAGGCTAAAACTCAAAAACCTCAACAAACAGTCAATGAGAAAAATCGAAAAAAACATCAAATATCTTGATACTATTTTCGATATGCTTTTTACCCCTGCCGTTATCACTGACACTAACGGTAGAATCGTTGATATCAATCATGCCGCCTTACAACAATATTCCGTCACAAAAGAGTCCGTCAGGGGCGAACTTTTCGGAAAACTAATATCTTGCAGCCGCAGACAATTAAACACGGGATATTTTCATGACGGCTGCGGAGGCTGCAAACTTTGTGAACTCGGCATGGCAACGGCACAAAAAGACCGTGTTACCAGAAATCAGGAACACACATACCTTTCTGACAAAAACGGCAACGAAGAAGAACTTACGTTAAGAATTTCGTATGCACCCGTACTCTACAACGGCGAAAAAATGGTTTTCATCAATTTTGAAGACATAACCGTCAAGAAAAAAACCGAAGACATTTTATGCACAAACCTCAGAAAAATTGAAACCGGCGATTTCAGCGGAAAAGAAGACCGCTCGAAAATCGAAAACTTTGCCGAAAGTGTCCGCGCCGTTTACGACAAACTCGAAAGAACGCTTCAAGAATACAATACACTTTTAGACAATATTTTGTCAGGTTTTTTGCTTTTAGAAGAAAACAATTTCGGCGAACTTATTATAAAGGAGGTCAACAAACGTTTTTGCGAAATTTTCTCCACGACAAAAGAAAAAGTTATCGGCGAAAATTTCAGTGCAAGGCTCGTAACCTTTGACGCAAGACTTTCTGACGCACTAAATTCCGTCATAGAAACAGGCGAAAGAAAACGCATAGAATACGAATCTAAAATTTTTGACAAATGGTTGAAAATTAACATCTTCATGATAGATCCGACGACCGTTGTCCTAATCATCGGCGACAACACGGTTTCAAGGCTTTCGCATTTGAAGATGAAGGATTATATGAAACGCAACGATATGCGCAATTATCAGTTTGAACTTTTTATGGAAGGCAGTCAGGACGGCGCATGGAGTTACGATTATGACGAAAACAAAATTTACCTTTCCGCCCAATTCAAAAGGCTACTCGGATATACGCCTAACGATTTAAAAATCAGCAGCATGGACGAGTTTATCGACTTAGTGGCAGTTGAAGACAGAAGCCGCTTTTTAGCAACGATAGAAGACGTTAATGCGGGCAAAATCGAAAAGTTGGAAGAAGAGGTAAGAATGACAAAACAAAACGGCGACAAATTTTGGGTTTTGGTTCGCGCAACGGTAAGAATAGAAGTAGTAAGCGGCACGCCACAGTTGTTAGGCGGTGTCATAACCGACATTTCGCAGCGGAAAAGCATCGAAGAAAAACTCCGTAACAGCAACACCGAACTCGAAAAAGCCGTCGAAACCAAAAACAAATTTATTTCGATAATTTCCCACGATTTGCGCAATCAGTTCAACGCCATAACGGGATTGTCAGACATTTTGACCAAAAGGCTTCAAGACTATGACGACGAGAGAAACTCACAAATGGCACTTGTCATCAATCAGTCGAGCAAGAGTGCGTACAAATTATTAAACGACCTTCTAACTTGGGCGCGAAGTCAGACAAACTCCATCGAGTTTAAACCCGAAACGCTCAACGTTACAACGATTACGGAAGAGGCCTTCAACGAAATACGCATTCAGGCACAGAAAAAACACATAAGTCTCTTCAATAAGACAAATAACGAAGACACCGTTTGGGCAGACCGTCAAATGTATTTAACGATAATTCGCAACATCGCTACAAATGCAATAAAGTTTACCCAAGAAGACGGCTTTGTAGCAGTAAGTTCTTATATGACGGACCATGAAACCGTCATTACGATAGAAGATAACGGTGTAGGAATGTCAGAAGACCAAGTAAAACGCCTTATGACCGCCTCTCAAAACAAATCCACTACCGGAACCTCAGGCGAAAAAGGTTCGGGAATAGGACTTTTGATTTGCAAAGAATTTATCGGCAAACACTCCGGAGCGATAAAAATAGAATCCGAAGAAGGTAAAGGCACTAAGTTTATGATACTTTTTCCTAAACGAAAAACCTCATAAAAACACTGAAAAACAATTCGTTAATAAAAAAACAAATAAAAATATACATAAAAGGGTATTTATTGCGTTTTTTTATATAAATTTGCAAACTGCAATTTTTTGTTTGAACTAAAAAAAAATTTAGGATAAAAATGAAAAAACTACTTACATTGTCCGTTCTTTGTCTGATGCTTTTTAGCATGGTAAGTTGTTCGGGTTCGGACAAACGCAAAAGACCTAAATATACTGAAACCGAGACGACAGAGACAAAAAAAGACGTTAAAAATGTTGTTTACACCAAATACGGAATACCGTTGCCGGTGGAGTTGTTTACGTATATGGTAAAAGAAGAAATACCGTATAACGTAGACCTCTTGCTTTCTACGCATACTCGTGAAAAATACGCCAAAGAAACCAAACAGGCAATGATTTTGGGCGTATATTCGGCAGATATGGCATATTGTTCGAGTTACGGTCGTCAGCAGGAAGTTTTGACGTACTTCGGAGCGGCATCAAAAATTGCCGATAGACTTGACATTTCGGAAGGTTTTTCGTTTGAGGCGGTAGAAAGAATCAGCAACAACGTTCAAAGAGCCGATTCTCTTAGCGCGATTGCCGGCGAAACATATTGGAAAGCCTGCAACTATTTGGACGAAAACGACAAAAACAATATTCTCCCGTTCGTAATTTACGGTGGCTGGGTAGAAAGTCAGTATCTTACGATAGCCTCTAACGATTTGAAATCCACGAAAGAAGTCATCGTAGAGCAAAAACAAGGTCTCCTTAACCTTATCCGTTATTTCTTGGACGTAACGGTTGAAAGTTCGGCATTTTATTACAGCGGCGACATCAAAAAAATCGTCATGAGACTCGACAACATCAAAAACGTTTACGAGAAAATTCCGGGCAAAGACATCGACCCGCAACTTTATAAGGACATCAGCGTGAAAATCACTGCAATGCGTAACGAACTCATTGACCCTAAATCGGATTTATAACAGATGAAAATAGCGGTAGATTTTGACGGAACTATTGTAGAGGACAAATACCCCGAAATAGGAAAGCCACAGATGTTTGTTTTTGAAACCTTAAAAGAACTTCAAAAAAAGCACCAACTGATACTTTGGACATGTAGAGAAGGGCGTTTGTTGGACGAAGCGGTGGCGTTTTGCGAGAAAAACGGTGTAAGATTTTATGCCGTAAACCGCAATTTTCCCGAAGAAGAATATTCGGAAAAGGGTTTTATGCGCAAATTAGATGCGGATATGTTTATTGATGACAGAAATTTCGGCGGATTTCCGGGTTGGAGCGAGATTTATCAAACCGTCAACGGAACGATGCCCGAAGAAACAAAGTCTAAGAAAAAGAAGTGGTTTTGGCAAAAATAAATGTTAAGTGAGTTTTTTTCAGAAGTTATATTGCAGACTTTGCTTATAACGTTTTTTGTGTTGTGCATGATAACGGTTTTGGAATACGTAAACGTTATCTCACAGGGACTCGTTAATAAGTTTATGCGGCAAAAAACTTCGGTTCAAATTTTATTATCGTCATTTTTAGGATTACTTCCCGGCTGCATAGGCTCGTATGCAGCGGTTTCGATGTACACACACGAAGTTGTCGGTTTCGGCGCATTGCTTGCAAACCTTATCGCAACAACAGGCGACGAGGCATTTTTGATGATTTCGTTAATGCCCGAAAAAGCAGTCCTGATTTTCGGAATTTTGTTAGCACTTTCTATTTTAGCAGGTTATATTACGGTGTTTTTTGTTCGCAAAAACGAAGGCCTCTGCGGCGGTTTTTCGCATTTTAAACTTCATAAAGTTCACGACACAGAAAAACCCGTTATCAAAGCAAGCCTCAAAGAAAATTTCAAGAATTTGAACTTCAAACGTTTAACATTGATAATTTCGTTGTTGCTTTTCATTGCCGTAACTTTTACGGGCGGTTTTGACGAAGACCACGAAGGCGCAGACACTGAAAATCTTGCCGTTAAAATCACTTTTTTAATTCTTTCTTCGCTGTCGCTTTTTGTCATCATAACCGTTTCAAACCACTTTCTCGAAGACCATATTTGGAACCACGTAATAAAAGAACATTTCAAAAAAATATTCATTTGGACTTTTGCCGCCCTTGCAGTGATATTTTTAGCAGAAAATTTTTTCGACATAAACGAAGCCGTAAAATCATTTGATTCTCAAAGAGTTGAAATCGTTATGCTGCTGATTGCCGTTGCAATAGGACTAATTCCCGAATCAGGACCGCATATCGTTTTTATATCGCTTTATTGTTCGGGAACGATTCCGTTTTTCGTACTTTTGGCAAATTGCATAGTTCAAGACGGACACGGCGCAATACCGCTTTTTGCAGAAAACAAAAAGGATTTTTTCCTTGTCAAAGGTATAAAAGCAGCCGTAGCACTTTTGATAGGTGCTATTGCAATCATTTTTTAATTATTCAAAATGCAACGAAAGAATCATCGCGTTAGAAGATAACTTATTGATACTGTTAGAATAACCGTTGTCAACGCTTTTGTCAAGAGTATTAAGGAATCCCAAAGAATATTTCAATTCAACGGAAAGTTTAAAGTATTGAAGATAAAAATCAAAACCTCCGCCCCACTCCGCGCAAGGGTCGTGTTTTAGAAGTTTTATCGGCAATTCTTCGCCATTTTTAGTTTTTCCTGCCGACAAATCATATTTATAACAAGCACCAGCAATAAGATAAGGTGCAAAATTTCCCCAACGCTCAGCCTTAAACTTAAATTGAACGGGAAATTCCAACAAAGTACTTGTCAGAGAAATCTTTTCGTTTTGCATACTCCGTTTTTCGGCCTTGTCTTTGCCGCTCGCGTAATAAAAAACCAAATCCCGCTGATTGAATGAGAGGTCAAACAACATTCTGAAATCCACAAAACGGGTTAAACGAAGGTTGGAAATAGGACCGATATGAAAACCCGTATGTTTTTCCGCTTCAATACCGTAAACGTCCTTGCCTTCAAAAAAGCCGTCGCATTTATCAATTTTGAATCCCATATTGTTGCCTCCGAGTGTAAAACCGAAATGCCACAAACGATTGTCATAATTCGGAAGGTTTTTGATTGTTTTGCCGCTTTGCGCAAAAGCCGCCGCTGTACTCAAAACTAAAAATATAGAAAAAATAATCCGCTTCATTTTCTTTTTGTCTTTTCATTAATAAAACTCTAAAACACTTAATTTTATTTTCCGGTTAACAAAAATTAGTTTTTAAAATGCCATTTTCCGCTGCCAACAATCTGAGGCTCTAAACTCCCCGGCAAATACACCTCAGCCGTAACGTTAGGCGGTATGGTAACGTTCATCTCGAAACGTTTACCAACCTTGTTAGCAAAATTAATTTCGATTTCGCCTTTCGGAGTCGGGGTTTTAAGTCTCAATCTTTCCAAATCCCCCGGCTGAGGACGCACTCTTACACGTTTGAAACCCGCTTCCAAAGGCTCTATTCCGGCAAGTTTTCTTACGATAACGTTTAATGCCGCCGCCCCCCAAGCATGATTCCAATCGTTGTTCCATTTCAGGGAATTGTCCCAAGCCTCCATTGTCATCGTTGAACCTGCCCGCAACATATTATACCACGAGGTAGTCGAGGTATCCCTCAAAAGGCTGAGCGCGTAAAAATCTTCCCCCGCATTATACAACGCGTCAAGAAGAAACTGCGAACCGTAAACACTGCAAGCCATACCTTTTGAATACAAAAAATCGGCAATTTTCAAAGCCTTGTCTTTCGGCGTAATTCCAAACGCCATCGGAAACATATTGGCATGCAGAGAATTATGGTCTGTCGTCAAACCGTCTTTATAAAGACCGAAGGTATCAATCAACATCGCATTTATTGAATTTTTCGTATCTTCGGCAAGCCTGTTATAATAACGCGAATCATAATTATTAGAAACGGCAGCGGCTATCTTCGACATCAGTTTCAAGGCTTGAAAATAATATGCATTAACAACCGTATTACATTCGGTAAATTCAAAATTATCGTCAGCAGACCCGCGCGGCCAATCCACAATATCGCGGATATTTGTCCCTTTAAAATGCAGATTAGAAAACAAATTAACGTCAAAAAGCGAGTCGCCGGTATAAATAAGATTGTTGTCCTCGTTACGAATTTCGTTCAGAGTTTTGAATTTCAAATCATTATAATATTGCTCCAAAAGTGCGCCGTCGCCGCTGTAAAGATAATCGTTCCAAGCAATTATCAAAGCCTGCAAAATCCATTCGGTAGGCCATGTCGGATTATACATAAGCCTGTCAACAGTATTTCTCGAAATAGAATACTCGTTGTTGACAACAAAATACGAGAGTTGATTAATCAAAGCGTCAGCCTCGTAAGGTATTCTTTCGCGGTCGCCGTCAACAAAAACCCCGCAAAACGAAGTCGCTTTCATTGTCCATTTACAAAGGTCGTAAATTTTGTTCAGAATAGTATCGCTGCTTTCAAAAAACGACAAATCATCGTCAAAAGGATAATGAACAATTTCCCTTTTGATGTTTGAATACAAAAGCGCAGACCTGTAACCCTCTAATTCACAATATCTGAATGGATAAACTTCTCCCGTTTCCGTCGGCATCAAAATCGGCGAAACACCTGATTCGTTTTGATTCGGGTCGGTATTGCGGGCATCAGGGTCAAAAACGATTTTGTAATTTTTATAACCCTGCTGCAAAGCGACCCTATATTTTGCATAACGGATACTATATCCCGGATTGCGATCTACTGAATCATTCGTACATTGTTCGCCCAAATGAATAATCACCGTATCTTTACCGTCAGACATAGAGTTTAGCCGCATAGTCAACTGCGAAAAAGCGTCCCTGCCGAAATCAATAAAGACATTTTTGGCGTTTCGGCGGATAGACTTAGGCATTTCCTTAGTTTTGACAAGCGGCAAAACGGAAGGAGCATTATCCAAATCGTAAGCCGTCATAAACGCTTTCGGCTCTGACCAATCATATTTCCGTCCTTTGTTGTCCTCAATTTTGACCCTCCAATAATAAACTGTTGATGGTTGAAGTTTTTTCCCTTTATAAACAATTCCGCATGAAACCGAATCCGAAACAGTTTGCGAATCCCACATATCAGGCTCTCCGTCGGTTAACGCTTTTAACGAACCGGCAAGTTGAATCCTATATGTTTTTTGATACGTGTTGTTTTTTTCAGAATAAATCATCCATGAAAATCTCGGATTTTCGCTGCGGATTTCGGCTATTTCGTATGTTGACAACGAGTCAGAAAAATTCACGTCCGTCAACCTTAAATCCGTTTTGTAACCGTTTGAAAAAACAACGTCCGTTGAAAAAATCATGTCGGTTGCAAGATTGTAAACGTAATAACTTTTACAACTTGCAAACGAACAAGAAAGTATAAAAAACGATATTAAAAGGGAAAAAACTTTCATTTACCGCATTTTTTAAGGTCGTGCGACAATTTTGCGGCACAGAAGTTAGGACCGCACATTGTGCAGTATTCGCCTTCGGTGTGTCCGCCCGCTTTAAAATATTCCAACGCCCTTTCGGGGTCGAGACTGAGGTTGAACTGATCTTTCCAACGGAAATCGTAACGTGCTTTGCTCAAAGCGTTATCACGGATAAAAGCACCGGGGTGTCCTTTTGCCAAATCAGCCGCATGAGCCGCAATTTTGTAAGAGACAACACCGTTTCTTACGTCTTCTTTGTTAGGAAGTGCCAAATGCTCTTTCGGCGTAACGTAACAAAGCATTGCCGTACCGAACCAGCCGATTTGAGCCGCACCGATTGCCGAGGTTATATGGTCGTAACCGGGCGCAATGTCCGTTACCAAAGGTCCGAGCGTATAGAAAGGAGCATTATGACATTTTTCGATTTCTCTGTCCATATTTTCCTTGATTCTGTGCATAGGCACATGTCCGGGACCTTCGATAAAAGCCTGAACGTTCTTTTTCCAAGCATGTTCTACGAGTTCGCCCATAGTGTCAAGTTCGGCATACTGAGCCGCATCGCAAGCGTCAGCCGTACAGCCCGGTCTCAAACCGTCGCCCAAAGAAACCGCAACGTCGTATTGAGCCAAAATATCACAAATTTCGTCAAAATGTTCGTACAAGAAACTTTCCTGATTATGAACCAAACACCATTTACTCATAATTGAGCCGCCGCGCGAAACTATTCCGCAAACTCTGTTGTCAGCCAAATGAACGTTTTTCAAGCGGATACCGGCATGAATTGTGAAATAATCAACGCCCTGTTCGCATTGCTCGATTAACGTGTCTTTGTAAATTTCCCAATCCAACTTGTCAGCATCGCCGTTAGTTTTTTCGAGAGCCTGATAAATAGGCACTGTGCCGACCGGAACGGGACAATTACGAATAATCCATTCGCGGGTCTCGTGAATATTATTTCCCGTTGAGAGGTCCATCAACGTATCGCCGCCCCATTTGCACGACCAGACGGCTTTTTCAACTTCTTCTTCAATGGAAGAACTCGTCGCTGAATTTCCGATATTGGTGTTAATTTTCACCAAAAAGTTTTTTCCGATAATCATCGGTTCGGCTTCGGGGTGATTGATATTTGCGGGGATAACGGCTCTACCTTCGGCAACCTCTTTGCAGACAAATTCAGGCGTGATTTGAGTTTCTATTCCAAGGGCTTTGCAGTCCATGTTCTCGCGGATTGACACGTATTCCATTTCAGGGGTTATAATGCCCTGTTTTGCATAATACATTTGCGAAATCTGACTGCCTTTTTTAGCGCGGTACGGAAGACGGATATGTTCAAAACGCAGAGAATCAAGACTTTTGTCAGCGAGACGTTTTTTGCCGTAATCCGAAGTTACTTCGGGTAACTGTTCTACGCCGCCACGGTCAAGAATCCATTGTTCACGCAAACGCGGCAAACCTTTTTTGAGGTCAACCGTTTGATTTTCGTCGCCGAATGCGCCCGAAGTATCATAAAGCGTAACGGGCGGATTTTCTTGGTATTGTTTTTCGCCGTTTTCGTTAACGGTTACAGTAGGGGTGAGTGTTACTTGTCTCATTCCCACTTTTATATCGGGGAAAACCGAGCCTTGCATATAAATCTTTTTGCTGCCCGGATAAGTGATTTTCGTTATGTTTTCCATTTCAATCATTTAAGTTTTTAACAAAAGGCAAAGATAAAAAGTTTAACGGATTTTTGCAACATTTTTATTTTCTTCTTACCTTTGAGGCAAAAAAAATGATTACCGAGCAAGAAAAAGATTTAATTTCAAAATATAAAGATTGCGACGTTAACGACTTGGCGTTGAAACTAAAAGACACTGAAAGTATAAGGTCAAAATTTGTTCTTCAACAAATAAGAGGCAAACAGTTGATGAAGAAAAAAATGCCGCTTTGGGCAGAAAATTCTGACATTTTTTTCCCCGTACATTTACCGTTAGAACAATGTTCTTCTTCATTTACAGCGAATTATAAACACGAAATCGCAGAAAAACTATTAACTGATTTTTCACTTTTTACGGATTTGACAGGCGGCTTCGGCGTTGACTTTTTTGTCATAAGCGAAAAGTTTAAAAAAGCAGTTTATAACGAAAAAAACTCTGAATTATGCGAAATCGTAAAACATAATTTCAAGGTTTTGCAGCGCGACAACGCAGATTTTTTGTCCTCTGACGGAGTATTTTTCATAAAAAACACTGACAAACATTTTAATCTTATTTTTATTGACCCTGCACGCCGGAATGCTGACGGGAAAAAGACGGTCAGAATAGAAGATTGTGAACCTGACATTCTTGAATTTCAAGACGTTATGATACACAAGTCGGATTTTGTGATGATAAAACTCTCGCCGATGATTGATATTTTTGAGTGCATAAAAAAACTTCATAACGTAAAGGAAATTCATATTGTTGCCACGGCAAACGAATGTAAAGAAATTTTGATAATTTTAGAAAAAGACTTTTCAAAAGAGCCGAAAATTTTCACGATAAACGACAATCAAAGATTTGAATTTTTCCTTTCGGAAGAAAGGAATTGTCTTTCTACTTTTTTTGACGGGGAAATATTGGAAAATAATTTTCTGTTTGAACCTAATGCTGCTGTAATGAAATCAGGGGCGTTTAAAGTTTTAACGAGGAATTTTCCCGTAAAGAAACTCCACCCTTCAAGTCATTTGTACGTATCGGATTTTGATGTCCCTGAATTTCCGGGACGGCGTTTTAGAATTGTTAAAACGGGTTCGGTAAAAGATTTCAAGGAGATAAAAACGGCGAATCTTGCGGTAAGAAATTTTCCTGAAAAAGCCGAGGTTTTGAAAAAGAAACTCAAAATAAAAGACGGCGGCGCGATATTTCTTTTCGCCACGACTTTAAAGAGCGGAGAAAAAATTATAATTCAAGGAGAAAACATCAAAACACCATACCTCTGAGTTCGGGGATTTGGTCGAAAGGGACTTTTAACATTTCAACGGCTTTGTCAAAATCAAAACCGGCAGATATGAGGTTTTTAATGCTTTCAACAAGTTGTTCTGAGCGACCTTCCGCACGTCCTTCTGCACGACCTTTCACGATGCCCGCTTTTTCCCCTTCGTCATAGCCAAGAACACGGCTTGACCATAACACACTTTTACTCAAACTAAGACTATCCATATACCTGAAATACGCTTTTCGGTCTTCTTCACTAAGCGAATCAACCCGCAAAACATTACGCGCCTCACTCAAACCCTGCGCCGTATAACTATCAGGAATATGTCCCGTTTTCAAAAACGAAATCCATTCTTTCAAAGGTGTCGTTACCTCTTCGTCAAACTTATTAACACGCAAAATATAATAAATCGGGAAAATACCGCTGACGTCTTTTGTTTCAAAAAGTTCCTGCTGACGTTTAGTAAGTTTCAGAACATCTTTTTTATTGTTCAGATTTGTAAAGATAGTTGTGCCTTTATAAATATAACCTTTTCCTTGTCCCAAACCAAAGTAAACGATATTAATCGAATAAACTTTCGGAACGGTACGGTATTCTTTTCCTGATTTTGTATATTCG
>JAFPZK010000059.1 GCA_017417315.1 Bacteroidales bacterium
TAAAAATCCAACGTTCAAAATTTGTTTCACACTCATCTTCCGACTTCGTAAAAAGAGGAAGTTGTAAATAGATAAACTTTAACTTATCTGAAATAACTTCACGTTTCTTTGTTGTTGTTTTACAAAGGTGCGCATCAGTTCAGAACTCTGTTAATTCTTCAAGTTGAAAGTTCATAAAGTTCTGCATTTCAACGATGATTTTTTCGTTGTTTGCAGTCTCGCATAAAATATCATAAATCAATCCTCGGTCTTTTTTGTAGAGCAGGGGTTTATATGTTGCAAGCAACATAACACCACCTGCCTATGTTCCTGCGCCCTTACAGGGCTTTATAACCCCGTTAGGGGTGTAGGAGCATAGGCAGGTGGTGAAAGCGGTGTAACCGCATGAACCCCTGCGATTATAATACACATTATAGACTTAGGGTGTAAACCTCCGGAAAAAAATCACAAAAAAATACTAATTATTCAATTGATTTTGTCATATCCTCAACCGACAGACCTAAAAATTCAAAATCGTATTTTGAAAATTCTTTCGGAAGTCTCGCGGCTTTTTGGCGGAGAATGTCGAGATTGATTTTCTTAGAATTGCGCTTTATTTCTGCAATAATGCCTTTGCCGGTAAAATCGTTGACGGCGATTAAATCAATTTCGTTTTCAGAACTCTTGTCCCACCAAGAGCCGACAGAAGTAAACTTACCGCTTGACATAAATTTGTCCCTGAAAAACTGTTCCAAACACAATCCCGAAAACTCCGAAAAATTGTCTAAAATATTCTGTTTCAACATTTCAGAACGGTTGCTTTCGATTAAGTCCTGATACGGATAAACAAAACGGAACCAAAACCGCAAAAAATTATCCTTTATTCTGTATTTTGTAAGGCGCGTTCCGGCTTTTGAAAACATCGGTTTGAGTTTGTAAATAAGTTCGTAGTTTTTTTCCAAATTGTTAAGATATGCACCGGTGTTTTTCTGCAATACGCCGTCAATCTGAGCCTGAGAACTTTTGCCGGAGGCTATAAGTTGAAGAATTGAAAAATAAATGTCGTACTCGTTAGAAAACTCGTTTATCGTCAAATCCCTGCCCTCTGTCAAAAAATAAGAATCCCGCTTTGTAAGAAACTCCGTCATTTTTTCTTTCGTAAAACATTTTGCATCGGTAAACAATTCTATATATTTGGCAACACCGCCCGTAAAGGCATAAAGCGCAAGTAAGTCTTCTTTCTTAAAATTTGAAGCGTTGTCAGAAAGAATTTGCTGCAAAACTTTTGGTTCAAAAGACTTGATAATCATTTTGTTAGTTGCTCGTCCGTAAAGCGGTTCGCCTTGGTTTTCAAAAATTTTGACCATCAAAGAACGTATTGACCCGCAGACTATCAAGTTGATTTTTGCTCCTCTGTGGTATTTGTCCCAAAGACTCTGAATTTGAGAGAAAACCGCAGGATTAATTCTATAAAAATTTTGAATCTCGTCAATAACAACGGTGAAATGTCTTTTTTGTGCCTCTTGCATAAGTATTTCAAACAATGCCGCGAAATTCGTTAATTGTCCATAAATGTTTATGTTTAGAGATTTTAGAATTTCGGCTTGAAATTTTTCGCAAAGCATATTTTCGCTCATTCTTGCCACGAAAAGGTATGCAAAAGTTTTTCCTTCCAAACTTTTTAGAATAAGTGATGTTTTTCCGATACGCCGCCGTCCGCTGATAACGGAAAAAACTGCTGTTTCTTGCGACTGTAAGAAACTGTCGTTAAGAAGTTTAATTTCGTTTTCTCTATCGTAGAATTTCATAATGTAACCACTGTTAATTTAACGGCGGTTAAATTAACAACAATTAAATTAATATGCAAATAAATTATTGCTTTTTTACGTCAAATTTTTATACGGAATCCCTTTGAAAACAAAACCCTCTTCCGAATACTTTTCGAGTGTTTTTTCGAGGGCGTAGCGTTGATTTTCAAAGGCTTTTATGTTGTCGTGAAAGACAATTATCGAACCCTCCTGAACAAACGTCTCTACGTTTTCAAAACAACGCTCACGGCTTACTCTTTTGTCATAATCCTTGGTTAAAACGTCCCACAGAATTATTTTTCTACCTTTTGACAAAGCCCGCGTTTGTGCCGGTTTCATTCTGCCGTGAGGCGGACGAAAAAGGTTAGAATTTATCACCGAATCCGCCTTTATGACATTTTCAACATATTCAGAAGTCTTTGTCTTTAAGCCGTTTAAATGATTAAACGTATGATTGCCGACACTATGACCTTCAAACAAAATTCTGCGGTAGAGGTCAGGATACTTCTGAACGTTGTCGCCGACACAAAAAAACGTTGCTTTTGCATTGTATTCCGCTAACAAATCCAATGTTCCCGGTGTCATTTCGGGAATAGGACCGTCGTCAACGGTTATGTAAAGAACTTTTTTCGCCGTGTCCTCCGGTTGGAGCCTCCACGTGTATTTCTTGAAAAAACTCCGCACAAACTCCGGCGGATGAACTATCGGTGAAAACATTTCTTTTTTTATTCCAAATAATCAGTTAACCCTAAAAATATCGAAATCATCTGCTTATCAAAGTCGGGTAACGTCTGATAAAGCCGCATAAAATCCTGACTTTCAATAGTCTGCATTGTTAAATCAGTTAATATCGGATTCTTTTTCAAGATGTCGATTAACTTAGTTGCCGATTGAGTTTTCCAGTCTTCGTCCTTGTTGTCGCGGGCAATTCTTACTGCCTCGTGTCCCATTGCCGCCGAACGGTAATAATCCTCTTCAACAAGCGATGTTTCGTAAGTGTCAAGGCTCGTAAAATAATTCAACTCGTCCAAAGTCTGCGTTAACAAAGTGTTCAAAACTTTGTGCGCACCCTCTTTGTCGCCAAGTTTGTAATACAAATCTGCTAACGTCAAATCGTAAAACGTCGGCGCAACCAAATCCAAAGGCATAACTTTGTAACAACGTTCAAGAACATCTTTTGCTTTGTCAAGTTTGCGTTCCTTGATTAAAGCATCGCTCAAACGCGCAAAACCGCTCTTTATGTTCGCTAACATTCTGAGGTTGTTCTCGTCCAAATAGACTTTCGGGTTGTCAATCCCGCCCCAAGAAAATTTGTTCATGTACGAGTCATACAAAACGTCAGTGTCAATAAAGCCTCTTTCACCTTCGCGGGAAGTGGTTTTTACGGGGACAATTTTGTACGCTAAACCGTCAAGACGGAAAAAATCGCCGAGGTTTTGATAAGCCTCGCCGCCGACAGTTATCGCAAAATATACGGGACGTTCCCAATTATTGTTTGCCAAAATGTCCAAAACCATCAACTCGCCTTTACGGATATATTCGTGCGAATGTTTCCAAACGATTTTGTCAACAATTTTTGACGAATCTTTCGCCGAAACCAAACCGCTTTCGATGATTTTCTTTTTGTCAACTTTTAGCGAGAACGTCAGCGAGGGCGTAAAATCCAATTCGCTGCCGTTTTGAGCCGTAAGTTTGGTGTTTTTATCGTCAGAAGCGATGAAATCAATCACGGCTTTCAGCGGCGCAGGCTCAGCGCAAACCGACTTGTAAAAATTATCCGAAGATGATTTCAAAGCGTTGATTTCGTCCGCTTTAACACCGAATTTCGCGGCTTGTTGACTCAGAGAATTTATAAACGCGATGATTTGTTGCGGCTGATTTTTCAACTGTTCTTTGTTGACAACAGCGTCGTAATCTTTCGGCATTAACTTTTCTAAACTCGATTGTTTAACAATGTCAATCAATTTATTGTAAATGTCCGTCAGAGTTGCGGAATATTTCTCTTTGTTGTCAGCAAACTTTTCGTTGAAAAACATTTGCGGAACTTCTTGATAATAAACAATATCCCTTGAACCTTCTGTGAGTTTTTCCTTTTCAATCGAAATCGGCAGCGGGTCAGACAAGTATGCTTTTCTCCTCATTTGATTAATATACCAATCGGTGTTGATATACGCCAAATTTACAACTCTGACGTCCGTTCTGATACCTTCAACTTCTTGTGCATACCAAAGCGGAAAGGTGTCGTTGTCGCCGTTTGTAAACAAAATTGCATTCGGAGCGCAGGATTCCAAATAGTTTTTGGCGAAATCTCTTGCCGTATAACGTCCGCTGCGGTCGTGGTCGTCCCAATTTTCAGCCGCTAAAATAACGGGTCCTATGAAACAACTCAGAAGTACCGCGCCGGAAGTCGCAATGATGTTTTTGTTAAGATATTTGTCAATCCAACTGCACAAAAACGCCGCTCCGAAACCGATGTAAAACGCAAACGCATAGAAACTTCCGGCGTAAGCGTAATCTCTTTCGCGGGGCTGATACGGAGTTTGATTCAGGTAGACGACAATCGCCACACCCGTCAAAACGAAAAACAACATCACAATCCAAAAATATTCTTTTCCCGTCTTGTTAGCCCTGAACATGAAAATCATTCCCAAAATTCCGAGTAGAAGCGGCAAAAAGAAATATTGATTGTTGCCTCGGTTATTTTTAAGATAATCGGGCAAAAGGTTTTGGTCGCCGAGCCTTGCATTGTCAATAAAACTGAAACCCGAAATCCAGTTGCCGTTAATGAGGTTTTCGTCGTGTCCCTGAATGTCGTTTTGACGACCGGCAAAGTTCCACATAAAATACCTCAAATACATATATCCGACTTGGTAATTGAAAAAGAATTTCAAGTTTTGTGCAAATGACGGTTTTTCGGTTTGATTAACGCCTGCCCAGTGTTCGTAGCCTTTAAAGTGGCTCGGTTCGGGTGAGAACATTCTCGGGAAAAACGTTGTTGAACCCGGTTCAAAAATACGCTTAGACTTGTAGTCTGCGATTTCATAACGGTCGTTTTTCTGAATGTAAACGGGGCTGCCGTCTTCGTAACCGATTGATTTTGAGTTATAATACTCTCCGAAAATGAGCGGACGGTCGCCATATTGTTCTCTGTTTAAATACGACTGCAAGGCAAAAACGTTGTCGGGATTGTTTTCGTCCATCGGCGGATTAGCCATTGAGCGAATAACAATCATCGCAAAACACGAATAGCCTATAATTATGACAGTTACGCCTAAAAGCACGGTGTTAAGAACGGCTTTACGGTTTTTGAACGAATAGTACAAACCGTAACCCAAACCGCCGATACCGAGAATAGCGTAAATGATTGTTCCCGTGTTGTAAGGTGCGCCTAAACCGTTAGTGAACACAAGTTCAAAACGCGAAGCAATATACACCACGCCCGGAATTATGCCGTAAAGTACTCCTGCCAAAATGACAATCGAAATTGCAAGAGCGGAGATAACGCCTTTTCTTGTTGTCTTGTATTTTTTGAAATAATACACGAGTACTATTGCGGGTATAACGAGCAGGTTAAGAAGGTGTACGCCGATAGAAAGTCCCATCAGATAACAGATAAGAATGAGCCATCTGTTGGAATATTTTTCGTCCGCGACGCTTTCCCATTTCAAAATACACCAAAACACCAAAGCGGTAAACAGCGAACTCATAGCGTAAACTTCGCCTTCAACCGCCGAAAACCAAAATGTATCGGTATAAGCGAAAGCGAGTGCGCCTACTATTCCGCTGCCGAGGATTGAAACTGCGTTTACTTTTGACGGGGTGTCATCGCCGCAAATAATTCTTTTAGCGATGTGCGTTATCGACCAGTAAAGGAACAATACCGTAAAACCGCTTGCGAGTGCGGACATAGAATTAATCATTGCGGCAACTTTTGTAACATCGCCGCCTGCAAATAGTGAGAAAAACCGTCCGAGAATCATAAAGAAAGGTGCTCCGGGCGGGTGTCCGACTTCCTGACGAAATGCGGTACAAATAAATTCGCCGCAATCCCAATAACTTGCCGTAGGTTCGATAGTCAAGAGATAAGAAACGCTTGCAATCAAGAAAACGCTCCAACCGGCTATCAAATCGGCTTTTTTAAAGTTTTTATCTGACATTTTCGTTTATTCTTTGAGACGGCAAAATTAAAGTTTTTTTCGGAAATAAGGAAAAAAAGTTTTAACTTTGCAGCGTTTTTTAAATTTTAATGAAAATGAAATTTATCTATACTTTTATATTATTGTGTTTGACGGCATTTTCCCTCAACGCCCAAACAAAAGTAAGGGGTTCGGTTATTGATTCCGAAACGGGCGAACCGTTGCCGTTTGTCAACATTGTTTTCAAAGGTACTACCGTCGGAACGATTACGGATGTAGATGGAAATTTTTTTATTCAGGCACATATCAACACCGATTCTTTGGAATTTTCTATGGTCGGTTACGTGCCGCACGTAGAAATCTTAAAACGCAATTCTTATCAGGAGGTTAACATAAAACTTTCTCCCGACAATCTCGAACTTGACGAAATTGTCGTTACTCCTGGCGAAAATCCGGCGTGGAGAATTATGCGCAACGTTGCCGCTAACCGCAAAAAAAACAATCCCGAAAAACTTGAATGTTATAAATTTGAGGTTTACAACAAAATGGAACTCGACATCAATAACATCAAAAACGATTGGTCTGACAAAATGTTTATGAAGAATTTCAATTTTGTCTTCAATTATGCCGATACTTCTGCCGAGACGGGAAAAGTATATTTGCCGGTGATGATAACCGAAAGTATTTCAGACGTTTATCACAAAAGCAACCCGTCAAGAAAAAAAGAAGTTATAAAAGCCTCTAAAATTTCGGGTGTCGAAAACAACTCCATTTCGCAATACACGGGGCAAATGTATATTGATGTCAACATTTATAAAAACTATATTCCCGCTTTCGGACACGATTTTGTTTCGCCGTTATCTGATTATTGGAAGGCTAATTATAAATTTTATCTTTTGGACAGTGTTTATCAGGACGGAAGTTATCTTTATCACTTGTCGTTTAAGCCGAAATTTAAGCAGACTTACACTTTCAGCGGTGATATGTGGATTAACGACACGACGTGGGCAGTCAAAAAAGTTACTGCAAAAATGGCTAACGACGTCAACCTGAACTATATCAACAATATGATTATCTCTCAGGAATACGAAAAAATAGATTCGGTTTGGTTTTTGAACAAAGAGGAGATGTTTATGGACTTCAATATGACCGACTCCACGATGGGATTTTTCGGAAAGAAAACCATGATGAGAAAAAATATTGAAATCAATCCCGAACTTGACGATAATCTTTTCAGTTCGGTTGCTACTAACGAAACCGAAATCTTAGAAGATGCCATGCACAAGGATTCTTCGTTTTGGAACTCCGCCCGCCATGAAAAACTTACTCAAAAAGAACTCAACATTTATTCAATGGTAGACTCTATTAAGGAAGTTCCCGTTTTCAAAACCGTTACTAATACGGTTGAAATGTTTATCGGCGGATATTGGAAAGTCGGTAAGTTTGAATACGGACCTTATTATAAAATATTATCTCATAACGAAATAGAGGGTTGGAGACTGCGCCTTGGCGGCAGAACGAGCAACGATTTTTCCAAAAAGGTCATGCTTTCTGCATACGGGGCTTACGGTTTTAAAGACGAAAAATTCAAATACGGCGTTGACGCGCTTTACCTTTTGAATAAACGTCCTCGCCGCACTCTCGAATGTGGTTACAAATATGATATGGAACAACTCGGACAGTCAAACAATGCTTTTTCCGAAGACAATATCCTTTCGTCATTGCTCGCAAAACACCCTAACAGACATCTCTTGCCGATAAGAGAAGGTTATTTAACTTACAGCCATGAATATTTTTGGGGTTTTTCTAACGATTTCGGCGCAAAATACCGTCAACTCTATCCCACAAAATACATTGTCTTTGAAAACAAAGCCAATGATTTGACTTACAATGATATAAAGAGTGTAGAATTGTATTATAAACTTCACTTCTGTTATAACGAAAAATTTGTTGAAGGACAATTTTTGCGTTCAAGTATGGGCAGTAAGTTTCCTGCGTTTGATATAACCGCAATGGCGGGTTTTTGGGACAATCACGGTAAAACCAATTATTATTACCGTTTTATCGGAACGCTGACAAAGAAAATCGCAATCAATCCTTTCGGAAAACTCACCTGCATTTTGGAGGCGGGAAAAGTTGTCGGTACGGTTCCGTTTCCGCTCTTGAAACTTCATGAGGGCAACGAGACTTACGCTTTTGACCGTTATGCGTTCAATTTGATGAACCTTTATGAGTTTGCCTCCGACACGTATTTCAGCGCAACGTTAGAGCATCATTTCAACGGATTTTTCTTCAATAGGATTCCGCTTTTGAGAAAACTTAAATGGAGGGAAGTGCTTTATGCTAAGGGACTTATCGGCGACATCAGCGATAAAAACAGTAGAGCTAATGCTTTGATAGATTTTCCCGCGTCGTTAGGAGATGTCAACAAGCCGTATTTTGAAGCGGGTGTCGGAGTGGAAAACATTTTCAAATTTTTCCGTGTTGACGGTGTTTGGAGGCTTTCTCACCTTGACAATCCTGATGCTTCAAAATTTGCTTTGTTGTTTAGAGTTCAGGTGATATTGTAGTTTTATTCGTAACGCAGTGCGTTAATCGGGTCTAAGTTAGCGGCTTTTTTAGCGGGATACCACCCGAAGAAAATACCTGTTGCGGCGCAGACTATGAACGAGATTATTACAGCCGTTCCGCTGATGACAAAGGGCCAGTTAAGAAGTTGTGTTGCCGCATAACTTATTATCAGTCCGACTATTATGCCGATGATTCCGCCCACGAGCGAGAGCATTGCCGATTCGAGCAAAAACTGAAACATAATGTCTCTGCTTCTTGCTCCGATTGCGGTTCTAAGACCTATTTCTTTTGTTCTTTCGGTAACGGTTACGTACATGATGTTCATAATTCCTATTCCGCCGACAATCAGCGAGATAGAGGCTATTGCCGCTAACAGAACGGTCAGAAATCCCGTTACCGAACTCATCATTTGAAGCATTTCGGCTTGTGTTCTAACGTCAAAATCGTCGTCGTCGGGATTTGTGATTTTGTGGCTTGCCCTAAGAACCGAAGTTATTTCGTTAACTGCCTCGTCTGCAACATTTTCCGAGGCTGCCGAGGCATAAATCATGTGAACGTATTGAGTCGCGAGAATCCTTTTCATAACCGTGGAATACGGCGCAAAAACAATGTCGTCTTGGTCTTGTCCCATTTGGTTTTCGCCTTTTGAAGCCAAAACGCCGATTACTTTAAACGGTATGCTGCCGAATCTTATTTCTTCGCCGACGGGGTTTTTGCCGTCAGGAAAGAGGTTTTCGGCAACCGTTGAGCCGATAAGACAGACTTTTTTGTATTCTTTGATGTCGTCTTCGGTAAACATAGTTCCATGTTCGATAGTGTATTTTCTGATTGTCAGAATGTCCGCAGAACCGCCCTGAATGGAACCCGGCCAGTTGTTTGAGCCTCTTACGAGTTGTCCCGAACCGCTTACCATAGGCGAGACGTAACTGATGTTTTTGCATTTTGTCTTTATAGCCTCGCAGTCTTTTACGGTAAGGCTCTGAGTGTTGGAATTTCCGAGATTGACACCGCCTCTGTTCTGGTTTTTGCGCATAACCATAATGAGGTTTGTTCCCATTGTCGAAATTTCTTCGTTGATGTTAAGAGTGGAACTTTGTCCCAAACTCACCATCGCAATAACCGACGAAATTCCGATTATCACGCCGAGCATTGTCAAAAGCGACCTTGTTTTGTTTCTTAAAATCGCCTGATACGCTATTTTGAAAAGGTTTGAAAAATTCATTTCTTTAAAAAACTAATTATAATCGCTTGAAGCGGGCAGACTTTCGAGAGCCGCCTGAGCCGATTTTGTTTCTACTTTTTCGTCTTTTGTAACCCTGCCGTCGCGGAGCATTACCGTTCTTGACGTAAAGACTGCAATGTCAGGTTCATGGGTTACGAAAACAATACTTTTGCCTTTTTGATGAAGTTCTTGAAAAAGGCTCATAATTTCGTAAGAGGTTCTTGTGTCGAGGTTTCCCGTAGCCTCGTCAGCAAGCAGAATGACGGGGTCGTTAACTATTGCCCTTGCAATCGCGACCCTTTGTTGCTGACCGCCTGACATTTGATTAGGCGTGTGCCATAATCTTTCTTTCAGACCGACTTGTTCCAAAGCGTAGATTGCCCTTTCGCGCCTTTCTTTTGACGAGACTTCCTTATTATAAAGCAGTGGCAATTCCACTTGTTCAACGGCTGAGGTTCTCGGCAAAAGATTATAACTCTGAAAGACAAACCCGATTTTGCGGTTTCTTACAAATGCGAGTTCGTCTTTTGAAAGCCTACTGACTTCTATTCCGTCGATGTAATATTCTCCGGAAGTGGGTTTGTCAAGGCAACCGAGAATGTTAAGCATAGTGGACTTTCCGCTTCCCGAAGTACCCATAATGCTTACAAACTCTCCCTTGTTGATTTCAAAACTTACGCCTTTCAACGCCCTGACGGTTTCGCTGCCGACTACAAATTCGCGTTTAAGATTTTCTATTTTTATAATGGCTGACATTTTTTCCTCCAAAAATAAAAAAGTTATTTCTACATAGGACCGCCCGGACCGGGACCGCCGCCTTTATTTCCGTTTTTCGGACGCGGAGGTCCGAAAAGGTTTGCGCCTTGACCTTTCTGCGCTTTGTTTACCACAAAACTTGCCGAAAGTACAACCGTGTCGCCTTTATGCAACATTCCGTTTTTAACGATTGCTTTTACGCCGTCGTTCATTCCCGTTTCTACGGGACAAGGACGAAGAGCGTTTCCGTTTTTAACCCAAACGTGTTTTCCGCCTTCTTCCTGCTGCATATCAGGCGGCGGCATATCGGGTTGTTTGTCTGCTGACGGTTTTTCGGGTTTACCCAAAAACTTAAACATCTCTTCCGTCGGCTGAAACTGCAACGCCTCCAAAGGCACGCAAATATCGGTTTCTTCTTTTGTTACGATAGAAATGCTTGCCGTCATTCCCGGATAAAGTTTTTCTTCGGGGTTAGGTGCTTGAACTACAACGGTATAGGTTACGACGTTGTTTGTTGTCGTGGGTTGAAGGCGTATTTCCTTAACGCTGCCTTTAAAAACTTCTCCGTTATAAGCGTCAACCGTAAAAGTGCATTTCTGACCGACTTTTACCTGTCCGATGTCCGCTTCGTCAACGTTAGCCTCAACCTGCATATTTTTTAAATCCCTCGCAATGACAAAGAGCGTCGGCGTGTTAAAAGAAGATGCCACCGTCTGACCCTCTTCAATATCCTTGCTGAGAATTACGCCGTCGATAGGGGAGTAGATTTCGGCATAACCGAGATTGACTTTTGCCTCACGCAAGGAAGTCTGCGCGTTTTGAAGTGTTGATTTTGCCTGAATCAACGAGTTTTCAACGTCTTCCATATCGACTTTTGTAGCCGCTTTGCCTTCAAAAAGCATTTTGGTACGGTCGTAATTCTGCTGAGCGCGTTTTAACTGGCTTTCAGCACTCATAACCTGCGTCTGAGCCTGCGAAAGCCGCTCATTAAGGGTCGATTTGTCAAGTTCGGCAAGGAGTTGACCTTTTTTGACGTGCGAATTATAATCGACGTAAAGTTTTTCCACTATACCCGAAACCTGAGTGCCGACTTCCACTTCGTCAACGGGTTCGAGTTTTCCCGTTGCCGTTACGATGTTCTGAATCGTGTCGTTTGTAATGAATGCCGTGTTGAAGACCAATTCTTTCTTTTCCGGCAAAACCGCCTTAATTATAAAGGCGACGATAATTACCGCTAAGGCAATAAGCAATATTTTTTTACCTTTCTTCATTTCTAAAAAACTGTTTTTTTATAAGCCGACACTTTCGCCGGTGTATACGTCAAGAATTTTTCTGTTAAGGATAAAACCGTATTTTGCGTTAATGTAACTGTTCAATGCGTTGATGTAATTGTTTTGCTGTTGCAGAAGGTCTGTTGTAAGGATTGCGCCTGCCTCGTATTTTCTTTGGTATGCGTCAAAACTTGCTGCGTAAGCATCTTTTCTTTCTTTGTAAGCCAAATAACGCTGATATTCGAGTTCGGTTGCGCGGTATTGGTTTGAAACCGTCCTTGTAACGTCAAGTTCCGCCTGACGGTAATCGAGTTCCGCTTGTTGCTGTTGAATTTTGGCTTTTTTCACTTGCAGTTTGTTAGAGCCTCTGTCCCAAATTGGATAACTGAGACTTATGCCTATTTGCTGCGAAAACCTGTCAGAAAACTGCTGACCGAGATTGTCAAAATCGTTATGACCGGTGTTTATTCCTGCCGAGGCCGTGATTGAGGGTTTAGAACCCGCTTTTGAAATTTCGAGCGCGGTGTTAGCCGTTTCTATTGACGAGAGGGCGAGCCTCATATCGGGCATGTGTTCTTTTGCCCTGTCCAAAACTTCCCCTCTTTCGGGCAGAAGTGCCATAACGTCAACTGCCGAAGTGTCAGGCTCTTTTATCGTGAGGTTTGCCTCCGGGGACATCGACATATAACGTTTTAAGTTAAGAAGTGAATTTTCGAGCGAAATCACCGTGTTTAACGAGTCCGCTAAATCGCTTTGCAACTGCGCTTTGTGCATAAGATAGTCGCTTTCAATTAACGCTCCGGCATTGTAGCGGGTCTCTGCGCGTGAAAGTTCCGTCCGCGAGGCATTTACGATTGCCTGTTGATATTTGAGCCTTTCTATGCAGGAGAGGGCTGTGAGGTATTCGTTAAGGATTTGGATTGTCAGGTTGTCGTCTGCCTGAGAAGTGCGGATTTTGCCTTGTTCCATTTCCAAGCGGTTTTTTTCGATTGTGTTTTTTATGCTTCCGCCTTGATAAATCGTTTGAGAGGCGTTTATGCCGGCGTTGCCCGAAAAGTTAACGTCCTTATTTTTTCCCGTATGCGACATATTTTCGCTTACGGAAGCGTTGACGGAGGGCAAACGGTTGTTTTTGCTCTGCTCGTATGCGGCTTCGAGGCTTTCTTCGGTAAGAAGGTTTACTTGACGGCTGTAACTATGGTTGAGCGCAAAGTTCAAACATTCTTCCAACGTAAAATCATAATCTTCTGTTTCTGTGGTGTCGGTTTGCGCTTTAACTGTCATGCACGAAATTACAAAAGCGCAAATCAGAGTAGTTTTTTTCAACATTTCTACCTTTTTTTATGTTTTGATTGCAAAAATATTCAGAAGTTTAATTAAATATTCCACTTTTAACATTTATTAATACTTGCTATGTTAAGAAAAAAGTTTATCTTTGCGGTATGGAAAATTTAGACTTTGCGGATGTCAAATTATTGAAGGAGAGTGTAGAAAGTAAATTTGGCAGGAGGGTTTTGTATGCCAAAGATTGTGGTGAGTTGTCTCAGGTTGTGTTTGAAAAAACCGGCTGTAAGGTTAGCGAAACCACAATTAAACGGTTGTGGAATCTTGTAAACTCCGCTTTTAATCCTTCAAAATATACATTAAATTCATTAGCCAATTACCTGAATTTTAAGGACTTTGAAGATTTTATCTTTCATAAAGATGATTATAAGAAAAATGCTGAAAATCTTTTGATTTGGGAGCAGTTGAAGTCAACGGCGGCTAAAATTTCGAGTAGTACGGTTTCTTATCTTAAAAACCGTTGCGGTATCGGTTTTGAAAAAACAATCAAAAGAGAGTTTTTTGCGCCGGTGCTGAAAAGTTTTTTGTCTGCCCCCGAAAATGCGTATGCCCTTGTCGGACCTGACGGAATAGGAAAAACTGTTACCGTTTTGCATTATATTGACGAAATTTTAGAAAAAAACAATCAGCCCGATGATGTTGTATGGTATTTCAATTGTTCTTCCGACAATTCGCTTAACGTATTGAATGACAATCTTAAAGAAGTGCTTTCTTCGTTTCTTGGTTTGGGCGGCAAGATGAGTTATAAGGAATATTTTGAGGCTAAGCCTGCCGCTTTAAACGGACGTTTGATTCTTGTTTTGGACGATGTTTCTACGCCGGAGATTCTTGATGTTGTTCTCAGTATAATTGCTCTTTATAAAAACGAAAATTATTTCAAGGCTATTATTACCGTATCGCCTTCGGTGTGGCAAAAAGTTGGTCAAAAGGTTACCGAGAGTACACGGAGTTGTTGGTATGATGCTGCTTGGGATTTATCTACAACGGCTTACACCAATCTTCCGCTACTTACTTATGACGAGGCGATAACTGTTTTGAAAAATTGCAATGCTCTTACTATCCATAATATTGAGCATTTGGTTAATTTCTGTATAAAAGGCAGTTTCAGGATTCCGTGTTGTTTGGAATTGTTGGCAAAAAATCCTGAAACAGTGCTTACTCAAACTGACTTGTTTAGAATTTATACTCAGGCTTACCTTAGTAATTATAAATGCAAACGCTTTGTTGATTTTTTTCTTTTCACCACCAATTACGGTTTTGACACCCCTAAAACCGACAAAGACCGTCTTGCAAAACTTATTGACGAATACGGAGATGAGTTTATTTGGCTTGTGTCTTCGGGTATATTTTCTATGGAAGATGAGGCTGACTCCTTTGGCAAGCAACATTCTGTCGTAAAATTTACTTACGAGGAGTTTTTTGATTATCATCTTTCGTGTTATTGGCGCAATGAGTTCGGTATTTCCGATAGTTTGTTTTTGGAGGTATCTTCTTATTATGACGAAAATCCGACAGTTAAGACAAAACTTTTTGCATGGTTTATCAGATTTGCTTTTGATGAGGCGCGGGTCGGCATTTTGAAAAAAATGTTCCGTATAATTGACACGTACATTAAGGTTAATTCTGATAAAACCGCGCTGAAACGCTTGTATTGCAGCCTAGTAAAGGATTATCCGAAATTTAGCGGCGAACTTTTGCTTTCTGAGCAGGAAAGTTCTTTTTATCTGAAAGAATACGTTGAATTGGATTTTCATAACGGTTTTATTCTCAAATATATTGAGGCTTATTGTGCGCGTAAAGAAAAAGCCGGCGACAAACTTTTGGGCATAACTTTCAAGATGTTGGACTTTTTCTTAAAAGGCGACAAAACCTCTATTGAGGCCGTGTATTCTGAAATTGAAGGACTTGGTTTTGATGTTTCAGACAGTTTTCAGTATATGCTGTTTCTTACTTGCGAGTTGTTGTACAGTTATTCTTGTTACGGTTGTATCGAAAACAAAATTTTGAAGTCAGTTTCGGATTTTGCCCTTGTTTATTATATGCAAAAACGTGATTTTGTGTATTCAGAATTTATTTTGCTTGATGCTTTGATGTTGACCGGTTGCTATTCGGTTTCAAAGACTTTGTTTGAGCAAATTCCGTTGTTGACACCTAAGCGTAAACTTCAATATGCTTACGCGCTTTTTAAAATGAAAAACAAGGACAAGGCAAAACTTATATACAACGAGAACATAGATTTGTATTTCGACAAACTGCCTGATAATTCGTTTTATTACGGTATGTTGAAATGTTGCAGACTGTCATACGAGTTTACTAAAAACGAAAATTTTAAAAAACTCGGCTTGTTTTTTTCAAAACAAACCGGTTCACAATATTATACTGACATTTTTGAAAAAATCAGATAAAATACTATTCAATGTGATAATTGTACAAAAAGTTTTCGTTTCCGCCCGTAATGACACTGAATTTGTCTTTGTTGTCAAGTTTTGAAATCGAAAATTCCGTTGCGCCGTTCAAAGGGAAACCTTTACAGAGTTTTCCTTTGGAATTAAAGAGGTATATTTTGTTTTCGTTAGCGCAGACTAAGCCTATTCTTGTGCCTGACGGGAAATTAAAAATCAGCGGTTTGGACGTTATTTTAGAATCCAATATGCAACTAAACATTATTTCGCCGGTATGAGAGAATACTTCCAAGAGTTTCTCATCGGTGAATATGTATTCATTTTTTTTGTCTTGGTTTATATCTGCGGCTATAAAATTATGGTTTGCCGAATAATGTTTTGATTTTGCACCGCTTCTGCAACTTCCGTCCATTCTTATGCGTTTTATTTCGCCCGAAGAGCCTGTTGTAACAAAGCACGGATTTTCTTCACCGCTTGGTTGTTCGGCATAAAAGAGGGAGTTTTTCGACTTCGGAAAATTATCCGTAACATTAATTCTTACTTCGCCTCTGCGGTTTAGAATATAGGTTTTTAAGTTGTCGGCAAATACCAAATATTCCATCGTGTTGATATTGAAATATTGTACGGGCGTTATGATATTGTCGTTTGTTTGAAACGGTGTCCAAGTCTCTAACATTTTGCCGTCTTTGGTATATACGTATAGTTTTTGATTGCAGCAGGGTGCAAAAATTCTGTAATTTCCGTTGTTTTCATAATCAAACACCGATATATCCGTAGAAAGCGGGGCAGGAAGTTTTACGGGAAAATTTTCTATGTAGTCGCCCTTTTGACTGATTAAATGCAGAAAGTTTTCCGTTGCAAAAAGATATTGTGTGTTTCCGTTTCCGTAAAAGTCGATAGCCGTAACCTCGCCTTTAATCGGCTCTGCTAATTGTTTTTTGTTCATCAGCGACCTTTTGCCGTCTTTGTCAAAAAGATATATTTTCAGGGTTTCGTCCTGAATGAAAACCGTTTTTTCGCCCGTTCTTTCGTTTCTTAACACCTGCGGTTTGCCTCTTACAACGGAGTCTACGGGCGTAATCCATGATACTGCTCTTTCGGTGTCGAATCTGTCAGTGTATTGCAGCGACATTGTTGTCAGCACTCTGCCTTTGCTGTCGGTTTTGCCGTATTGCAGCGAGAAATTTCTGAACGGATTCAGCAGTTGTTTTTCGTTCCGGCATTGTGCAGCGTTAGAGGCTGACAAATATGACATAATCTTATCGAAAGAATACGTGATGTCAGTAAAACATGAAATATTGCTTTCAGAAACGGTGAGGTCTTTGAAATTTTCGTAATTAGAGTTTTTGATAAGAGTTTTGCCGTTTTCTATTGCGTTGATGTATTCTCTGATTGCGGCTGTGTTTTTAGCAAAAACTATCGTGCCGTTGAAAATCACGAAACATTCGTATTCTCCCGAAAACAAATTACCGAAATACATCGGTATGATTTTCTTTATAAACGGACAAGAACATACTGAATATTTTCGTCCCTTTACGGATACAAGTTGCGTTACGAGTTTAGAATATTCAGTTTTTTTCTTCCGGCAGTATTCTTTTAAAAGTTCGGTAAAAAATTGTTTTGCAGCATCTTCGTCATTTAATTCAGCGGCTGTGTAATTGTCAGAGCCTCTTCCTGCTAACGCGTAGTCGCATGTAAATTCGGTTACGCGGTTAGTGAAAAGTTTATAAACCTCGTCCCTTAACTTTACTTTGTACTCTTTTTCAAATGAGGTTTCAAAACTGTTTAACTGATTGTATGCTGTTCTTGCTTTCAAAAAATTGACGTATTTGTCTTTGAAAGTTTGCATATCAGAAATACCTGCTGAGGAATAACATACTGTTTTTGAAGGCAGATATTTTAAAAAGTCGTTATCTGTTTCGTTTTGACCTTCAAAAACGCTGAGATATTCCGTATCGTTTTTGCCGTAAGCGGTATATCCGTTACACATTATGTGTTTAGAATCTGTTTTGATGTCGAGTATCGACCAGTCGGCGAAATTAGCGATTCCCGACGAGTAGTTTTGTGGGTTGAGTTCGCTTTTGAAAATCTCGTTAAGGCTTTTGTAGTTGACAATAAGGCTTGCATACGAGTCTTTCCCTGAGGTAGCGAGCAGTTGTTTTAATATTTTGCCTTCGCCGGTGATTTTGCTGCCGTTGTTTATATGACGGACGGAGGCTTGTAGCAGCATTTTGGAATGTGAAATCACGAAAAATCCTTTCAGATACGCAAAAGCGGCTACTTCTTTGTTGTCAGACGAATAGATAACGTATACCGTTACGTTGTCATATTTTTGTGTAACGAATTTAAGGTTTTTGTTTTTAGCGTTTTTGGCTATCGCCGTACCTAAATCTGTTGCCTCTTTGTTTGAAGTATAGAAACCGGCAAGTACCGAAACTTTGTCTTTACCGTGTTTATGAAATGATACGGCTATTTCTTTTTTGTGTAAAACACCGCCTATGACGGGAGTTCTTTTGATAACGGAGTCGACTGTTTTCATAACGCGGTCGGCCTCCGACATTGATTTAAGACGGCGGAACTCCTGCCATATAACACTGTTTTTGTTTAGGGAAAGCATAAGACCTTCGATGTCGTAGATTTTAAGTGCGGCACCTGCATCGGTAGGTATTGTACGCAGTACGCCTAAATCTGCTTCATCGTCATCGTTGCAACTGCATAATACTACCCCTAAAAAAACACATATTACAAAAAGAGATATTATTTTTCTCTTTAACATTTTTTCCTTGTACGTTTCCTGATTTTTTTTTATTTTGAGATTACTTTTTGGTAATCTTCCGTTTTTGTAAATTGAAAAGTTCTGAGTCCGAACTCTTTTATTATAGAGAACAGATGTTCAAAAAATTCCGATTGAACGACCTCAAAACTTGCCCATTCGGTTATTTTTGTAAAGGCGTATACTTCGAGCGGGATTCCTGTTGCAGTCTGTTGCATTTGCCGCACCATCAGGTGTCCGTTTTCTACAAAAGTGCCGTCCTTTTTTACAAAACGCTGCGGATAAATCCAGTCTTTGATTTCGTTGTTTATGAACATATCTTTTCTTTTATATCGGAAAGGATAATACGTTCCGGAATCTTTTACGTCTTCTTCCAAGAAAACCTTGTCAAGAAGTTCCCGTCTTTTGTTTTCGTCCATTTTGGCGTAGTTGCGGCTGTAATTCAGGTCTGAATTTTTTTGAACGAATTTCCTGAAATCGTTTATTTTCCAATCACCCTCGTTATTCTCCGTAAGATATTCGTTAGCGGCAGCCTTACCGTGAATTTCCGTAAACAGTTCTTTATCAACATAATATACTTGCTTAATGTTGCCGTTTTCATCGGTTTCGGTAACGGGTTTGTATTTGACGAACTCCTGATAGTTGGCTTTTATATAAAATTCGATGTACTTCCTGAAAAGTTCGAGATTGGAGATTTCGCGTTTTGTGAAATCTTTTACCGTATCGTCGTAATTTCCAGAGGCTTTTAGCCGTGAGTTAACGTAATCCGTCCAGCGCGGGAGCGTTTTGAACTTTGCGTTCAGTTTTTCGATTAATTCCGGCTTTGCGATCGCAACGCTGTCAGCGTCAATCATAATCGTGCGCATCATTCTGCGGGCTTTCATTTCCTGCATGTTAGAAAAATTGATAAACGATTCGTTCATCAGAGCAGCCGTCGGAACGGTTGAAACCGAGTTGTCGAAGTTTCTGACTTTTACGGTGTTAAGTGTTATATCGACAACGTTTCCGTCAATGTTTCTGCTTGCGATTCTTATCCAGTCGTTCATTTTCACCATGTTGAGGCTTGATAGTTGTATTGAGGCTACGAATCCCGAAAGAGAATCCTTAAAAATAATCATCAAAACAGCCGACATACCAGCCAAACCGGTAACCAACTTCAACAAATCCTGTCCCGTCAAAACGGCAATCATCATCAGACCTCCGATAACGCCGACTACGATTTTTGCGACCTGTTTGTACCCTTGCGTTGAGAATTTTCTGTGTTGTTCTTCCAAAATTTGGTCTATGATGGACTGTATGCAGTCAATAGCCCGCATCAGGATTAACATACCCGAAAATACATTCCAAGTAAAACACCATGTCCTGATTCTATCCACCCAGTCGGGGTCAGAAATTGCGAACTGTATCAGATAATAGATGTAAATTGCCGGAAAAATCTGGCTGAGCGGCTCTACGACTTTGAATCTTACGAGTTCGTCGTCGTATTTGTTGTCGGTTTTCATAACGATTTTATGAACCGCCTCTACGATTATCCATTTTGCTATCACCCAACTTATTGCGCTGACACAAAGTATCAGAATCATGTTGATGATGTTTTTGAAGGTTTCAGCGGTTTCATAACTCAAATTCCAGCCCGTAAACAGGTTGATGAGGTATTCAGACAAATCGCTGAACAAGTCTATTAAAAATTCCGTCATTTTTTTTAAAATTTCAACTTTGCAAAAATAAAAATTTGATTTCGGATTTCAAAAAAAGTTTGTTAAATTTGCAGTAAATTTTTTTTTAATCCTTTTACGGTGAATTTATGTTGGAAGAACAGTTGAAAAATAAAACGGCAATCAGATATTTCAAAAAATTCGACTGCACGGACATTATAAAACGGATTGATTTTACGGTAAAAATCTCAAATAAAGTTAATTCCGAATATTTACTGTGGGCGGAGGCTAAACAGTCGCCGACCGACATTTATCAGATGTTGTCCCAACTCATCGTAACAATCAAGCAAGATGCCTACAACATTTTGCCGCCGAAATTTATCGGCTGTTTCGACAGCGAAAAAATTGCTTTTGTAGAGTATAACGCCGTTTTGCCGGTTTACGCGCTCAACGATTTCAACTGGTCGCAAACACCGTCCAACGTAGACGAAAAAACTGTTGAGACCGTCCGAAAAACAATCAGCAGGGAAAATATTTTTACGTTTTATTTCGGTAAAGACGACGATGAAATTCATAATTTCATAGAGCAGAATTTTATTGAAGGCGGCTCTTTGTTGTCAACACTGATTGATAAAAACAATTTCATATTTGTTTATCAGAAGTGGCGCGAAATGGTAATGCCGTCAATTAACGCCGATTGGGAAAAACTCAAAAAACTGTATGCCATATACGACCGCGATTTCTTTTTGGCAGAATTGAATATTGATGACAACGATACAACAGATATTGGCGACGATAAAGTGGCGTATCCTGATTTTTACATCACTTTCGATGCTAAAAGTCCGAAACCGTATATTCTTACCCGTACCGACGATATGGGCTTGGAATACCAAATACCGTTTAAGTTTAGAGCCGGCGGCTTGGAGAAATATGCTGATTTTTGGAAACGGTACAAACGTCCGCCGAAAAACGTTTATTGGCGTTACATCATCGGACGTCTTGACCTTCTTGTGCCACAGGATGTTAGGGAACGCAAAGGTGCATTTTACACGCCGCAGATTTGGGTAGAATTGTCGCAAAAATACTTGGCAAGCACGTTTGGTGTCAACTGGCAGGACGAATATTACATTTGGGATTGTTGTGCCGGAACGGGAAATCTTTTGAATGGATTGGCTAACAAATACAAAATTTTTGCCTCCACCCTTGACCAGCAGGACGTGGATGTGATGCGCGACAGAATACGCAACGGAGCAAATTTGTTGGAGGGTCATATTTTTCAGTTTGATTTTCTTAATGATGACTTCTTTTCTGAAAAAGTCCCTGAAAAACTCAGAGAGATTATTTCTGACGAAAAACTCCGCCGAAAACTCATCATTTATATAAATCCGCCTTATTCAGAGCCGAGTTCGTATGGTAAGGGCAGCAAACCGCAGGTGGCTAATCTTACAGCAATTTTCAAAAGGTTTAGCGGCACAATTGGTTCTGAGGCTATGCAGGAATTGTTTGCACAGTTCTTTGTGAGGGTGGTCAATGACTTGCCGGGTTCTACGTTGGCTACATTCAGTACGCCAAAATTTATAACATCGCAAAAATTTGACAAGTTCAGACAGTATTTTAAAGCGAAGTTTCTGAAAGGTTTTGCTTGCAAGGCGGAAACTTTCGACAATGTTGACGGTAAATTTCCAATTGGATTTTATGTTTTGTCCCTTGATAACTCGTCGGTTCTCAAAAAAGTGGCTTTGGACGTTTACGACAACGACAAATCGCTCACAAAATATACCAAAATAGGGAAGAAGACTTTTTCGTCTGTTATCGGGAAGTCAATAGGCGAGTGGCGGAAAACATTTTATGACTTTGATAGCGAGCCGATTGGGTACGCAGTTATTGTAGGTCCGTCAATGCAAAGCAACAATAATACTTTTTTTACGAGTATTCCGCCTCTCAGTTATATGAAAAAAGGAATGGTTGCCAATATTACGGACAAAAACATTATCGAGTTTTCCGTTTATCTTGCAATACGTCAGTGTGTTGAAGCAACTTGGATTAATGATAAAGACAATTATCTTTATCCGTCAGACAAATGGAGAAAGGATTATGAATTTCAGACAGATTGTTTGGTTTTCACGCTTTTTCATACCCAAAACCGTATTACTGCAAAAGACGGCGTTAATAATTGGATTCCGTTTACAGAATATGAAGTGAATGCTAAGGAGGAGTTTTCATCACATTTTATGTCTGATTTTTTGAACGGTAAAATTAAAAGCACTACTGATAAAACAAACCTGTTCGGTAAAAAAAGATACGATGTTAATTTGCAGTTTTCCGAAACAGCCCAAACCGTATTGTCTGCGGGGCGCGAATTGTGGCGTTATTACCACACGATGGAGGCGGCAAACGTAAACGCAAGCCTTTACGACATAAAAGAGTTTTTTCAGGGCAGGGACAAAAACGGCAAAATGAAAACCGTTTCCGACGATGCTTATTACACGGAATTGTCGGCAACCCTGAAATCTGCACTTTGGGATTTAGGTGAAGTTATAAAACCGAAAGTTTATGAATACGGATTTTTAAACGAATAAAAATATTGAGGAGAAGAAAAAGATGTTCAAAATCGGGAATATAGAAATAAACCGCTATCCGCTGATTCTTGCACCTATGGAGGACGTAACAGACGTTTCGTTCCGATATATCTGCAAACAGTTCGGCGCGGATTTGATGTATACGGAATTTATTGCAAGCGAGGCTCTTGTCAGAAATATTGACAAAACCGTCAAAAAAATGCACTTAGAAGATTATGAACGTCCTGTCGGCATACAAATTTACGGACATGACCCCGAACACATGGTTCAGGCGGCATTGCTTGCAAAAGAGGCGAAACCCGATTTAATTGACATCAACTGCGGTTGTCCCGTCAAGAAAATTGCAACACGCGGCGACGGTGCAGGGCTTTTACAAAACGTTCCCTTAATGCTCGAAATCGTTGAAAAAATTGTCAAAGCCGTTCCTGATATTCCCGTAACTGTAAAAACCCGTCTCGGTTGGGACGATGACAGCAAAATCATCGTTGAATTGGCAGAGAGGCTTCAAGACTGCGGCATTAAGGCTTTGGCGATTCACGGCAGAACACGTATGCAGTTGTATAAAGGTGAGGCTGACTGGACGTTAATCGGAAAAGTAAAAAACAATCCGCGAATGAGGATTCCGATAATCGGCAACGGCGATGTTGACTCTCCCGAAAAAGCCAAAAAAATGATTGACACTTACGGTGTTGACGGCATTATGATAGGACGTGCGGCGGTTGGTTGTCCGTGGATTTTTAAGACGATAAGAGAATATCTTGAAACCGGCGTTCTTCCGCAAGAACTTTCCGTAAAAGAAAGGGTTGAACTCGCAAAACTTCAACTCACAAAATCTATGCAGTGGAAAGGCGATAAGCGCGGAATTTTAGAAATGCGCCGCCATTATTCGCAGTATTTCAAGGCGTTACCCGATTTCAAAAATTACAGAATGAGACTCGTAACCGAGATGAATGTCAGCGAAATTTTCAAAGTTTTGGACGAAATAAACGAAAAATACGGAGAATTTTAATATTTTTTAACAAATTATATTTACAATGCTTATATTCGGCAAAAAGTGATAAAAAAATATCCTTTTTGTCGAATATTTTTATATATTTTTCTTGCCGAAATGAAAAAAGTTGCTGAAAAATTTGGAACGTATTTTTTGTTAACTTAACTTTGCACAAAGAATAAGAAAAATTACTTTTTATAATGTAATGTTTGCTCTTAAAAAAATTCAATTGATTATAGATTGATAAAAATTTATAATTAACTGGATAAAAAACTTTAAAAAAAGCAAACATGATGAAAAAGTTATTATTTAACATTGCCTTATTAGGCATAGGAATTTTAAATTCAAGCAGCGTGAGTGCACCGGAAAAATATGAGCCGGCAAATCTGATACAAGTCAGAATCGAAAATTTTACTAATGATTTTTCATTTACTGAAAGTTGTTTTGAAAAGTATAAACCTCAACCACGGGTTGAAGAAATTCTGATTGAAAAATCTCCGCCTTGAAATTTAAAAGAAGACGAAAAAGTAATTTTGCCGAAAAGTGCGGAATTTAAAGCATTGTACGAAAAAACAATTTCCTTTATTAAAAAGCACGAAGGTTTTGCCGGCGGAAAACCGTATTACTGTGTTGCAGGTTATCTGACAATCGGTTACGGTCATGTCATAAAAGACAACGAGCATTTCGGCGAAAAGATTACGAGAAAACAAGCGGATTTGTTGTTGCGAAAAGACTTCAACAGATGTCTTGCGTTAGCGAAAAAACATTCCGAAAATCTTTCTGATAACCGTCTTTTGGCTGTTGCACACTTCATTTACGCAAAAGGTATCGGACGATACTTGAAAAGCGAATTGAAACAGAAAATCGACAACAACGAAGACCCTGAAAGTGAATTTCTTAAATGGTGTAAATATCACACTCCTGACGGAAAAATTATCAAAAGTAAATATAGTTTGAAAATACGTCAATGGGAAGTTTCAATGTTTAACGGGATATTAAAATAAAAAACAGACTGCTTTTATTAAGCGGTCTGTTTTTTTTTTTGGTGGTACCAACGGGAATCGAACCAGTGACACACGGATTTTCAGTCCGTTGCTCTACCGACTGAGCTATGGTACCATCATACCAATTAATTAACCATTAAAAAGTGGTACCAACGGGAATCGAACCAGTGACACACGGATTTTCAGTCCGTTGCTCTACCGACTGAGCTATGGTACCATCAAAAAAATGTCCAATTTTAACGGTGCAAAGGTAGTGCTTATTTTTGAATAAAAAAAATTTTTTTGAACTTTTTTTTTAAAATTTTGCTTTTTTATGCGCTAACTCTTTGGCTCTGAACATTTCATCACGTTCTTTATTGCGTTGTTTTTGTTCCAAATAATTTTTTTCGTACAAAAGATAGTCTTTGTAGCGTTTGTCATCGCGGTCTTTCCAATAGGTTTTACCGTAATGACTAAGGCTCGCGATTTTTTCATACAAAACCGTACCTATTTCTTTACGTTTTGTTGTGTTGCGGGTGCGTTCAAGACGTACAGCTTCGAGGGCTTTTACTACCTTTTTGGTTGCAGAAATTTGTACTTTTATGTTCATTATATCCTGCTCCGTCAGGTCGTATTTCAACAATCTCTCCTTGAATTTTTTGAAAACAGTAAGCACTTTTTCACCGATTTCAACTAACTCTTTGGTTTTTATGCCGGTAAGTTTTTGGCTCGGAAAATACTTTTTTGTTTCCTTTTTTGTCGGGACAATAATCGAAAACCTCAAAAAGAAGTTGCGGATTTGCGTAATCAGACGCTCTTCCTGCTCGTTTTTCTCCCTTGTCTGAGCCTTGACTTTTTCCGCAAAAAAACTATCCTCAGGATAACGTTTGTATTCGTCAAGACGCTTGTAAAGCACGTCTATGTCTTTTTGCGTAATTCCGTATTTTTGAAAACATTGTAAATCTTCTTCCGCTAATTTGGCAACAATAGTGCCTCTTTCTATAATCTCTGCTGATGAATAATTGTATGTACTTGCTTTTTTCATTTCTGTTTTTATTCCTGTTTTCACAGTGCAAAATTATAATATTTTTTGTTTTTTTATGTTATTTTGATGTTAAACTTATATCTTTAAAACTGCTAAAAACGCTTTTTGCGGCACTTCTACGTCGCCGATTTGTTTCATACGCTTTTTACCTTTCTTTTGTTTGTCAAGAAGTTTGCGTTTTCGGGAAATATCACCGCCGTAACATTTTGCCGTAACGTCCTTTCTGAAAGCCTTTATCGTACTTCTTGCGATAATTTTCGTGCCGATTGCCGCCTGAATTGCAATGTCAAACTGATGTCGCGGGATTAATTCTTTCAACTTTTCGCAAATACTCTTGCCGAAATCGTAGGCATTAGACTCGTGAATAAGGCTCGACATCGCGTCAACGGGTTCACCGTTAAGAAGTATATCCAACTTTACGAGTTTTGACTCGCGGTAATCTATCGGGTGATAGTCAAACGAGGCGTAACCTTTTGAAATTGACTTCAATTTGTCATAAAAGTCAAAAACGATTTCAGCCAAAGGCATTTCAAAATTCAACTCGATACGGTCTGCCGTTAAATATTGTTCGCCGATTTTGATACCGCGCTTTTCCATACAAAGTTTGGTTATCGGACCGTAAAACTCTGACTTTGTGATAATGTCCGCCTTTATATAAGGTTCTTCGATTGACGAAATCGCTTTTTGTTCGGGCAATCCCGCCGGATTATGAACCTCTACAATCTCGCCTTTTGAAGTATTAACTTTGTAACTAACGTTAGGCACGGTTGTGATAACGTCCATGTCAAACTCCCTTGAAAGTCTTTCCTGAACGATGTCCATGTGCAACATTCCGAGGAATCCGCACCTGAAACCAAAGCCCAAGGCAATAGAACTTTCAGGGGTAAAGGTAAGCGAGGCATCGTTTAGTTGAAGTTTTTCGAGGCTTGTTCTAAGTTCCTCGTACATGCTCGTTTCAATCGGGTAGACACCGGCGTAAACCATCGGTTTAACCTCAGCAAAACCTTCGATTGCTTTTTCGCACGGTCTTTCGACGTGAGTTATCGTATCGCCGACTTTTACTTCGACGGCGTTTTTGATTCCTGAAATAATATAGCCTACGTTTCCGGCTGAAATTTCGTTTTTAGGACAAAGATCCATTTCCAAAACTCCGACTTCATCGGCAACGTATTGCTTTTTCGTGTTGACAAATTTTACTTGTTCGCCGGTTCTGATTTTTCCGTTATAAACTCTGTAATAAGCAATTATGCCACGGAATGGATTAAAAACCGAGTCGAAAATCAGGGCTTGAAGCGGTGCTTCCGGGTCGCCTTTCGGAGCAGGGATTTTCTTGACGATAGCCTGCAAAATCTCCTCAACGCCCAAGCCCGTTTTGCCTGAGGCTTCAATAATATCTTCACGGTTGCCGCCGATAAGTTCGATGATTTGGTCTTTGACTTCTTCGGGTTTTGCGGCGGGCATATCCATTTTGTTGAGAACGGGTATGATTTCAAGGTCGTTTTCAATAGCCATATAAACGTTTGAAATCGTCTGAGCCTGAATACCTTGTGTAGCGTCAATAACCAACAACGCACCTTCGCACGCCGCAATAGAACGCGAGACTTCATAACTGAAATCCACGTGTCCGGGAGTGTCAATAAGATTCAGCGTATACTCCTGATTTTCAAAAGTATATTTCATCTGAATGGCGTGGGATTTTATCGTTATGCCGCGTTCCCTCTCCAAATCCATATCGTCGAGAACTTGGTCTTGAAGGTCTCTTTCGTCAATGGTTTTCGTAAACTGCAAAAGCCTGTCAGCCAAGGTACTTTTGCCGTGGTCAATATGCGCTATTATGCAGAAATTTCTGATATTTTTCATAATCGTTAAAAAAAATTATTCAACGGTTACTGATTTTGCCAAATTTCTCGGTTGATCAACGTTGCAACCCCTCTTAACGGCAATATAATAACTCAAAAGTTGAAGCGGAATTACAGTTATCAGCGCACCGATTGCCGTCGTAAAGTTAGGAACTTCAATAACATAGTCCGACATTTTAGCGATTTCGGTGTCGCCTTCCCTTACGATTGAAATAACAATTCCGTGTCTTGCCTTAACCTCTTGAACGTTGTTGACGATTTTGTCGTAACCGCGTTTGTTAGCACCGATAACAACGACAGGCATTTTTTCGTCAATTAAGGCGATAGGACCGTGTTTCATCTCGGCAGCCGGATAACCGATTGCGTGAATGTAACTTATCTCTTTGAGTTTGAGTGCGCCTTCAAGAGCGATAGGGTAGTAGCACCCCCTGCCTAAATAGATAAAGTTCGGTGAATCTTTATAAATGTCAGCGACTTTTTCTATGACGGAAGTGTCCTTCAACATTGTCTCGATTTGCTGAGGAACGTGAATAAGTTCGTCAATAAGTTCAGAATATTTTTCGGGTTTGATGTTGTATTTTGCCTTGCCGACAAAAAGTGCCATCATCGCCAAAACCATAACCTGAGCCGTAAACGCTTTCGTACTTGCAACGCCGATTTCAGGACCTGCGTGAGTGTAAACGCCTGCGTCTGTTTCACGGCTGATGCTTGAACCGACAACGTTACAAATTCCGAGTACGGTTGCGCCTTTTTCCTTTGCGAGTTTGATTGCCGCTAACGTGTCTGCCGTTTCGCCAGACTGCGAAATTGCAATTACAACGTCGTCGGAATTGATAACGGGGTCTCTGTAACGGAACTCCGAAGCGTATTCTACTTCAACGGGGATTCGTGAATATTCTTCAAACAAATATTCGCCGAAAAGTCCTGCGTGCCAAGACGTTCCGCAGCCTACTATGATAATTCTGCGGGCGTTCATAATTTTTGACATTACGGGCATAAGTCCGCCCAAAACGATTGAATTTCTCGAATAGTCAACTCTTCCGCGAATTGTATCGCTGATGGATTTCGGCTGCTCGAAAATCTCTTTCAACATAAAATGGTCGAAACCGCCTTTTTCTATTTCGTCAAAATCGAAGTCAACGGTCTGAATATTCGGCTCTATTGCATCGTTTTTAATTGTCTTTATGCTGACCTCGCCTTTGGTCAAAACCGCCATATTATCGTTGTCAAGATAAATGACGTTGTTGGTATATTCTATAAAAGGTGTTGCGTCAGAGCCGATAAAAAATTCTTTGTCGCCCACACCGACTACAAGCGGACTTGATTTTCTGGCGACAATCAATTTGTCGGTCTCGTCAGTGCAGATAACGCCGATTCCGTATGCGCCCTGAACCTTGTTCAAAGCAAATCTCACTGCCTCAGTCGCCGAAGTCTTGCCGAAAAGATAAATATATTCAATCAAATTTGCCAAAACCTCAGTATCGGTTTCGGATTTGAAAGTATAACCGCGTTTAATAAGACGTTGTTTCAATGTGGCGTAGTTTTCGATAATTCCGTTATGAACGATTATGAATTTGCCGTTCATTGAAGTATGAGGGTGAGCGTTAACGTCATTAGGCTCGCCGTGAGTTGCCCAACGGGTATGTCCGATACCGATAGTGCCTTCTTTGCTTTTTGTGCCGATAAAATTTTCCAAGTCCGAAATTTTACCTTTCACTTTATATACTACGGGTTTGCCGTTGTTAAGGATTGCTATTCCCGATGAGTCGTATCCTCTGTATTCTAATCTTTTAAGTCCGCCAATAAGAATCGGATAGACGTCTCTGTCTCCGATATAGCCTACAATTCCGCACATAGTTTTGTCCCTGATTTTTTTATTAATTAATAATTATTTTTTTATCTTTCGTATTTAAGATATTCCACTACCAAGCGCATCGGGTTTTCTTTGTGTTTAGGCGAGTTGATGACACTGCGCGTAAAATCCGAAACCCTGTTAGAAGGATACAAATATATTTTGTATGCCGGCTCGCTGCCCTGATTGTATATATCAAGGAGATTTTGTATTCTGCCGGTCATATTTATGCTGTAACAATGTTCGTCCGTTATGGTGAAACCATGATAAGAGGAGTTTCCGTAATAGTCTACGTCATAAAATTCATTGAAATATATATCCGCTCCGGTAGAAGTTTTGCCGGTACAATATATCCTCGACATGGCTTGAAACCGGTTTTCATAACTTACCGAAGTGTCAGCTAAAGGCACTATAAGTTGCGCCCTTATCAGAGAAAAATATCTTCCGTTAGCAGACAGCAATGCTTTTACATTAGGAAACTTTAATCTTATCTTTGTTCCTGTAAGACCTTGAAGATAAGCATATTGTGCTTGGTTTACGGTGTCAATGTTTTCTAATTCGGTGCCCGAATAATCGTGCTTTGCGAGGTTTATGTTGATGTCGGTTGCCGATAACGAATAAAGCACGTAATTAGATGCCGTATCGCCTTCGGTATGGTAATAGACATTATAGTTAAAGTCTGAGGTGCGGCTGTTGTAATAAAATCTTATTACCGTGTTTGAAGTGTTTTCTTCTGAGGGTTTGAAATAAAGTCCGCAGATTTTTTCATCGAATGTCGTATCGGCTGTTGCTTTGATTATCTGCTCGCCATACGATTTATCAAGTTTTATGGTTAGTTTATTTTTTATTTGAGCGGGCGAAAATTCAACTTCGCCGACGGGTGTTTTGTCGTAATATTCCTCGAAATCGGTGTTTTGATAAAATCTTTTTGTCTGTTCCATAACCTTTATGACGGGGTAGACCAACAATTTGCATGTTGAGAGACTATCACCGTAAAAACGCTGCTGTGTTGTGTCAAGACCGAGATTAAGAACAACGGAATCCGCTATTGCACCCTCTTTATATTTGCTGTAAGAGGTGTTTGAAAATTTTATTGCAAACGATGTTTCAGTTTTTCCGAAGACGGGGTCTAAAATAATTCCCGCCGTCATATAGTTTTTATAAGCCGCATATAATGTATCGTCATATTCTGTAAATGCTTCAACTTCAACGGTATCCGTAACGGTTACGGCTGCATAATCGGTTTCGGGGATAATTCCGCGACCCATTTCGTCTTGGTTTTCGCAGGCAAAAAACGCCGTCAACAATATTAAGGAAACAATTACGGCAATATATTTAGTTTTCATTATTAAATTTAAATGGTAGATTTCTTTTTAGTCTTTTTTTCGGCGGGTTTTGCTGAACCTTCCGTGAATAATATTTTATCGTAAAAATCTGAATATGCGTCAACGTATGTATCCATATTATGATACTCCAAAAACGGTTTGCCGCATGTTTTTGCGTATTCAAGAACATCGTTATTAATCTCCGGGTATCCTAAACTTACGGCATCGGACATATTAATCGCTAATTTTGAAAGGTTGACAAAATCGGGATTTTCTCTTACAACGTCCAAATCTTTTTCCTGAACGCCGTCCACTTTTAATTTTTTAGCAAAATTTTGCGGAAAACTTCCGGGAAAACCGTCGTTATAAACCGAATACAATACTTTTGATTTCGCAAAAAGCGGATCTTCTTTGAAAGCATTTTTTAAATAGAGCGGTACGAGCGAGGTAATCCAACCGTGGCAGTGAACCAAATCCGGCGACCAACGGAGTTTTTTTACGGTCTCCAATACGCCGCGTGCAAAAAATATTGCTCTTTCGTCGTTGTCTTCAAAAAAGTTTCCTTTTTCGTCCGTTAAGATGCCTTTGCGTTGAAAAAAATCTTCGTTATCAATAAAATACACCTGCATTCTTGCCGATTGTATCGAAGCCACTTTTATAACCAAAGAGTGGTCGGTATCGTCTATTATCAGGTTCATACCCGAAAGCCTTATGACCTCGTGAAGCATATTTCTGCGCTCGTTAATAGAACCGTAGCGCGGCATAAATGCGCGGATTTCCTTTTTCTTTTCCTGAATTCCCTGAGGAAGGTATCTGCCGATTACCGACATTTCAGTTTCAGGCAAATAAGGCGTTATTTCTTGCGAAACGAATAAGATTTTTTTCTTTTCCATAAGGCTCCAAGATTTTTCTTAAACAACATTCTGTAAATCGGGTGCAAAGATAATAATTTTTTTTCTAATTTTTGCAAAAAAAAAATCTTATTTTTTTTACGCGGTTTCTTGTTTTCGTAAAATAAACTTGAAATCGCTGCCGATTCCGGGCATTGACTCTACCCAAATTTTGCCTCCCATGAGTTTTACAAAATGATATGCAATGCCTAATCCTAAGCCGTTTTTGCCGGTTTCGTCGCTCAAAAAGTTCTTGTCGTCGAAAATACTTTCGCTCTGAGCCGAGGTAAGTCCTGAGCCGGTATCGTAGACGTTGATTAAGAGAAAATTGTCAGGGTCTTCTTCATAATTTTTTACGTCAACGATTATGTCGCCGCCGTGAGGAGTGTATTTTACGGCGTTTGAAAGTAGATTGTCGATGACGGTTTCCGTCATTTTTTTGTCAGCATAAACGTAATGAACTCCCGGTGTTTCGTAAATAAGAGTTACGGCTTTGTTTTTACTTTGAGTAATATAACGGTCGATACAATTTTTGATAATTATGTCTGTATCAAAGTTTTTCATCTCGGCTTTAATCGTATTGTTGATGATTTTGGAGCGGATTTCGAGTTTTTCCAATTTGTTATGAACATACGAATTGTTGCCTTTAATCTTTTCCAATTCCGATTTTATGGCGGCATTCTGAGTTTCTTCTACCAACTTTTTGAGCAGAATTTCGTTTTTTTGAAGTTTGTCGGTGAGCTCATAAAGCGTTGAGGCATAGAGTTTTGTCTGCACTTTCATAAACGTTTCAGCCTCAGACTTTTTTTCGCTCATAATGTCTTTTTCTGCTTTCATTTGCAGAATGTTGCTCAGTTTGGGCAAAAACTCTTTGAAATTAACCGGTTTCGTAATATAATCAACAGCACCCATACTCAGTCCTCTAATCAACTCTTCCGATTCGTCTAATGCGGTGATAAACATCACGGGTATTTCGCTCGTTTCGGGAATAGACCTTAACTCTCTTAACACTTCAAAACCGTCCATATCGGGCATTGCGATGTCAAGAAGAACCAAATCAGGTATTTTTTCTTTGGCAATTTCTATACCCTGAGAACCGCTTTTTGCTATAAAGACGATATAACCTTCCTCAAAAAGGGATCTGTCTAAAAGTTGCAGGTTGACGGGATTGTCGTCAACACATAATATAGAGTAACTGTTAGTCTGTCTCATAAAAATCTTGTTAAATAATGTCAGTGCAAAATTAAGAAATTATTATGAAAACTGCAACAAAAATTGACCCATTTTTCTCAAAGCCGCGCCTCTGTGCGAAATTTTATTTTTTTCTTTCGCCGAAATTTCCGCCATAGTCCTTTGAAAACCTTCCGGCAAAAACACGGGGTCGTAACCGAAACCGTTAACGCCGTGCTTTTCTTTTGTGATAATGCCGTTGACAACGCCTTCAAAACAATGCACTTTGCCCTCCAAAACCAAAGCAACAACCGTGAAAAATCTCGCTTTGCGGTTTTCTTTGCCTTCAAGGTTTTTGAGTAGTTTTTTCATATTGTCTTCTGAATTTTTGCCCTCGCCGGCATAACGCGCAGAATAAACTCCCGGCTCGCCGCCTAAGGCTTCTACTTCCAAGCCCGTATCGTCTGAAAAACAGTTTTTCTTATATTTTTCCCAAAGGTAAACTGCTTTTTCTACGGCGTTGTCTTTGATTGTATTTCCTGTTTCAGGAATATCGTCAAAACAGTTTATATCTTTGAGTGAGAGGATTTTATGATTTGTGATAATCTCCTGCGCCTCACGTAACTTGTTTAAATTTCCCGTTGCAAATACTAATTCCATTTTTTTTTTTAACATAAATACCACTCTTGTAAATAATTTTGTCTTGTCCCGCATGAGGGACATTCGGTTAAAAATGCGTCCATAGAAGCCCCGCAATTTTTGCAACGCAGAGCCACTCCGCCGACATTTTCAAGCGAAAATTCACGTTTTACACGTTTTAGCCGCAGCGTTTTTTCAGCCTGACGGCTTTTGAATTTGCCGCCGTCAACAAAAACTTCACGCACTAAAACATTTATTTTTACAATATCTCCGTCGCGTTCTATCGTCGTATAATCTACTAAATCAAAGTCGATTACGTTCATAAAACTTTCGCTTTCAAAATACAATTTTTGAAGTTCGTAATTTAAGTTCGTGAAAAACGTATTTTTGTTGATGTCAAGTGAATTTTGTTCCCAAAATTTTTCCTGCGCCTTATTTATTTTTTCTTTGTGAAGTTTCAGCGGCAGGAGTATAAAAAACGAATCCAAATAATAAAACAAGTAATAAGACACCAAACTCAAAAGAGCCGTCCCGAACAAAACTTTCGTAATATCCCAGCCATTGAAAGTGCGCCCCGTCGTCTTAAAGTAAACAAAACTTAGCACAAACGAAACCGCTACGGCAACTAATAAAGTTATCCGTTTATAAAGATCGGAGTGCATTACGAGGTCGGTGTGATATTTTGTGCCGAGGTTTTTGGTTTCGTAATCCATATTGTAAGCCGTGCCGCAATAGGGACATTCACCGCTTTGAGTGTCAATGTCTGCGCCGCAGTTAGGGCATTTTTTTGCTGACGCCGCATTTATAAAGGTGTACTTTATTCGCGGGTCAAAGTTGAAAAGTTTAAAAACGGAGTTGCCGCCCCGAAGATAATTTTTTTCGAGGCGGATACCGTTTTCTATGTTTTCTCTCAGGGTTTCAAAACTGCTTTTTTTTACCGTTTTGTCCCCTGACTTATAAGTGGTTACAAGGTCAAGACCGAAGTCTTTCAACCTTTTTAAATATTTCTTGTCTGATAATTGCATAAGGCTTTTATTTTGCTTCCGGCAACATTATTACGTTAACATGGTCGTAGTTTTCGTAAAGTTTTTTGCAATAGTTTTTGATGTCTTGCAAAGTAACTTTCTGAATTTTCTCTTCAAAGTCAGTATGAACGTCCGTAGAATACATACCTTTATCTTTGATAGTGTTAATCCAATAACGGTTGCTTTTGAGGTTTTCTTTTTGATGTTTAACGAAATATTCTTTTGCCTTTGTCATCAAAACTTCGTCAAAACCGTTTTCTGAAATTTCCTTAACGATATTATACATAATATCTTGTGCTTCGATTGCGTGTTCGGGTTTTACGGGACAGTTAAAAATCATAATGTCGATTGCTTTGCCGTCGTTTTCTGAGTGAGAAAACTGATTATATGCGCCCGCGCTGTAAGCGATGGATTTTTCTTCGCGGATTACGTTGAAGAATTTTTCGCCCAAAACTTCTGCCGTAATTTGTGCAACGGCGTAGTTTTCAGTGTTATAAGCGGTTTCGGTATAGAGATAATCGTAAATCATAGACTGGGGTGTTTCCATTTTTTGATGGAAAACAACGTCTTTTTTGCCCGAATGTAATTTTTCGCGGTCTTTTATGAAATGCGGAGTTTCTTTTATCTTTTTGAAACTGCCTATGTATTTACAAACCAAAGTTTTAAGTTGGTTTTCGTCAATATCGCCGACAAAATAATACGTGAAAGATGACGGATTATTGAACTTCTCTTTATATAAGTTGAACATCGCATTTTTATCAGCCTTGTCAAGGTCTGAGAGGTCTAACGACCTTCTGCGGATATTGTTGTCGAAAAGTGCGTTGTTTATGGTATCAGAAAAAACTGATTGCGGATTTGCTTTGCGGTTTTTTACCGAAGTTTTTTGCTGAGTCATAAACGAAAGATAATCGTTTTCGTCTTGGTTGACATCGGTGAAATACAAGTACAACATTTGGAACATCGTCTCCAAATCCTTACTTCTCGAATAACCCGAAAATCCTTGCCAACAGTTTGAAATATAAGGGCTTACATTGCATTTTGTTCCTGTCAGCACTTTTGTAAGTTCGTTTGAGGTAAAATTACCGAGACCTTGGCTGTTAATCATTGAGCCGCAAAGTCTTACGTTTGAGAGGTTGTTGTCATCAACCTCCAAAAGGCTTGTACCGCCCTGACGTACTGCCTCGAAGATAATTTCTTCGTTTTTGAAATCAGTCTTTTTGAAAACAATTTTTGCTCCGTTGCTCAGAGTCCAAACTTTCGTGTCGAAAAAGCCTGGGTTTTCGGTTTTTACTTTTCCGCTTTTTAAGTTTTTGGTCATTAGCGGTTCGTTTTTAACATTATCCTCGTAAGGAGTTATTGTTTCTTTTTTAGCCTGATTTACAGCCTCTTGCATTTCTTCTTCGGTGATGTATGTTGCGCCGTCCTGTTCGTGCTGCATTACGGCACAAACCATGTTTTTACCGTCTTCTGAGATAAGAGACTCTACGATTCTGTTGACACCGTCAAGCGGAATTTGAGGAAGAATTGCCGAGATGTATTGATATTCCTGTTCGATAGACATCATCGGTTCGTTGTTGAGAAAATTTTGCAGACAACGTCCGATAAAAAATGAGTTGTCTTGTTTATCGCGGTTGTTGTAACGGCTCTCCGCAGATGAAAGATATTCGGTTTTAGCGCGTTGAAATTCGCTTTCTAAAAAGCCGTATTTTTTTATTCTGAGGGCCTCGCGCATCAAAGTCTGCAAACTTTCCTTCATTTTGCCTTCTTTGGCAACAGCCTGAAAATCAAACGATTTTTTGGTTTTTGAAATCAAATATTCGCCTATTCCCGCGCCTGCGCGTGCAAAAGGTGCGTCGGGTTTTTGCATAAGTTCGTCAAAACGTTTGTCAGCCATATCAGAAATCAAGTCAAACACAATATCCTGCATCAAATATGCGATGTTGTTTTTAACGCTGTCAGGTTCGGTGTCGAATTTAAACATCAAATATCCGATATTGTAAGTCTGCTCTTTGTCTTTTTCGCTGACGAAAATCGGCTGCTCGTTGTCTGGGACGGGATAAAGTTGTTTTTTAGGAGCGGTTTTCGGAGTTTCAAAAACGCCGAAATATTTTTTTATTTTTTCTTCCATTTCGTTGACGTCAATGTCGCCGACAACTATAATTCCCTGATGATGAGGATAATACCAAGTTTTGTAATAACTTTTCAAAGCCTCATACGGAAAATTGTCAACGATGTCCATAATTCCGATAGGCATTCTGTGAGCGTATTTGCTTCCGGGATAAAGTTTCGGTAAAGAGCGTTCCAACATTCTGTAACTTGCACCCGTGCGCATTCTCCATTCTGAATGGATAACGCCTCTTTCGTTGTCGATTTCTTTGTCATCGAGAGTCAGACGGTGGCTCCAATCGCTCAGAATTATCAAGCAGGAGTCCAAGAGCCATGAATTTTTGTTAGTCGGCACTTTGTCGATATTGTAAACGGTTTCGTCAAAACTTGTGTAAGCGTTGAGTTCGCCGCCGAAATTTACGCCGTTTTCTGCCAACATGTCAATAATACGTTTGCCGGGGAAGTTTTCCGTGCCGTTGAAAGCCATGTGTTCAAGAAAGTGTGCAAGACCTCTTTGATTGTCTTCTTCCTGCATACTGCCGACTTGTTGTGCGATATAAAAGCATGCTTGGTTTTCAGGCTTTTCGTTATGACGAATGTAATAAGTCAAGCCGTTAGAAAGTTTTCCGACTTTTGTGTCGGGGTCTTTCGGCAGGGTCTCCTGTGCAGAAAGAATCGCCGGAAACAAAACCGCCGTGATGAGAGAAAATAATAATTTTTTCATATTTTTAAAAGTGTGTTTCGTTAACGTCGCAAAGATAATAATTTTTATTTTAAAATTAAAAAAATTCCGGCAGCCTGAGCCGCGCCTACCAAAAAGCCGTAAATATGATGTGAAAATTTTTCGTTTTCCTTGTCTATGCGGTACATTGCGCAGACCGAAAAAATCAAAAGCGAGATAACAAATGGCCAAAAAGTATCAGTTCCGGCTTTGTATCCTATTATGAGAATAAACCCCGAAAGCGCACCTATAAAAAGCGGTGCGGCATAATTTGTTTTTGCCGGTATAACATTTAGCCAGAGAGGGATAATAAAAACCGTGAAAATATTTTCTGCTCCCGCCGTATTGAAAAACTCCACGCTTTCCAACATATACGAAACCGCTAAATATCCTCCCGTGAGAATACAAGCGTATTGAATTTTTGTTTTTGTGTCAGCCTCAATATCCCATAAAGCGTCAGTTTTTTTTATCGAAAACTGAAATTTGGTAATATGCGGAAATAAAACGAAAACCGTGAAAACAAACACCACCATATACAGTGTTCTTGACAAATCCGGCGAATATGACTGTCGTTCCATTTCGCACATCAGGCAAAACGCGTAAAACGGAATTATGAGCGGGTGAAAGAGCAGTTTCATAATTTTTTCCTGAGCCTTGCAACGAGAATGTTCATCTGTTCGCGGTATTTTGCAACCGTTCTGCGGGCTATTTGATAGCCGCGTTGCTGCAAAATCTGCGCGAGTTTTTCATCGGTAAGCGGTCTCTGTTTAGATTCTTTGTCGATACACTCTTTGAGAATTTTTTTGATTTCTCTTGTTGACACTTCTTCGCCGGTATCCGTCTGCATACCTTCCGAGAAGAAGAATTTTAGAGGGAAAATTCCGAAATGTGTTTGAATGTATTTTGAGTTCGCAACCCTTGAAATCGTAGAAATATCAAATCCAGTTTTTTCGGCTATGTCTTTAAGAATCATGGGTTTGAGTTTGGTCTCGTCGCCTTCCTGAAAATACTCGTGCTGAAACGTGATTATCGCTTGCATGGTCTCCATCAAAGTATTTTGCCTTTGACGTATTGCCTCAATAAACCATTTTGCTGAATCTAATTTTTGTTTTACAAAAAGTAGTGTTTCCTTTTCTTTTTGACTTGCCGTCTTTTTCGACATATTTTCTATCATGTCGGAATACGTTTTGTTGAGACGCAGTTCGGGAACGTTTTTGGAATTTAAGTGAAGGATAAGTTCGCCTTCGTTATCTTCCAAGATAAAATCGGGGATTATGTGCTGCGAATTTTTAGCCAAAAGGTTGCCGTAAATGCTTCCGGGTTTGGGATTAAGGTGAGTTATTTCCTCGATTGCCGCCTTCATAGTTTTTTCGTTAGCGTCAATTTTTCCGATAATTTTTTCGTAATGTTTTTTGGTAAATTCGGGGAAATAATCGTGAAGTATTTTATACGCGGTTTTCAAGACGTTTTTGTCGCCTAAGCCGCTCTTGTATTTTCTAACGACCTGAATCATAAGACATTCCTGAATGTCTCTTGCACCTACGCCTGCGGGGTCAAACTCCTGAATTATCGAAAGAAGTTTTTTAAGTTCTTTTTCATCGGTTTCTATGTTTGCCGAAAAAGCGATGTCGTCGGTTATTGACTCTAAATCGCGTCTTAAATATCCGTCATCGTCGATGTTTCCGATTATGTATTCAGCCAAAAGTTGTTCTCTTTCGTTCATAACGCCGAGTCCGAGTTGTGACAAAAGGGTTTCATGAAGCGAAACCGCCTGAGTGTAAGGTATTTCGTTTTTCCTGTCGTCATCGTCGGAATAGTTGTTGGCAGAAAGTCTGTAATTTGGGGTTTCGTCATCGTCATAATAATCGTCAGGAGCGTATTCGCCTGAGAGTTTATCTTCTTGATAATTATCCTGAATATAATCCTCTGTATCTTCGATTTCTTTGGTATTTTCGTTGTAATCTTCTTCGTAAGAGTCATCGTTTTGACGGTTTTGGTCAAAATCCTCCTCTTGACGGTCGCGATCTTCATCTTCGCCGCCGCCTTCTTCCAAGACGGGATTCTCTTCGATTTCCCGCTTGATGCGCTGTTCTAATTGTATTGTCGGAATTTCCAACAATTTTATGAGTTGAATCTGCTGAGGCGATAATTTCTGTATCTGCTTCAGACTTTGAGTTAGGTTAAGCATATTAAAATAAAATTTGTTGCAAAAATAAACTAAAAAAACTAATTTTGGTATATTTTATGTAAGAAATTTTGTTTTTTGCTGCAATTTTATTTTACATTTATTTTAAAATGTTTTAAATCAGACGGTTGTAAAAAATATTTTTTGTGTGTTTTAATTATTATGTATATATAAAGTTATTATTGAAAACTTTTTTTAAAGAATTAAAAAAAATACTAACTTTGCACAAAGTTTTATATCAGGAACTTTTGAAGAAAATGAACCAGACTATTCCAATAGAACTGCCTATCGGCAGCGGCGTAGACTTGCTTATCGGCATACTTGTTATAATAGGTGCTGTAACGGGTTTTCGGCGCGGCGTGATAGTGGAGTGTATAAGTTTTTTTGCGGTTTTGGTATTGCTTACCGTGTGCGTTAACATCTCGAAATCGGTTTTTAAATACTTGACACCGAGGAGCGACGTACCTGATTTGTTTGCTATTATTTTGATGACCGTGATTTTCGTGGCGGGTTTGGTGTTTGCCGTCAGCAGGGTCAACTTCCTGACAATGAAGATTTTGTCAACGACTTCCGTTATTGGGACGGCATATAAGGGATTAGGGGCGTTTTTCGGAGGGCTGAAATTCTATTTTATTTCGGCGGTGTTTTTGGTAACGCTTTTCAAGATTGACGAACATGCAAAGTTTTTGCCCGACTCAGCAAAATATTCGCGGCTTTCGAGGGGTAGTATTTGGTTTGTAACCTCTATTTTCCCGTATTTACAGTTGGATAAAAAAGAGCCGAGACAGTTTGAATACCCTGATTCGGGGGCGGAATTTTCAAACACTTATTATTATTTTTAACTTTATTTTTTTGATGATTATGATAGAAATCGGTTATACAAACAAGATGAAAATCGTCCGTTTTACCACAAACGGAGCGTATCTTGACGGTGAGGATTTGGGCGAAGTGCTTTTGCCGAAAAAATTTTTGACACCCGAAATGAAAGAGGGTGCAGAAATTGAGGCTTTTTTGTATTTTGACAGCGAAGACCGTCTTACGGCTACGCTTCAACACCCTTATACCGAAATCAACAGGTTTGCTTTCTTGGAATGTGTTGCAGTAACTTCTACGGGTGCTTTTTTGAACTGGGGTTTGGACAAGGACTTGTTGGTGCCGAAATCCGAACAGAAAGACAAGTTCGTAAAAGGCAAAAAATATTTCGTTTACGTGTATTTGGACGAGGTTTCGCAGAGAATTGTTGCCTCAAACCGTCTTAACAAATTTCTTCAACCGGGCGACCCCGAATACGATGAGGGCGATAAATGCGAAATTTTCATCTGTCAGCCGACGGACTTGGGCTACAAAGTCATTGTTGACAATGCACATTGGGGAATGGTGTATTTTTCGGAACTTTTCCGCGAGGTAAAATCCGGCGATTACACTTACGGTTTTGTCAAGAAAATCCGCGAAGATATGAGAATAGACGTTATGTTGGAAAAAAGCAGCGTAAAACTTGTTGACAAAACCGAGCAGGATATATACGCGAGGATAAAGGAAAACGGCGGATTTTTACCGCTTTGTGATAAATCTTCGCCCGAAGAAATACAAAAAGAGTTTAATGTCAGCAAAAAAGTTTTCAAAAAAGCCGTTGGCGGTCTGTATAAATCAAGACTGATTGAAATCACGGAAAACGGTTTAAAAATTGTTTAGAAAAAAGTTCATTTTTAGTTTCTTTAAGCAACTATAAATTATGAAAATTGCAGAGACAGAAAAGGAGGTTTTTCCGCTTTCGATGTTGGAGAAGATTTCTTCGATAATTGTAAAAAAATTCATTAAGGCTGATTATATAAAGCCTGAGGATTATGAGGATTTTGTTCAGACCCTCAAAATGCGGTATCTGTCAAATAAGGAAAAAATCGAAGGTAAGTTTAAGGCGGATTCTCTGCCTCAGACTTATATGTCGTCGGTTTTGAAAAATATGACATTGGAAGAATTGAGAAGCGGTAAAAAGTATAAAGAGCGTTCGGCGGAATACGAAAAAAACGTTATGCGTCAGGGCGACAAAGACACTTCACTTTCGCCGGAAAACAGAGCCGTTATCGAAAACGAGAAAAAACACCTTCAACGTGTAATGCTAACTCTCGGCAAAGACCGTGCGAAAGTACTTTTGGGCTGTAAAATGGTTCAAAGGCTCAGCGTTACGAAAGAGGAATTTGAGGATTATCTTGGCGGACGTCCTTCTAACGGAGCGGAAGAATATTTAAAAGTATCTCCCTCAGACCAGAATCAGGATATTTATCAAAAACTTTGCATTATAACTAATGCCGTAGAGGGTAAAAATAATAAGCCTGATGCTTTTCGTCTTTGGCTCAACAAAAAAACTGAACAGATAATCGCAAGGCTAAATTCCGGCAATGTTTCGAGATACGATGGCGAAACATTCGGAATTTTGTTGGAAGCGGTTTATAATAATTAGATTAGAAACTAATAACGGAAATAAAATAGGGAGGTATATTATGCAAATACCGGATGACAATCTTAAAGCAAAATTTGCCGATTATATCAACGGCAAAAAAGTCAGTCTGACGGACGAAGAATTAGAACTTTTGTCCTCAGATGACGCGTTGGCTGCCGAGTGTCTTGAAATTGCGGAATTTTCTTCGCAATATGATACTCAGGAAGTTGACAGAAATGTAAAAACTTTCAAACTTAACGTGTTGCTGCTCTCGGTTGCGGCATGTCTTACAGTGGCCTTGCTCGTAACCGTATTTTACGAAAATGCGGACAAAAACTCTACAACAGCCGCCCTTACTCCTAACGAAAATCCTCAAAAAGGTTGGGGCGAGATTTCAACTAACGCTACGGGAACCGTTCAAACGGCTTCTACTATGTCCGGCTCGGGATTTTATACTGCTGCGCCCGACACGCCTTTTGAAGTTGAACCCGCACAGCAGGACGATATTCAGGAAAATGACCTCGTAAAGATTTTCACGACAGAAAATCCGACACCGATAATGCAGACTAATATCAAAGCCGAAAAGTCAAACGATAAAAAAGATAAGAAAAAGGTTAAAAAGATAAAGTTTAAAGACGGTTTGGCGGAAGGTCTGTATGAATACAGAGTTTTTCATAACGACGTTCAAGTAGACCAAGGCGGTATCGTTATCGGAGAAGATTAAAAAAAAGAAAGGGACGTTTTATTATGGGGCAGTATATAGATTACGGAAATTGGGATTTCAAAAGTGTTAAAAACAGCAATTTTGTTGACAAATCTGGACTTTTGAAGATACTTAACAGAAATTTGGACACGGAAAGCAAGTTTCTTTGTATATCCCGTCCGAGGCGGTTCGGAAAATCGGTCGCGGCAAAGATGGCGTATGCTTATTACGACCGCTCGTCTGATTCCGAAAAACTGTTTGAAGGTTTGGAAATCGCAGGAACTTCCGATTTTAAAAAGCACCTTAATAAATATCCGGCACTTTACATTGATTGGAATAGTTTTGCTAATGTTCCCGTAAAAGACAGACTGAAAGTTGCTCAACAGCAGATTATTGCAGATTTGAAATTTCCTTATGATTTTTTGGAAGAGAAAAACGACCTCAGTCTTGCTCTTTCGGAAATCAACAATAAAACGGGTGACCGTTTTATTATGATAATTGATGAATGGGATATGCTCGTCCGGGACGTTGAAAAGGATGTTCAGGACGAGTATGTTAATTTTTTGCGGGCGATGTTCAAGTCTAACAAAGCAAACAAAATATTCCTTCTCGTTTATATGACGGGAATCTTGCCGATTATAAAGATAAAAACACAGTCGGCATTGAATAATTTTGTGGAATACAGCATTACAGACCCCGGCAACACCTCAAAATACTACGGTTTTAGGGAAGAAGAAGTGGAAGTTATCTGCAAGGAAAATGATATGGATTTTTCACTTATGAAACATGCTTACGACGGTTATATTATCGGTGATGAAAAATCTATGTTTAATCCGTTTTCCGTTATGCAGTCGGTTTTGAAACGGAACTATAATAGTTTTTGGTCAAAAACAGCATCGTTTATGGCGATAGAGTCCTATATTAACATAGATGCAGACCTTGTGCGGACAAAAATTATCAGGATGATGAACGGTGAGCCGCAAAACATAGAGCCGGCAAGTTTCCGCAATGATATGAAAAATATAGAAACCTCAGATGATGTGTTAACACTTTTGGTACACCTCGGATATTTGTCTTACGACCCAGAAACGCAACTTGTTAAAATACCAAATACGGAAGTTTCGGTTGAGTTTAGAAACGCCGTTAGAGCCGCAGGGTGGAATGAGGTTTCTAAGGCTGTTGGATTGTCAAGAGACCTTTTGGAAGATACTATTAATCTTCAAAAAGAAAAAATAGCGAAAGCCTTTGATGCATATCATTTTGAAGCCTCGTCAATTTTGGAGTTCAACGACGAAAACTCAATGCGGTGTGCAATCACGTTGGCTTATTATGCTGCGAAACCTTTTTATAAGATTTTTCACGAACTGCCCACGGGCAAAGGTTTTGCCGATATGGTTTTTGTTCCGTTGCCAAAATCTTCGCGTCCTGCAATCGTTGTCGAATTAAAGTATGACAAAACCGCTGACACTGCCATTAATCAGATAAAACGTAAGGATTATCCGTCAAGTCTTAGAGGCTTTTCTAAGCGTATAATTCTTTGTGGAATTAATTACAATAAAGACACTTCAAAACATGAAGTAGAAATGGAAGTGATTGAAGGTGAATAAAAAAGGGCGCTTTTTTTAGCACCCTTTTATGAATAATAATTGTACGTAATCTCCTGAGGTTTCGAGAGAGAAAAATTCATCGGTATTAAAATAATAGTGGAAAATGTTTTGTTTGCGTTCTGGCGTTCTGAAATTTACCGTTACGAAATAAACACCGTTGTTTATTGCTGAAATCGCGCAACATTCAGTCTGATAATCCGATTTGCCGAGCAGTTTGTCATCGGGTTTTACGGTAACAAACGGGTCGCGGTTTTTGAAAACGCCAGCAAGCACATGGTCGTTACTTTCAAGTTTTGACGAAACGCCGATGTAACAGAATCTGTCTGATACCGAAAAACAAACCGGCGAGGCGATGAGGTTGCTTTTTAAGAAATTATAATTGTTGCCGCCCTCCATGAAAATCTTTTCGTTGCAGTAGAGTTTGTCCGAAATCATAGAATAAATGCCTAAATCCGAAACTCCGAGACCTTCACAGTTGCCGTTAAATTCGTAAAGTTTATCTTCGTTGCGGTAGATTTCGGTTTTGCCGTCTGTTTCTGCCGTCCAAAACACATTCTCGTTGTTAACGCTGATGTTGACGGGTGTTTTGCCGTTTCTTGCCGTTTTGAAGTATTTCAGACCGTCTTTAAAAACCGTTATCACGGAATCGCCGAAACAGCCGATGGCATAAAAGTGTCCTTTTTTGATACAAAAATCTTTCGCCGAAAATCCTTCGCCGAAAACAATCGCTTGTCTGCCGTTTTTTAAGATTTCGGAGGTTGGAGGCAAAGAGTCCACTTTTCTGCCCGAAACCAAGATGTAACAATCGCCCGAAAAAACGTCAATGGCAATAGGTTTCATACCTTTTTGAGTTGTGAAAACTGCGTATTTCTCGTTGTTTCTGTATAGTTGGTAATTGTTTTTTTGGGTATCAAAAAACAACGAATATACGCATTTTTTTTGCTGAACCCTTTCTGAGGAAATCTCTATATCTCCGTCGGCAGTGTTTTGCGGCTCTTGGACAGGAGCGCATGACATCAAAAATAAAAATATGCCGGTAAATATGTAAAATATGCTTTTCATGGTAAATGATTTTTCTTGTTTTAGTAATTTTTATCTTTCAAAAAGCAAACCAAAATTTATTTTTTTTGAATTTTTCAAAAAAACTTTCTAATTTTATCCCGTTACTAATTTCACACTAAATACCATGAATTTTTTTAAACTTTTTACACCATTGTTTTGCACGCTTTTTATGTTTTCGTGTGCTGACAAAACACTTAAAACCAATGATTTAGATAACGGTTTTGAGATAATTTTCCCTGACGGAATGACGGAAAAAATCACGTTTTATTCCCCCTCAACCGTCCGCTGTACAAAATCCGCAAAGAGGCTCAGAGGCTCACTTGTGGTCAAAAAAAATCCTGAAAAAACAGCATTTACAAAGTCCGAAACCGCTGATTTTTGGGTTTTAACAACTGACAAATTGAAAGTTATTGTCAACAAAACGGACGGAAAAGTAAGTTATTTCCGCGCCGATTCCACACTTTTGTTAAAGGAAGCCGCACAGCTCGAAATTCAGGAAAAAATCGTCAAAGGCGATACGGGGGTGTCGGTTGCCCAAAAGTTTGAAATCTTAGCCGACGGTCTTTACGGTCTCGGTCAAAATCAGGAAAATATTATGAACTATCGAGGACAAAAAATTCTGCTTTCTCAGAGCAATACGAATGCCGTTTCGCCGGTTTTGACGGCTTCTAACGGTTGCGGAATTTTTTGGGACAATTATTCAGCGACGGTTTTTGAAGATAAAAATGGTATCAGCAGTTTTTCTTCCGAACTCTCTGACGGTGTTGATTATTACGTTTTTCAAGGCGACAACGCCGACAATGTCATCGCCGAATATAGAAACTTGACGGGAAAAGCCGTTATGTTGCCGCGTTGGGCGTTCGGTTATTGGCAAAGCAAAGAACGTTATAAATCTCAGGACGAACTGCTCACGGTTGCCCGCCGTTACAGAAAAGCAAATATTCCTCTTGATTGTATGGTTCAGGATTGGGAATGGTGGGAACCCGGCAAATGGTCAGGCATGGAGTTTGACGAAACCCGTTTTCCGAACCCGAAAGCCATGATGGACGAACTTCATGGAATGAATCTTCACGCCATAATTTCGGTTTGGCCCTGTATCGGTCTTAAAGCCAAGATGCACGACGATTTTTATAAACGCGGCTATTTGTTAGAGCCGATAGGGTGGGGGAACTTCCGTTACATCGACGTTTACAACCCCGAAGCGATGAATTTGTATAACGATTATGTTTACAAAAACGTTTATTCTCAGGGTTTTGACGGTTGGTGGCACGACAGCACCGAACCCGATGTCATCAATTCCCTTACAAAAGAGAGCCACAAGTTTGAAACCGAACGTCTTGACAACAATCATCTCGGCTCATATACCAGATATTTAAACACTTACGTTTTGGCGATGTTGGATATGGTTTATGACAAATGGACTTCAACTGACCAAAACCGTAGGGCGTGCATTTTGACAAGGTCGGCGTTTGCGGGTTTGCAGCGGGACGGTGCAATCACGTGGTCGGGCGACATCGGCGCAAGTTGGGAAATTTATCGCGACCAAATAACGGCAGGCTTAAACTTCTCATTGTCAGGACTTCCGTATTGGAGTTTTGACATCGGAGGCTTTTTAATCGGCTCATACGACGGACTTTTTACTTACGGTGCAAAAGACCCCGCGTACATGGAACTTTACACGAGAATGTTTCAGTTTGCGGCTTTTTGTCCGATTTTCCGCTCACACGGCTCAGATGCTCCACGCGAAATGTGGGAAATGGGAGAATTTTTCCCCGTTTTGGTAGAGTTCGACAAGTTGAGGTATAAATTTTTGCCTTACATTTATTCCTTGTCAGGACAAGTTTATAAAGACGGTTATACGATGATGAGGGCTTTGGTGATGGATTTTCCGCAAGACGAAAAGGTCTATGACCTCAAAGACGAATATATGTTCGGAAATGAGGTTTTGGTTGCGCCGGTACCGGATTATATGTATCATACGCCGCCGCAAATTTCAAAACTTGTTCCGAAGGAGGTTTTCAAAGACGGCGTTAACGTTAAGTATTATAAAGATAAGGATTTCAAGCAGTTAAGCAAAGAAGAAACGGCGGAAAATATTGACATTTATTGGTACGAAGGCAGACCTGAATTTGTTACGGATTCGATGTATTCAGTACGGTGGGAGGGGAGAGTTGTTGCGCCTGAAACGGGAAAATATCAGTTTCAGATTAAGAGTTTTGATAGTCGCGTTATAATTTTCAACGGCGATACTTTGAAGGTGGAACTTGCCGGCAACGAGCCGTATTTTGAATTTTTGCAGTTGGAAAAAGGCAAAGAATATCCGATAGTTTGTGAAACTCAAAACAATCAGACGGGAGCGGCGCGTTTCCGTTTGTATTGGAAAACGCCGTCGGATTTTGCAAAAGAACAGCAAAAAGCCGAAAAGCCCAAAACGCGGGACGTTTATTTGCCTCAGGGTTGCTCTTGGGTTGACTTTTTCACGGGAGAGGTTTTTGAAGGCGGACAGACAATCACCGTAAATGCTCCGATTGAAAAAATGCCGATTTTCATAAAGCAAGGCTCTATTTTGCCGCTCAGCGAAGTTGGTCAGTATGCTGACGAAAAAGCAAACGGCGATTTAGAAATCCGCATTTATGCGGGTTCAGACGGTGAATTTACGCTTTACGAAGACGAAGGCGACAATTTGAATTACAAAAACGGTAAATTTTCCGTCATCAAATTTTCGTATTCAGAAAACGATAAAGTGCTAAAAATTTCAAAGCGTGAAGGCGGTTTTGAAAATATGCTTAAAGAGCGGATTTTTAAGATTACCTCTCAGGACGGCAAAGTTATAAAAAACATAAAATATAACGGAGAAGAAACGGAGGTGATATTAGCGAACTAAAATAATGACAATACTGCTTGTGCTGTGTCTCACGGCGGCGCATACAGCGAAAGCACAATCGAGTTGAATCTGCGCATAAAAGAGGAGTAACTATTTTTTTGCGAATTGCTGAAAAACTTTTTAACTTTGCCGTCAAACATTAAAAAAAGCAAATTATTATGGCAACACCACGTAAATATCCGACAGGCAGGGCAGGTTTTGAGTCAATCATCACCGAGGGTTTTTTATATGTTGACAAAACCGAGCGTATGTACGAGATGATTGGCGACAGAAAATTCGTGTTTCTTTCACGTCCGAGGCGTTTCGGCAAATCGTTGTTGTTGAATACGTTACGGGCGTATTTCGAGGGGAAAAAGGAATTATTTAAAGGACTGAAAATATACGACCTCGAAAAAGACTGGGTACAATATCCTGTCATAAAACTTGATATGTCGGCGGTAAAGGACGTTGAAACCGACAAAATTTCCTCGTCAATCGCAATTCAAATTGAAGAATACGAAAAAAAGTATTCCGTTTCCATTAACGATAAACTCAGCAATGGAGCGCGTTTTTATAATCTCATAAAAGCCGCCAAAGCGCAGACCGGCAGAAATGCCGTAGTCCTGATTGACGAATACGACGCACCGCTCAACGCACATCTTTACGATGGAAAACTCACCGAAGTCAAGCCCAAACTTCAAGAGATCTATCAGCAACTCAAAGTCTGTGAGGACGACGAGCGTTTTGTATTCATTACGGGGATTTCAAAGTTTTCGCAAGTGTCGATATTTTCTACTATCAACAACCTCGAAAAACTTTCGATGGTGGAGGATTATGCCGACATCTGCGGCATCACAAAAGACGAACTTTTGAGTTATTTCAAAGAGGACATCAATCTTTTAGCACAAAAGTATAATTGCAGTTTCGACCAGATGTTTGAAATGTTGAAATATCAGTTTGACGGTTATCATTTCAGCGAAAATTCGCCTGATATGTTTAATCCAACAAGTATTTTGACCACTTTTAAAGAGAAAAAACTCAACAACCATTGGTTCGGGACGGCAACATCGTCATACATCATAGACCATTTGAAACGCCACAATGCCGACGTAAAGAATCTTGTGCCGAAGATGTTGTTTGCCGATGATTTTGACGTTTCGCCGGAAGATTATGACAGTCTTTGGCCTATTCTTTATCAGGCGGGATATTTGACAATCAAAGAATATGACGAAGAAGGCAGAACATACGTTTTAGACTATCCCAACAACGAA